>CADAXK010000010.1 GCA_902791865.1 uncultured Bacteroidia bacterium
GGCATTAAGCACACTGTCCATAATTGCAGGAACATCGTCCTTGAATACACACGCACCACTCTTCTGGCACGACAGACAGCCGACGCAGAACTTGATTTCCTTGCCTCTGAGCGAGATGAGTTCCACTTGATGCCCAGATGCTTTTGCTCCTTCGGCAAACTGCTCCGCCATTGCGTGGCTGTTGGAGCCGGGGCGGAGACTTGTTGAAATGATTACTACTTTCTTCATATTATTTCCTTTTTCTTATTATTAACACCAATCAAAAGTTAGCTGATAATCAGTGATTTTGTTTTCTGGCAGAATAGGGCTGGCGACCGTCAAGCCCAAGAGACGGACAGGGCGCTCGGTATCAACATTTGCAAGCAGGCTCCTCGCAATGGGCAGAATCTCATCAATGTCGTTAAAAATGGAATTGCCTGTGTAGCTGTGGGTTGTCTGCCTGAAATCATTATATTTTACTTTCACCGCCAGCATGGCCGACAGATCGACAGGCTCCACCATTGTGTCGTACGCCTCCACCAGCAGAGTGCGTTTCCACAGCGCGCAGATAAGATCGTAAGAGAGAAGCGGCATATCCTTGGCGTAAGGGGTACATATTAGCGTATCCATCTTCATCATACCGAAAAAAGCTCGCATCGTGAGATGTGAAACACAGGCACAATTGTTCCAGTCGTACGACACCAACCAGAAGGTCATACCTTTGCCAGAAAAAGACTGCCAAGGTGTTACATCCTTGGGGACGAGTTCTCCGGTTTTTGAAAAAAGTTCAAGCATCGAGTTATTCATAGTCTTTCAAGAAAATACGATAGCAAAAATACAAAAAATGTTTGATGTGCTAATGCCCGTTTGGTTTATGCCGAGCTAAAGGTTAACTTCGTTGAGGGCTTCGCCGTTTCTAGTTTTCTATGGGCTGACGCCCGTTTTTGTATAAGACGCAAAATTTTGCGTCTGTACAATCGAATGTATTATTTGTAATTCAATGGGCTAAGCCAATTTGAACAAAAAAAAGACACAGCCCTAAAGCCGTGTCTTGGATAAATTAGAAAAATACAAGTGTTCTACGAGATATATTCTTTAAGAGCGGTGACATAGTTTTTGAACGCCTCTATGCCTTCGGGAGTGATTTTGCAGGTCGTGCAGGGCATTTTGCCCTTGAATCCTTTTTCCACTGTAATGTATCCTGCTGCGCTAAGCTTGTCGATTTGCACGCTCAGGTTACCTGCAGTAGAGTCGGTCTGCTTCTTGAGATAGCTGAATTCGGCGCTTTCAACCTCTGCAAGAATCGACATCACAGCCAACCGCAGTTCAGAGTGGAGAAGTGGGTCTAATTTGGGAAACATAGTCTATTTGTATTGAAATTTGATAATAAGTCCAGTAATAATAAGAATTATTCCTCCGAGCGTGAAAACGAGCAACTGAGCCTCGTTATAGATTATTGAAGATGCCACAGCTCCGCCAATACCAAGGATAAATCCACCGATTGTAATAGCCCAGTTTTTCAGCAAGAAACCCGAGATGCATTCGGCAAAACCTAAAAGCACAACAATGACGAGGGAGATATTCATTGGAACTACTAGCATAGCTATTACGCTGATACATACTGCGAAAATACAGTAAGTGAGCCATATCAGACCAAGCTGCTTGTTGATTACATTCTGCGGCACATCAGAATTCTTTCTGTCGAGGATTCTCACAATAGGGAAACCCAATGCTGGCATAACAAACCAAGCGCAGTTCCATATCGGATTACCAGTTATGTGCCATAATTCATAAATTCCAAACGACATGATGGTTAGCAAAACACCCCAGATGATGAAATGCTTTCCATTGTTGCGAAGAATTGATTTGCGGCTGTTGTTTAACACCTCGTTGATGAGAGAGAGGCTTTCCTTTGCCGTCATCTCTTTGTTTTCATTAGTCTTTTCCATTGTTTTAAATTTTAATGTTAATTTTACCTTTTAATTAAAAAACTTTAAGTGCACTTTTCGTTATAAACGACATTGCAAAGATAAAGTAGTTTATATTATAAACCAAAACTTTTTTGAAAAATTTTCAAATTATTTTTTAATAATCTGATAATCAGTGCGTATAAAAACATTCAAGACATGACTTTTGGGTCACGTCTTGAATAAAATACACATTGTTGATTACTTTTTCTGCCTTAAAACTGCCTATTGTCGCGACAATTTCTTACAATATTGCTCAAGCTCGTCATCCGAAGACCATTTATGCATGATGAAGAATTGTCCATTATTAATTTCACACTGGATATACCATTCCAGAACCACGACACCATCAATCACAAGCGCTGCATAACGACCTTCTATCTCTCTGGTAAACTGCGACCAAAGTCGACTAGCGTCAGGCGTCAAGTGAACGATAATTGGCACATAGTTATCTGCATTACGATAGGAAACAGATACTTCTACTCTTTGTATTATCGGTTTGCCGCCCATAACTGCGGAACTGATGGCGGGACCTTGTGACGTTGACTTTTTCAAGGCAAAGAGCTTCGAACTTTGCTGATTACCTTCATCTGACTGGTTCACTTCTTTCTTAACGACAATAGAATCGCCATTTTGCCAGCTTTCCATCATAGCAGTAACATCGTTTGTGGAAACAATCGTGTCGGCATAAATTTCCCATATTTCCAGTTTGCCTTCGGACGTGAAGTCGTTTTCTGCACGGGCATATATAGTAGGACGTAGAGCAAAGTGGACAAGTAAAATCCCGATGCCAAACACAACTATCATACTGCCGAGGAAAAGCAGAAATGTGCGTGGGCTCTTTGACTGCGGTTTGCCGTCGTAGGACCCGATTTGACGAATTACATCGTTGCAATGGCTGACAAAATTGCGATAAGCCAGGACTGCAAATGTAATAAGCAGCAGTCCGACAAAGCAAATCGACCAGATTGCATTATAATTCGGCGCCATGTTATATTCGGCAATCGCACTTGTCAGGTAACCTTTGTTCTTTAGGATGTGTACTAGTAAAAACATAAAGCCAAGTGCCATAATAAAAACTGTATAGACGGCATATCCCGACTTAAGTTTCTGCATATTTTTTGAAAGTGTCAGCAAGTCGGCATTTTCCATAGCCTGCCGTTTCACATTCCGCGTAAGCCATAGCTCGAATACGATAGAAAAGACCATCAGTAGCAGAAATGAAAGTCCGAATGGCAGAAGTTCACCTAAAAATGTAAAGTAGGCGAATCCCAGAACCGCAAGGATAGGATAGGCTATCATGACTGTCTTCCTGTATCTGGAGAAATAGTTGGCATTGTCCTGAATGGTGGACTTCATTAGGTGTTCGTTGACGATTTCCTGCTGTTCGAAGCGCTGTTTCAGTTCTTCGTATTGCGCTTTCAGCTGGTCGAGTTCGTTCAGATTATTGTTTTCTTGATTTTCCATGATGATTCCCTTTCATTTTTTTTACGACATTTTTACCAGTTTTTCCTTGATACGAGCCAGTCTTACGCCAACATTGTTGGGCGAGATGCCGATTATTGCTCCAATTTCATCGTAGCTGATGCCTTCGAGCCAAAGCAGGATAAGGCTTCGGTCGATGAGATCTAGGCGCGATATACGGTCGTAGAGGATGCGTATTTGCTGTGTCTGCGGATTGTCGGCCTCGTAAGGGTCGATGTTCACTGTCAGCGGGACGGTCTCGGGACGGCGGCGTTCCTTCTTGTCCTGGTTGATGGCGGTGTTGAGCGCCACGCGGTATATCCAGGTCTCGGCGCTGCTGCGGCCTTCGTATTGATCGAAGCCGTTCCAAAGTCGGATTAGGATTTCCTGGAACAAGTCATCAATTTCGTCCTTGTTGGTCGAGAACATGTAGCACACCGTGTAAATAGTCCGTTTGTGCTGCCGTACCAGAAGTTCAAACTTATGTTCTTTGTCGTTGTTCATGATTCTTTTAATTTATTCGTTTTCGTTGCAACGTTCATCATGTTAGACAACAAAGGTAAAGGATTTATTACAGGAGGGTGATATTTTTTTGATGTATGACAGAAAATATTTGTATCCCCCTTCCCTTTTTAGTGATTCTGTCACTATACATTAACTTAATATTAAGTCCAAAATCCCTTTTTCCATTATATCTTTGTTTTCTAATTCAAAATTAAATAAAATGAAAAGGTTGATTATTTTATTGTGGGTCTGTGCATTTGTTGGAATTTCATCCGTACACGCACAGGATTTAGTTTATTATAAACAGATTATCAAGGAATTGACAGCAGCAAAATACCAAGGTCGCGGCTATGCGAAGGGCGGTTCGAACAAGGCAGGGAAATATCTGGAAAAGGAGTTCGCCAAAGCTGGTGCAGATGAAGTCGTTTGCCAGCCATTCAAGCTGGACATTAACACATACGTCGGAAATATGGAATTGTCGGTTGACGGTCGCAAGCAAACTCCGGGCGTTGATTTTGTAATGCGCGAGTACTCACCGGGCGTACACGGCACATACAATCTCTACTTTGTCGATACCACCAATTTCGATGCCGAAAAGATGTACAGCGACCTTGCAAAACCCGAAAACAAGGACTGCTTTGTTGTATGCGACTTCTTTTTCTCATACAAGCATAACAAGGACTTCAGGAACCTGCAAATTCCAGGTGCTTGCACAAATGCCGGTTTGATACAGACATGGGATCCGATACTTAAATTCTACAAGGCATACGGTGAAAAGGTGATTGACAAGCCTATCATTTGGGCAACATCGGATTTTCCGAAGGATGCCAAGACCATCACTGCCAACATCGACAACACTTTTCTGAAGGATTACGAGTGTTTTAATGTCGTTGCAAAGGTTGAAGGTCGCAAGCACGACAGTTGCTTCATCTTCACTGCCCACTACGACCATTTGGGCAACCTCGGCAAAAAGGTTTACTACGCTGGTGCCAACGACAATGCCTCGGGCACTGCCGCCATCATTACACTTGCCGCGTATTACTCGAAGAACCGTCCGGAATACGACATGTATTTTGTTGCTTTTGCAGCCGAGGAATCGGGTCTGCACGGTTCGGAATGGTATGTAACTCACCCCAGTGTACCACTGGAACAAATAAAGTTTGTCTTCAATCTCGACATGATTGGCGACAACAATCCTGTGCAGTATGTCGAGACCAATTCCGACCGTGGATTTGCCCTGTTTGAGCAAATCAATGGCGAAAAGAACTACTTCAAAGGCCTGAATCGTGGCGAACTGGCTGGCAACAGCGACCATTATTCGTTTGCAGAACGCAATGTTCCGTGCATCCTCTTCGAAAACGAGGAAGGCGATGCCTTCAAGTATTACCACACCGTGTTCGACACCTACGAGACCATGAAGTTCGACACCTACGAGCCAATTTTTAGGCTGGTTAGGGATTTTGTGGAAAGGTATTAAAAAATCTTCGCAAATTTGTGAAGATGCAAAAATAATTGTATTTTTGCATCGCAATGATTGTAACATTTGATAAGGAATATTTACGGGACTTATATGTTAAAGGAAGTTCGGACAGTAAGAAATATCGCTTTCCTACCGATGTGATTTCCAGATATGTTAAAGTCATAAATTTGATGAAAAATGTTAGTAATGTATTCGATCTCACACGATTCAACGGACTGCATTATGAACATTTAAGAGGCGACAAAGCAGGCATTTCTTCTGTAAGAGTAAATGACAAATACAGAATTGAATTTACAGAAGAAACCGAAGAAGACCAACAAATAGCAACCATTTGCAATATAATAGAATTGTCGAACCATTATAAATAGGAATATGATACACATAACAGGAATACAAGACAATATGATTGCCAACAACTTGATGCCATTCTCGCCAACACATCCGGGCGAAATCATCAAGGATGAAATTGAATGCAGGGGCATTACTCAACGCCAACTTTCTGATGTAACAGGCATTGCATATTCCGTAATCAATGAAGTTCTAAATGGCAAACGTTCAGTTACTGTTGAATACGCACTCCTAATCGGGAAAGCTCTTGACATTGATGCCGATACATTTATCCGTATGCAGGCGGAATACGATTTCCAGATGACAAAAAATAATGCTTCTTTCCTTTCCCGTCTTTCAAAAATTCAAAAAATAGCTGCAGTCTTGTGACTTTTTACCCAAAAGCAGGTCAACATATATTATCAAAATGCATCAAAGCAGATGCTCCATTCACATTTTTATTCTCTATAAAACTTCCAAGTGTCGGTATGCCCATCGGAATAGGTGTAGCTCCATACGAGTTCCTTTTCGGTAAGGCTGGCTAAATGGAATTTTATTTCGCGGGCAATACCTCCGCTAACGCCTTCGACAGTCTTTTGTGCAAGCTCCTTGGATAGTTCCTCGTTACAATCCTCGCAGGTGCTTTCTATCAGCTCCATACGGAAAGTTTCCTCAACGCCAGCAAAATAGAAATCCTCGCCTTCTACATGCCAGAGGCTCGGACTGACATAGTTGAATACCCAAGTTGCCTTGCTGCCGTCGTTAAAAGTCACCTTGTAAACCTGACGGGCAGAATCGAGCGCAGTGCTGTCCTTGTAAAAGTCCATGGTGCCAGTTTCGTGGACATCAATATTTCCCTCATCGATGTCGTAGTTCCAGCCGTGCTGATAAGTGTAGTGACCTTCAACTTGAGGTTCCGTTTTTGAAGTATTGTTGCACGAAACCGCAAAAAAGGCAGTAGCCAATAATAGTAGTAATTTCGATCTCATATTAAAAATTTACTTTATAAACTCAACTTCAGTTGTTAATTCACGACGACCGCCACATCTAAGTTCAGGCGTATTGATACGAATATCGCAATCAACAACAAAAATGTTTCCTTCTTTGGACTTAATCACATTCTCGTCATGCAAGTCGCTGAGGTATATGTCTGGTGTGGCGTATGTCCAGTTTCGTGGATTTCGGAGTTCAAATCCCATATTGCACATATATTCTTTAATCTGTTCATCGGAAACATGTGAACCCTCAATAAATGGTTGCTCAACAACAATTTTGAATTCCCCATTTTCTGTACGACCAAATCCAAGAACATTTAATTTTGTCTCTGGGAAATAAGCATTATGAAGAGAAATACGATCGAGTGCGAGAATAGGTTGCACAAAATAATCAAGACTTATGGTTTTAATAAGTGTTGCACCATGGTCATACACTTTTGCCTCACCTCCTTCTGCTATTTGCTCACCTAACGATTGTGACAATGTTTTGTCCACACTATCCGTCCAGCATCCTACACACCTAGCCCAATGTTCTATGCATTCAGCTTGCTTCTTTCCGCATTCGACTTCTCCTTTGAAGTCGTTGACATAATGTGCAGATCCATTATTTGCTGCAATTTCTGCTCCCGCGAGTAAGGATGCAATGACATTCGTTGCACCTCCCTCTGCGCAGCCATACTGTTCTGCCTGTGAAAATCGTTTATATACAAGCCTTCCATTGATAAATAACTCTGCATAATGGTCAAGTTTTTGCAGACCTTCGGACGAAAATCCATCTTTGATAATTGAATTAATCTGATTCCAAAAATCTGCGTTTGTCATTTTTTGTGTTCTTTCGTAACGCAAAGGTAAACATTATTTTAGATTTTGCAAAAATCATCTCGTCCATAATGCAATCGTTAGGTTTTATTGCCCAAGTTTTTCTATGCAATCATTACCGAAATCAACCCCATAAGGTTGCCCGACATGTGGACAATAATAGCAAATGCATGATTGTCGTGTTTTTCCTGATAATAGCCAGCAATAAGTCCCAAAACAAAAGTAAAAACGAGAATTCTAACGATAAACAGCGCACTTACGCCAGATGCGATAAGGATAAGATGAGCTGCAGCAAAAGCCAAGGCACTTATTATCACGGGAATACTTATTTTCCTGCAGAACAATTTAAATCCTTTTGCCGACAACGGTTTTAACAGGTTTTGAAGGAAACCGCGGAAAAGGAACTCCTCGGCAACGCTTGCCAGAATGAAGTCGAAAAGCAAGAATTGCAAAACCGATGCATTTGCCATGGCAGGATGTTTTTCGGCTCCACCACTAATAATGGCTATAAGCACACCCAATGCAATATTTATCACTACAGCAGAAAGGAAGCCGAAAAGTATCGGCTTGAATATCTGTTTGATCTTTGGAAACGCAATTCGATAGCAGACCTGCTTTTTCATAACGAGTATCAAAACCACCGACATAACCAGCATCAGGGCATGTGTCGAAAACGAACTTGGAACAAAGTCCGTTTCAATATGCAAAAGGTTACCGACTATTAAAGATGTGAAATATATCAATACTGTCAATAACAACCCGATGACTAAACGGAAAAATGAAGATTCCTTTTTCATATTATATATCTTTATTTTTTTTGAGTGAAACAATTATAAGCCTTTTTATTGTCCAATAGCAAAAATTTTCTTCTGCAACCTCTCCAAAAACCTAGCAGCATCTCCCCCGTCCATCTGCACATGGTGGAACTGGAAAGAAACAGGCAAAGTGGTCTTGAACATTCCCTTGCGGTACTTGCCCCACATCACCATGGGATTTAGGAACTTGTCAGTATACTGGTTGACGATGCAGTCGAGTTCGGTCTGTATCATAGCCGATGTGCCGACAATCATATATCCATCGACGAAACTGCTCTGGCATTCCTTTGCCACTTTAGTGGTCAATTCCAGATAATCGCGGGTGAACTGCTGTAAGTCGGCAGAGTAAGGAATATCACAGGAGTTGATGCCACCCTTGCTGTTCCTCACAACCACATTTATGGCAATGCTGTCGTAACGGAAAAGTTTTCCGTTTTCTGGCAACAAAAACAATTCCTCTGTCTCCATCGCCGCCTTGCCAATAGCCCAGCACATCAGCGTATTGAACTTTACGCCAGTCTTTTTGCTGAGTTTCATCAATCGGCTAACATTCAAAGTTTTCACCAATGTTACCATCGGCATTGGCGCGTTCAACCACATCTCGAAGGCGTATGCCCGCTTGGTTTCCTGAGGATTAATTTCGGTTTTCATTGATTGTATGATTTACTATTAGATTATTAAGAGCATCTGCCGCAGTATGCCCTTATTATTTTTTCCATCGTTTTAGCATTGGGAAATACTGACGCATCATTTGCTTGTATTCATCTTTGGTCATCGGTTTGGGCATGTTCTTGTTAACCTCATCGACAAACTGCGAACAATGCTCTATCATCTCGTCCATAGTGCAATCCTGCAGGAACTTGCCGTCCTTATAGCAATACATGCAATAATCATCGTTCTTACTGCCGTCGGCATTGGTGCCCAGCACCTGGTCGTTAAGCGGCATTCCGCAACTCTGACAAAATTTCATTTCCTGTTCCATATAAGGCATTTTTGAAATTGCAAAAATAAATGATTATTCGCATATGCAACAAAAACGATGCTCACAATGTCGGTACAATGTTGCCGCCAAAGGCAGCGAGCTAAAGGTTACAAATCCGAAAAAACTTAATTGATGATTTTTTTAATCTTTTATCATACTTGACGGCAATATTTTGTCCACGATAACAAAATCTCCATCGATATGAAAAATAACAGTAAGCTTTCGATTGCCAATAGGCATAGTCTTGGCTTTAGGATGATACAATTTAGGGGATTTATATTTGCTATCGGAAAGTATTTCAGCAAAAACGGATAATTCCTCTATTTCTTTTCGAAGTCTAGCTATATAAAGTTTTGCAGAATCAAATGTATATTGTTTGGCGACAAAATCTGACAGCTTGTTTAAGTCTGCAACAATGTCGCTGCTATACTTAATTTTGTACTCCTTCATAATGACGCATCACAGCTTCTTCAAATTTATTCCAAAACTCTTCGCTAGATAGATATTCTTGTGACTTGCCCTCTGCTTTGTTTCGCAAATCGCGCTCGATAGAAGCATTCCAATATGCCTGCTCCTCTGGAGTAAGAACACCGAACTCATCGTTTTTTTCCAATGTTTTAACTAGCGCTTTCATCTTCAGTTGATGCTTCAAAATGTATTGCAAAAATATAACTTTTGTTTGATTTAACGGAAGATATTATAATTTTTCTTTTCCAACTTCATAACTTTTACAGGTCTGTCGGCACCTATTTCAAGACTAGGGCATAGCACTTCCATGCCAGTATCAACGAATCCGCATTTTTCCATCACTCTACCCGATGCTGGATTTTCGGGAAAATAGTCGCCCCAAAGGACAGAAAAACCTTTCTCGTGGAAGCAGTAGTCAATAACCAACTGCAAAGCCTCGGTGCAAATGCCTTTTCCCCAGTAAGGACGGGCAATCCAATAGCCGACTTCGCATTGGTCATCCGCAATTTTCAGGTTTGAGGCAGAAGCAGGAAGATAACCCACACAGCCAATGGCTTCGCCTGTCTCTTTCCATTCAACCGCCCACATGGTTTCGGCAGAAAATACAGTGCGTATAATATTCAAACTTTCCTCCATCGACTTATGCGGTGGCCATCCAGCACGAGGACCAACCTCGGGGTCGGAAGCATACTTGTATAGTGTTTCCGCATCGCTTTCGCACCAAGGTCGAAGAAGAATTCTGTTGGTATGTAAAGTCATATAATTTGATTTTGACAACAAAGATACAATTTTTTAAAGAACAGCATATTAGATTTACCTAATCCCAACAAATTAGTATAACAGCACTTTAAAATCGCCACAAATGATGATATTCTGGCAAATTATATGGGTATACTTTTGTGTCGTAAAAAAAATGAGGTTCTAAAATTCAAAACATTTTAATAGTAATAACTTAAAATTCAAATTAATATGAACACTAACATTAGTAAAATCTCCCTCTTATGGGTAGTAGTCATGATGGGCTTCATGGCTCACATTGTCACCGATGTTCTTCCAGCATTCTGGGGTGCCAACATAGCAATGCCCGATGCTACTGGCGAAGTACAGACCGGCATGATATTCTTTATGATTTGCATATCCTTTTTCGTTCCTGCGTGCGGATTGCTTTGCATGCAATATCGACAACATAAGGCCTTGCGAATAGCAAATCTTGTACTAGCTAGCATTATGCTACTATTCAATGTCTTTCATACAAGCGAATTGTTTATGGAATTCAATCCGGTACAACTACTCATACTCCCGACTATGATAGTATTGAGCATTTATCTGTTTGTTTTCTCGCTTCGCGCATTAAAATCAGAAAAATAACATTATGTCAAATTAATAGTTTAATAATATGGATTTACAAATTGGTGATATTCAAGAAACTGCGTTAATAACACTGGCAATAAGAGCTAGCGAAACAGCTCGCCCCGACGCAAGAATAAAAGACTACATGGCAAAAGAAATAATTGACACCTTGCAAGTTGACGTTAGCAAATACGATCAGTTCATGTCGCACGAAGGTGTGGTCGCTCGCACTATAATGTACAGGGACAAACTCAAAGAACTTATCGATAAATACCCCGATGCTCTTTGCGTAAATCTGGGCTGTGGCTTCGACGATAAGTTTGTACAGGTTGACAACGGAAAAATCACTTGGTTTGATGTAGATCTGTCTGATATTCTTGCTGTTCGGCGCAAAGTATATACCGACAGGGACCGTTGCGTGATGAAAGACGGAAGCGCACTTGAATCGGATTGGACAAAAGGTCTGCCCAAGCGCTCAACCAACATAATAGTGATGGAAGGAGTGCTGGAATATTTCACAAAGGAAGAAGTGAAAACTTGCCTGAATATGCTCTGCGATTCATTCGAACACGGCTACCTGCTTGCCGAACTGCATCATCCTCTTCTTGGCAAGAACACCAAGCACCACGATGCAGTAAAATACACAAATGCCGAATTTCACTGGGGAACCAAGTCGGGCAAAGAATACCTTGAACTGGAACCGCGAATGACATTGCTTTCGGAACAAAGCTACAATGTGGAAATGAAGAAATATTCGGTTCGTGCAAAACTATTTGCATTCTTCTTACCGCACTTAAACAATCGACTGGCTGTATTTAAATGGTAATCAAAACAATAACCTTAATAAAGTAATAATATGAAGACTGTAATTAAAATTATTCTTATGATGGTCGCTTATCTTGCAATATTCATTGCAGGAGCCTCAAGCGGAATTATCCATCCAATGTGTTATGCGTATATTGGTGCGGTTTTACCTTTCTTATGCGCATTTGTATATCTTTACACATCGACACTTATTCGCAGTTTCGGAGCTGCAACTGCTCTTAATGGATTCATACTCGTCCTTTTCCTTTTGGGTGGCGAAACCGATCCAACTTTCATTATAGGCATTGTTGCTATAACCGCAATTTCAGAAATTATACGGCTATGCCTTAAATACGACACACTTAAAGGCATCCGTTGGAGTTTTGTGCCTTTTGCTTTTTCATTTTTCGCATACACAATCCACTGGTGGACAGACACTGATGGCTCGCTTGCTGCTGCAGTTGAAGAAATGCCGGCAGGATACGATGAGTTGATGAAACCAGTTATCGACAATATTCCAGCATTGATTATCGTATTGGTTTTGACAATACCTATTTCTGTAATCGCAATGCGGATAGCAGAACATGCGATGAAAAAACAAACTGCGATATTGAAGTAAAGCTATCTCAACACCATCTCTCTCAACAAGGAATCCAAATCAGATGTATCTCCATTGTGACTTATTTCTGGACGAAAATCAGGAATAGTTTGCTCGAAATGTTCCGCCAATTTGTGGGCATAGTCCACCAAATCGGCATCTACTTCCTTGTTGTCGTTTCCTTTGCTTTGCCTTTTCAGTGCAATCAAGGCTTCAATCTTATGACGTACAACTTCGTCATCGACAGTAGCTTGCACGAGCTCTTCGAAAAGTACGGGAGGCATAGTCTTATGCTCCTCGAGCCAACGGCACGACAATATGCCTCGCAGATAATGCAGGAAACGTTTGAGAGGATTGGTGGAATCCTGCAAATAGCGTTTGTCGTGCTTGATATAAAGGCTTTCGTAATGGTACATCGTCTTGATGGGATTGAAATACATGGGTTCCAACTTCCTCATCCGCGACAGGAAATCCTCATCGGCACGATAGATGACAGGAGAATGAAGCCATTCCATCAGCGAGGGATTTGACTTCTGGAACAGACGTAAAGTCTTGCGCAATTCCCAGCCGACCATATCAATGTTATCATCGAACATTTCTTCAATCACATCACGACCTTCGTTCACATTCAGGTACCAGTCGAGCTTGTTCACATAAACGAACCGCACATCCCAGTCACTCTCGTCGGAATAAAGTCCCCTAGCCCTGCTTCCCGACTCTATAGCCAGCAAAACCCGAACATCGTACTGCCGTTCAATCTCCTCCAAGTGGGCAATAATGACTGAATGCATATTGTTATCTTTGTGTTCCATGTATGTAATCTGTCTGGTGGAAATTTTCCACCGATGCCCATTATTAGTCAATAAACTTCATGAGTTCTGCCTTCTTAGCATCGTATTCCTCTTGGGTAATGATTTGCAAATCAAGCTTTTCTTTCCACTTCTTTAGTTCTTGGAGAGCAGCTTCGGAGGATTTCATCTTGGTTTGAACTTCACCAACAGCAATTGCCTCCTCAAAGTTGGTACAAGCCAATCCACCACGATTGAGCACAAGATATATCTTGCATCCGCTGGTTAACTTGTTAAAAGGATCCAGAGGTACGCATTGGATTCTCTTGATGGTTGCAACACCTCCAGCACGGTTCTCCACTCGCTCTGCCACTTCACGATTGGCAGCACTTGAAGCAGCATTGTCGGATTCATCCGTGAAAGCATTTACCCAACTGCCTGTAACATCCTTAAAATAAAGGTAATACTTCCCATTTGTCGGATATCCGTATGTAATTGTTGAACCTATTTTGTATGAAACTCCATCGGAAGCAACATATTCTGTAATGTCGCCACCAGCCTTTCGACCAGTTAAATCTCTTGCCGATTTCTGTGCTTGTATGTCCTGATATGTTACAGTTTGTGCAAAAGAGAACAAACTGCAAGTCGATAAGATAAGTATCAAAATATTTTTCATTCCATTATGTTTTTCGCTTACAAAAATATGCAAATTTCTACAACTAAAAATTACTTCTCACGCAACGAAACAGCAAAACCGCCACAAGGTGCCATTCTTAACTTCAAGACCGACTTGCTTGTAACATCTTTTTTAGTGATGGTGTATGCCTGTGGATTGTAGTTTTCGGGCAAACCGCTGGCGTCCTTGTCATCGGCATAGATTGTGGCTTCGTACTTAACACCAGGTTTCAAGAAATCCAATTTCACTGTGACCTCGCGGGCATTTTCATCGGTAATGCCACCAACATACCAGACATCGTGAGGCTTGGCGTTTGCCAAATCCTTGGCTGTTGCATCGTCTGGCAAAGCATAAACGAACTTTGTTGCATTCGAAACCACGCCTTTCTTGCCATCGGCAAGAGTACCAACGCCTTCGGCAGCCTTGTTCAGTGTGGAAAGTTTAGGATGACGAGCGGTAACAATGTAGGCACCCGGCTCTGCTTCAAGATAGAGCGACTTGTCCCAGTCGACAGCCACATCCTTTATGAACTGGAAGGCATCCATAAACTTGGCGTAGTGCTCGGGGAAATCGGCAGCCATTTGCAAAGGTGAGTAAAAAGTAACATACAATCCAAGCTGGTTACAGATAGTAGCGCGAATCTTACCGCCCCACGAAACTATCTTGCTCATGTCGGTCTCGAAAATGCCAGGTGTATAGTCCATAGGTCCGCCCTGCAAGCGTGTGAATGGCAAGATGGTTGTGTGTCCCGGTTTTATGCGTTCTTGGAATTCGGTACCCATTGCACTTTCGTTGCCAATCATATTTGGCCAAGTGCGGCAAAGTCCAGTAGGACGCACTGCCTCGTGGGCATTTACCATAATGTGATGCTTTGCAGCCTCAACAATTGCGTAATGGTAGTGATTGTTAATAGGTTGGCTGTAATGCCCTTCGGCAAATGGAATAATAGTGCCGACATAACCACTCTTCACAGCATCGTAGCCGTACTGGTTCATCAGATTGTAAGCCTTTTCCATCCAGCGCTCATAATTTACTGTGGATGCCGAACTTTCGTGATGCATGATAAGGCGAATACCCTTTTCGTGAGCATATTTGTTGAGTGCTGGCAAATCAAAATCGGGATATGGTGTCAAGAAATCGAATACAAAGTCCTTTTGCTTTGCGTACCAATCTTCCCAGCCTATGTTCCAGCCTTCGATAAGTATGGCATCGAAACCATTTTCGGCAGCGAAATCAATGTAGCGGCGCACATTGGCATTGTTTGCACCATGCCTGCCGTTTGGCTTGGCATGTTCAAAATCGGTGATGCCCAATTTCACTGATGGGAAGTCGTCGGTGTAGGCCCAAGTGCTTTTGCCAGAAATCATTTCCCACCAAACGCCCATGTACTTCACAGGGTGAATCCACGAAACATCATCCAATATGCAAGGCTCGTTAAGATTGAGTATCAAGCGTGAAGCAAGGGTTTCGGTTGCCGAAGTAGTTACCATAACCGTACGCCAAGGCGTAGTGCATGGTGCCTGCAAGCGACCTTTATATCCAGTTGCATCAGGCGAAAGCCATGCGCGGAAAGTCATTGTTGTGTCGTTGTATTCGAGATGCATGGTTGGGAAATCGAGGGTTGCTGCCTCGTGTATGTTGATGTACAAGCCATCATCGGTTTTCATCTGCAAGGCTGTTTGCACGCCTGTAGGAGAAAATCCTTTCCATGGCCAGCCACCGTCCTTGTGGCTTATATCGAATAGGCTACGGATTTCAGACAAGCGAGATTCTGTATAGTTGAACTCCTGTGTATCGTAATCTCCTGGAATCCACCATGCTGTATGGTCACCCGCCATTGCAAATTCGGTAAGTTCTTCCTTTATCCAGAAGCAGACCAAAGCATTTTCAATTGGAAATTCGTAACGGAATCCTAGTCCGTCATCATACAAACGGAAACGAATCTGCATTACCGTTGCTTTTTTCTCGGTGGAATGGTCCATACTTTCAACACTACCAATGGGTTGCTCAAGTGTTACAAGCATTTCGTTGTAATGGTTGCGAATTTGAGCCTCTTCGCCCCACACTGGCTCCCAAGTCTCGTCGAAAGTGCTGTATTTTGTATCTTTCAATACGAAAGCATGGGCAAGGTCGTCGCGCCATTCGAGGGTAAATCCCATCTTTGATGGCTTTACAACTGGCTTTCCTTCACGGTTGAGCGAATACTGCGGAATTCCATTTACTACCTCAAATTTAAGTTCCAATTTTCCATCTGGACTTTTGAGTGTGACTGGATTAGCATAGGAATTTGAGAATAATCCTATCATCATGCAAATAAGGATAAAAACAAAGTTCTTCATAACTATATTCTTGTTTATGGATTTGCAAATTTATAGAAAAATGTGCAAACGTTCAAAAGGCAGGGGACAACTTTTAAATCTAAAAACGAATTGGCAACTTGATTTTGACTATTTTTGCAATATGGATAAAACGGAAAAAAGGTTTTACATATATCTTTTGCTATGGTTCATTGCGGATTTGATTCAAGCGTGCGTAACCAATGTCCATGCAGATGAAGCGTATTATGCCCTGTACGGTCAGTTTCTTGACTGGGGCTACTACGACCACCCGCCAATGGTTGGACTAATGACATTCTTGAGTCACTGGGCACCTGGATATTTGTCAATACGCCTTTTGACTGTTTTGCTTCACTCTGCTACCTTACTGCTCGTCTGGAAAACCATTAGACCTGCCAATCCTACGATTAGGGATGTTAACGAATTCTGTATCATTTCGCTATCCTTATTCATGTTTGTGCTGTACGGCTTTATTACCACTCCCGATGCCCCGTTGCTGTTTTTCGTAGCTTTGTTCTTTTATTTGTACAAGCTGTACCAGGAGAAAAACAAAGTATGGATTGCTATGCTGATTGGAGTCGCTATCGCAGGAATGCTTTACAGCAAGTATATGGCGGTACTTGTGGTCGCTTTTGTCCTGCTGTCGAATTTTAAATTGCTAAAAGACTGGAGAATGTGGCTGGCAATTGCTTTTGCTGCAATGCTTTTTATGCCTCATGTATTGTGGCAGACATTTAATGGGTTTCCAAGTCTAAAGTACCATTTTCTTGTCCGAAAGGATCCGTTTTCATGGTCATACATCCTTGAATTTATACCCAGTCAGTTGTTGGTCTTTAATCCTGTTTGCTTTATCCTGGCACTGTATTTCTGCTGGAGAGAGCGCAAGAACAAGGATACGTTTATCCGCGCAATTGTTTTTACAACAATTGGCTTTTTCGCATTTTTCTGGGTTATGACGATCAATGGACACGCAGAACCTCATTGGACTGTCGCTACATCAATACCTATTCTGTACATTCTATTTATGCATACTCGCGAGCATGTTTGGCGTAAAAGGATAATGATTTTCGTATTGCCTTTTGCTATGATTATCATAATTGCAAGGATAGCATTGCTTTTCCCAAATGTGCCGGAACAAACAGGCTTCGGCAACCGCCGACCACTTATAAATGCTATGCACAAATTGTGTGAAAACACACCTACAATATTCTATTCGTCGTTCCAATACCCATCAATATACCGATATTATACAGGTGAAAATGCAACAGCGCTCAGTTCCGTATACAACAGAATGACGCAATATGACATATTGCAACTCGACAAGGATTTGCAAGGTAAGGAAGTCGCTGTTTTGTCGCCATATAGTGCATACGGCATGACAAAAATCGATGATTTTGAGTTCTATTACAAACGCATTCAGAAATTTCAGGGAACCAATAGGATTGATGTCATTGTTGATAGGCAAATACCATCCCATGATAGCATTGAACTACATGTGACTTTAAAAAACAACTATTCGTTGCCTTTTGATTTCAAGCACGAAGAAATGCCTGTCGGTTTTGATGCTGCCTACATGCAACAGGATAAACTAAAGATAGAACATTGCATATACGATGGCGAAAATGTTATACCGGCAAATGGCAGTATTTGTGGGAAACTGAAATTTAAACGGCAAGATGAAGGCAACTATGTCATTTGCCTCAGGAATCATATAAACACATCGGTTAACAGCAAGGCGATGGAAATACCAAGAGACAATGATTGATTTGTACAATCGCGCCATGGCGCAATTCAACAGAAACGCCGCAGGCATTGAAACGTTGAACGTTAAACCAGAAACGGGCTTTAGCCCTTGAAACGGCGAAGCCATTAGAACTGGAAATATATGAATGCCTGCATGTCGGAACAAATCGACTGATACACAACAAACACAACCAAGAGTACGACAATTGCCTGAACCCAATGCGGTGTAGCTATGAACTTGTCGCGCCACTTGTCCTTCAAGCTTCCGCTAAACCAATGCGTCAGATAGCCAAAAGCCATCAACAGAAAGACTTTGTAGTATGCGGCAATCACTGCTGGAACATACTCGAAATGGAAATTGGTGAATACATTCTTGAACATCGCTATTGCAGTGTCGAAATCCTGCGAACGGAAGAATACCCATGTTACCGTTATGAAAAGGAAGGTGTTGAGCACCCTGATAAAATTCATAAATCCACCGTTGAACTTTGCAAACGGACTTATCTTCTGCCAGTACTTGTCGAAAATCAAGCCCACGCCATTAAGTCCGCCCCACACGAGGAAATTCCAGCTTGAGCCGTGCCACATACCGCCGAGAAGCATGGTTATCAATCGGTTGATATTCGACTTGATGCCATCTGCCACCGAAGGCACAAACCTTATCAGCAGGAACAGCACGAGTGCAAATGCCAATATTGCAACGGTTACTATCCAACTCGATGCCATCAGCATGATTACCAGTAGAATGAAACCGAAGTTCAAGTAGGTTCCGATGGTTGCCTTGCGGTTTCCTCCTAGTGGAATATATAGGTAGTCCTTGAGCCACGACGACAACGAAATGTGCCAGCGAGTCCAGAATTCGGAACAGTTTTTCGACTTGTACGGCGAGTTGAAGTTCTTGCTCAGACGGAAGCCCATCAGCAAGGCAACACCTATGGCAATGTCGGTGTAGCCCGAGAAGTCGCAGTAGAGTTGCAACGAATAGCCGAACATCGCCATCAGCGACTCAAAGCCAGTGTACATGTCGGGATTGGTAAACACGCGGTCGATAAAGTTTACCGCAATGTAGTCGCCAATCATAATCTTCTTTACCAAGCCCTTGAGTATCATAAACACAGCCGAGCCGAACTCGTAGCGCGTAAGCGAATATTTCTGGTAAATCTGCGGGACAAACTCCGACGCGCGGACAATAGGTCCGGCAACCAGCTGCGGGAAAAACGACACATAGAATCCAAAGTCGATTATGTTCTTCACCGGTTCAAGCTTACGACGATAAATGTCTATGGTGTAGGACATTGTCTGGAAGGTGTAGAACGAAATTCCAACCGGCAGAAATATTTCTGAGAGGTTGAACTGAGTACCCACGAGCATATTCGACAGTCCTGCAAGGTAGTTTGTCGCCACCAGATGTGTTCCGAACATCGAATTGAAGGCATCGACAAAGAAGAATGTATATTTGAAGTACGATAGTATGAAAAGGTTTATGAAGACACTGAGTACCAGATATGTAGTACGCTTGCCTTCCTTTTCCGACCTGTGTATTGCATTGCCGATGAAATAGTTCAGTATAATGTTAACTACCAGCAGAATAAAGAAGAATCCGCTCGACTTGTAGTAGAAGAACAAGCTTGCAAGGAACAGGTACAACGACCTAAGTTTCGGCCGGTTGCAGATAAACGAATAGCCAAACAGAACCACTGCGAAAAATATCCAGAAGAACATCTTCGTGAAAATCAGCGGTGAATGTTCGTCATACAGAAATATGCTTTGCAAAAACTCAGTCACAATCCAAAATTTAAGGGCGCAAAATTAACATTTTGGACATTTGAAACAAAGGAAACTTTTTCAACATACAACAAAAAAAACGGCTCTCGAAAATGAGAGCCGCATAAAACTTTTATCAATTTTTCTTTCGCTTATTTCAAGATTTTGTATTTGCCGAAAATTGGTAACGGCTTTACGCTTCCTTGTGCTGCGTTTACAATACCGATGATTGCGAATACAAAGATACCAACGCTAACCAACCAGTAAATTACTCCCCACAACGACAATAACCACAAAGTGCTCCATGACAAGGTGTGTATTAATATTGCTGTGATTATGAAGTTAATCAACCACCATGCTGTTTCAACGATGCAAAGTACAAGACCTTGATTTGCGTGGAAACGTGCAAATTTTGATTCCTTTGCTGCAAATATTGGAACCAATACCAACAACCAGAAATATGCAAGAATTGCAAATGCCTTGTTGTTCTGTACATCTTCAGGTGTAACTTCTGCCTGTGCATTGTTCTGTGCATTGTTTTCTACAGGCTTGTTTTCGAGTTCTTCTGCCATAATTTTATCTCCTAACGTTTTGTATTATTAATAAATTTTTTGCAAAGAAAATGAATATTCTGTTATGTTGCAATATTTTTTTGTTTCTGGTTCAAAAGTTTAAGGTTCAAGGGTTCAAAGTTTGAAAATTTAGCTTCGCTGAGCTAAAGGTTGAAGATTTGAATGGCTTCGCCTGTCAACTTTTAACTTTCAACTCTTAACTTTTCACTACTCGATAGCGTTAAACCATTCTTTTTCATAATCATCTTATTGGGTTAATCTATTGATTTTTGCTTCATTGTTATAGTCTCACCCTTAAAAGTAAACTTCATCTCCTTGTCACCGACTGTAAATGTAGCCTTGTCAACAACATTTCCATTTTCGCCAAGAGGAATACTGCCCTCGCCGTTATTATATGTGACATCACCAAACAAATTGCCACTATCCAGCAGATTGCCATCATCGTCATACTTCGTGAAGAAAAGATTTGCATTATCTTCGACGCTGATAGTCAGACGATATGTACTGTTTTCTGATTCATAAAACCATTTTGTCCTAGAAACAGATTCTGGAGCAGAACTTTTTGCTGGTTCAACAGATTCGGTAGCGGATTCGCTGGTTTTGTCTGTGTTTTGTTCATTGTTGTTGTTACCGCAAGCTGTCATTAAGACTATACTTGCAATGCACATAAGTGCTAAAAATGTCCTTTTCATATTATTAAGATTTATTTGTATTCTTGTTGTTGGTCTCACAGGCTCGCAGTCTAACAGACTGTCAGCCAGTTTGCCTGTAAAACTATTCCCCTTTTACTTCTTCACAAATTCAACCCTTCTGTTCTTGGCCTTGCCTTCGTCGGTGCTGTTGTCGGCGATTGGCGAAGTCTGTCCCTTGCCAACCGAGCTGAGGCGGTCGGCGCTGATGCCCAATTCGACGAGCTTATCGACGATTGCCTTTGCGCGTGCTTCGCTCAAGGTCTGGTTCGATGCTGCATTGCCAGTATTGTCTGTATGACCTTGAACTTCGAACTTGAGTTCTGGATTGTCCTGCATAAGCTTTACGATACGGTTGATTTCGCCCATCGATTCAGGCTTAATTACCGACTTGCCGACATCGAAAGTAATGCCGTAGGTTACAAACTTGCCATCGGTCATCATACGGTCGTACAGAGGCTTGGCACCTTTGGCAAAACGTACATTCTTGATGTATGCCGGCTGTTCGGTGCGACCACCTTCATAAATGAACCCGAAAAATCCGCCATTCGGATTCTTGTAGTTAGGAATATTAGCGACACGTGTTTCATCGTAATAAACCTTTACTGCACGCTTGTTTACAGAAATGGAAATATGATGCCACTTGTTGAATTCTACCTTCTCTATCTTGTTGTCGTTAGTAAAACCTTGCCCCGTTGATGTGGCTTCGTCAGCAATTCTTGTATGAATTTCCTTGCTGTCGTCCTTCCAATGCGTATGGTCAGTCTTTGTAATGTAGTTGTCGAAATGGACTTGTAATATATCCCAAGTTAAATTGTGTTCTTTGGATGGCATAATTTTGAAAAAGATGCGACCATAGTCATCGCCTTCGTCTTCATAGAACTCATAATAGTCAAACTCAACAGTATATACTTCAGGTAGATAATTCCATGTAGGTTCTATAAGCGGCATTATTCTTGAGTTATTTAAGATGGCAATCACATTTTCACCATTTACCTTTTGCACCTCTGCCTCACCGTCTATCAGTTCCCACTTACTTGGAAATTCGCCTAATTGTTCGCCATCTACCTGATCGTAGAATATCACCTCATCCCCAGGAACAAAGTCGAACTTGTTCCATTGTGACTCTGCCTTTACATTACCTTTCATAGTACCGCACTCATCGCAGAACTTGCCAGTATTGCCTTCGTGTCCGCATTTTCCACATTTCCAAGTTGTTGAAGCTGTTGATTCTTCGGGCTTCTTGGCACCGCACTCGTTGCAGAACTTACCGGTGTTGCCCTTGTGTCCGCAAGCTGGGCAGGTCCAACCACTTTCGGCTGTATTGGTTTCCTGTGCAGGTGATGCTCCGGGTTTCTTGGCTGCACATTCCTTGCAGAAATTGCCATGGTTGCCAGTGGCACCACAAGCAGGACAAGTCCATCCACCATTGTCGTGCGGATCGTCCTGAATGGTACTTGAATTATCATTTTTCTCCTTTTCGATGGCTTTCTTGGTATTGTCGAAAGTCTTGTCGATGGCATTGTCCACAGCCTTGTCAACGGCTTTGTTTACACCTTCTTCCACTTTCTGGTTTACCTTGTTACGAATAAGGTTTCCTATCTGTGCGTTTGCAGCAAATGACAAAAACAATGTCATCAATGCTAATACTATAAGTTTTCTCATAAAAATCATATTAAAATTTTAGCAAAGGTAGAAAATGTTTTTGGAATGACAATAAAAAGTTGAAAATTGAAGGTTGAAAAAATGAAAGGCTTGCTGGCTATTTGTGTCTGCCTCCAGCCCAACGCTAAAGACATTAAAGGCTTTAGCGGCCTTAATGGCTGGGCTGGGGAACAGCTAACCATCAAGCCTTCCCCACACCACAGTATTACCTTCAATTTTCATCGCGGAAAGCGAGAAATGTTTTGTAATCCCAGATTTTTTTAATGCACAATGGATAATGGATGATTGATAATGTACAATTGACAATGGATAATTGACAATGTTTTTTTCTTCGTTTAAATTTTCCTTAAACGAAAAATCGGACGGCATATCAACTTCTATCATATCACGAAAATCAATCCCATCGTCGTTGGCAAGCTTGAAAACACATTCTTTACAGTTCCAAAGGACGGTCAACTTTTCTAGATCGCCGTTGGCAGCTGTTATTTCTTCATCGGAAAATGCCCGTGTGGCTATTCGCTGTATCCTTGGTGATATTTTTTCAATGTCGATACCAACTTGACGGTCAGGATTATAGATTATTGCAGCTATGTCGGCAGAATGACTAATAGAGATGTAGCCGTTATCGAGATACGGCTTATTGTCATCATAATGTATTGTCTGTTTTATGCCTACGGCTTTCAACAATGCACGAACAGAAAGCAGTTCGATACGGCGCTTGAGTGCAGAACATCGCTCTATTCGGCAATTGTCCTCACCGGTAAGGTCACACATCGCAAGAAGTTGCTCCTCGGTCTCCTCCATTTTCCAGAAAGCGAGAAGGGATTTATCTGATAATATGGATTTATAAATTAACAATGGATAATTAATAATGAATAATGGACAATTGATAATGATTTTGTGGCGCTAGTGGCGACGCGCCGTGGCATGTCGCTACCGCCACTCGAAACTCTCCATGAAATGTTCAATGTCTTCGCGGACAAAATCGACCACAGGTGCCAGCGAATCCTTGTTGGGATGCGCCTCGAAATATAGCGAACCGCGCATGAAATGGGTTGTGCTGTCGGTAAGGAAAAACTGCACCTGCGATGCTACATTGCCTTTAATGTTGTATAGACAGCCATACACCCGTGCCGAATCCTTTTCGAAAATGTTTTCCTCTATGGCATCGGCCTTAACGGTGTGCTTGTAGGCAAAGTCGTGGGCATCGTTAAGCAAGGTGTCGATGTCGCTGTATGTAGAATTGTCTATGGCGCGATATGTCATGTAAACCGTTGCCTTGTACTTGGGGAAATAGATGTCGAACCAACAGTTGTCCTCCTTTTCCTTTATCAGATACGCATATTCTGGAATCTCAAACTTGAACGGACATTCACCATTGTACTGCTTGTATGTCTTTTCGGGAAAATCGATGCGGAAATAGCCCTTCGGACGAGGTGCATAATTTTTTTCACCACAGGCGCAAAGCACAGCAAGTCCGACAACTAATATTATAACAAAAATCTTATTTTTCATCGGTTTCGGTGTTTTCTGGTTTTGGCAATTTCACACGGATTTTCTTGATTCTACGTTCGTTAGATGCCGTTACGGTAAAATCGAAATCCTTGATGCTTATGGTCTTGTCCTTGGCGGGGATTTCCTGATTTATTTCGAGCAACATTCCTGCAAGAGTTTCAGATTCTCCCTTGGTCTCCTGGAACAACTCATAGTCGACATCCACTATCTTGCAGAAATCCACTATGCTGGTCTTGGCGTCAAACTCGTAAGTGCGGTCGTCAATCTTCTTGTACATGTCCTCATCGGTATCGAACTCATCATGGATTTCGCCAACAAACTCCTCGAGAATATCCTCCAGAGTCACAATTCCGCTCACGCCGCCGTACTCGTCTATTACGATTGCAATATGCATCTTCTTCGACTGGAAATCGGACAGCAAATCGTTGATTTTCTTGGTCTCTGGAACGATAAAGTGCGGACGAATGAGTTTATGCCAGTCGAAATCGTGTTCATCCACATGGGCAAGCACATCCTTTATGTAAAGGATTCCCATTATGTTGTCGAGATTGTCCTCGTAGATTGGAATGCGCGAAAAGCCCGATTCAACAATGTCGCCAATGACCTTCGAGAATTTTGTATCGTACTCGATGGCGAAAACATCCACGCGCGAGGTCATTATTTCGCGGGCATCGAGAGACGAGGAATTTACAATGTCCTCAAGCATTTCGCGGTCATCCTTCAGATCGTCGGATGCGAGTTCTATGGCTTGCGACAAGTCCTCGATGCTGATTTCGGATGTATGCTTCTTCTGCAGGCGCTTCTTTACCGCATTTGTCGATTTTATGAGGATTATGCTGAACGGATAGCACAGAGGTTCCAATACTCGCAATGGATAAGCCATGATTTTTGAGATTGACAGCGGATATTTTGCTGCAAGAATCTTAGGAATCATTTCGCCAAACAGCAATATTACAAAGGTTATTACAACCGTCTGAAGCACGATGACAAGCACGGTATTCTCCATTGATGCAAAAAGTCTGTCGGAGAGAAAAGCCGTAATTATTACAATTGCAATATTGATGAAATTGTTGGCAACCAATATGGTTGCAAGCAATTTTTCGGGTTCGGAAAGCAATTTTGCAATAAGCTTACCTTTTGCCGTCTTTGATTTGCGGATTTTTTCACGGTCGTTTGCCGAGAGTCCGAAAAAACCTGTCTCGCTTGCCGAAACAAGTCCGGAGCATACGAGCAGAATTACCACAACGATAATTCCTATTATTGTCGATTGATTATAAGGGTCAGGGTCCATTTTAATTTGAAGAGGCGTGTTTTAAACACGCCCGTACAATATTATTAATCTGTCAATCAATACATTTATTAATGTTGTAAATTAGAATGGCAAGTCATCTTCGGCGCTATTTGGCTGGAAAGCTGGTGCCTCTGTTGCAGAATCCTGAGGTTGTGCAAAAGGTTCTGCTGCTGGTGCTGCCGGCTGTGTAGGCACTGCTGGCTGACCATCGCGAGCCGATTTTGGTTCCATCATGCGAATTGTGTCGGCAAGTATTTCGGTAGTATAGTGGGTTGCATTGTCCTGCCCCTGCCAACTGCGAGTCTGCAAGCGACCTTCGAGATAAATGAGCATACCCTTGTCGAGATAGGTTTCGCAGAATTTTGCAAGATTTCTCCAAGCAACTATATTGTGCCACTCTGTATTTTCGTGCTTCTCACCGTCCTTTGTACGATATGGCTCGGTAGTAGCCATACGGAATGTTGCAACTGGTGTATCTTCCTTTACATAACGAATTTCGGGCTTTACTCCAAGCCTTCCAATGAGCATAACTTTGTTCAGGTACATATCAAAATAATTTTCTGCAAAGATAAGGAATATTTACGATTTACGAAGTACGATTTACGATTGATTTAGATTTATGGTTTAACTTCGTTGAGGGCTGCGCCGTTCTGGTTCAACGTTTAACGTTTAAGGTTTCAGGTTCATGGGCATTGACAGGCTAAAGCCCGTTTCTGGTTCAAGGTTCAAAGATTTGAAGATTTAGCTTACGCTGAGCTAAAGGTTGATAATTTGATGATTGTGGAGACGCAAAATTTTGCGTCTTTACATGTATGTTACCGTGGATGATAAAATTGTAGCCTCGCAATGCATTGCGAGGCTACAGAATTGTTTCATTGTATTTCATCCCAGACCCTGAAACAAGTTCAGGGTAACATCAAGGGTAAATCATTAATTCTTTACCACCTGCTTATTTATCACAAGTTCCTTCGTGCTAATCCTTACATTGTAAGTACCATTCGACAAGTTATCAAGCTGGAGCATTGTCTCTTCGCTGCTGCCGTCGACACCAATAGTCTTTTGCATTACTATCCTGCCAAGCATGTCGTAAACCTCAATGCTGACTGTTGTTCCGCCAAAGTTTTCCATGTGGATTGTAAGATCGTTGTGGAACGGATTCGGGAAAACTTGAACATCAGGCTCTCCTTCTGCTTCGCTACAATTTGCAACCACAATCTCGGATGCAGTGCGTGTACCGTCGTAGTCAACCTGAACGAGACGGTAGTAGTTGTCGCCACCGGCTGCGCTGTAGTCGGTATAATTGTAGTCAAGCTGTTCGATGCTGTTTCCTGCTCCTGCTACGCGAGCAATTTCGGTGAAGTTGATTGCATCGTCGGAACGCTCGATGATGAAATAATCGTTGTTGCGCTCGGTAGCAGTTGTCCATTCAAGGTTGACATATCTGCCATTGCAAGCAGCTGTGAACGACATAAGCTCGATTGGAAGTATGGTGTTGTGGTCGATAGAACCTAGTGAAAGAATCTTGCCGTATGTTGACCTTGTAGCTGGCAGAGTAACATCCACCGATATTGTTCCATGCAGTCCTTCAGAAACACTCTGGCTACCACCACCAACATTCTCCCAGCAAGAGCCGTTCCAGAATGCGCCATATATGTCGGCAGCATCGTATGTTACAGTATGTTCATTGAAATGAGCGTCTCCACTCTTTGCAGAAACAGTCAATGTAGCATTGAGCGGCGCTGTTGAGGCAACATTCCAGTACTCCAAGTTGCTTACATGGTCGAAGCGAGGATCGTTACCATCGCAGTTATTATTTGGATTCCACCAACGGGGATACTCGCTCTCATCGAAACCTTCAGAATTGTGGAAATAGCGCACCGAAACATTTGAGGCGTTGCTCAACACCTTTATCTTGCCAAGGACATTGGTCTGACCAGTTGGGAAAGTGAAGCCGTTAGCATTGCCTGCCTTTGTTACTGATCCATCCACAAAGCTATAAAATGTCATTTCATCGGCATTTTCAACGCTTGAATTTTCGCCAAAAGTAACATCGCCCTCAACATTGCCGTTGATAAATGTAGCATCGCCAGTTATCGTCATGCTTCCGCGAGGAACTATATCACCACCGCGGTTGTTGAAGCTAACATTAGCTAGCGTGATGTCGTTGCTGATGACCTGGTCGTCTCCTGATTCTGTTCCGCTGAATACGACATTTCCATTTGCTACCAAAGTTCCGATATTGTCGAGGTTACCTGTAATATTCAAGGTCTTGCCGGCAGGAACCGTGAGGTTTGCTCCACTGGCAATAGTTATATCGTGGGCATTTGCTTCGTCTGTCTGCAACGGCCAGTTTGTCTTCACGCACTGTGAAGGACCGATGTATATGTTATGCTCCTCTGTTGGCATCTCCGTAGCAATCGAGTATCCATTGTTGTATACATACCAGTTGGATGCTGTATTCCAATCGGTAGAAGTACCTTTCCATATATAGTCGTACGAAGATACATTAGGAACAACAGGAGTATTTATAGTGATTGCAAATTCTTTGGGTTGGGCACAGGTGGAAGGATCCGGAGTGAAGGTAAGATGATCATTCAATGCAGAAGTTGTATAGGTTGTTCCTGACACATAACCTGTAATCGCTTCCCAAGAACCAGATATAAGCACATCGGCCGAATTTCTGGTTGGCAGTACAATTTGGTCGCCAGGGCAAAGATCACCGAAGGTGAAATCCACAATAGGTTCCCATATTGCGTACATGTATTCCGGTGAACCGTATTTGTCGGCTGCTACGCTTGCAACTGCATTAGTATAGGTCGATTCCTTATAAAATGCTCCGTTGTAGAACAAGAAGTTTGGATTACAGTCGGTGATAGTAGCACCCGACTCGTTTGACCTGTACCATCCCATGAAATTGTAGCCCGTGCGAGTAGGTACTGGAGGATTAACTGCCACATTGATACCCAAATCTGGTGAGCTGGTGCTTGATCCGTCAATCTGAACTGTATTAGTGCCATCGTTCCAGAACCATTCAATAAAGGTATGTTCGGGCTGCTCAACGTCTACATACTCGGCACGAAGCTTTATAGTGTAGATTGCCCTGAAAATAGTGTATGCAGGATCTGGTGCTGTTAGTCCTTCCGTATCAAAAGGACCTCCAGTATATTCTTCTTCGTTTGAATT
This sequence comes from uncultured Bacteroidia bacterium, assembly GCA_902791865.1. Lineage (GTDB taxonomy): Bacteria > Bacteroidota > Bacteroidia > Bacteroidales > ML635J-15 > Bact-19. The sequence continues at coordinate 28,775 of CADAXK010000010.1, forward strand.
ATACCATGCTGCGCCATGCATTTTTGCATCTCTCTTTCGTACCAGAAAAGTAGTTCCCGGGTATATGTCAATGTCTGAATCTACAAATTCATCGCCATTCCAATGCTGCAGTACCCAATGTGAAAATTCCTTGGTTGCATGCGAAGATGCGTGACCTACTATAGCATAGGCATTGTCCTGGTATAATTTTGAATCTGTTGGCGCGTTATCGCCATCGCCATCATCATATATCACTTCGATACCAATAGCGCCACGCAATATTGCACGCCACTTGCCGTAAAGGTCAAATTTCTTGGTAATCCAGAAACGGTCTCTTTCTGAAAACTCTCCAGTTCTTTCATCATAACTGTAAGAATCGCTGTTATATCCAGGACCAGCAGTTCCATCTGGATATGGACTATCACTTTCAATATTGCCCCATTTGTCCATCACATCCGTCTTATCAGTTTTGTCGTAAGGGGTTGTAACCGTTGTTTCGTTCAGCGGACTGGCCTCTTCGTTGAAAGCATACCTAAAATCCTCGTCGGTGTACCAGCCCACAAACTCATAGTCGGCACGACGGCCTGTAGGTGTACTGACTTTATCTCCATAATTGATACGGAAATTCATTGCTTGTTCGTCCGAACCCCAGTTTAGAGAGATGTCTTCGGCATCTACATTGGGGTGCAGGAATACACGGTACTGGATTTGACGCCACTTGGCATATACGGTAATACCACCTTCAGGCATAGTTGTGAATACGAACGGACGCGTACAGGTTTTATCGGCATACCAACCCTCGAACACATAGCCATCAGGAATATGACTGGGGTCAGGATTATGACTGTTGTATGAACTTATATCCTTACCGTATGCAATACCCGATTCAGTTTCTATCTGAGTACCGCCATCGGTACGAAGATTGTTGTTATTACCATCATAATAGGCTCCATTCATATAGTTGATGGTGTAAGATCTACGGGTATAGTAAAATTTAATAGTGTAACGATTTCCTGAATTAAGGCTAACTGTTCCACCCGAACCATAGCGAGGATCAGAAGTCAATTTATCATATCCTAAAATTTCAATGAAATCTTCTGATTCGGTTGAATTAAGACTAAGACCACCATTCGAAGATATTTGCACATGCTGATGCTCGTCAAAATATCTTCCTTGATACTGGATGCCTGTAGAACCTAAAGCCTCTGTGTAATAATACATGTGAATTGTTATTCCAGAACCAAATAATTTTGCATGGAATACAGTATTCTCTTCTCGCATAGCATCTAGAGAAGGAACGCTACCTGAGGTGAAAATACGACTACTTTGCGGTTCCCACACATATCCTGTATAGTCAACACCATTGGTGCCTTGTATTGGGAAATAGGTTGATATATCCTGTTGATATAAAGCGTTGATGGTCTTGATGTCGTGCCAACCATAATTTGATGTCCTTGTGTAACGGGTACCAGTGTAACGAGTGTTTCCATAGTACCATTTAGTACCAGACTTTGTCAACTGTACATATTCACCATTTACCAAACCATATTGTGTCCCAGAATTAGAGGTGGTTGGAGTATAGGTATATTCAGTTGTTTCTGCTTGGAAATGCAGCGTATATTCATTTCTACCATAATATATATTCAGAACGGCATTGCCTTCGGTCTTTATTAGCACATTCTGGTCAAGGCTATCAAGATGAAAACCAGTATATTGCTTATTGACATTGTTTACTCTCGCGTAGCTGTTGATGCTACCAGTACCGTTAGGAGCAGTAACCGTACTAATACGACTACCCACACTGCCTTCTGGCAAATCTGTTATAATATCACCAAAATCGTAACCAGTTCCAGATACATTCTGTTTCCAAATAATAATGGCATATTTGGCTGTTTCTCTAGCACTCCACTTTGCATAAACAAGTGTATCTTGGGAAAGTTCACCACCAAATACAAATTCGGTACCAGTGGGAACACCTTCATCTGTCTCAGGAGCACCAGTCCACCAGCCCTCAAAGGTATATCCGTTTCTTCTCATAACCAGTGTTGGTTCCTCTGTAACTTCACCTTGCCTAATAAAGTCGGCAGCCTTATAGGTTGCGCCCTTGCCATTCTCTTTGTAAATAAGCCAGTGACCTTCGGAAACATTAACCCTAAAATTCACATCGCCAGTTATACCTATTTCTGTACTATTGGTATAATTAAAGAAATCATCGTTATGTCCAACGATATGGTCTCCGTCGGAACGGGAATTTACCAGCCATCCCTCAAAGTTCTGGGTGGAGGAAGCTGGAGTGTATAAGGCATTTACAGAATAATTCATAGCAGAATTGTCGGCATCTGCACGGAAAGGCATCACATCGGTATGCAGAACAGATTCATTTTCGGCCAGATATGTAACCGAATAGTGCTTGAAAAGCATAGCGTAGAAATCTACCGTTGTTCCGTCTTCTACGCCGTCGTTAAGGAGTTCAGCAATATATGTGCGGATATCATCAAATGTCATAGTGTTTGAGATATTTTCTGCATCGTAATCCTCGATGTCTATCCAGCCCATGCAATCAACACCGTCAGCAGGAGTCCCTATGCCAGGATTGTAAACTATACGGTTGAAGTCGCCCTGGGTTAGGTCGAGTTTCTTAACATATATCGTCACAACTGAGCCATCTGCCTGATGAAGGTTCACCTTTAAGCGTGCATAATCGCCAGCCTGAGCCACAATATAAACCGAGAAAGAGTGTGCTGGGAAGGTTATTTTGCCGTTTTCGGAAGCCACGGTTGCCACGAACTCAAGTCCGTTTGCGCCTTCGTGGTAAATGTCGAGCAACTGTCCATCGGCAAAGTTTGTGTTTTCCATCGAAACCATAGCTGGCTGTTCGGGTTCTGGCTGCCACTCACGACCATCCTTGGTGATGTCGATGTCGTAGGCGCAATAGAGCTGCTTGCCGTTCGGCGAAATTCGCTCTACGGGAGTAGCGCTAACCGATGCATCGTCAACACCACGCACTTCCAATACCAGAGAACCGGACTTGGAAATCTCGCTTTCTACCGTAACTTTTGCTTGTGCCAACGCCGTGCCGCCAGAGAGAAGGCAAAGGAAAATCAACATTACAATGGAACTTGACCTACCATTGTACCCACATACTTTTACGCCATGCGAAAACGCACGAACAACATTAGAAACAAACATACTTTTACCTATTACGCATAAAGTTAAAATCCGATAATCACACACAACGCTGATTATCAAGTTTTTAGTTTGATTCTATGGTAGAATCAAACTTGGTGCGAATATACGATAAATTAGTACCTTGTCAAATATATGATTTAGCCAGCATTTAACTATTATACAAAGAAAAAGTTACTGCACAAAAAAAGCCTTACATATAATACTTTGTTGTCATTTTTTTGCAAAGATTAGAGAACGAGGAATCGCGCATGGCTATTGGGATCTGGTTGTATACGTGGCAGTATTTTTTGGCCCCCATCTCCCATCCCATCCTTAAGGCCGTTAAAGGCCTTAATGTCTTTAACGCAGATGGGATGGGAGATGGGGCAAAATACTGAGTGCTATTCCTTTACAACCTTACGATTTATAACGAAATCGGCAGTAGATATGCGGACATTGTAGGTTCCGTCAGACAGACCGGCAAGGCGAAGTACAACCTCGTAGTCGTTCTGCGAGCAGTTGACCTTCTGTGTCTGCACCAATCTGCCAAGCATATCATAAACCTCGACTGTTGCCTGCATGTTGCCGAAGTTCTCGAAATGCAATGTTAGGTTGTCGTCGAATGGATTGGGGAATGCCAGAACTTCGGGTTCGCCTGAAGCTTCGGCAGGACAGTTTGCCACAATTATTTCCGAAGTGGTGCTTGTGCCATCGTAGTCAACCTGTACGAGGCGATAGTAGTTGTCGCCGTTGCGAACGCCGTAGTCGGTGTATGCATAGCTGATTGGTTCGATTGAGTTGCCTGCGCCGGCGATTCGTGCAATTTCCTTGAAGTTTACTGCATCGTGCGAGCGCTCAAGCACAAAGTAGTCGTTGTTCTTTTCGGTGGCGGTTGTCCATTCGATGAGAGCAGAACGACCGTTGCAGTTGGCGGTGAAGGAAACGAGTTCGATAGGAAGGACAGTGCTCTTCGACTTTGAACCGAATGTGGTGTAGTTGCCCGAGATGCCTCTTGTTGCGCTTGCGGGAATTTCTGCACCATTTATTGAAAGCGTGTTGCCATCAATAGAAGCCGAACCACCTACATTTGTCCAGCGGTTGTTGTCGTAGAATGCCATCTGTATGTTGGTTGGGATTTTGTCTTCGTCTTCCGTTTCGCTGTTGAAGTGCATATCTGAGCTAGCCTCTGCAACGAAGTTTGCGGTTATAGCTTCTGTTGACGAAATCTTCCAGTATTCCACATTCGAAACATGGTCGAAACCGCTTACGCTTGCCGAAGCCCACCAGCGAGGCAAATCATTGGCACTGAAACCTGCAGGATTGCTGAAATACTGCACAGAAACATTTGTTGCCGTACCATCCGTTACCTCAACCTTACCGAGATTTCCGTTGCTACCAGTCGGGAAGGTAAAGCCGTTTGCAGCACCGCTCTTTGTAACAACTCCATTTACGTGACTGCTTGTGCTTGTTCCGCTTACCGTAGCATCTTCACCGAAAACTACATTACCATTTATAATACCGCTGGTAAATGTTGCTGCGCCGTTAATTGTAAGGTTTTTGTTTTCGGCAATGTCAATGTTATGTCCGTTTATTGTAAAGTTGCCACAAATAGCATCTTCTGCCACAGTTGGAGTTACAATGTTACAATCGGTGCTATTGATGATAAAAACTTTGGTTGAATTTGTTGGTTCATTAGCAGCAAGGTGATATTTGGACTCGCTTGAATTGTAAGATACCCAATTGCTAGTTAACCCCCAATCGTCACCTACATTTTTACCTGACCAAATGTAGTTGTTGTCGCCATCTATTCCGTCTGTATCAAAAGCACAGGGGCAGAAAGTGGTGTAGGCGGAATAGGTGTAGCCATCGCTATATTTTTTGTAGAGAGCTACTGCTTCCTGGGATGTTGTAGAATAGCAAGCAAAAAGAGGAACCTGCTGTGCTGGATTGGGATTATATTGTAATTTGTTGCGATTACTAGTACCCTGTGCAGTAATTTTTGTTCCGCTATTTGTTATTTCAATTTTCCAGCTTCCATTACCATTATCGTCATTAGGATTTTCAGTTCTTAAATAATTATTTCCTGATCCTCCTGCTGCGTATATATAGCCATCATTAATTGCATCATAAAAAGCCCAAGTAGGATTATATTCATCATCCTCTACTTCTCCTTCTCTGAGTTCAAATTTACAAACATTTTCTGTTAATGTAACATCATCACCGTCCTTTGTTATACTAGCTGCACCTCGATTGTTATTGTTTTGTGTTAAGCTTATCGCATAACCATAATCTTGTGCTGCAATTATAACAGAATCTCCAACTATCAATGAATTAACATTAGTTACCAACCTCCATATTTCATCACTGTCTCCAAATCTTTTGGCAAATACAGCAAAATAAGTCTTATTATCTGTTACGGGCATATTTATCATTTCAGATCGTTTTATCAATGTTGGACGAACATATGTTTCTTCAAATTCAGTTTCCGACCATCCGACAAAAAACTTACCGCCACAAATAGATGGTGTTTCTGGGTCTTCTGGAATATCGCCATCGGGAAGTGGAGTATTATAATCAAAACCCTTAGATTCTTCAACTCTTCCATTTACATACCATTCTACAGTATACCTATTTAGCGTCCATTTTGCATATAATAATGTAACACTTCCCATCAGCACGATAGTATCTCCTTCCAAATAATCTATTCCGCTTCCATCATCAGCGGTATTCCACCCCATAAATGTATATCCTGTTTTTGCAAGATTACCTGTGTTACCATGAATCTGTGCTTCTGCTCCGATATCGTATGTATTTCCATCGACTGGAACAGAACCAGATGTGGCTCCGTTGCCATTGTAGGTTATGGTTGCCGTATTGCAAGATGGTCTCGTATTATATATTGCAGGGTCAACTTTTTTTGCCATTTTTAACCTATCGTTGACATTACTTCCATAAGTGCGGAATGTATTGTTATAAACACGTAGATAAGCATTGTTGCTATTATATGTCCAGTTTGAATTTGAATAATTCCAATAACTTGATTCTGAATTATGCCATGCTAGTTTCCCAGAACTAGCTGCTATTGCATATAAATAACCATGAGTTGCATTGTACATTGAGAAACCGTCTTCAAAAGAAGATAAAGTTAATTCAACAGCACCTGCCGGAACTGAAGTCGCAACTCCATCAGTAAAATTAAAATAATCAGATGTAGATTGTCCATCCCCACCAGTAATTGTACCATTAAATGCATAATTATCTGTTGATACCAAATAATATTCCCCTTCGGTAATTGTGGATAAATCTGTAATTAGATTATAAACAGTACCGCCATTGGGTTGCCTATATACAGCATACAATGTTATATCGCTACTTGGGTAATAACGGTCGCCAGTCGTACCAACTATCAAAGGCTCACTAGAAGTTTCACTTATTTCTGATGTTGACCATCCGTAGAAAATATAATCGGAACATGTTGCGGGGGGAGTTGCCTCAGGAAGAGTTATACCAGAACAAGCAGTTGGTTCTGGTAATGAAGGAGTGTCGCAATTACCTGTACCCTTGTTGAATGTTACCGTATATTTTATTCCCCATTGTGCATATAAATCAGTGTTTTCAGTAATGTATAAATGGCTTCCTTCAGAATACTCTGCGCCGCTACCATTTGCTGCTGTGTTCCATCCTAAAAAATCGCAATTTGTTTTTTCAAGTGTACCACTACCCAATACAGTAACCATGCTACCTGCATTGTATGGACTGTTGATGTCTGTTGGTGCTGTTCCCGAAGTAGCACCGTTTGAATGGTAAGTTAGCGTTACAGAAGGACAAGATGGGTTGGTATTATAAATTGCAGGTTCGTACTCCATAGCCATTAGTAAAGCATCATTAGTATTACCATTATATGTACGGAAACTACTATTGCTAAATGTACGAAGATATGCATTATTATCATTATATACCCAGTTATAACTCGAGTACTCCCAATAACTTGATTCTGAATTATGCCATGCGAGTTTTCCTGTATTATTATCGCGCGCGTATAAATATCCATAAGTTGCATTGTACATTGTAAAACCATCTCCAGATGTAGATAAAGTTAATTCAACAGCACCATCCGGAACTGAAGTTGCAACTCCATTTGTAAATGAAAACGCATTCGCAGTTGCCTGTCCATGTCCACTACTAATCGTCCCATTGAAAGCATGATAATCTGGTGTAAGCAAATAATATTTACCTTCAGAAACAGTTGACAAATTCTCAACTAGATTATAAACAATATCTCCGTCGACACGTCTATATACCGCATGTAATGTTGTGTTACTAGCAGGAAAATATGTTTCGCCATAAGTTCCAACTATCGAAGGTGCGGTAGAGGTTTCGCTTACCGATGTTGCTGCCCATCCGTAAAAAGTGTAGATTGCAGAACAATCACCAGGCGCTGTTGCTGTTGGCAAAGTTACTCCACTACCAACAGATGCTTCCTGTAATGAAGATGTGTTATTAGAACCATGATCAAATGTTACAGTATATAAAGAGGCTACTGGTTCGTAATTAACTGTTATTGAACTTATCCATATATATTTTGAAGAATTCAATTGAATATATGTAATTTGATTAGATAAATCAAATGTAAAATCAGAAAAATCAGCCGTTACATTTTGAGCAGTTTCGCCATTTACACTTAATGTTGCTGCTTTATTATATCTTTTTGCTCTTACTATTATTGATGTCGGAGTTACACATCCTGTTGCGGATAAATTCATTTTTATTATTCCCGCTGCACTTGAAGTTCCTAATTTTAATCCATAATCACCAGAATGATTAACTTTTGTTGCAATAGCTAAATTCCCAGTTAAATATGTAGCACCAGCACTCACTATAGTCGAGCAAGCTGTAGATGTTGATGCGGTACTTCCGTCACCACTTCCTGTAGAGAATGTAATAGTATAACTATCAGCCCACGCCACTTTTCCACCTACCGCCATCATCACAACCAACATCACCCTCATCATCAAGGAACGGAATGAAAAACTTTTGCGCACGGCAACTGCTTCGCTACTACGCATACGCGAAGTATCTGATACTAAATGCATTGTATTCATAAAAAACTTAAATTCAAATTCAAAATTAGAACGGCAAAGATATAAAAGTATTTACGATTGACGAATTACGATTGACGATTTTAGATTAGCGGTAGGGAAAGAAAGGTTAAGTGCGTAAAAATCAAGGAGCAAAAGTTTAACGTTCAAGGTTCAAGGGGTTCAAGGTTCAAGGGGTTCAAGGTTCAAGGGGTTCAAGGTTCAAAGATTTGAAAATTTGTAGCGGCGCAATGATTTGCGCCGATTACAATGCGTTGCGCCGATTGAAATGATTTGCATCGATTGAAATGATTTGCGCCGTCTGCAATGCGTTGCATCGATTGAGACGTAAAATTTGAGACGCAAAATTTGAGACGCAAAATTTTGCGTCTGTACATGTTTCCAGATACAAAATAAGGGCGCCAATGCGTTGCGCCCCTATGGATTATTGTTTCGTTGTGGTATTTTGTAGGGTTTGGTTTCAAACCGAACCCTACAATACACCACAAACATTATTGTTTAACAACATTCCTATTTATTACAAAATCCGTTGTGCTAACCCTTACCGTATAAGCACCGCTTGGCAGATTGCTGAGGTTCAAGATGGTCTCGTAGCTGTTCTGCGGAGCGGAAGCCTTCTCGGTGTAGATTAGCTTGCCAAGCATATCGTAAACCTCGATGATGGCTGCACGGTTGCTGAAGTTGTCGAGAACCAAGGTAAGCTCGCCATTGAACGGGTTCGGGTAAGCCAAAACATCTGGATCGCTAGCCTGTTCTTCGATGCAGTTTGCAACTACAATGTCCGAAACAGTGCGTGTGCCGTCATAGTCAAACTGAACGAGGCGGTAGTAGTTGTCGCCACCGTGGATGCCATAGTCGGTGTAAGAGTAGTCGAGCGGTTCAATCGAATTTCCTGCACCTGCTACACGAGCAATTTCGGTGAAGTTGATTGCATCCTCCGAGCGTTCAAGCGAGAAGTAGTCATTGTTGCGTTCGGTAGCGGTTGTCCACTCTACGAGTGCCGAACGACCGTCGCAAGTTGCGGTGAAGGAGAGGAGTTCGATTGGAAGGACGGTGTTCTTAGACTTTGATCCGAGGGTTATAAGGAAGTCGGCAGCTGCACGATGCGGATCCTTCGGAATTGTTGCTCCCGTTATGGTAATAATATTATGGTCTGCTCCGCTGATTACGGCACTACCTTCAAAGTTTTTCCAGCAACCATTGGTATAAGCGGCAACCTGTATGTCATTGTTAACATAAGCACTTGTAGAGTTGAAATGCTCTGTGGCAGATGCTGCTTCGGAAACAAGAGTAACCTCACTCAACTCAACAGGTGAACTTACATCCCAATACTCGAAGTTGCTTACATGGTCGAACCTTTCATCGGCATCGTCACACATGTCGGCGGCATTCCACCAACGCGGTATGACATCTGTAGTGAAGCCGTGAGTACCATCACCATTATCGGCAGAATTGTGATTGTATTTTGCCGAAACCCAACTGCCCGAACCTATGGTTGCGGTAATAGTACCGAGAACGCCATCAGAACCGGTCGGGAAAGTGAATGAGGAACCATTACCAGTCTTGGTAACGGTACCGTCAACATAAGAGTTGAGGTTTGCACCAGCCGACGAGCCACCTTCGCCGAATGCCACATTACCATTTACGATACCGCTTGTAAATGTTGCAGCGCCGTTTATGGTAATCGTATTAGGAACATTAATCTTCTTGCCTTCTGTTCCCTGCGCAAATTGTACATTGTAGAATGTAGTGGCATCGCTAATTGTCTGGTCATCGTTACCACATAATATTATAGTACTATTATCTTCTGCTACCAGCGTTCCTGCGACAGAGCCTGCAATGCAAAACGACTTGTTGCCTGGAATTGTAAGAGAGCCAGACTCTATCGTTATGTTCTTGGCTCCTGCCGCATCAGACAATGTCGGAGTTGCATTGTTTGCGCAACCATTAAGAGTTCCAATGTATATGTTATCAGAAGTTGTTGGTGTTCCACTTGCTACCAAATATTCGCCTAAACTGTTATGATACCAGTTGGTAGGAATATTCCAGTCAGTCAAATACCCCTCGGTACCACCTCTCCAAATGTACTGGCAGTCACCCTCTATGTCGGGCATTGCAACTTCAACTGGCAAAGATTTAGATGAAATACACTCATTGGCATCTTTTACAGTAACAGTATAAGCTGCATCCGACAACAAGGTCACTTGCTTTGTATTAGTAGCCGAAAAATCTGCATCGCCCTGCCATTTGTACTGTGTACCTCCACCTGCTGTTAATGTTATTGTAGTTCCTAAACATAAATGAACATCAGAAGTAGTAAGTGTTGGCGATGAAACTTCACAAGGAGTAGCAAACATAGTGCTGCCCCATAGCGAATAGTCATCGTTTCCACAATTTACACGAACTTGCACATCATAACCTGTTTCCGGCTCAAGACCTGTAAGATTCAAATGCGCATCCGTAGTTGTAGTACTTGTCCATTCCGCTCCATAAACGCCAAAATCATCTATAAGCAGATAGTTTCCATCATAATATTCGTGATGCAACGCAATATAACCTGTTTGTCCTTCGTAGGCACTCAAATCAATGCTAACTTCAGTCCAGAAGCCTGGAGCAGCCGCCATCGCCTGCAATGGAATCGTAAAGTCGCCGATAGCATTGCCCGATATAGAAAGCCGCACTTCATATTCGTCAGGATAAGGAGCACTTGTAATTACCCAAAACTTCAGGACTCCCTGCAACTCCAGTTGAGGAGTGATTAACCAGTTATCCGCATCGTAAGCATCTCCAGCCCAACTCCAAGCACTTGCCACATAGGATCCGTTATGTGCATTGAACGAAAGTCCTATGCTTGGATCGTATGCATACCATCCATTGGTTTCCGGAGATTCTCCTTGCGTATAAATTGTCCAGCCGTCAAGTTCGGTCTCAAAATCATCAAAAAATACCGTCTCCCTATAACGGACATCATAACTACCTGAACTTCCTGTCCAATTAATAGTTCCAGCATTGGAAACAACATCGGACACCTCAAGACCAGCAGGCATATGACAAGTAGGACAATGCATAGTATAATAAAAAGTAGAAGACAATGCCCCTTCTCCAGAAAAGATTATATTTCCAAGTTCATCCTTTACCTCATAGGCACATACATTATCATAATTGCCACTAACCCATTCAAACCTGATTCTTCTGCCATCGCATACAGGAAGCGTCCCTGCTACAAAATACGATTCGCTTTCTGTCTTCCATATTGCAAGTACATCATCGGTTTCATCATCGACAACCCTTATAGCCGCCTCATTGTACCAAGCGTAATAACCATCAGTACAAGTTAACGCATAACTTATCTCACACATATCTGCAGGGTCGCAGGTTGGAGTTGTAAACGAAACCTTTACCCACGCACTATAATCTCCGCTACCACAGTTTCGTCTTACATAAACATCATACTGGGTACTAGAAGTCAAGTTTTCAATTGTGTATGCAGCCTGATTAATATTTTCTACCAAACTACCACCGCTTGCTACATCAAACCCCGATTCACCATATTTCAATTCCCATAGTGATTCGCTAAGACCTGCATTCCAACTTATACGAGCCTCAGTATCGGTAATATCAGAAACAGCAAGATTTTTTGGTTTGCTACAGCATTCGGTAATATATCCACTGTAGTTTTCTATTTTTTTGTATATGACAACAGGCTTTTGTTTTCCTGGCTGATAACAAGAAAACCACCCATCACTATTATATCTCAAATTGTTACGATTTATTGAATTTTCTGCAATAACTGTTGTCTCACCGTTAGAAATGGTTATAAACCAACTACTATTGACATTATTTGTTTGTTGGGTTTTCAAATAATTGTTATTTGAACTTGCTGCATATATATATCCTCTCTTCTCCGAATCATAAAAAGCCCACGAACCTGTTTCTGAACCACTTCTTAATTCAAATTCACAAACACCGGCATTTGATTCCCATGTTATTGTGCTACCACTTTTTGTAATTGCAGCTCGACCTCGATTGTTAGAATTTTGTGTTGTACTAATTGCGTAATAATATCCGCTTGCTGCAATAACAACTTTATTTCCTACGGACAAAGAAGAAACATCTGACACTAGATTCCAAGTAGAAGCATCTGTTACAAATACTGCATAGTATGTTGCATTACCCGTTACAGCAGGAAGCGTAGAACTTGAATAAAATGGTGTCGGTGCAGAATTTTGAGAAGTTGCAATAGGCGAAGTTGTCCATCCTACAAAAACCTTAGAATCATCGCAATCGCTTGATGTCGGTGTTGGAATTTCTGCATCCGTAATATGATGACCTTCAGCATACGTATCGCTGCTTTGGACTCCATTTATCGACCATGTAATAGTATAAGTCGGCTTTACCTTCTCTTCGAAAATATAGACATTCCCATCATTTCCACAAGACCAACTACTACCACTATATCGCAAATATTTTCCTTTGCTATCATTGTACAAAGTATTGTTCGTACCATTATATGTCCATTTTCTATTACTATCAGTAGTATTTATCGACAATCCGCCATTATTACCACATCTTATATAATAATCGCCATTTTTGAAAGTCCAACTAGTAGAACTTGCTGTTGCCGTCCACACAGAAGTTGCATCAACATCTGAATTGTTAATATATACTATCGAACCTGCAATTATGGAAACTGCATCCTTACTAACTGCAGTGCTACTATGCCCCAATGCATATGCATCGCCAACAATATTACTACTTACAACTAAGTATTTCTTACCACTCGTGATAGTATTTGTAAGTTCATACACGGTCTGTGTCTGCGCCAATACATTACACATTACCAACATGCAAAGCATTGTGGACAACAACATTTTTGTCACCAGAGATTTTAGTTGGAAACTGGATTTTGCACAAACAGCATTACCACTTATACATGCCCCCCCTGTATACGAACAGGAAGTGGAAATAATTTCGTTTGTATTTTTCATTTGTATAAAGTTTTTCATTTAAAGTTCGATTTATAATTGATAATGGATAATTATTGTAGTGGTCGTGGCGCGCCGCGACTGTACAATGTTGAGACGCGCCATGGCTCGTCTGTACAATTTGAAATCAGCAGGAAATGCCGAGAGGTTTGATTCAAAAGATTTGTAGAGATGTTGCGCGCAACATCTCTACAATGTTGAGACGCGCATGGCACGATTGTACAATCGTTGATGTCGCGACACGATGCCATGTGCTGAATATATGTAGATATTTTGTTCATATAATCGCAATATAAATAAAGCTAAAATAAAAGCGCGCAAAGTTAATATAAATAGGTATAGGGGAGGTGGAAGGGTAATGATATTATACATAGACGGGGAAATATTATATGAAATGAGGATTCAAGGTTTGACGTTCAAAGGGTTCAATGTTCGTCCATGATTCGATGTATAGTCGTTGCGCGCAACGACTATACAATTCAAAGGGGGCAACGTTCAAGGGTTTGAAAATTTGTAGCGGCGCAATGATTTGCGCCGTCTGCAATGCGTTGCGCCGATTGCAATGTATTGCATCGATTGAGTCGCAAAATTTGAGACGCAAAATTTGAGACGCAAAATTTGAGACGCAAAATTTTGCGTCTGTACAAGGTTTGTTAAATCGTTGTATAACAGGTGGTTCATAATTCTAATACATTTTTCCGTACGAATAATCGTTACATAATTACATTTTTTTGCACGATAAAAAGTCTAACAGACTTGCAGAAGACCAGTCAGACTGTCAGACTGCTGGACTGCAAGACCGTTAGACTGTTAGACTTCAAGCCTGTTAGCCTTTTCGACTTTTCGCCTATCTAAATATCGTCACCCTTCTTGTTGCAGTTTCGCCTTCTGCCGAGATTATGCGGATATTGTACAATCCCGGATTCCAGCCATCGCAGTTGATGGTAATGCGTTCGTCTTCGGTATTTTCAATTTCGGTGACAAGCATTCCCGATGCGTTGAAAATCTGTACGACTGCAATGCGCTGTCCCTCAATGAAGAACTGACCGTAGGTCGGGTTCGGATAGAGTGTTAGATTGTCGGCTGTCCATTCGTCGATGGCATCACCATCTCCACTACCCTGTCCATTTTCGTCCTCGGATATAACCTCAACAAAGACGCATTCCTCATTGGAATATGTGAACATACCATACTCGCAAAGGCTTTCGACCTTATAACAATAGTTGTAGCCTGGGTTAACATTGTCGAAATAGGTTGTGTCGGTTGTCATACCAATGGCGACATCATTTCTGAAAATCTTGTAGGTGTACGAATCGCTTGTTGCCGTCCAGTTGAGGTGTACCGAATAGCCGACTGCCTCAATCTGCAATACTGGCGATTCAGCACATACTCCAGAAACAATCTTTGTGCAGGCCGTTCCTACTACTTCGTCACAGATGCCACCTTCGAAATATGCAATGACTGTGTAGCAATATGTGACTTCGGGAACAACATTCGTATCAACGAAGCTGTCATCGTACAAAACTTCCTCAATAGCGTTGTCATCTCTGTGGATGCGGAAATACTCTACACCGACAGGCTTGTTCCATGTGAGGAATATAGACTCACCATCGTTGGTAGCTTCAACGGCAAGAGCAACGTTGCAAGGTACCGGCTCTATTTCAGCACAAACCGTGTCGGAAGCTTCAGATAGGCAGGTGTAGCCAGCCTGCGACAATGCCATTACGCAGAAGCAGTGGTTGCCGACAGGAAGTCCGTCGTAAGTGATTGTTGTTCCGCTTACGGTATCGATTGCAAACTGCGAAGCGGTGTTGAATACAAGGTACGAAACGCTTTCGTAGTTGCCAAGTTCTACAGGTTGCCATTCGAGGGTAACGGTGCGGAATGTGTCGGTTGCAATGCTGATTTGCTGTACGGCATCGCATTCGGGAGCAACAGCGGCAATGTTTACATCAATGTCGCGAGAATAAGCACCCATAACGGCTGCGCGGTACCTGATGGTTGCCGAGTAGTCGCCAGTTTCGGTTGCGCTTGCCTTTACCGAAATGTTTTCGCTGCTGTTAGGTGCTATCGAGCCACTCTTCTTGCCAGTCCTTACAACATTGTTGGTGCGACCAATCTCGTATGTTGCGATTGTGTTGCTTCCAGTCGGGTTCTGGACATCGGCGAGAAGAACGAACTTGCCTTCGCAGATATATTCAGATGCGCAGATACCGCCTGCCAGCGACGAATTTGTAAGATTTATGTCATCAAGATAATGCGTCTTGCTTGTGTATTCGCCAGTACTGATATTAAACTGCCTGATGTATGCCGAAGGACCGTTGTTCTGCGAGGTCTGCGAGAAGAGCCACAGGTAAGGACCGCCCGGCGACAAGTTGTCGAATGCAGAACTATAGACATTGGCGAGGTCGCTTCTTATTTGCTCGGAAGTACCGTTTTCTATGTCGATGCGGTACAGCGAGTTCCAACTACCAGCGAGCAGGCTACCGTCCTGCTTGTTGAACGAGCAGTGGCGGATTTCCTGAATGTCTGTTTCAATGCTGTCGACCAAAGTCTGGTTGTCGAGGTCGAGCTTGAAGATGATGTTGGTGCCCTCGGTGCCGTAGAAGTTGGTTCCGTCGTATGACAAGTTCCTTATTGAGCCGACATTCTCGATATAGAATGTTTCAACATACTCGCCGTTCGGGGTGTATCTGTTGAACTCGCCCGGACGCATCCACGACGATGTGTAGATGAAGAAGCCGTCGGTTGCGATTGCCTGTTCTGCGTTCTCGCGGGTTGCAAATGTCTGGATGCTGTCCCAGAGGCTGCGTGTATTGCTACGCTGCTGGATTACAGAATCCTCGACGAGAGCAAGGTTGTCGTATTCGGTGATTGAGCTCCATACCAAAGTTCCGCTACCAGTGTTGATGAGGGTTATCGAATCGCTCTGTTCAAGGTACGGGTACGATGAAACTGTCAGGCTGTCAACATCGGTTTCAATGTGTGGAGCGTTGAGCGAAATGTTGAATGCCGTATCCGACTGGATATCAACCATATTGCTGTACGAGATGTAACCAGTAGCCGAAACCCTCAGAGCCTTGCGTCCGCGGAGTACTTCTATCGAGTATTCACCTTCGGCGTTGGTGCGAGTAACCTGATTTCCGACTGTAACTCTTGCGTTAGAAATTGGCTCGCCGCTGTTCTCGTCGGTTACTACACCGCTTACAATTCCGCCGCAGTTGTTTGCGTAGGTGATTGTGAGGGTTACAATGCTGTCGCATCCGTGCGAGTTGGTCAATGTTACTGTATATGTGCCGGCCTCGGTGAATGTCTCGCCCTCGTAGGTGTAAGGAACGCCAGAACACATCTGAGCCGAAACTTCGCTTGTGGTGCTGTGGTTAACTACAAGGTAGAGGCTTACAACGCTGTCGCAACCTTCGGTATTTTGCAATGTGAATGTAGGAGCGTTGGTGCTGTCGGTGCTTTCGGTGTAGGTGTTGCCATCAATCCAAGTGAATGTTTCGCAAGCCTCCTGCCTGTCGATGCCTGTTACGGCGTGGTTAATTGTCAGGAACAGGTTAGCAATGCTGTCGCAGCCGTTTGCATTGGCATTTGGCAATGTAACCTGATAGTTACCGGTTTCGGTGTAGGTTGTGCCATTCCATTCGTAGCTGTCGCAAACGGTAACAGTGTCATTGCTTTCGGTTGGAGTGTTGATTGTGAGGTGAAGCGTTACAACCGAGTCACAACCTTCTGCATTGCGAAGCGTGAATGTCGGAACATCGGTACTTTCGGTGTAAGTCACGCCGTCAATCCACTCGTAGCTGTCGCAAGCGGTCTGCTCATCAATACCCGTGCTGCTGTGATTTATTGTCAAGTGGAGGGTTACGACCGAGTCGCAGCCGTTGGCATTGATGAATGTCTGGGTGAAATCGCCTGTTTCGGTGTAGGTTAAATTGTTCCACTCATACGAGTCGCAGGCGGTATCGGAAAATTCGGACGAAGTCGGCTGGTTGACGGTTATGGTAATTTCTCCGCTTCCCGTACATCCGTTTGTGCCTATGCCGGTTACCGTGTAGGTTATGGTTTCTGTAGGTGTTGCTGTGATTGATGCGCCCACTGTGGTAGGCAAGCCTGTTTCGGGCGACCAGGTGTAGAAATTTCCACCTGTCGCGCTGATGGTTGTGCTTGCGCCCTGGCAGATGGTGCTGTCGGTTGCCGAGGCAATTATTTCGGGGGCAGCAATGTCCTGCGTGATTGTGATTTGTTCAGATGCCGAACAGCCGTTGCCTGCGGTTGCGGTTACGGTATAGGTGCCTGGAGCGGTTAGTGTATTTTCTGCCGTGTTCGCTCCGTTAGACCATTCGTAAGATGTGCCGCTTCCTGTTGCAGTGACATTTATCGATGTCAGCGAGCAAGTTAGGACGGTAGTATCAGAATTGTTTGTTATGCTTACCGTAGGAGCATCAGCATTTGGAGTAATCTCAATAGCCGAGGTGCTTGTACATCCGTTGTCGGCAGTTGCGGTTACGGTGTATGTACCGCCTGTGGTGATGGCGTTGGTCGCCGTAGTCACTTCGTTCGACCACAAATATGAAGTACCGGTTCCTGTTGCCTCAACATTTATCGTGGTGGTAGTACAGGTAAGCAATGCGGTTCCTGTAGTGTTGTTTATGCTTACAGCCGGTACAGTAACATCCTCAGTTATCGTAGTACTTTCAGTGTTTGAACATCCGTTCGCATCGGTAACGGTGACGATGTAGGTTCCAGCCGAAGTGATATTATTATCAGCGATTGCTCCGCCGTTTGACCACTGATAAGCAGTTCCGCCAGTTGCCGTGAGTGAAATTTCGGTTATGGTACAAGTGATTGCCGTTTCGTTGGTGTTGTTGGTAATGGATGCGGTTGGCAATTCATTTACCAGCAACTGTACTTGTGTAGAATTTTCGTACGGCTGACCATCGCTGCACGATGTAGCGGTAAGGCTGACTGTGTAGGTGTAAGTTCCTGCTGATGTCGGCGCTACGGTGATTGCATCGGTTGTAATGTCGGCTGGCAGTCCTGCACCGGTGTCTGTACTTGACCATTCAACAGTGTAGCCCGTTCCTGCATTGGAAACATTTGCCTGCAGCATAGTGTTGCCGCCGACACAGATTGGCGTTACATCTGCAATTGTAATTCCTGGGGTGTCGCCGATTTCAACATTTACGCTTGCCGATGCCGAACAGTTGTTTGCATCGGTTACGGTTACAGAATATTCTGTTGCTGTGGTGAGTTGTGGCGTTGTGATGGAGCTGGTTGTTGCGCTGTTGCTCCACGAATAAGTGAAATCAGCAGTTCCGCCCTGAACATTTGCAGTGAGAGTAGTCGTTGTATTTTCGCAAACCGATGTAGGACCAGAAATAGATACCGAAAGTTCTTCGGGCTGTGTAATTGTGGTAAACGCATTCGTAGAACAGCCATTGTCATCAGTTACGGTTACGCTGTATGTCCCCGCTATAATGTCTGTGATGGTCTGAGTGGTAGCACTATTGCTCCATTGGTACTCGTAAGGTTCAGTACCACCGCTTACTACTGCGCTCGCTGTCGTCGTGGAGCCATTGCAAGCTACTGAACCTGCGTCAACAGAAACCGCTAGCACATTGGGCTGGGTGATTGTTATTTCCCTTACAACAGAACAGCTGTTGTTGTCCCTTACGGTTACGCTGTAGGTTCCTGCAACAACACCAGTCAGATTCTGGGTGTTTGCTCCGTTGTTCCACTCGTAAGTAATAGGTGTTGTTCCGCCAGTGACGGTATTTGTAATGTCTGTTGTACTGCCGTTGCAAGCGATTGTGCCTGCCGAAAGTGACGATGTAAGTTCAGCCGGTTCGTCAATGGTTATGGTTGCTGTAGCAATACAATTGTTAGCATCAGTAACGGTTACGCTGTAGGTTCCTCCGCCTACGCCTTCAAGGTTCTGAGTGGAGGATCCGTTGTTCCAATTGTAAGTGTAATTCGGTGTTCCGCCGGCAACGGTATTTGTTATGTTGGAAGTCTGACCATTGCAGAGAATGCTGGTTGCCGAAAGCGATGTCGAGAGTGCGTTGGGCTGTGTAATTTCCAGACTTTCGACTACAGAACAGCCGTTGTTATCCCTTACGGTTACTGTGTAAGTCCCTGCCGAAACGTCCGCAAGGTTCTGTTCGTTTGTCGAATTGCTCCAGAAATACTGGTAAGGCGCTGTACCGCCGTCGGGCGTATTTGTGATGCTGGTTGTACCACCATTGCAGGCGATTGTTGCCGGATTTGCCGAAAGCGAGGTTGTGAGTTCTTCTGGCAATGTCAATTCTATCTGCTTAGTGCTGTTGTTTCCGCACTGGTCGGTTACTGTAACAACAACAGTGGTTGCCGTTGTAATCTCAGTTCCTGCCGTTATGTTTTGAGAGACTGCGAGGTTACCGTTTGCTGTGCAGTTGTCGCTTGCAATATTGCGAACTTCGCCTGTAAGGTCGGGAACGGTGAATACGCAGTTGGTAGATGTGAGTTGGCGGTCGAGGTTGTCGTCACCGATTGTTGGTGCAGTTTCATCGCTACCGCTCACGCTCTGGGTTTTGGTAACTTCATTTCCACAAACATCGCTTATGGTGTAGGTGCGTGTGATTGTCCATCCGCAGTTGTCGGTCGTGGTGTTTGCATCTGTATGGGTAACCGATATATTACCACCGCAATCATCGCTGTAAAGGTCTGCAACATCATCGTCGCTCATAAGACCGCTTACATCGGCATTGGCGAAGCAGTTGTTCTGCGCTATAATATTCGCCGGCCAAGTGCCTGAAAGCGTTGGTGCGCTCTGGTCGCTACCGCTTACGCTCTGCGTTATGGTTGTACTGTTCGTGCCACAAGCATTAGTTATTGTGTAAGTACGTGTGATTGTCCAACCGCAGTTGTCGGTCAATGTGTTTGCATCACTATGGCTGACTGTTACCGAACCACCACAACCGTCAATGTATTGGGCGGCCGCTTCGTCATCGCTAATAAGACCGCTAAGGTCTGCATTTGCAAAGCAGTTGTCCTGTCCGGTGATATTGTCAGGCCATGTGCCAGCAAGTGCCGGTTCGCTCTGGTCGCTACCACTAACGCTCATAGTGTTGGTAGTTTCGTTTCCACAAGCATCTCTTATAGTATAGGTACGCGTGATTGTCCAACCACAGTTGTCCGTTAATGTGCTTGCATCGCTGTGGCTGACTGTTACCGTACCACCGCAACCATCGCTGTAGAGACCGGCAACATTATCATCGCTCATGAGACCGCTTATGTCAGCATTGGCGAAGCAGTTGTCCTGACCTGTGATGTTTGCAGGCCACGTGCCAGTAAGTTCTGGTGCGCTCTGGTCGCTACCGCTTACACTCATAGTCGGATTTGGTTCTACTGTATTTCCGTATGGGTCTTGTATTGTGTATGTTCTGGTAATTGTCCATCCACAGTTGTCGGTTGATGTGTTTGCATCGGTGTGCGAAACTGTAATTCCGCTACAATCCTCGTACAATGCTTCAACTGCATCGTTGCTCAACAATCCGCTTATATCTGCATTTGCGAAACAGTTGTTCTGACCTGTGATGTTTGAAGGCCAAGTACCAGTAAGTTCTGGTACTGTCTGGTCGTTTACGTTTACAGTTGTGCTTGTGCTTGCCGTACAACCGTTGCTATCCGTTATAGTTACATTATATGTTCCAGCTTGCGCATTAAGTGTCTGTTCGGTGCTATTGTCCTGCCACCTAAATGTATATGGTGCCCTACCATTGGAAACATTGGCAGTGAAAGTTGTTGTTGCACCGTTACAGAGGATTTCACCTGCCGTAACTTCAACAGTCGGGTTTTCAACCTTGGTGATTGCTATGCTTGTTTCGTTAGTACAACCATTTGAACCAGTAGCCGTTACGGTGTAGGTATCAGGAGTTGTCACTGTAGTTGCAGCATTGGTTTCGCCATTTGACCAAACATACGAAGCGCCATTGCCAGTTGCCGTAAGTGCTATCGATGTACGGTTACAGTTGAGTTCGGTTTCGGTATTATCAATTGTAACGGTTGGCGCTGTCTTATCTTCAGTTATAGTCTGTGCCGCATCTGTCGAACATCCGTGTGCATCGGTAACTACTACCGTATATGAACCTGGGGATGTAACCTCTGTTGTATTATTCGACCCACTATTGCTCCAACTATAAGTATAATCTTCAGTTCCGCCAGTTGGAGTTGCTGTAAGTGTTGATGATAAATTGCTACATGTAAGAGTAGTATTTGTAGCCGAAATGCTTGCCGAAAGTGCTGCGGTCGGACCTGTTACCGTTGCATTTGCGCTTGCCGTACAGCCGTTGCCGTCTGTTACGGTTACGCTGTATGTCCCAGCACCAACACCTGTAATGTTCTGACCGCTTTGTGAATTGCTCCATGTATAGGTGTAGCCCATTGCCATTGAACCTCCGTCTGCATTTGCGGTAAGGGTTGCGGTATTATCGCCAAAGCACTGTACTTGGGTATCGCCCGAAACTGAAACCGTAAGTTGTGTATTTACAACAATGTTCTTCGAGGCAGCTACCGAACAATTGTTTGCATCGGTGACGGTGACGGTGTAAGTAGTGGTTGCGGTAGGCGAAACTGTGATTGAGGATGTGCTTTCACCGCTGCTCCAAACGTAAGTGTAGTCTGTCGTACCACCGTTTGCACTTGCTGTCAATGTTGTTTCATCACCGTAGCAATTTGGATTGTTTCCATTGATAGTTACCGTGAGTTCGGTTGGTGCGGTGAGCGTCTGCGAAACTGTTGCAGTACACATTGCCGCATCGGTAACGGTCACGGCGTATTCACCAGCACCGAGATTGTTCACTCGTGCGGTAGTTTGGGCATCAGGAGTATTCCAGTTGTATGTGTATGTGCCTGCACCGCCTGCTGCCGTTACTTCCACATAGCCGTTGTTTGCACCGTAGCAGCCGTTGCTAAATTCGTTGATGGTTGCCGTAAGTGCTGGATACATTGTAAGGTGCAGATAAACTATGCTGTCCTTGTCGGTTCCTAAGGTGAATGTTTCTTCGTAGTCGCCAGTTGCAGTTAATGTCTGAGTACCGAATGTGTATTGCTCACCGCAGTAGTTTACTGTATCGTAGGCATAAATGGTTGATACCTTTACACAGCGAACATTGTAGCCGTTTACGGTTTCGTTATCGCTAGTAGCAAGTTCAGTACGATTTGTGTATAGATAACGAGTGTAAATATTGGTTTCGTTGAACTGGGTTGCTGACCAGAATGCCACTTCCTGACCAAAAACATAGTAGTTTTGATAGTAAACGCCAGAAGGCACAGCATTGAAACCACTATAGCCAAAACTCTTATCACTCAACATATCGCAACTAACATAATTACAAATCCAAGTGCTAGCACTACCAGCCAGCTTTGAACCAGTTTTTGTTGAACCTAGAGCTGTTTCCAGCTGCGTCCATTCGGCGTTGCTCGGCAAATGCCAGCCATCGGGGCAAATGCCCTGTACTCCGCTAGGATTAGCATCACTACTATTTCCTCCGTTCATTGCAGCCTTCCAGTTGTAGAGATAACCGTATGTTTCAGCATTACTCTCATCGCCATTCGGATAGTAGCAATATGCAACAGTGGAACTTGTGTCATTTCCAATAGAAAGATCTCCTGCATATCTCAAGTTTTCCGCCATCCATGTCTGGTCGCCAATTTTAATTGTCTTGTAGTCGGTATTATCGCGGACATCCTTGAAATGTCCGTAAGTGTAGAATGAAATGGTGTCGCCCCTACTAGAACCGTACTCGTCCCCCGATTCAGCCACAGCCCAATACAAGGTTTTTGGAAGAAGGCCGTAAACATTAATAGTAATGGTACTGTCACTATTGCTGAAAATTACCTCTTCATTAGCTTCGGCAAGACTGCTTCTCTCGGTACCAATGTAGAACTTGTTGGTATTAATTTCACCTATTGCCTCGACTGATGCTTTAAGGCTTACAGATGTAGTATCGCGCCAAACTGGGTAATACATTGTTACATTGGGTGGTCCCAAAGTCCTGAAACTGCGTAGCGTGCCATAGCTTACACCATCATTGTTAGCAGCAAATGCCTTGAAGTAGTATCTTCTTCCCGATTCAAGATTGGAAATTGAAGCTGTGAACTCATCAGTATTGTCGGTGCTTGCTATCGAATCGGTAAGATTTTCGCTGTCGCTACCATAGATGAATCCGCGAGCAGTAACATCAGAAATACCGCTGCTTGCTATTTTACCCTGTAATGTTGCTGTAGTAGTTGTAATATTGGTAGCTGAATTGGTCATCACTGTAGGTGATTTCTGGAAAATTGCACGGACAGAAAGTCCAAAATAACGATAAATTCCATCAACATGGTAATTATTAGTAAACATGGCTATTGTTGAAGACATAATCGGCTCTTGTCCAAGTGTATTCGACCAATAGTAAGCAACTGTACCATCACTAATTAAGGTGCTTTCATGATATAAGCCGGAAGCAGGCAAGAAAATGCTATTGCCGTTTCTACCAGTAACACGATAACCGCCTATGCCGTTCGGCTCATCCCAAACCCAAGTACAATTATCTACAAGTTCACTTATTTCATCATGCATAGGCATTCTCCAGCCTGTACCCCAGTTAGTTGCAGCTACATCGTCTTCCAATTCCAAAGTGGTAAGGTTATCAACAAAACCGTTTTCACCGTATGCCGCATCGGTACAATACTTTGTAAACCTTACATTATCATCTGTTGTCCCTGTTGCATGCTGGTATGTACTCCAAGTATATTCACTCTTTGGTTCTGTTTCGCCCCAAGCATAATAGTCGCCAAAGCCTTCGGGAGTGCTTGCGCCAACATTGGTTGTCGCCCACAATGTACCGCTTGGCAAACCCAAATCAACATATCCGTAATTATTATACACCCCACTTGGTATCATAAATGCCTTTACATCTCCATACATTGTTTCTCCGTTAATTGTTGCATACGCCTTGAAGTAATAAGTCGTGGCGGTGGTAAGGTCGGAAAGCGTGTAGGTAAAATCGGCGGTATTGTCGGTGCTTTGCAAATTCTGGCTAAGGTTCTCGCTATCGGTACCGAACATAAATCCGCGGGCGGTAATTCCCGAACTTGCTGCATTGGATATGCTACCATTCAAGACTGCAGATGTAGGTGTTATATTGGTTGCATTATTTGTCGCAACTATTATATCCAGATTCTTTACACAACGGACAGCATATCCTGTGCTCTTGGTAGCATTGCCCGGGCTTACATAGGTTTCGGTGTTGGTGATGGTGTTGTTATTTGCGTTATAACTATTGCGCTCTGTAGCTGTCCAGAATGTGGCGTTGATACCGAAATTGTTGTAAGGGTCGCTGTAGTCGCCAGCAGGCAAAGCATTGAAACCGCTTTTACCAAAGTAAACAGACTCTGTAAGGGTACCTGTTTGCCAGTATTGGTCTTCTCCTGCCGGCTGTCCTGAAAGCATAGCACCTGCATTTCCTGTTCCACCTAAATAATCTGACAACTGCGTCCATTCGGCATTGCTCGGCAAATGCCATCCGTTAGGACAAATACCCTGCACACCGCTCGGATTATCCGAACTGCTGCTTGCTCCATTCATTGCTGCAGCCCAGTTGTAGAGGTAACCGTATTCATCGGTATTTGCCTCATCACCATTTACATAATAATAGTAGGGGTCAGTCTCACTTGTTGTCGTGCCCAACGAAAGTCCCTGACCAACAGACTTCAAGTTCTGCGCCATCCAAGTCTGGTCTCCAATCTGTATTGTGTAGTAATGGGTGTAATCGCTGCTGTCTGTCATTGTGCCGTAGGTAAGGAACTCAAGGGTATCGCTGCGGGTTGTACCGTAGTCGTTGGTAACCTCGGCTACATAGTAGTACTTGGTTTCGGCAGCAAGGTCGTGAAGATTGACAGAATAATTGTCATTATCCTCGTCGTAATAGATATAACTGGAAAGGCTAAGGTTGTTGCGCTCGGTGCCGTAGTAAAATGCATTTTCCAACTCGTTGAAATCCTCTTCCTCGTTAAGTGTGATGTCAAATAGGATAGTGGCAGAGTTGTCGGTACGCCACATTGGGTACTTAGCAACTACCACAGGTGCGCCAAGTGCCTTGTGTGTCATAATATCGCCGTACTCGGTGCCATCGGCAGTGGTGGCGTAGGCGCGGTAATATATCATGGTGCCTTCAGGAATGTTTGCAAGCGGATACGAGAATGCCCTACCATCAAAGAAAGTGTGGTTTAGGTTGGTACTCTGTACAGTTGTGACATTTTCCGAAAGGTCGGCACTGGTGGTGCTGTACTGGAAGCCATAGTCGTAGGCGTAGGTTGTACCCTCAGTATCGTTGTCGAACTCTCCTGTTAGGTTTATAACCGAATCCTGCGAAGCGTCGCCAGTATAGACAGGTATGTGCTTAGGTGCAATTACCCTAACGACGAAAGTCTTTGTATATCCGTCATAGTCGGCAGTGATTTGCACATCAATGTCGTCTTCGCCGCTTGCTGGACGGGTTACTGTTGCCGTACCGCCGGATATTGATATGGCATTGTCGTTCGATGCCCAGGTTATTTGCCGCCCATCGATTGAGGTTGGCATAGTGAAGTCTTCCCATACGCCGAAAACGCTCTGGTGTGGACCTAAATATATAGGTATACGCGCAACAATTGTCTGCGAGGTTTCGGTAATGTACTGTGGCTTGGGGTATAAGTCTTCGGTGAAATCCCAGTATTGGGACGAAAGCGAACCGCTCAACTGCGAGCCTGTGATTTCGGCGGTTGTCTTGGGTGTACCGCGCTCTGCATACCTAAGGCGTAGCGAATCGACCTTTATGTCGCCCACCTGCTCGTCGAAGAAGTCGTCGGTTTCGGAAGCACTGTTGTATTCGCTTTCTTCGGTGGCTACGGTTGCATAAATCTCGTTCAATGAATATATTGCCTGTTCGGTGCTACGGCAGAGCGGTGCCGAAACATTATGCGAGTAGGTTCCATTTCCACTGCCGGCAATACCGCCCATAGGGCTCGAGAACGTTGGGAACACGCCGTAGTTTGCGCAGTTGGTTACGGTTGTTGTACTTTCTGCATTGCCGATGATACCGCCGGCCTTCTGCGTACTTGTTGCACTTATTTCGCCGATGTTCATACAGCCGACTATAGTACCGCCTGTTGCCGAAATACCGCCAGCGTACTCTTCGGAGCAATTTATTCGACCGGTATTGAGGCAAGCGGTGATTGTTGCTGCGCCTTCGGCCATTATTCCGCCCACATAGGCCCCACTAAGTTCGGCGTTGTTGGTGCAGTACATTATTGTTCCATCAGCCTTTCCTGCAATACCGCCCACCTTGGCTCCACCGCTAACTATTTTCAGGTTGTTGGTGCAGCCGCTTATGGTGGTTTGCATTGCATATCCTACAAGTCCACCAATATGATGCCCATCGTCTGACGATGACAATTCCTCACTACTTATTCCCGAAACCGTACAGTTTGAAATATAGGCTTGGTATGCATTCTGGCACAGCACGCCAAAATCGCCAGCGCCCTCCAAGGTTGCTGATGAATTCATTCGAAGGTTAAGATTGTCAATATGTCCATCGGAGAAATTTGCAAATAGTCCTGTGAAAGTTTGATATGGTTGAACCGTTATTGTATTGTAGTTGCCATTAAGATTTCCTTTGAAATTGTCAATGCTGAAAGTTGTTCCTCCATCGGTAAATGACAAGTCGGATTCGAGCGAGAAATACATGTCCAGTCCGTAATCGGCAAGCATAACGCCCTTGTATGTTACTGTGCTTGGATTTTGCAGTGCATTTGAAAAATCCTGCCAGTCATTCATGTCGCCTATAAGAAGCGGATTGTTGGCACCACCAGCTGAGCTTTCGTCCAAAGCGGTACGGAACTCTGCAATCTCGCTGAAAGCTGTGTCGCCGTCATACACTGCGTATGCCTGGTAGTAGTAGGTTGTCTGCGATATAAGTCCGGTAAGTTGCTCTGAGAAAGTTGCGCCTGTGGATTGCGTTGTTATATTGTTGGGAAGGCTGGTTTCCGAGTTGCCCCACTTGAAGCCCGCTGCAATGTTCTCTGGCTCGCCTGCAAAGGTGATGGTGCCGTTGAGGGTTACCGAGGTAGAAGTCCTGTCGGAAACATTGGTGGTAACGCTTATAGGCATAAGTTTGTAGATGAATATGTTATCTACAGCTGCGGGTGGGTTGCTACCAGCGCTTTCATCATTACGCCAATAGAATACGAGGTAGTAGTTGCCGGCGCTGAGTGCTACAGTGCTTTCCGCGTTGCGCCATTGGTTATCGCTACTCGACATCTGTCCGTCATAGAGGTCAATCCAGCCGTCGGGTGTGGTGTTTGCATCTTCATAACCATCGCCAATGACATTGCCTGCCGAAAGGTTTGGATTTTCAGATGCCGGGATTATGAAAGCACGCAGATAGTCCCAGCTTTCTTCGCCGATACATTTCCAGTCGAATAATATGTGGTAGTTTGAGGTTGAAGAAAGTTCGATTTCCTTGTAGGCATAAACCGACGATGCCGCGCCATTGTTGTAGTTGTATGATGAGTTGTCGTTGGTAATGTAGAGGCTATTGGTTTCGGTAGAGCTGGCATCGCCGTTGCCGAGTCCTATAGTCCATTTGTTTGTCTGGTCACCGTTGTTGAGTGTCCATTCGTTCCATTCTCCAGAGTTCTCAAAATCAGATTGGTAGATAATATCGTCGGAGTTGGTGTTGTTGTTAGCAGTGTTGCTTGCATCCTTTACACAGCGGACACTGAACCCATAGGTCTTACTGCCGCGGCTTCTGCTCAGGCTAGTTCCGCTGTTGTCCACGCCACGGAGATATACGCGGGTATTACTTTCAATATCCTCGGTAGTGCTCCAGAAGCTAGTGGTGCTTCCGAAACCGCCGTAGTCGCCGGGGTAGTAATAGCCGGAAGGCAAAGCATTAAAACTGCTTGTACCAAAGTATTCCGATGCGGTCAATGTTCCTGCTGTCCATAAATTTGCATTTCCAGCAAGCATAGCACCAGCATTGGATTCTTCGCCCAAAGTTTCAACAAGTTGTGTCCATTCGGCATTGCTCGGCAAGTGCCAGCCATCAGGGCAAATGCCCTGTACGCCGCTCGGATTGGCGTCGCTGCTTTCTGCGCCGTTCATTGCCGCCGGCCAGTTGTAGAGGTAGCCGTATGTTTCAAGATTTTGAGAATCACCATTCGGATAATAAAGGTATGGGTCGGTTTCGCTTTGTTCATTGCTTAGTGCAACGGTCATACTTCCTGAGTTGTCATATCTCAGGTTTTCTGCCATCCAAGTCTGTTCTCCGATAACAACATAGTCGTAGCTTCTGCCATCGCGGGTATCGGTGAATGAACCAGTTTGGTAGGAAGCGGTATTGACTGCATCCTTTACACAGCGGACACTATATGCATAATCCTTGCCGCTATATGCTTGACCATTGCTATTAGACAGAGTAGTGTAGTCATAGCTGATACCCTGATAAAACGCGCTGCTATTATTGAGTGCACTTTCGGTAGCACACCAAAAGTAGGTATTTCTTCCTATACCTTGGTAAGCACCACCATAATATCCAGCAGGTAATGCATCGAAACCGCTAGCGCCAAAATAAGTGGAGTTGGTAAGTGCTTGTGCAGTCCACAAGTCAGAATGTCCAGCCAATTGCGAACCCTTATCTGTGTCACCATCAAGAACATCTGCCAATTCTAACCATTCGTCAATGCTCGGCAAATGCCAGCCATTAGGACAAATACCCTGTACACCGCTCGGGGTAGAAGCACTACTGCTCTCGCCATTCATTGCAGCCGTCCAGTTGTACAAATAGCCGTAGGTGGCAACATTGTCGGCATCGTCGTTAGGATTGTAGCGGTAGGCTTCTGTCGTGCTTGTCGAGCTCCCTAACGGTATGTTGCCTTCGTATCTCAGGTTTTCCGCCATCCATGTTTGATTGCCAATGGTAACATACGAGTATGTTTTTCCATCGCGGTTATCGGTAAATGTATTGGCGTTAGTCTGTTGTTCCCTACTTACCACAATGTTATCGACTGCTGCTGGTGGGTTGTTACCATCACTACCATCATTTTTCCAGAAGAAAACAAGATAATATGTTCCTGTTACATCAATTGAGAGCGACTTTGTGTTATGCTGCCAGTCCGATTGTCCCGCCATTATTCCCGATTGACTATAGAGGTCGATCCAGCCGGTCGGCGCATCATTGTTACTACTCGTCATTCCGTTGGATTCTCCATCGGTTAAGTTAGGGCTAGCTGTTGTAGGAATAAAGAACGCCCTAAGGTTGTCGTAATTGCTTTCGCCATTTGCCATCCAGTCGAATTCGAACTGGTAGTTGCCAGCTTCGGTTATTTCTATTTCGCGGTATGCGTAGGCGTAAGATGCCGATGAGTTAGTGTATTCGTTTCCGTTTCCGTTGGTTATGTAAAGAGATTTTTCAGCATTTGTCATTGATGGAATACCAATCTCCCAGTAGTTTGTCTGTCCACCAGTATTAAGTGTCCAGTTAGCATTTTCGGTATCGTCCTCGAAATCGCATTGGAAGATAACATTTCCGTTTTGGTTGTTAGCGGTATTGGATGGTACATATACGGGGCGTATGGGTAGACCATAACGGCGCATGATGGAGATAGGGCCAAAACCGTTAGATTCAAAGTATAAACCCTGTGCATCTGTCGGATTATTTGTATCAAGCGAATTTACCCAGTAGCTACCAGAACCCTCCTCCCAGACTTCATTTTCGAATTGGCGACCTCCAGCTGCGGGTATAAAAATGGTATTGCTGTTTGGTCCTGTAACAATAATGCCATAGACTCCGTTTTGCGTAGTATAAGAATATTGGCACTCGGAAGTCAATTCCAGTATTTCGTCGTAGGTCGGCATTCTCCAGTTGCTGCCCAAGTTGGCTGTAGCGGCATCGTCGCTAGCCTGCAATACGGTAAGTTCGTCGGTAAAGCCACTGTTACCTAATGAAGCATCATTGCAGTATTTTGTTAATCCGGGCGCGTCGTCGGCCTCGCCTGCGGCGTATGTATAACTTGCCCAATCGTATATGGTCTTGGTCGTGGTTTCGCCCCAAGCGAAATAAGTTCCGAAATCTTCGGGCCTTTCGGCACCAACATTCATAGTTGCCCACAATGTTCCGCTCGTCAGTCCGAGGTCAACGTAGCTGAAAGTCGGGTTGGTAGCGGTAAACCCAAACTTAATCTGGCTCTTGACATTCGCTACATCAAGGGCGGTAGTGCCATTGAGATAGGTCGGGTCTATGTCGGTACTATAGTCGGAATAATATATGGCCTGGGCTGTTGCACTGAATACACGGAAACTCAAACTGGTAGCTTCAATTACGGTATTATCGTCAGCTACAATGATAATATTGTGCAAACCGTCGTATTCAAAAGGAGTATTAAGTTCGATTTCTGTCCACTCGTCAGATAAAAATGTAACTTCACCCGAAAATACAAGGTCTCCTGGATCGACAAATTCCCAGTCGTTTGTGCTGGTAAAAGTTTGCCTGTCGGTATTATACATATACAAGTCGATTGTACGGGTTGTTTCATAACTGGTGTTGTAGAATGCAACGCTTTCGATGGTTCCTGCCCGTCCTATTTCGGCGTATGTATAAATCTGCTGCGAGAAAGAGTAGTCGTAGTATGAGTTGACTGGCAGATTCTGGTTTGTAGAGTTGCCTGCGCCTATGGTTATCCAATTGACACTGTCGCCAGATGTTTGGGATGATGAATCCATAAACCCAAATTTAATCTGGTTCTTAACAGACCCAATACTACTGGCAGTGACAGCGCTGAGATCGGTTGCGTCGTAGTCGGTATAATCGCTGTAAACATATATGGACTGACCTGTAGCTTCAAATGCACTAAAATTCATAGCACTTTCGTAATTTCCAGTATTATCGTCAACTACTACGATAATGTTGCCCGTACCATCATATTCAAAAGGAGTATTAAGCTCGATTTCCGTCCACTCGCTAACTAAAAAAGTAACTTCACCCGAAAATACAAGATTGCTTGAACTTACAGATTCCCAATCGTCTAGGTCGGAAAAATTTTGCTTGTAAGTACTAACCATATACAGATTGATTGTACGAGTCATTTGCGGATTGCCGTTGTATAATGCAATTTTTGTGATTGTTCCCGTCCTGTCAATTTCCGCATTGGTATAAATTTGCTGCGACAGAGAATAATTGTATTCACCATTGACTGGCAATTCTCCGATGGAAGAATCATCACTACCTATTGTCACCCAACTAACATTGCCGCCAGTGCTGGTGCCGCCTTCGGTGTGCAAAGATTCGTATGAGTTGGCAACAATCCAATGTTCTCCGTTTTCCTGAGAGCGCACGCAAGCCTGGTAGTAGTAGTCGGCATCGGGCATCAGGTAGTTAAGTTGAGCCCTGAACTCACCTGCATCAGCATCTACCACATAGCCTTCAATAAAATCTCCTGACATTGTATTTTCGATGGTAATTTGCTGTACCATCATTTCCAGCATAGTAGGATCTGAGGAATAGATGAAACCGACCTTGTCAATAGTTGCCGATGAGTATGGTGTAACCGTACCTATAAGGGTTGCGTCAGTGGATGACACTTCGGCGGTTTGCATCGTGGTGACGGTGTATGTAGTGCTGCCAGAGCCAGAGGTTTGGTACTCGTATATATTGCTTAATGTGCCAGCAGCATCATCGCGCACCTGAAAGTAGTAGGTGGTGTTGGATTGCAAACCTGTAACATTGATTTGGAAAGAACTGCCGTTCACAACTCCCGAGTTGCCCATCATTAATGTGGACTGGTCGTTTTCCGTACCGTAATAGGCGAACAGGGTTGTGTTGTCGGCAATATCGGTGGTAGTACCTCCGATTAAAACCTCGTTTTGGTTAACCTCAGTTACATCAGTGATGACAATATCCTGCCCGAAAGCGCCCAACGACACAATAAGCAAAAATGCTACACAAAAAGCTGTAGCAAAGAAATTTGAGTGGATTTTGCCCATATTTTCTCTGTTTTTTGTAGAAAAGTTCATATATAAATTCTTCATTCTCCTAATGTTAAATATTGCATAAAGTTAAAAAGGACAAAGTTAAGAAAAAAAATTGATTTACGAAGTACGATTTTCGATTGATTTGAAATTTGGCTACGCCGAGCTAAAGGTTGAGGATTTGATGGCTATGCCATTTGAAGATTTGAAAGATTTGAAAATTTGAAGAATCAAGCCATGGCACGATTGTACAAAAGTTTTTGGTTTAAGATTCAAGATTCAACAATTCAAGGTTCAGCGAATCGAAAATCGTAAATCGAAAATCGTAAATCCTCTTTATCTTAATATGTACATTTTTCCGACTTCGCGCTTGAAATACTTGTCGGTACCGACATCGCGCTTTTCGATTTCCTCACCGTTTATCTTTGCTTTGACGGTATAGAAGTAAACCCCGTTTGCAAGCCTGTCGCCGTATGTATCGCAACCATCCCAAGCATATTCGGTAATGTTACGACCAATGGTAATCGGTCCAAGTTCTTCCATATATATGCGCTTGACAATTTTACCTGTAATCGTAAAGATTTCTATTTCAAGTTCATCTGGAATTTCGCTGCCTGTAAGCTCGAAAACAAATCTGGTCTGCGAACTGAACGGATTAGGATAATTAATCAGATTGGTAATTGTTGATTTTGTAATTATGCAGAAATCAATTACATAGCTATTATCTCCCGACAAGTTTCCTGTGGCATCCTTTGCCTGCACCTGAAGCCTGTATGTTCCGTCCTCAGTAAATATCGGGCGATAGATAATTTTACAGCTGTTGTCGGGCAGTTCGGCAGGAACCCACTCCACTGTTTCCAAAGGATTTTCCTGAATGCCAAAACTTATTCGCTTTGCTTGCCCGGTTGTCAAATTTGTAAGATGCATCTCGAACAAGGAGGTGTCATTAAGCGCTAGATATTTATTTTCATCCTTGAGAGAAATCAGAATTTCTGGCTTTGCCGAAACTATTTCACCATTCATTATGAATTTTCCATCGAAACTTACTTCGAGCAAAGGATTGGTTTTGTCGTTTGTTATGTAAAAATACTTTGATGCAATGTTGTTGTAATGGTATTGCTCTGGCTGATAATATGTTCCTGTCGCTTCGTTTATCGGATTGAATTCCACCCAGATGCTGTTAAGACCAGAAAGTCCGAGAGTCGAGTAGCGTATGGTATCGCACAGGATGTCGTGTGCTGGATGAGGACGCAAGGTGCGTATGTCGATTAGAGTCTCGTTATTATGGCTGTCGCGAATCCAATACTTTACCACCAGACTGTCCATGTCGCTATTGCTGACATTGTGCGTTGAAATTGCAAAGACTAGTTCGTCGCCACGCTCTATTGTATCAGAATGGAAGAAATACCCAAGTTTGGGATCTATTGCTGTTTCGGGAACACCATCGAATCTTAGTTGCCACTTCTTTAGTTGCGGAGGAGTGCGATTTACCGTATCGCGAGTAAAAAGGTTTAACCGCAATTTAGGATATGTGCGATAGTCAATGAGATTCCCAAGTGCCGAAAGCAAAGGGAAGTCGGCTCCAATGCTATCGATTACAAGTTCTTCCTCGCCCGATGGACGGATTCCGTAAACCTCAAGCTTCAACTCGTCACCTTCTTCGCTCTCGTGTTGCCATTGTAGCGATCTCCACTGCATCGACGGTCCAACAACTGTGCTTGTAACGTATCCGTATGTGAAGTCGACAACAAGGTTAAGCGGATCCATGTCGATGTCGTCGCCAAATATTTCCCTGTGTATCGAAGGATTGCCCTTGCATGTACAGAAAATATATGCCTTGTTGTTGGGAACTGTACGAATCTGCACAGAACCAAGGTTTTCCAAAGCCTGTTTCAGGCTTTCTGGCAAAGATGAAAAAGCAACGGTTCGCCATGAATATATAAGTATATAGTATCCGTTGGGAACATCGTTCAGAAGATTCATCATTCCGTTAAGGGCAGATGTGTTTATGTCGAATGTAAAATACGGCTGAGGTGTTGAAGCAGAAAAACACTTAGGATAGTTTCTATGTCCATAATTATGCCTATTCGACTGCCATGCAAGCAATGTCATCGGATCAATTACAGCGACAACCATCGCCGAACCTGTGTTGCAGTTGCTATAGCCTCCTGTCTG
Source organism: uncultured Bacteroidia bacterium (assembly GCA_902791865.1). Lineage (GTDB taxonomy): Bacteria > Bacteroidota > Bacteroidia > Bacteroidales > ML635J-15 > Bact-19. Next base: position 63,217 of record CADAXK010000010.1, read on the forward strand.
CTGTCCGGTTGCATTGTCAATTGTCCAGCGCACTACATTGAATGTACTAGTACCGACATTAGCACGGTTGTGGCAATTGAGTTGCCTTTGTCCCTGCGTGTATGAGAAAACTTGCGTGCTTGGATTGTATTCAATAAAATTGAATTTGTCCTTCTTAAACTGGTAATAGTGCGCCTGTGACCAGCCTTCCTCCCCATCGATGTATATGAACGATGATTCTTTCCACGAATACTGACCTTCGTTTGATATTGCCGAAACTCGCCAGTAATAGACTGTATTTTCTGTCAGCGTAAACGGAACCTTCCATTTTATGATTCCACCTTCGCTACTTACTGTAGTTTCGCGCATCAACGGACTATTGAACCTGTCGGTAGTATCAATCTGGAAACTATATGTTACTGCTCCAAGGAACGGATCGCCAGTAGAAGCCACAAGCGATACCGTATCGTGCGGATAGATGGCATATTCGTACGGATAGATTGGAAATAAATCGCTAGACCTTATCATAAAGTCCATAGTAGCGTAATTGTTTGTTTCCGAAACCTCATCGACCTCATTCATGCCGTCAACATAAACGCGGATACTATTCATTCCCGTGCCATCGATGATATTGGTTGGGATTCTTACGCTCACTGTCCTGCGGTAATAGCAACCGTCAACAATGGTTTCGTAGTGCGATTCATTGCCGTCGGGAAGTGTGCGCTCAACATACAAGTGGAAATTATTGGTAACTGCACGCCCAAAATTCTTTATGTCAACTACTACATCAAAGCTATCTACCACCGTTGTAATCTCCTGCGGCGAAAGGCTTATCGACGAATTGTCAATCATCAGATCGGGCTTTTCGTTAGGGCCGACAACTATTGCAGGGTCGCCCTGCAGCGTTATCTGGTAGCTTGTGATTTCGGTGCTGGTGCTCCAACTATAGGTAAGCACATTCTTAAGTGTACTTTTTATCTGAATACCAATCGGACGATTGTAATTGTTGTACGAAAAATTTCTGTACAATTCGAGCGTGTATGTGTTCAGGTAACTTGTATTTCCCATGTCCATCGATGACATGAAACCAATGGCACCTTTTTGCGACCTTATCCAGATGTCGCTCAATGTATTGGTTGTAGAATGGATTGCTCCTACATAACACGAATTTCCAATCATAAACGGGAATTTGCCATCATTGGAGTAAAATTGTGGCTCCTTAATTTCATGGTCGAAAGTTGTTGATGAACCATGTCCGAAAAATAGCATTATCGAAATTCCGCTATTTATAAGATTGTCGATCGAATCGCTGTTTGTGGTTGTCACTGCAGCAGACGAATTTTTCAGAAATGTATGCACATGCCCGCCGAAAAGAGTATCCTCGATAATATCCCTGTAGGAATTAAGATAACTTTCGATGCGACTTTGCTCCGAAATGTTGTTTCCTCCGCCGAAATGCATCACTTCTTTGTTCCAAAGTTCTGGCACTGCCGACTCGTAGGTTCTTACCTTGTTCAAGTAATTGGTAACTTGGTCTGCAGATGTCACCGCCAACCTTCCCGTAGAATACAAAGGTTCGACCACGGTTCCGCACAATCCTACAGTAAATAGCTGGTCACTTGCTGGTTGTCCTGCCGATGGCACAGTTGTATATGTGGCATTCGAAGCATTTGTCTTGTACTGACTTGCCTCCAACGACCTTCCGACAAGGAACAAGTGCTTTTCGGATGGAGATGACTCGTACATTGCTTTGCAGAATCGCCTAATTGCCGCTTGATTTCTATTCACTCCGTACGCATACTGGTCGTAAAGCTGGGCAACATCCACTACCAATGCCTTGTAACCTGTCATGTTCCTATATGATGCATATTCATTACAAACCGACAAGTACTTGCTATTGGTGACAATGAGGTAGTCGGCATTGGGCTTTTGTGAAATATAGTCAACAAACTTATTGTCGGCAGACACCTTTTTTATTGCTGCCACCGACTGGTAACCATCAGAACCAACAAGAATCATCTGCCTTTCACCGCTGGTATTTCCGACAAGAGCCTTTATCGTACTGCCAATTGTTGGAGTTATGCGTTCATGGTTGGTAAGGTCGTACAAAAAGGCTCCGCTTCCAGATGCAAAGTTGCTTATGTCCAAGTAGTCCTTGCTGTCGGAACCGTTAGCAGGAAGGTTAAAGCCAAATGCAGTTGCACCCTCGAAATTCCAGTTGTGCGGATACTTTATGTCAATGTATGAAACAACAGTTTTGTCGTTTTCGTTACCACTCGACTTAAAAGTCAACACGGAAGAAGCAGGCATAACCGTACTTGGCACCCTGAAACTTGTCCGAACAAAAGCATATCCATTAAAAGTTGTATCAACCCAGGTACTGCTTTGCATTGTCACCGTAAGCTGGTGCAGGGCATTGTAATACGACGAGTTGCTGGCATTAATTCCGCCCACAGCAATTTCAATCTCGGTATCTGGACCGCTAGAGAAAACACCTGCTGTAGCAATGGTTTTGCTGATTCCGCTCTGGGTTATTGTAGTTGCATCCATCCAGCCTTCCGACTGAGTAAACAGGCTTCGTGTGTCGCCAGCGTAATATTTTCCTGTATAGTTTGCTCGCTTGTGCCTTATGCAATATTCCTGCCTATTTGGATAATGAGTATCGAAATCGGTATCGCTCGATTCTGTCATTCGCCGATTGCCAGTATGATAGTTCCATGTGAGAAAGTATGCAGCAGTATCGTTGTACATGCTGACTTCCGGATTTATCATGCTCTCGTGCGATGTGTAGAAGTCGTATTCATCGTGACCATTGTTCTTTTCTCCATAGAATTCAATGTATCCATTGCTAGATAGTGTTCCATCGCTATTTGTCCCCGACACATATATGTATTGCTCCTCGCCATTGTGGAACAATTGTATGTGATTGGCATTTATCAGGTTCACTGGCACATCCGACGAAACAAGTTCCGATGCATAAACCCTGTACACGCCAGTTTTAACTACTTGAATCTTAAAATACTGCTGATCGTAATTTATCCACGAGTTTTCTTGCGCACCAAGCCTCATCGACAGGACAACTACGATGAAAGCAAGCAATATGTATTTGATTTTTAAGCAACTCATGTTTTATAATCTGGAGTGCGATTCCTTTTTCTTTATATTGAAGCAATAGCTAAGCGAAAAAACATGCGAATACAAAGCAATGCTCTGGTCTCCGACATCTGTGAAAGCATAGTCGATTCGTACTCCGTAGAACTTTACGCCAATGCCGAGGTTTGGCTGCCAGTAAAAAGTTTTCTTGCCATCAAAGTCGGGAACTGTCTGGAAATTGTTGAATCCGCAACGCAGGAAAACCAGGTCGCCATAACCGAGTTCCAGTCCGAAAGTGGGGTCGATACTTAATGCCTTGCTACGAATGAGAGTACTACGCTTGCCATCGAAAGTCATTGCAAGGTCGATTTCGGGATAAATCGTAAACTTTTCCTTTATCGTAAACAAATATCCTGCGCCAAGCATAAGACGAGGAACGGTAACCTCAACGCCATTAACAGGGATTTCGTTGCCTGTTTCGGTGAATACTTCTTCGAGCAGTGTGCGGTTGTAGTTCCATGCGTTGAATGTGCCTATTCCATCGCGCAAAACTGCGCCAAAACGCCATGCCTTGTAGTCGTATTTTGCGGCAAAGTCGAGTCCGAAGCCGACAGCATGTGCGAATTCGCCAACATTGCGATAGATAATCTTCACATTTCCACCAACGCTAAGCCCTTCAACGGGAAGTTTACGCGAATAGGATGCCATGAAAGCGTAGTCGGCTATCGAAAAAGAGGAAATGTTGTCGTAGTTAATGTTTCCGTTGGCATCTATCAGGTTCAGTGTGTTGGGAATGTCATCCACACCGAAACGAACCATAGAAATGGCAACAGCCGACTTGTCGTCAATCTTGTAACCAGCACCCACATAGTCGTATTTTGAAATGCCGGCAAAATATTCCGAGTGCATTGCACCGATTTCTATTTGCTTGTCGAGGCTAATCAGCGATGCTGGATTCCAATATGTTGCAGAAATGTCGTTGGTGGAGGAAATTACCGATGTTCCCATTCCCAATGCTCTGGCACCCACGCCAATAGAGAGAAATTCGTTGCTATATTTTGCTACTCCCTGTGCATTTAAAAAATTTACAGCGGTTGCTAATAACACAAATAATGCTAATTTTGCAGTCGTTTTCATCAGTCAATTTTTACGATGCAAAGAAAACGATTTTAAACGACAACTTATTATTTATTTTAAAAAAAAGGTATGAAAAAGATAAAAGCGGCAATTCCATCGTTTGTGACTTCGCTCAATATGGTCTGCGGAGTGTGCGCCTCGGTGCTTGCCCTGCAAGGCGAAACAAAGCTTGCCGTGGTGCTTATACTAATGGCTGCTGTGTTCGATTTTTGCGATGGTTTTGTTGCAAGATTGCTACACTCCGTATCGGAATTCGGCAAGCAGATGGATTCGCTTTCAGACCTTATAAGCTTTGGTGTTGCTCCATCCGTCATTATGTACGAATTTGCCGTGATGAACGGACTTTTTTCGCACTATGTGGCACTTTTCGTTCTGCTGATTGCCGTATTTTCGGGACTTCGCCTAGCAAAATTCAACATCGACCCCGAACAGACTACCGAATTCAAAGGGCTACCAACTCCTGCATCGGCACTATTTGTAATATCGGTTTGCTACTATTGCAAGACAAGTGATTCCGCTTTGGCCCAAGCACTCACATCACAGGTTGCCGTAATTGCCGTGGTGGCTTTTGTTTGCATAATGATGGTCGTTAACCTTCGCTTGTTCTCGCTGAAAATCAAATCGTTTAAAATAAAGGCAATAATCTGGCAACTGATACTTGTAGCATCGCTGATTGCCTTTGTGTGCCTCTTCGGTGTACTCGGATTGGCATTTACTATTATTTTTTATGTAATATTATCAATAATCAGGAATATAATTAATCGCGATAATGATGTAAAGACGCAAAATTTTGCGTCTCAACCTAAACCCAGAAACTAAGAAACTAAAAAACATATTGTCATGAAATTTTACGCTCAAATCAATGTAATGCCACTGAAGGCATTGTTGGACCCACAGGGAAAGGCTGTATTGAACAGCGCAGTTAAGACTGGATTCGAAACTCTTCGCAATGTCCGCATTGGCAAGCACATAGATGTTGAAATAGAAGCTGCATCCGAAGCAGAGGCTAGCAAGAAGATTGACGAATTCTGCAGCAAGGTTCTCGTAAACCCGATAATCGAATCGTACGAGTTCACCGTAGCAGAAGTAAAGTAAAAGCTGTCGTCTGCAGATAAATTGGGAAATGTGTTTTAAACATGTTTCCTTGCTTCGTTTAGTCTGATGAAGGGACGGATTTTAAGCATATTGGTTGCTGTGCTTGCAGGTATGCTTGTACTTGCATGCGCCAAGCAGGTTGCGCTAACTGGCGGAACCAAGGATGTTACACCTCCCGAGGCAAAGGCAAGTTCTCCCGAAAACGGCTCCACAAACTTCTCTTCAAAGCACAAGTCGAAATACATAATTGTAAAATTCAACGAGTACATCAAACTGAACGATGTCTCATCCAAACTGATTGTGTCGCCTCCAATGGAAGAAAGGCCGACTGCAGTAGTAAGTGGCAAGAAACTGAAAATCAAGCTGAATACCACACAACTGAAGCCCAACACCACATATTGTCTCAATTTCAACGATGCAATTGCCGACATCAACGAAAACAATGCGATGAACAGTTTTGTGTATGCGTTTTCCACTGGTCCCGAAATAGACTCTATGCAATTTGCTGGCACGGTTTTCGATTCATATACCCGAAAACCTGTCGACGATGCTTGGGTTATGCTATACAACGATTTCTCCGACACTGCAGTTGCAACCAAAATTCCAGACTACATTACAAAGGTTGACAAAAAGGGTAACTTCTACATAAACTTCGTTGCCGAAAACGAATATAAGGTTTTCGCCCTGCGCGACAACAATTCCGATTTCATGTTCAACTTGCCCGAAGAAAGCATTGCATTCATCGACACGGTTTTCCGTCCATCGGTAGAAATTAGTTATGATACGTTGAAGTCAAAAAAGGATACGCTCAACGATTCAATTGTCACAAAATACCACTACAAACCCAATGACATAAAGTTGTTGCTGTTCAAGGAAAACAAGACACCCCAGTTCTTCAAGTCGTCTAAACGGGTGAAGCGCAACTATTTCGAACTAGTATTCAATTTCACGCAATACGAAAAATACAACTTTACAGTTCCGGGCGACAGTTCTGCTTTTGTATGGGCAACCGACAATCCCGACACGGTAAGGATCTGGCTGAAAGACACCTCACTGATTGCATCAGATACGCTGAAAATCTTTGCCGAATATGTTGACCCCGCTTTCCCCGACTCGGTGCATTACGATACGCTAAAGTTCCGCAAGCAGGACAAACTGTTCCCCGACACTCTGCTTACCATGAAACTTTCGAAGGAAAAGCGTCCCGACTCCGACTACAGCATTTTGTTTTCACAACCCGTAGAAACATTCGATACCAGCAAGTTGACACTTTTCGGTGCTGTCGACACCTTGTTCGAGAAGATGGACTCTCGAGTGGAAAAAGATTCGCTTAATCCTCTAAAGTTAAGAGTTATAGCCGACATCACCGAGGGACGAAAGTACAAGATTGCCGTCGATTCGGCGTTTGCAACTTGCATATACGGATACACCAACAAAGCCGACACGGTTGACATTGTGCCTATGCGCGAAACAGATTTCGGTGCACTAAAAGTTATATTTCAAGACGATAAACCATACTTTGTAGAACTGCTTCAAGGCGACAAGGTAATAGCTCATGAATCTGTTAGCGAAAAAACAGCATCATTAGTCTATCTTACTCCCGGCAAATATGACATTAGGGTAGTTGAAGATGAAAATCAGAATGACCGCTGGGACACAGGCGATTATTCCATCCATCTACAGCCCGAAAAAGTATTCTATTATCCGCAACAATACGAAATCCGTAGCAGCTGGAGCCATGAAGTAACATGGGAAAACAAGGAATAGTCCCAAAAACCTATAAGTCCCCCCAAAATTATAATTTCATTATCAGAAATACTGTTCCTGCAATTACTACAACTATTGAAATTATCAGGTATACAATCGCATTTATTCTGGTTTTACGGTCGTACATGACAACTTTCTCGCCATTGAACAACTGTTTTTTTCCAAGCAACGATGCAGCTAGGAAAATGCCGATTATACCACCAAGGAATGCAAAAATATAGCCGATAATGATTGTGCCATAGCCACCAAACTTAGGTTGACGAACTTCCTCAAGGCGTTTCTGGCGATATGCATCAACCACCTCATCGGACACATGCTTGCCACGTTTGTCGAGCAGGGTTTGAGCCATCACGATGTCTTCTACAGCCCATTCATCCGGTTTCTTTATCACATCCAAAAGCTCGTCATCGCTGAACTCGTTCAGCAATGTGTTTTCTTCGCTTCCGGCATTGCCGAAATAATCGGCTATGTGACTGCGAAGTTCTGATTGTGAGCGCTCAAAATCGTCCTCGGCAACCATTAGCATGAACTTGTACTGCATGGCATCCTCGGCAACCTGCACACCATACGCCGATGACAAAACATCGTTGCTGTCAGCTTTTGGATTTTCAATGGTATAATCTATTCCGCAGTCATCGAACACATCGGTGAAAAATTTCATGTCTTCCTCGTTGCGGAATACCCTGAACAATATGTATTTCTTTTCGTCTTCCATCTTGCTTAAATATTTTCGTTCCAAATTTCCCAAGCCTTGTCGGCCTGCTCGTATAGCATAGTCAGTCCGTTTGCCGTTCTTGCTCCTTGAGCCTCACACTTTTCCATGAATTTGGTTTTCGAGGGATTATATACAAGGTCGAGGCAGATATGATCTGGAGTTATACCTTCGTACGGTATCTGCGGGAAATTCGACACATTTGGGAACATCCCGACTGGCGTGGCATTGACAATCAACCTATAGTCGCCAATTATGCGTGGTGTCAGTTTTTTGTATGGCAGCTCATCGAGTGTGGATGGCAAGCGCGACACATTTGTCGACTTTATTCCCATTTCCGACAAGGCCACCTTGGCTGTCTTTGCCGAGCCTCCGCTTCCGAGAATCAGAGCCTTGCAGTCGGCAGGAAGTTCGAGCATGGCAAAAGTCTTGCGCAAACCAAAAATGTCGGTGTTATAACCCTTCAAGGTGGTGTAGTCGCCGTTGCGTGTTATCTTAATGACATTCACCGTGCCGAGTTTCAGCACTGTAGGATCAAGTTCATCGAGGAAAGGAATAATGGTCTCCTTGTAAGGCGATGTCACATTCAGTCCGACCAAATTCGGATTTCCCGAAATTATGTTCGTCACTTTCGAAACTTCCGAAATGGGGAAAAGTGTGTACTTGCAGTTTGTCAGTCCAAGTTCCGCAAATTTCTTTGTAAAATATTTCTGCGAAAGCGAATGGCTCAACGAGCCACCTATAAGTCCGAATTGTCGTTTGTTGCTCATATTTTATTTTTGTTGAGTCGTGCCGTGGCGCGACTGTACTTTATTGGTTCCTATTCCTATGTTTGAGACGATGCACGCATCGTCTGTACTATTTATCTGTTTCTTCTCCTTTTTTTGATTTAATCCTACTTGCTATTGTTTCCGTTACGATTATAAGTGCTGCACCTAATATTATAATAGATACGGCGATAAAGAATTCCGTATTAATATCTGGCAGTATGTTGTCTTTTGCCATTGGTAGCGCACCATTCTCATAGATTTTCCAAGGCCATATAATAGGAAGACTTCCAACTATGAATCCCGTGAGAAGCGAAATTGTCATGTCGTGATAGTGCTTGAAAATCCAAGCTAGCACATGGGCGAACGCTACAATTCCGACAACTACGCCAATCATTACGGGCAGTATTATCTTCATCGACTCGGCAAAATTATTGGTAAGCATATCTATTCCATTGATTACCAACGAGTAGTCGCCCATAAGCACAAGTATATACGACCCCGAAACTCCAGGCAGTATCATTCCGCTTGAACCGATTGCTCCACAAAGCATCAAATAGAAGAAATTATCGTTCTCTTGAGCTGTGGTTCCGAAAGCAATCAGTAGCGAAATGCCGATTCCGATTGCGAAGGCCAAAATTACACCAAAATTCCATTTCTTAATGGTCTTGCCAACATAGAAAATCGATGCTATAAGCAGTCCAAAGAAAAGAGCCCATATATATGTAGGATAATTCTCGAACAGGTACTTGAACAGTTTAGCCACCGAAACCATAGCCACGGCTATTCCAAGAAGCACCTCGAATAGGAATACAAAATCGGTATGTTTTGCAAATTCCTTGAATTTTCCTGTAAACAGTAGCTTTATTGCTTTGAAATTAAACGATTTGAGAGAATTGATAAGCCTTTCAAAAATTCCTGTTATCAGAGCGATGGTTCCTCCCGAAACGCCGGCAATCACGTTTGCTACTCCCATTGCCACGCCCTTGAAAAAATTTACAATAAAATTCTTCATCCTAATACTTTATAATCTTTGTCGTTGCGGAACTTCCATCGGAAAACTCAATGCGCACAAAGTACATTCCGTTTTCCAACTGTTCCAAATTTATCGTTGCAAAATAAGTTTCTATGTTACAAAACAAAGTTTTCTCACCAAGAATATTAAAAATCGATACCGAAGTCATTGTCCTGTCGGACGATATGTCAACCATTCCGTTTGTAGGATTTGGCGCTATCGAGAATTTTGGACCATTATCCTCCATCTCCACCCCTGCCTGCGGACTTAAGCACGATTCAAAATCGCAATGATCGTTCCAGATGGCATCCACAAAGTACGGACAGTCGATGAACGGATTACGATTGTGCTGGATTGCGTAAACTGCATTGTTGCGGTCGATTTCCTTCTGCGACACGGGGTCGGCATAGTGCCATTCTATAAGCATACGCAACGCCCAAGGCTTCAGCTGGCTTCCCTCGAACATAGATCCTGAGTCCTGACCAAGATTCTTGTCCTTGTAGCATACGCTCATATAAAAATAGGTACGCGCCAAATCGCCCTTGTACTCGTCAACCGGCTCGAATACCGTTCCTGTGTAACCCGAATACGAACATGTACCAATCTTGCTTCCATTGCCTGATGTATAAGTCGGATTTGAGACCTTTCCCAAAGGGAGATTTCCGCGTTTGTTGTTTACCCATCCGTCTGTTGGATATACATGGAACAGGTCGGTTTTCATAGGCGTTGCCTCTCCGAACCAGCTTTGTGGCACCGAATGTTCGCGGTTATAGCAGTCACATTCACGGCTGTAGCTTCCGCACTGGTCGGTTGAGTAAGTAAAATCGCAGTCGGAGTATATGTCCCATATTTTACCATTGTCGCGAAGGTCGGTCTGTCTGTATGCCGACCAAAGTTCGTTGTAGCTTATTGCCGTGTGCGATGAAATAATGGTGTACAGCTTTTGTCGCAGTTCCTCACCGCACAGGTCGCGAGCCGAATCGTAGTAGTTAGCTGGCATTTGTGCGTATATTGCTACGGAGCTGAAGAATATTATTATAATCAGAATGGTATTTCGAAAAATCATCTGTATTTGTTTTTGCGCAAAGGTAAGGATTATTTACAATTTACGAGTTACGATTTTAGATTTACGATTGATTAGAATATTTAATGAATTGATTTTCAAATCATCGAATCCCCAACGCTATCTTCTCTATAACCTCCGGGTAATATTTGTACTCAAGAGCATGAACCTTGTTGGCAATGTCATCTGGAGAATCTGACGGATCGATTGCAACCTTTGCCTGAAAGACCGTACAGCCCTTGTCGTAGTTGCCATCAATGAGGTGAATGGTGATTCCTGTTTCGGTTTCGCCACTTTGCTTAACTGCCTCGTGGACATGCATGCCGTACATTCCCTTTCCGCCAAACTTTGGCAACAGGGCAGGATGTATATTCACGATTCGACCGGGATATGCATCAATCAAGTACTGCGGAACAAGCCAAAGAAAACCAGCAAGGACTATCATGTCGATGTCGTGCTTGGCGAGGTATTCCATTATCTTTTTTCCATCATTGAACTCGGTTCGGGTGAATGTCATTGATTCCAGTCCGAGGCGTTTTGCGCGTTCAAGCACGAAGGCATCGGGGTTATTACAGAGTACACAGGCAGGTTTTGCTGTAGTTCTGCCATTGAAATAATTTGCTATATTTTCGACATTAGTGCCTGAACCAGAAGCAAATAGCGCAATTCTTGTCATTTTGTCCATTGTAGTGTCCTTTATGTTTGATTATCAATGCAAAGTACATTAAAAAAATTGGCAATGGCAAAAAAGAATTAAAAAAGTTTGACTATCTAAAATGTATTTAGTTATTTTGCACCGATTTTTTTTTAATGATTTTTATTAACTAAAATTTACGATTTATGTCAGACATTGCATCTAGAGTAAAAAGTATTATCGTTGAGAAATTAGGCGTAGACGAAGCAGAAGTAACACCAGAAGCAAGTTTCATTTCTGATTTGGGTGCTGATTCATTGGATACAGTTGAATTGACAATGGAATTCGAAAAAGAATTTGGTGTTGAAATTCCTGATACAGAAGCAGAAAACCTCACAACAGTAGGTGCTGCAATAGCCTACATAGAAGCACACATGCAAAAATAATTTATGGAGTTAAAGAGGGTTGTTGTAACCGGTATGGGCGCAATATCGCCCGTAGGTCTGACAAGTCGTGAGACATGGAAAAATGTCAAGGACGGTGTCAGCGGTGCTGCTCTTATAGATACCTACGACACCTCTACTTCAAAGACAAAATTTGCTTGCACAGTCAAGAATTTCAAGCCCGAACTTTATTTCGACCGCAAGGAACTCCGCAAGCTCGACAGATTCTGCCAGTTTGCCCTGATATCCTCCGACGAAGCCATTAGGGACAGCAATATCGATTTAGATACCATCGACAAGACAAGAGCTGGAGTTATATGGGCATCGGGAATAGGCGGTTCGAATACTATTTTCGGAGAAATTCTTGACTATGCTGGTAGCGCAGTTTCACGGTTCTCCCCATTCTTCATACCTAAGATGATTGCCGACATAGCAGCCGGAACAATCTCTATTAGATATGGACTTATGGGTCCAAACTACAATACTGTATCAGCATGTGCTTCATCGGCAAATGCCATAATCGATTCAGTAAACCTCATCCGCCTTGGTATGGCCGACATGATTGTTACCGGCGGCTCAGAAGCCTCGGTTAATGAAGTGGGAATGGAAGGTTTCCAGTCGATGCAGGCAATGTCGAAAAACAACGATGAATACCTGTCGGCATCACGTCCGTTCTGCGCTACGCGCGACGGATTTGTGATGGGCGAAGGTAGTTGTACACTAGTGCTCGAAGAATACGAACATGCCTTGGAGCGCGGTGCAAAAATTTATGCAGAAATAGTGGGTATTGGCCTTTCTGCCGATGCCTACCATATTACTGCTCCTCATCCCGAAGGTCTTGGCGGTGTGATTGCCATGACAAATGCATTGAAGAATGCAGGTATTAGTCCGGATAAAATAGACTACATTAATGCTCATGCAACATCTACTCCAATAGGCGACTTGCCAGAAATAATTGCCATTCAGAAAGTTTTTGGCGAACACGCTTATAAACTGAATATAAGTTCAACTAAGTCGGAAGTAGGACATCTTCTTGGTGCTGCAGGCGCCATCGAATCAATGTTTTGCATTTTCTCAATAAACGAAAGCATTGTGCCTCCGACAATAAATCACAAACAATTTGACGAGAAAATTGACCGCAACCTCAACCTTACTCTGCACAAGGCACAAAATCGTAATGTTGACTACGCAATGTCCAATGCATTCGGATTCAGCGGTCATAATACATCCATCATATTCAAAAAAATGGACAAATAATGTTTCTATCCTTTCTTTTTAGGAAGAGAAATCCCAAGGATGAAAAATTAAGAAAGCAACTCGAAAGGCTTTTGGGGTTTAAACCCAAGGAAATATTATACTATAAAATGGCTTTGCGCCATGCCTCGGCAAACTTGAAACAAAAGGAAATCCGTTACAATAACGAACGATTGGAATTTCTGGGCGACTCTGTAATTAGCACTATTGCCAGCGTAATGCTGTACGAAAAGTATCCGAATGCACCTGAAGGCATACTTACGGTACTGCGATCTATGCTAGTGAGCCGCAAGAGTTTAAACCGCGTTGCATCAGAACTCGAACTAAAACGGTTCATGCAATACAAGGAATCCAAAAACAACGACGAGAAGAATATTTCAGGCAATTCATTCGAGGCCCTGGTTGGAGCAATATATTTCGACCGAGGCTACAAGGAATGTGAAAAATTTGTAAGAAATGTTTTCATCCGTTTCTTCGATATCGATAACCTGATGAAGCATAACAGCGACTACAAGTCGAGGTTGCTACAATATTCGCAAAAAGAAAAATTTCCTCTCGTAATCGACACTTTTGAGAGCATGGAGTCATGCGAAAAACTATACCATTTCGTTACAGAAATCTGCATAAACAACAAATTCGTATCAACTGGTAAAGGTTGGACTAAAAAAGAGGCTGAGCAAAAAGCATCATACGAAGCACTTAAATTCCTGGGCAGAGAATAGTCTCACCGAAAAAAGTTTTTCAGTATTCGCAAATAAATACTAACTTTGCACGATTATTTAACTTATGTAATGAAGCAGAAGACTGTAGCTGAAGATATAAGCCTAAGCGGAATGGGATTGCATCTCGGGAAGATGTCAACCTTAACAGTAAAGCCTGCCAAACCCAATAGCGGATATGTTTTTGTAAGGACTGACTTGGAAGGAATGCCTCATGTAAAGGCTATTGCCGACAATGTCAATGCTACTTCAAGGGGTACTACACTAGAGGAAAATGGAGTCAGCATAAGCACCATCGAACACCTCATGGCAGCGACATACGCAATGGGCATCGACAATGCCGAATTCCATATTGATGGTCCAGAAGTTCCAATCCTTGATGGCAGTTCGAGACTATATGTTGAAGAATACAAAAAGGTTGGACTTGTTGAACAAGATGCCGACCTAAAGGTTCTTAACATTGAAGAACCTTTGAAGTATTCCAACGAGAATGGAACGGAAATAACACTTTACCCTGCCGACAAATATTCGGTGAAGGTTCTTGTTGACTATGGCAAGGCAATGCCACCACAAACGGCAGAACTCGATGATATATCAGACTTTGCAACCGAGATGGCAGGTTGCAGGACTTTTGTTTTCCTCAGCGAAATAGAGCCTTTGCTCAAGATGAATCTCATAAAGGGTGGCGACCTCGACAATGCAATCGTTGTGGTTGACAAGGTTTTGCCACAAAGCGAATACGACCGCATCGCTGCTCTTTGCGGAAAGGAAAGCATGAAGGCTCAGGATAGCGGCATACTGAACAACTTGAAACTAAAGTTCGACAACGAGCCCGCACGCCACAAACTTCTAGACATAATGGGCGACCTTGCACTATGCGGATTCCGTTTCAATGCTAGGATAGATGCCGTACGTCCAGGACATTTCGCAAACACACAGTTTTCAAAACAATTAAGACAATATTTTAAAACAAGATAATTTAATATGAATCAACCGCTTGCATTTGTACATCCATCGGCAAAAATAGCTGAAAATGTGATAATAGAGCCGTTTGCATATATCGAGAAGAATGTCGAAATAGGAGAAGGAACATGGATTGGTCCTCACACCACTATACTGGAAGGCGCTAAGATTGGTAAGAACTGCAAGATTTTCCCAGGAGCTGTCATAGCTGCAATTCCGCAGGACTTGAAATTCAAGGGAGAAAAAACCACTGCCGAAATCGGTGACAACACAATGATCCGCGAATGCGTAACCGTAAGCCGAGGAACCTTGGCAAAGGGACGTACCATAATTGGTTCAAACTGCTTGATTATGGCGTACTGTCATGTCGCACACGACTGTGTTGTCGGAAACAATGTTATATTGGTCAACGGAGCAACACTTGCTGGCGAAGTCGTTGTCGACGACTACGCAATCCTCAGCGCAAATACACTTGTTCATCAGTTCTGCCATATAGGGGCACACACAATGTTTGCAGGAAATTCGCTTGTAGGAAAGGATGTTCCCCCATATATTCGCGCAGCAAGAAATCCTCTGGCTTATTCTGGCGTAAACTCAATCGGACTGCGTCGTCGTGGATTTACAAACGAAATGATAAATAACATTCAGGATGTATATAGGGTTCTATACAACAAGGGACTTAATGTAACCCAAGCACTTGAGTTTATCGAAAACGAATTGCCGGCAACAAAGGAACGTGATGAAATAGTTCTGTTCGTCCGCAATTCAAACCGTGGAATTATCAGGGGAACTGGCGAAAAGGAATAAACTTCGTTTTTGACATACAAAAAAAGGTAGTCGATTGACTACCTTTTTTGTTCCCATAATTATACTTGTCAGAACCTGACACCAAATCCACCTTTTATCAGCGCATCCATTCCGATATTTGTCTCAACAACACCGAAAATCCTGTCGTTTCCTACACGTACACCGAGAACTGTCAAGTTGAATGCAAAAAAGGTACTTGATGTATTTGAACCTTGTTTATTGTCATCAAATATTACCGCAACACCGAGGTCAATTCCAGAATATAACTTGACATATTTCCTGTTTAGATACGAGAGCTGCACACTCGGCATAATCGACAAAGTTGATGTATTATAATGATTTACAAGAGCATCGGTGGTATCGTATATGGAAGTCGTTAATCCCTCGTAAACAATTTTTGCTCCAGGACGGAACCATTTGTTCACCTGATAGTAGTAATCAAGTCCGTATGTACCGATGAATTTTGTATCGGTTCTGTAATTTTTCGACAAACCATTGCCAACCCCTTCTATTACAACTTTAAACAAGTCGAATATACCACCAAAAGCGGATACCGTACCTATGCTAGTCGATATTTCATTTCTGGGTGCTAAACTATAGTCGTATGTAACTTCGGATTTAGATTCTATCATTGTATCCTGTTCCTGTGCTAATGCTAAATACGGCATAAGCGCCAATACCGAAAATGCAAAAGCAATAATTATAACATTCGTTTTCATAAATTTTCCTCCATTTATAATGTTTGTAGGCTTGACATTTTCAAAAACTATTCCATTTATAAAAATAAAAATCTGTGCAAGTTTACAATTTTTTCACGACAGCACGAACAATATATTGCATATATCTGCATTGCATCAAGAAAAACGAATCAAAGTTTACATATTATTTTTAACTTTGCATTCCTTAAACTTATTTAGATGGAATATTCAGCAAAGGAAATTGCCGATATGCTAGGCGGCAAAGTAGAAGGTGACGGCTCGGTTATGATTTCGAAATTCGCAAGAATCGAGTACGGAGAACCGGGAGCTATTTCTTTTTTAGCAAACCCCAAGTATGAGCAATACATATATACAAGCAAGGCTTCGGCTGTGATTGTAAACAATAGCTTTGAGCCTCATGGAAATATTTCCGCCACCTTGATTCGCGTGCCCGATGCCTACAAGTCGGTTGCCGATTTGCTCCACATCTATGCCGTGAAATACACTCCCAAAGGTCGCGAGATGCGCAGCAAGGTTCATCGCACGGCAAAAGTCGGCAAAGGTTGCTACATCGGCGGATTCGCCTACATCGACAAAAATGCCGTTCTGGGCGACAATGTTCAGGTGCATCCGCTATGCTATGTGGGCAAGAATGTGAAAATCGGCGACAACACCATATTATATCCGGGCGTGAAGATTTACTACGATTGCGAAATCGGAAAGAATTGCATAATTCACTCCAACGCTGTCATCGGTGCCGATGGCTTTGGCTTTGCGCCGAATCCCGACGGCGAATTCGAGAAGATTGAGCAGATTGGCAATGTTGTCATCGAGGACAATGTGGAACTTGGTGCGCTTGTTACCATAGACCGCGCAATAGCAGGTTCTACCATAATCCGTCGTGGCGTAAAGCTCGACGACCACAACCATGTGGCTCACAATGTCGAGATTGGCAAAAATACCGTTATGGCTGCACAAGGCGGAATCGCCGGTTCGGCAAAGATTGGTGAAAACTGTATGTTCGGCGGTCAGGTGGGAATTGGTCCGCACTCCAACATTGCCAACCGCACCAAGATGCAGGCCAAGACCGGAATTGCCGGCACGGTAAAGGAAGAAAATGCAGTCCTTATGGGTGCACCCGCAATGGATGCCCACAAGTATCAGCGTCTGTATGTACGCTTCAAGCAGCTTGACGATATGGCAAAGAAGATTGAAATGCTGGAGAAGCAGATTGAAGAGCTGAAAAAGAAAGGGGAATAGAAACATTCGGCGGTTGTGACCGCCAAATTATAAATAACTGATAATGAACACCCTTCTCTCGCGCATATCGCAGAATCCCAACTTCGACAAGCTGACAAGCCTGCTGGCAAACGGCGGGCAGGCAAAGGTACAGCTTAGCGGTCTCGCTGGTTCGGCAAAGTCGTTTGCCGTGGCGGCTGCGTTTGCCGATATGGGCACAACCTTCTGCCTTGTGCTTCCCGACAAGGAAAGCGCTTCGTACTCGTACGACGACCTTGTTGGTATTCTTGGCGAAGAAAGTGTGATGTTCTACCCCAGTGCCTTCAAGCGTTCCATCGAGTACATGAAGGAAAACAAGTCGAACATTGTGATGCAGACCGAGGTGCTGTCGCGCCTTAATGCTACGCGCAAGGGATTCGTCATTGTCACCTACCCCGAGGCGGTGATGGAAAAGGTGATTCGCACTCGCGAACTTACGCGCAATACCTTCAATGTGGCTGTCGGCGACGAACTGTCGATGGAAAAGCTTATCGATGTGCTCAACGACTGGAATTTCAGTCGCGACGACTTTGTGTTCGAACCGGGCTGTTTTGCCGTGCGCGGAAGCCTAATCGATGTGTTCTCGTATGGTGCCGAAAAGCCATATCGTATCGATTTCGACGACGACAAGGTGGAGAAAATCCGCGAGTTCGACCCCGAAACACAAGGCTCTACCGAAAAACTGCGCAAAGTGCGTATCATTCCGAACATCTACGACAAGCAGACAGTAGAGGACAGGATTTCGATTTTCGAATTTATAAATCGCGATTTTGTGCTCTGGATGGATTCGCCCGACTATGTAATCGACAGTATAGAAAAGAATTACAAGCTTGCCGAGACACGCTACAGTGAAATTTCGGAAAAAGAAATCCTCGACGAGGATACCTATATAATAAATCCGCAGTCGAACCTTATCGGCAAGGAACAGTTTTTAGCCGAGGCAAATGCGCGTGCCATCGTGGAGATGTCATCGCGGTCGTTTTTTGCAGCTACCGATGAGATACATTTTTCCACCGAGCCGCAGCCTGCTTTCAGCAAGCAGTTCGACCTGCTCATTTCCAACCTAAAGCAAAATTCAGAAAACGGTTTCACGACCTATATTTTCAGCAACAACGACAAGCAGTTGCAGCGTCTGCGCGACATTTTTGCCGACAAGGGCGAAAATCCCGACTTTGTTGGCGTGAATGCTTCGTTGCACGAGGGCTTTGTCGATAACGACACCCGCACCTGCGTATATACCGACCATCAGATTTTCGAGCGTTACCACCGATATTCCACCAAGAGCATTTCAAAGGCAAATGCACTTACCTTGCAGGAAATTAAGGAGTTGCATCCGGGAGACTACATTGTTCATGTTGACAATGGCATCGGTCGCTTCGTGGGCTTGCAGAAAATCAATCACAACGGGCGTATGCAGGAGGTTGTCACGCTAGCATACGGCGAAAACGACCTGCTCTATGTGAACATTCACTCGCTGCACCGAATTTCAAAATATCGCGACAAGGATGGAGAACCGCCTGTGATTCATCGTCTTGGCTCGGGGCATTGGAAACGCCTGAAGGAACGCACAAAGAAGAATATCAAGGATATAGCACGCGATTTGATTTTGCTTTATGCAAAACGGCGCGAGCAGAAGGGCTTTGCTTTTTCGCCCGACTCGTACATGCAGGTCGAGCTGGAATCGTCGTTTATGTACGAGGATACGCCCGACCAGAGCAAGACAAACGAACTGATAAAGGCCGATATGGAATCGGAAGTGCCGATGGATAGGCTTGTCTGTGGCGATGTCGGTTTTGGTAAGACCGAACTTGCAATCCGTGCGGCTTTCAAGGCCGTGGTCGATGGAAAGCAAGTGGCTGTGCTTGTACCGACAACTATTCTCGCCTTGCAGCACTACCAGACATTTTCGGAACGACTGAAAAATCTTCCCGTGACGGTTTCCTACATCAGCCGTCTAAAGTCGGCTAAGGAAATCCGCGAGACGCTTGCCGACCTTAAGTCTGGCAAGATAGATATTATTATCGGCACGCACAAGCTTGTCGGTAAGTCGGTGGAGTTTAAGGACTTGGGCTTGCTGGTAGTCGATGAGGAGCAGAAGTTCGGCGTTTCGGTGAAGGAGAAAATCAAGCAGATGAAGGTCAACATCGATACGCTAACGCTTACCGCTACGCCAATTCCGCGTACCCTGCAGTTTTCGCTTATGGGTGCCCGCGACTTGTCGGTGATAACAACGCCACCGCCCAACCGCCAGCCGATTGCAACCGAACTTCACGCCTTCAACAACGATGTTATCCGCGAAGCAATCTACTACGAAGTGGGACGCAACGGACAGGTTTTCTTTGTCCACAACCGCATACAGAACATCTACGAAGTTCAGAACCAGATAGCTAAGATTTGTCCCGAGGTGAAAACCGTCGTTGCTCACGGGCAGATGGATGGTGAGGAACTGGAGAAGATTATCCTCGACTTTATGCGCGGCGACTACGATGTGCTAATCAGTACCTCGATTGTCGAAAACGGAGTTGACATTCCAAACGCCAATACCATTATAATAAATAATGCCAACAATTTCGGTCTCAGCGACTTGCATCAGCTTCGCGGGCGCGTTGGAAGAAGCAACCGCAAGGCTTTCTGCTATCTGCTCACCCCGCCTATCGACCTGCTTACGCCCGATGCACGCCGTCGTCTGAAGGCCATCGAGGAGTTCTGCGAACTTGGCAGCGGAATAAACATCGCCTTGCAGGATTTGGACATTCGCGGAGCAGGAAATATCCTCGGAAGCGAGCAGTCGGGCTTCATTGCCGACATTGGTTTCGAGACATACAACAAAATTCTCAACGAAGCTATCGACGAGCTGAAAGAGACTGAATTCCACGATGTTTTCAAGGACGAGGAAGGCGAACATGCGCCCGTATTGCGCGACTGCAGCATGGAGACCGACCTCGAGCTGATGATTCCCGACTACTATGTATCTAGCACTTCGGAGCGCATAAAGTTATACCGCCAGATGGACGAGCTGAAGGATATGCAGGAGCTGGAAAAGTTCCGCGCTATGCTCATCGACCGCTTTGGCAAGATTCCCGACGAAACCGAAAAGATGTTCGATATGGTAAAGTTGCGCTGGATGGCTGTACGACTTGGTTTCCAGAAGATTGCCATCAAGAACGGTGTTTTCCTCGGTTATTTTCCACAGGAACAGAAGTCGGACTATTATTCGTCTAAGCTATTCATTTCCATTCTGCAGTTTGCCCAGAACAATCCCCGCAACCTTACAGTAAAACAGCACAACGAACGACTGATAATGAGACTCGAAGGCATCAGCAACCTGTCGCAGATTGTTGATTTTGTGAAGAGGATGGAAGAAGAAGTAATGAATAATGGATAATTTATAATTGATAATGAATAATGAACAATATGCAATTCCTCCACAATGTCATTCTGAACTTGTTTCAGAATCTGGAATGTATGAAAAGGATAATGAATAATTAACAATGTAAAGACGCAAAATTTTGCGTCTCAACAACCAGAAACACAAAAACTTAAGAAATTATGATACGCATACCATTACTAAAAGACCGTCATAACCATCTGTTTTCATACGGTTCGCTAGCAACAGCCACCGACCTGTTCAAGGTCAGGACAGAGGAAGAAGCCATAAGGCAACTATCGCAACTTCCGCACGACAGAATAAATGTCGCAATGGGTTGGTTCGATTCGTATTTCACATTTTCAAAGGAAAACCTCGACAATTTGCCACCAATAATCATCTGCAACAATTCGTTGCACAACTACATTTTCAACACCGAGGCTGGCAAGGTCATCGAGGAACAATACAACGAATGGTTTGTGAACTGCAAAAACCAAAATTGGATAGAACGCAACACCATGCAAGTGCTGACATTCATTGCAAAGATATTCGGCTTCAACCACGAAACTTTTGAGCGTAGCATCAGAAAAAATCTTTCGCTCGGAGTGTGCTTCGCTGCCGATATGTATGTATGCAACAACGACATTTTTGAGTTTCTTGCAACAAACGACTGCTCAAATGTTACCGAGGTATGGACATCTCCGCAAAACTACCCACTACTGCCCGAAAGGTACAAGAATGTCTGCCGTGGAGTAAAACTCTTTGCCGATGGCGCATGCGGAGCATCAACAGCCGCAATCTCCGAATATCGCAACGGTGGGAATCCGTTCATGACCTATACCGATGATGAACTTACAGAACTTCTCGAACAAATCGTTTCGTACCGCAGTGCAATGGCAATACACTGTATCGGCGAAAATGCAATAGAGCAGGTACTAAAATGCCTCGATGGAGTATTGAAACATTCGCCCGATATGTTCATTCGTCTGGAACACACGCAATTCATCACCGAACAGCAGGCAAAAAAAGCACGCGACCTGAACCTCACATTGAGCATGCAGCCGAACTTCAACATGGACAGCATCGACTATTCCGACCGACTGACAAAATCGTACTGCGAACGCAACGACCCGTTCAGGATGCTAATTGACAAGGCAGGGTTTAAAATGGGTGAAAACCTAGTGCTTGGCTCCGATGGAATGCCAACTGGTGTATTTGGTTCGTTGCCGGCAAGCCTCTTCCCTCCTGTTCCTGGACAACGGTTAACCCTTGATGAATATGTGGCAGGATATTGCACAGACAATTTCGACAAGGGGCACATTGAGGTGGAAATCGACAATGCCAACAAAAAAGTTGACATGAAAGTGGTTGTAAACGAATAAAAGTAAAGCACTATGAAAATTATCTGCATAGGAATGAACTACAAGGCGCACATCGCGGAACTGAACCTTCCGTACCCAGAAGCGCCGATATTTTTCATGAAACCCGATTCCTCGCTATTGAAGAGCAACAAGGTTTTCTTTATTCCCGACTGGACAAACGATATGCAATACGAGGTAGAGGTTGTGTATCGTATATGCCGTCTGGGAAAGCACATACAGAAGAAATTTGCACACCGCTACTACGATGCTGTGGCTCTTGGACTTGACCTTACCGCCCGTGACCTGCAGAACGAATGCCGTCAGCGCGGACTGCCGTGGGAAATTTGCAAGGCGTTCGATGGTTCGGCTGTGCTTTCGGAATTTGTTCCGCTTGATGAATTGCCAGACAAAAACAGCATTGACTTCCGATTGCTACGAAACGAAGTAGAAGTGCAACATGGCAATACTTCCGACATGCTTTTTACCATCGACGACATAATTGAACATGTATCGAAATATATGACCTTGAAAACTGGCGACCTAATTTATACGGGCACACCGATTGGCGTAGGCAAACTCGAAATCAACGACAAACTGAAAGCCTACATGGGCGATTTGAAATTAATTGACATGAAGGTAAAATGAGAAAAAATTGGGCAGGTTTTAATACTGCCCAATTTTTTTTCATCTCCCAGGCAACGAAAATGCACTTTTAGTTGTCATATATATTGGATAATTTTATATTTTTGCAAATGGTTAAAAGATAATATACTATGAGACAAATCGTTACATTATTGATGATGTTCGTGAGCCTTGCGGTTTTTGCGCAGGAACGCGTTCATGTGGGCGATATTTATTGCACCGACAACACAACGGTGTCGCCTGATGATTTTGCCACAAGCGGCAAAACCGCACTCGGAGTGGTCTTTTTTGTTGACAATTCGCAGCAACACGGCTGGGCACTTGCTCTTAACGATGCAGGTTCGGGAACCATGACATGGGGTAACACAGGAAGCATTTGCTACCTGAACAGCTACAACAACAATCCCCAATTGGTTAATGCCGATACCATTGGTTCTGCAAGATGCGACTCCATTGTGCGTACAGCACAGATTCTCGGCTGGACATTGGCAGATTACTCATCAGCAGTAAATGCAGCCATGCAATGTGGTGCTGGCTGGTATCTGCCGTCGATGGGACAACTTGCTGTCCTATACGGCAATATGCCCGAAGTAAATGCAGCATTAGATGTAATTGACGGCAGCGGTAAGATGAACGGACGTCAATACTGGTCAAGTACCGAAGAAAACATCGGAGTAATAAGCGCTTGGGTTCTAAACTATAACGGTGAAGCCTTAGCAACACCCAAAGGAACTGCCGCAAATGTAAGAGCAATTAGAAACTTTTAAAACCTAGGACTATGAAAAAGATATTATTAGCAATTATGATATTGATGCCAGTATTGGCATTTTCACAAAGATATCACATTGGAGATACCGTATATTCTCCAGCAAACGAAAAGGCTGTTGTCTTCTATGTCTTCGATGATGGCAACCACGGATGGGCGGTGTCATTAAACGACATTCCACAACAAATGTTTTGGTCTGTGGCTGATGTTCCTACTAATTTTCAAGTCTCAGTAACAAACAATACCGTTTCATCATATGCCACATACATGGAAGATGTGGACACATGGAAAAAAATAAAAGATTTTCGACATTATCTTGATTCATTAAACAATTCAAATTATGTACGTTACCCCGCCTTTTTTAACGTAAACTTAGAAGAAGGCTGGTATATGCCATCAGCTGGACAGATGAGAAAATTATACTCATCAGAAATTCTTGTCAAAAATACAATTCTTGGTCTTGGTGGCAGATGGTTGAGAGGAAGAAAATATTGGACTGCAACTGCTGCAAACGATTCATGCTCGATTACTTTGAACGGAAATACTGGCAAGTTGGAACCAACGCATATTGGTCAATCCAACTATATACGCGCAATCCGCAACTTTGGTTTTGTAAGCAATACCGTTAAGGACAGATACTTTTGCCGAGGTGACAAGGTTGTGGAACTTGGCTATAGCTTTTTTGCAGAAAACGACACATTGATTTCCCGCACATACACATCTTATCAAGGATTCGACAGCATTGTCAGCATTAATGTTCATGTGCTTTCGCCAGAATACGCACTTACGGGAAATATGCTTGTGTGCATGGGACTAAATACAGAAATTTCGGTAACCCACGGAGCTGGTTCTTTCGACTATTCATGGAAAGACGAACTTAACCCTAATGAACCCATCGGCACGGAAAATTCGCTCTCTTTGACAAATGTGACCGAAGGACATTCATATTCGGTAACTGTAGGTCAATATTTTGAACTAGCAGGAAAGCGTTGTACTTCAAGCACTCCGTTCGAAATATCTGTCATCGAAACCGATGTGGCAATAAGCGGAGGTGGAATAGTTTGCTACAACTCATCCGAAACTTTAAGCGTACCCGATGACGATAACCTTCAATATACATGGTATCAGCCATCAGCTCCCGACAACCATCTTGGCACTGGAAGCACATTCACTACAGCAAACCTTACTGCTCCTACAACATACGCAGTAAGCGTTAGCGGTGGAACATGCACTGGTACCGGAAGCATAACGGTTAATGTTGCACCTGAATTTACGGTCGCTATAAGCGGTGACAACTCGGTTTGCTATGGCGAAAATGCCAATCTCGTAGCAACACCAAGCAGCAGCGACATGGTAACATACACATGGTTCAATGCTGAAAGCAATGAAATGCTTGGCACACAAAACTCCATTTCGACAGCCAACCTCTACGAAAATTCACAATTCATTGTAAATGCAGTAAAGACATCGGGAGTTGCTCCAAGTGCCGACAATGTTTTCGTAGGCGACATAGTTACCAGCAACAACATAGTTGTAAGACCGTCAATGTGGATGGAAGCCGAAATACAGAATTTGGAAGCAATTGGCGTTGTGTATGCCAAGAACAATGATTCTGTTCGCGTTGTAAGCCTTGACGAATATGCCAACATTCCATGGGGAGCATCGCGTTTCACAACTAGTCAATATGCCACCACATATTCCGATGCCAGAACCAAGATGAACGGCAAGGCAATGACCGATGCAATTGTGTCATACAACAATTCGCAGAGCACTCCTACCGAAGCCAACTATGTTGCGGCATTGAAGGCTCGTGAAAAGGGCGAAAACTGGTACTTACCTGCAGAAGGCGAACTTTTCACAATGGAAAATAACCTTGCTAATGTCAACTATGCAATTTCAATGGTTGGAGGAACAGAAGTGGATGCCAATTCATATTACTGGTCGGTTACTGAAAAATCGTCAGATAGGGCTTGGTCTTCAATAGGAACAGGAACCCAGGACGATAGCAAGTCAACCTCGCACAATGTCCGCCCTGTTACAGCATTTACATATTCCGACCTGATTAACTTCCGCAATTCGGCAACCTGCCGTGCAAACGACACACATTCTGTAGCCGTAACACCTCAGCAGATTGGCAACACAACCGCAACCGTAGAACTCGGACAATCGTTTACATATCGCGACAGCACTGCTGTTTTCAACGATGCCGGTGAATTCGACCTGCAATGGACATTCCACAACGCTGGTGACTGCGACAGCATTGTAAACATTGCAGTCACAGTATTGCCAAGAACCATTACCGTTACTCCGCAGGCAAACCAGCACAAGAATTGCGGTCAGGCAGATCCGACATTCCTGTATTCGACTTCTGAAAATATCAATGGCATTACTGGACAAATTTCACGCGAAGCTGGCGAAACGGTTGGAACTTACCAATATACACTTGGCACACTCGATGCTGGCGACAATTACATACTCGTTCTTAACGAGAATTCGCCATCGTTCGAAATCTTGCCAGTTTATAACGAAGTAACAATCTCGCAATGCAACAGCTACGAATGGAACGGAACGACATATAATGTAAGTGGCGACTACACCGAAACACTCACCACTGCAGCTGGTTGCGACAGCATCGTAACTTTGCACCTTACAGTACATAGTTCCGATACCACCCATATATACGACACCGCATGCTACGCATATACTTGGTACAACAATGCATTTGGCTCTACAACATACGAAGAATCAGGAATTTATACCCGTAATTTCTATTCATACACAACTGGTTGCGACAGCATTGTAACATTGCATCTCAGTATAATTGGAAACTCCTACATAGATATTTATGAAGAGGCTTGCGATTCATTTGAATACAACGGACGCCCATACTACGAATCTGGAACGTTTACTTCAACACTCCAATCGCCACAAGGTTGCTACTATTACGAAAGACTGCAT
The DNA here is from genome assembly GCA_902791865.1 of uncultured Bacteroidia bacterium. Taxonomy (GTDB): domain Bacteria; phylum Bacteroidota; class Bacteroidia; order Bacteroidales; family ML635J-15; genus Bact-19. Next base: position 89,735 of record CADAXK010000010.1, read on the forward strand.
CTTACTATAAATTACACTCCTACTGTTCCGCAGGTTGCTACTACACCTAACACAGTATGCTCAGGAGGAAACAATGGCTCAATTACAGTAACGGAACCACTCAACGACGACTACGAATATTCAATTGACGGCGTTAACTTCCAGAGCAGTCCAGAATTTACATATGTTGCTGAAGGAACTTATACTCTTGTTGTTAGAAACGGCAATTGCACCAACGAAACAGAAGTAACAGTTGGTTCTCTAGTTACTCGTCCTACAGTAGACCTAAGCTCATCCACAGATGCGATATGTGAAGGAGAATCCTTGATTCTCAGTGCAGAAGGCTCATCAACAGGAAACAGCATTTCGTATTCGTGGAGTGGACCAAACGGCTATACAAGCACAAATGATTACAATGTAATATCTAATGCTTCAACCGAAAATGCCGGAGAATACCAACTTACAGTTCACAATAGTGAAACTGGCTGCGACATGACTGCAAGTATAAATGTCGAAGTAAACGAAACCACCTACGGAATAGACGTTCAATCTGCTTGCGATTCGTACACCTGGATCGATGGTATCACCTACTTAGAATCGACCAATGAGCCGACATTCACGCTAACCAATGCCAACGGATGCGATAGCATTGTAACGCTAAATCTGACAATTACCTACTCGGTATCTACAACCGATGAAGTAAGCATTTGTCCAAGCGCATTGCCATACGAATACAACGAACAAATGTTCTCGGAGGCTGGTACCTACGAAGTGCGCCTCACCGCCGCTAATGGTTGCGACAGCATTGTTGCATTCACGCTGAATGTTTACGAAGGTTTCCACGAAACCATTAACGTGGATGTTTGCGCTAACGAAATGCCATACATCTATGAAGATACCACACTTAACGAAGCAGGCACATATACATTTATCTATCCGTACAGTCCTTGCGACAGTGTTGTAACCCTTGTGCTTAATGTCCATGAAATACCTGTAATTTCTGTCAGCCAGACAACTAGTGGCAACGAAATCACCATCACTGCCGATGGCGCATCGACCTACGAATGGGAAACAGGAGAAACAACACCAAGTATAACGGTGGAAGCAGCCAACGATACAATCTGGGTTATCGGATACAGCGAATACAATTGTGCCGATACTGCGGAAGTTATCATTAATGAATTGACTGGTATCGATGAAATAGAATCAACTATCAACATCTATCCTATTCCGTCCAATGGCATTGTGTTTGTCGAGGGCGAGAATATGATTTCGGTGGATGTTGTGGATTTGAACGGCAAGATTGTCAGGACAATACCTGCAAATTCGAACAGAACAGAAATAGAACTTGATGTTCCAAATGGCGAATACTTCTTGCGCATCGAAACCGAAACCGGTTTGCTAACCCGTAAGATACTGATTATGCGATAAATTAAAAGCCCCTCCAATGGAGGGGCTTTTTTTATGGTAAATTACCATCAGTCATTCCGTAAGTTAGAACAATAACGCGATACGGAACGGGGAGCGTAATATTGTTCAACTGTGCGGAACGCAACCGCCTCGTGAAGCAAAGCGAACAATCTCCTGTTGAAACGGTTTCCGTTGGGGATTACTCACTTCGTTTCGTGAGAGAGTTCCGTACAGACAGGCTCACACGACACATCCTTTAGTCGGTTCGCTTTGTATTACGGAATGACATCCATATATAGTTGTTTTTTATTCAAATACTCTTAAAAACTCGTTTGGTATATTGCTTTCGAAATGCATTTGTTCGTGAGTACGAGGATGCGTAAACCCAAGAATCCATGCATGCAGTCCAATGCGGTTAAACAAGTTTTCCCTTGAACCATATTTCTTGTCGCCAATGATTGGCTGACCAAGGTCGCTCATGTGTACGCGAATTTGATTTTTGCGACCAGTTTCAAGGTTAATTTCCATAAGCGAGTAGCAACCTTTTGTCTTTAATGTTTTGTAATGGGTTACTGCGAGTTGTCCGTTTTCACGATCCTTGGTAGAGTATACCACATACGCCTTGTTTTGTGCAAGGTACGACTCATAAACACCATCGCCAATAGGTTTATCGCCCGAAGTTACAGCAATATAGCGACGATCGTAGATATTTGTCTTCCAGTCTTCCTGCAACAAAGCCTGCACTTCCTCGCTCTTGGCGAACATCATCAGCCCGGAAGTTTCACGGTCGAGACGATGAACAATAAAAATACGATTGTTAGGATTCTGCTCCTTTATATGTTTGCTAAGTATGCTGTAAGCTGTTTCGTTACTTTTTGCAGTGGCAACCGAAAGCATTCCAGCTGGCTTGTTGATGACTATAATATCGCTGTCTTCATAAACAATGGTTATGCCTTTAAGGTCGCGACCTGATGCAATTCGTTTCCAATGGATTGAAATTTTGTCGCCAGGAATAAGCTTCTGGTTGTATAGAGTTACAACAGCACCATTGAGTTCAACAGTCTTGTTGCGTAGCCACGACTTTACCTTGTTGTGACTGCGATCGGGGAACTTCTTCATCAAGAAGTTGATGAGTTCATCGGGTTCGGTGACTTCTATATTTGAAACCTTTGGCTTTTCGGTACGTCTATAATTTTTTGGTGCTCTGTACGGCATAATGTATGATTTTGTTAAAACAATGATTTCTTTGATGTTGTGGCAATAAACTCCTTGAGATAGAATGGTTCATAATAAACCAAATCCTCGAATTTGCTTGCGCTAAATGCAGATTCGGAAAGTTCGCCCATAAACTCTGCCGATGGATAGATGTCGTCCATGAAAATGAATCCATCGTTAGCAAGAATATCCTTGCACTTGGGAGCACCATTTCCGCAAAACAGCAATTTCTTGCCCTTATGCTCGGCAAACGATTCTTCTGTTATTATCATCGCCCCCACTTCCGACAATTTATTGAATTTCCCATCGGTAAGCATAGTATATACTTCCATCCTGCGAGCATCAATCATGGGAACAATCAAGTCGTAGTTGCCGACATACTTCGCTTTTGCCATTGCAGAAATTATCAAAAGTGTATTTACAGAAATCAATGGTATGTTGCTACCAAAGCATAGTCCCTTGCTGGTGCTTGCTCCTATGCGCAGACCTGTATACGAACCGGGACCTCCACTTAAGGCTACAGCATCCATATCCGAAACTTTCAATTTAGCCTCATCGAGGACTTCCTTAACAAATACGGCAAGCATCTCGGAATGAGCAACCTTGCGTGTTCCATCGGGTCGCATCAAACGAAGATGTGTGCATTTGCCATCGTTTGATATTGATACAGAGCAATAGTCTGTAGAAGTTTCTATGTTAAGAATTCGTGCCATGAATTTTTTTTGCAAAAATACAACTTTATTTACGATTTACGATTTTAGATTTACGATTAGGGCCGACAAGAGGCAAAGGGATTTACGATTGACGAATTACGATTGACGATTTTGCTGACAAGAAAAGGGATTGACAATTTGGCTACGCCGAGCTAAAGGTTACGATTGGGGATTTCTTATTCCACCGAAATGTATTTCGAGATTTTGTCGTAGTCGCTTTGCGAAATAGCTTTCTGCTTGACAAGTTCATCGATTGATTTGATAGTTTTCGCAAAGTCGCGGTAATTGAGAATGGCAGAGGCAATATTCTTGTCAATGTACGGGTGCGAAACCAAGGTCTTGAAGTCGGCGGTATTGATGTTGATTGTGCGAATTGGTTCGCTGCCAATTTTTAGGTTTGACGAAATACTATTGTATAGTTCATCTGTCATGCCATAAACTTCGCGAAGTTGCTCCACTGAGACAAATCCGCCAAGTTTCTCACGGTATGCGACAATGCGCTTAGAGTATGCTTCACCTATACCTTTAAGTTTCTGAAAGTCGATTTCCGTAGCCGTATTTATGTTTACAAGTATATCATAACTAGCAGTTTGAAACTGCGATTCAATTTTGATGTAAGGCATAAGTTTTTCAGCAAAATCCTTGTCGATGCCATGCATTTTGGTTATGTCAGACGGTTGCTTGAAACGTCCGCCCTTGTTGCGGTATTTCACAATGTTTTCGGCTTGCCACGTCTTGAAGCCAAGTCGTTCCAGTTCGTACTTGGTGGCAGTATTCGGGTCAAAATCAAAAAGTTGTGGCTCATTGCGATCTTCATCTGGGTATGAATAGTCGCGGTTATGCTGACGATTGTTGCCGTACGATGACTTTTCGATTACGATATAGTCCTTAATGGTTTCATATTCTTCGGGCTTCAAGGTTCGCACACGCGTAATATCTTCGGGTTTGTAGAACTTGTAGCCCTTGTCGCGATAGTTCATGATGCCGTTTACTGATTTTGGCGAAAGTCCAAGACGAAGCAGATCTTCACGCGAGGCTGTATTCGGGTCGAAGGCAAAAAGTTCGCTGTCGTCGAAGTGCGTCTGCTGGTAAACGAGGAAACCGTCTATTTCGGTTTCGAAGTCGCTAAAATCCACCTTTTGGTTCGACTTATGCACCGATACGAAAATGTTTACGCCAATCAGAACTATAAGTATTGCGAAAAGCACAAGCATTCCGTTTTGCTCGCGCTTCGAGAAATTGAAATATTCCTTGATGAAGTTTTTCATTATAATTGAAGAATCTTCCTGTGTCCCTTGTCATTCTGAACTTGTTTCAGAATCTGGAATGCAGGAAGATTCATTGTAGAATATGCTATTATCTTTCGAGTACCACCTTTACGGTTTCAATTCCCTTGCTGGTCGATACGCGAACGAAATACATTCCGTTTGGCAAGTTGTTCATGTCGATTGCAGAGCTGTTGCCAGCAACATTGCAACTGAGAACGGTTGTACCAACGCTGTTGAAAATTTCGATGCTGGTGATTTCTTCGTTCGAAGTCACATTCAGCATTCCGCTTGTCGGGTTCGGGAAGATTGACATTGCGGTTGCAGTTTCGATAGTGCCTTCGGTTGTACCTTCTACGCAGAAATTTATTGTCTTTGTCGAGAATCTTTCGGAACCTACCGACAAGAGCGTTTCGTTGGTGTTTGCGTTAATAAAAGAAGCACTGCCTGTACCGTAATTATAGAATCCGGACAATCCATCTCCTTGGCTGTCGTATAGGCTAAACGTGTAGCAACCTTCGCCAAGGCAGAATTCTGAAATCACTGGTTCACCAGTATAATTGCCAGCCGCACCGCTATATAATACATTGTTTTCTGCATCTTTTATATCCCAAGTTGTTTCGTTGGGATCCGGACTCATTAAATCGTTGTAATCTGCAGTAAGGCTCAGACGGAATCTTTCTCCACTGTGTACTATTCTGTAATCGGCACTCTTTGGAGTTTGTGTCTGGTTTTCTCCACCATTCACCTGTCTTACTATAAATGAAATTGTGCCTAGTCCTTCGGGAATTGCAACCGGATTGAAAGAAATGCTTGCTGTTTCTCCTGCAGGAATGTCTACTTCAAATGTCTGTTCATTGCTTATGTTGCCACATGTATATGATGCTACAAGTGATGTCACAGCAAAATCGCTATTGTTCTTGACATTAATTGTCGGCTGTACCTCGGTATAGTTGCAATATTCACCATTAGGTTCAGATACTCTTACTATTGTAACGTCGCCCGACGAAACCAGTACATTGCGCGACTTGGTATTGTTGCTCATATCTTCGTCAGACTGTCCGTTCGGCTGCGAAACTGTGAATGCGAATGCGTAGTTGCCAGTTTCAAGGCTTATTTCGTCAAATGTAACGGTTGCAGTAGCATATTGAGCAAGACTTCCCGTCCAGCTGGTTGTTACAGGTTCGCCATCGTTGATTGTATAGCTCACTGTAGCAGAAGTCATTGTTGCTGTTCCAAGGTTCATTATCGAAACCTGCGGAGTAAATGTAGCTTCCTGTGCCGACATTGCCGATGCTGGAGCAACGATTGACTGTAATGCGGCATCGTTTTCGTTGGTGCCAGCCACAACCATCACCTTTTGTATGTATGGCGCGCGGAACTGACGGGTGATAACAAGGTCGAGTTCTCCGGTTTCGGTCAGTGCGGGGAATGTAAGTTCTGCGCTTGTGCCTTCGCCAGTGTATTGTGCATCAAGAAGAACACCGTCCTTGCTGAGTGCTATGTACGAAAGGTTTTCGGCTGTTACATCAAGCGATGTGGAACCAATAGGCAATATGTTCGAATATTCTGGTGTAAGCTGTGACGGAACGCCAACATACGGCATTAGTGATGGGTCGCCCATAAGGGTGTAAATTTCCCAGTAGTACTTTATGTATCTGGAAGTTGTGGAGTTTACCGAGAAGTTGCCGATGAAAACTATTTCGCCAGCCGAAACATACGGAGCTTCACCGCGCTCGTGGAACAGATGGTCGTAAGCGCCAAGTCCGGTGGCTTCGTAGGTCGGGTTTACATTGATGGTCTGCATAGAACCTACCGACCAGTAGAAGTCCTCGTCCCAGATAGTGCTGTTAGTTCCGCCTATATGGCAAACTGCGCCCTTGCCTGGTTTTCTTAGCAGAGCCTCACCAAAGCATTCGCTCTTGTCGAACTTGTTTGACAGGCAGCAGTTGCCTATGCTGAAGAAATATTCGTTTTCGTTCTGCAAGTTGTTCACATCGCTTACATTGAATTCCGGGTCCTGCCAACCGTTCTCGTCGCAGTGTGCCGAATAGTTTACGAAACCAACACCTTCGCTAATCTGCGATTTGATTGTCGCTCCGCTGGAATGGCTTTGTGGCGACAGATAAACCGTAGCATTGACTCCATGCTCATCGTTGAAATAGTATTGGGTTGCATAGTTTATCTGACCGTTTCCATTTATGTCGTCGTACTGAATGCTGCCATCGTAACCGGCAACAAGCACTGCATCACCAAGATACGAAGCATTTGGGAAAGTGTATTGCTCGAACATCAAGGTCTTTTCAATCTGCGGGGTGAGCTGCGACACATTCTGAGCAGAGAAACGACCGTAGAACATATCGGGAATGTAGTCGCTGTTGCCGTCGAAGCATACCTTATATACATCGGTGTAGTGGCTTTCGCCCGAAATGCTGGTCTTACGAACCGAAATCTGGGCGGTGTCGCCTACATAAAGAACATACGAAGGTGCCGGGTCGTTTGCCGTACCTGCTTCGTAAAGACCTTGCAGATAAGTCCTTACAGCAGCATCGGTGCGACCAATCTCATCGGTGTAGGCCGTTACGACCTTGAACCCCTTCTTAGTCTTCCAAGCGATGAACGGTTGCAACGCCTCCTCGAACATACGGTCGGCAACGATGGCGTAAGTTATCGGATAGTGCATTTCGGCATCGCGGGTTCTTTTGTAGTTCCAAATCTTGCTGTACAATGCCTCGAAAGCCGGCGAATACTTGCTGTCCTTGATGGCTGTGCTACGCTGGTCTGCATTGCGGAACGAAAGGGTAACCGAAATGTCGTCGCGGACGGTAAGAGCATTGTCGGCAATATCGTATGCAAACGGACTTACAACGACCTTTACCAGACGGATGCCACGCATAATACCTGCTTCCTCGATTGTAACCATTTCTGGCGAATACAGACCGCCTTCAGCATAGATTTTGTTCTTCTCGAAAGGAACATCTTCCTTCTGCTGGTTCTTGAAAAGTGATGGCTGGCAAGGTACAATCACCTGCTCGAAACCAGCATCGGCAAGACTTACAACCTTTTCGGAGTTAACCGTAACATTGGCAACGATTTCGGCACCCATAGGCACTTCAATCATCTTTACCATTACTGGCAACTGCGGATAGCCAATCTGGTTGTTTGTGATATAGCCGTCGATGGCAATCTTGGAGTAGATTTCTCCGTTTTCGATTGTGCGTGTCAGCGAAAATTCCGACAGCTTGCTTGTAAAACTCAAAGTCGAACTGGTGTTTTCGACGATTTCGGTGGCGTTCTTTCCACCGTTGATTGAAACAGGAACAAGTGACTGAGCATAGCATACAGCACCTATTGCAAGTCCAATCATTGCTAACATAAGTTTTCTCATTGTAAATAAAGTTTATGAAGCGCAAAGGTAAAAATTATTTACGATTTTTGAGATTTTCGATTGACGATTTTTTGTAGATGAAAGTTCTACGCTAACTTATTTACCTGAATATTCCTTGTTTTTGTTGTTGTGCATAGTTTATTCACCAAGTATCTATAACTGATTTTCTGATATGTGCCTCCACATATAAACAACTACTATCCATGAAATTTAGCAAACTTTACCATTAATCTTTAATGCACCTTACACTAGCAGCACGTACAGGATCATTGTCTCCGCTATTCTCCTCTAGCATAATATGGGCAGCAGAGTTGAATCTTATATACTTTGGCGAATTATTTTGAGTAAAGGTCCAAAAAACGGCAAGGTCATAGTATCCTGAAAATACAAGATTATGTGATAATAATTCATATACTATTCCACCACCTGGCAAAACCGAAAGTCCGTATTTGTCAGTGCCTCCAAATGTATTTTCCCATAAAAGTGTCGATTTAAGGTTTATTCCAACGTCTGTTCCTAGAAAATAGCCAGTGGTTACTGCATTTTGATGTTCACTATCGGCATACAATACCAACTCAACCCATTCCTCAACAGTAGGGATATGCCAGCCCGATGGACAAACACCTTGCCTATGCCCTTCTAAATTTTCACTATTGTCAATAATAATTGCAGATCTCCATGGATACAATATACCTGTCATTTCGCTTGTTGATTCATTGTTGCCATAGTTATAATATACATTTAAATCTGTATTGACCCACCACTCAAAGTCTGGATGAGATACTTTTACCAATGGTGTTCCATCCGAATAATGAGTAACATTAAGGTTCTCCTTCATCCAGCATTGGTTTCCAATCTGGACAGTGTTGTAAACATTTCCATCATAATCCATAACTGTCTCGTTACCGGCACAAGGCTTGCTTAAAAATATGGTATAGTTTTCGGTGTAGTTTAAATTGTATTCAGGATGTACAAATAACGAGTTCGAATGATATGCTTGTTTTTTTGCCGTTATGCGTAAAGTATCTCCTTCGTTAAAAACAAAACCCAATGTCTCCTTCGTTGTCAGACTGGTATTTAGGACTTTAATGTCAGTATTGCGTAAAAATGTCGGATTGTTAGCCTCTCCTATAACCTTAATAGAATAACTATTGCCTATGGTTGTAATCTTGAGTATCCCCATATCAGTGTATGAGTTGGAAAATTCAAATGTATTTATTCCCTGCACAAGAACACTATTTTCATAATATAGTTTCTGTCCGCGAATGTTGTACAATTCAAAGCTCACACTACTGCTGGACTTGGACATAATTTGAAACGAACAAAATCCTTTGTGGTTTGATAATAAAGTAAAGTCGCTTTCATTTTCTCCTAATTGAGCTATTGCATTCACCTGCGCCCCCTTGCTTAGATTAATCTCATAGTTTGTAATACCCATAGGCAAGTTGTATAGTTCTGCAGATGTGCCATTGGACAAATTTTCTATATAAATCGTGTCTAGCCCTATCGGGTTGTCTTCATATTTGGCTTTAACAAAAATCACAACATCCTGTGAGAATGTAATGCAAGATAATAATATGCCCAAAATTAAAAAGAAACTTTTCATAAATTATTGTGTTACAATTATTTTCATCTCACATCTATTTTTTATCGTATTTTTTACAAGAATAGCATGAATTTTCATTAAGGCTTCTTAATAAATTGTTAAAAAATTTTAAACTATGACATTATCTTATACATTTAATTATCATTAGACTGGCAATCAAAAGCATAAATAATTTACCATAAAGATTGACGCAGAGAATTAAACTTGCATTCTGTTACTAAACCACCTATGGACTTTCAGCCCATATGTTTGAAGCTTCAATCGGGAATATAATTCCCTCATTTTTCTAGAATCCAATTGTCATCCCCTGTGCAAAGCATACAGCACCGATGACCAAGCCAATCATTACTGATAATAGTTTCTTCATCTTGAATAAAATTTAGAACAGCAAAAGTAAAAATTATTTGCGATTCTGGATTTTTGATTGACGATTTTTTTTCGAGTGCAGAAAATTTCTCAACACACATTACCGCACGTTTTTGCCCAAGTTTAACGCCTTTAAGGTTTTTAAGGACCTTAGGGCGGAGGGGCAAATAACATTGCGGTATCTTTTCCTGTCTGATGCCAGTTTTTGTTGCATATTGTGGCGACGCAATGCATTGTGTCGCTACAATGATTAATCAACATTTATACAACAACATCTCATCTTAATATGTGTAAATGTCTATTTCGTCTATTATTGCATTTTCCCTATTGCCGATACCAAACAATGCTATACTTTTGCAGTGTATTACTTCACTAATACACTAACGAACAAATAAAGAAAAATTAACTAAAATAATAATTGGTATGATTGAGATTAAAAACATGGATTTCAGGTATGTGCCGCAGAGAAAAATCTTCGACGACCTGAACCTTTCGCTCGAGGCAGGGCACATCTACGGTCTGCTTGGGAAAAACGGCGTAGGAAAGACTACCCTGCTGAAAATTATTTCGGGACTTCGTTTCTGCACAAGAGGAACAGTTTCGGTGTTTGGTATGAAGCCAGAAAAGCGCAATCCGGAAATGCTCGCCGACATTTACTTTGTCACCGAGGAAATGGATGTGCCTTCGGTTAGCGTGCGCGACTATGCGAATATTTATGCGCCATTCTACCCAAACTTCAGCGCAGCCGCATTCGAAGACTATCTGCATCAGTTCGAAATTATCGACATGGAGCAGAAACTGACAAAGATGTCGCACGGACAGAAGAAAAAGGTGCTTGTGAGCTTTGCACTTGCCACCAACACCAAGTTATTAATCATGGATGAGCCGACAAACGGCATGGACATCCCGTCGAAAAGCACCTTCCGCAAGGTGGTGGCTTCGGCAATTACCGACGACAAGGCGTTCGTCATCTCCACGCACCAGGTGCGCGACCTGCAGAATGTAATCGATGCCGTGCTGGTGCTCGACCGTGGCGAAATCCTTCTCAACGCCGACATCAACACCATTTGTGACCGACTTACATTCAAGGTTCTGTCGGCTGACGAGTACAAGGACCTTTCGCAACAAGGCAAGGTGCTTTACAGCGAGGACAACATTGCCGGCAAGGTGGCGGTATGTACCCATATAGACGATGCCGACGACAAGTTCGACATGGAACTGCTGTTCTGCGCGGCTATCTCGGCAAGGGAAACGATGCGTGAAATCTTCGCAGAAAAAGAAAACGGCAAATCAAGGTTTGCCGACGAAATGGAAACTAAGTTGAACAATTAAAAAAGGTATGGCTATGAAAAATATATCACTCTATCGTATAGGACTGCTTTTCAAGCGTTATTTCTGCGAAAACTGGAAAAAGGATGTCATTGTGGCGTCTATAATTTTCGCTGTCGAGATGCTGACATCGCTAAATCCGGGAGCTTCTGCTATTTCTTGGATAGTGCTTTTCGTTTTCTTCATCCTTTATTCAGGACATATATTCGGTATGCTCGGGAAACCGCAGAGGGCAATAAACTACCTTATGCTTCCTGCAAGCAATGGCGAAAAGCTTACGGTAAACATCATCCTAAGCCATTTCTACTACCCCGCTCTGCTTATCTTGGCTTCGTGCCTCGGAATTTGGGCTAGTTCGTTCTTCTGCTATCGCATATACGGCGAGTTCGAATTCAAGACAATAAATTTTGTTTTCACGCGAGGATGGCATGTTTATCTGTTCTTGCTTCTCAGCAATGCAATTATGATGTTCGGCTCGGTATATTTCCGTAAGGCCGCAGTGATAAAGACTTTGCTCTGTGAGGCTGCATTCTGTACGTTGTATGTAATAGTTATGATGGTAATCTATTTCAAGATATTTAACTACGATACAGGCTTAACAATTGATAAAATTGATGCTTCAAATTTGATATTGTATATATTCATGCTCTGCGTGACAGCATTCTTCTGGATTTTGAGTTATTTCAGGTTAAAGGAAACGGAGGCTTAGTATGGACTTTTCAGAATCAAAAGCTATTTACCAGCAGATTGCCGACTATGTGTGCGAGCAAGTTCTGATGGGCAGGTGGAAGGAAAACGACAGGATACTCTCGGTGCGCGAACTCGGCGTACAGCTCGAGGTGAACCCCAACACGGTTCTTCGCGCCTACGATTTCCTGCAACGGTTTGGCATTATCTCCAACCGCAGGGGCATAGGCTACTTTGCTTCCGAGGACGCGATAGCGAAGATAAAAGAGATGCGCCGCGAAAGGTTTGTAAACCGCGAACTTCCACGCATATTCCAGGAAATGGAACTTCTTGGAATGGAAATAAATGATTTGAAAGAATATTATGAAGGATTTTTAAAAGCAAAAAAAGATGAAAAAGATAACTAATATATTATTGTTCAGCGGTTTGGCTGTAATATTTGTACTGATGATTGTTCGCGTGTTGATTTGTTTCAAGGTATCTGACAACGAATGGCAACACACTAATATCAACGAAACGCAAAAGTTTGAAACTAGGGAATTGGAGGCCTTTGATGCCATCGACAACGAAGGCATTTGCAACATCGTCTATGTTCAAGCCGAAAGGTCGGCAGTGGAGATTTCGGCTCCCGAAAATTATATCGACCGCATAAAGACCGATGTTGACGATGGTGTTCTGTGCATCGACATTTCGGGCAGACTGCGCAGAAACAGCGATACAAAAATCAACATCAAGGTATATTCGCCTACTTGCAAGTCAATAAAGAATGAAGGCGTCGGCAAGATTAGCTGCGACTCGCTTCGCGCCGACACTTTGATTGTTAAGAATGAAGGCGTAGGCTCGATAGAGTTGAACAAACTGGCGGTTTCCTGCTTGAAAGCCGACAACGAGGGCGTTGGCAAAATCAGTGTCGAAGTGCTTGATGCAAACTATGTCCGCCTCGACAACGAGGGCGTAGGAAGCGTATGCGTTTCGGGTAAGGCCAAGATTGCAAAGCTCATAAACGAAGGCGTTGGCAAGATTGACGCTACCGAGCTGGACTGCGAGGATGTAGGGTTTTCAAACGAGGGATTGGGCAAGGTGTTGACAAAAACAATGTAGAGATGTTGCGCGCAACATCTCTACGCAAAAAATACCACAAAAAAAGGTCGTCAGATGACGACCTTAATTATATCACCTATTCTAAAAAATATCAATTATTTTACCTTGTTGCAGATTGCTGCAAATGCTTCTGGGTTGTTCATAGCGAGGTCGGCAAGAACCTTACGGTTGATGTCAACATTTGCTGCGTGAAGCTTACCCATCAATTGAGAATAACTCAAACCATTTAGACGAGCACCAGCATTAATTCTCTGAATCCACAATGCGCGGAATTCTCTCTTCTTGTTTTTTCTGTCTCTGTATGCGTATGCAAGACCTTTTTCGTATGCATTCTTTGCTACGGTCCAAACCTTGCTTCTTGCTCCAAAATAACCTCTAGTCTGAGAAAGAACTTTTCTTCTCCTGTTTCTAGCGGCAACTACATTTACACTTCTTGGCATAATCTTAAAATTTGCGAGCGTTAGCGTCCTTTTGATCGGAACTTGAGGCTAAACGTTCTGGTTCATAATTTAATTAATCATTCTAACTACACTCGAATTACTTCATTCCAAGCAACATCTTTACAGATCTTTCCTTGTTTTCAGCTACTGTTGTGTAGTGAGCGAGTTCTCTTTTACGCTTTGTTGCCTTCTTGGTCAAGATGTGACTCTTGAAAGCATGTCTTCTTTTAATCTTACCTGTTCCGGTCAAGAAAAATCTCTTCTTGGCTCCGGAATTAGTCTTCATTTTTGGCATTGTTCTAAATTTTTAAAGTTATTATTTCTTTTTAGGTTTAGGTGATATTACTATTTGCATTTTCTTTCCTTCGAGCTTTGGCATCTGGTCAATCTTGCCGTATTCCTCGAGGTCATTTGCAAGCTTCAGAAGCAATATTTCGCCCTGTTCCTTGTAAACTATCGAACGGCCCTTGAAAAACACGTATGCTTTTACCTTGTTGCCTTCCTCCAAAAACTTCTTGGCATGATTCAACTTGAAATTATAATCGTGGTCATCAGTCTGCGGACCAAAGCGCAACTCCTTGATTGTTATCTTCTGAGTCTTGCTCTGCAATTCTTTCTGCTTGCGCTTCTGCTGATAAAGGAATTTCTGGTAGTCGATAACCTTGCATACTGGCGGATCGGCTGTTGGAACTATTTCCACCAAGTCCATCTCCAATTGTTCTGCAATTTCTATTGCTTCCCTGATGCTGTAAACTCCTGGTTTATCAACATTGTCGCCTGTTACACGTACAAATGGTGCGCGAATTGAGCGATTAATTCTGTAGTCGTTTTGCTGATTGTCTTTTGCCATAAAAAATTTATAAAAAACTTACCTCCTTTTATTTAATCAATAAACTTCTTTACTTCTTCGTTTACAATATTTGCGAAATCTTCGACCGACATTGCGCCCATATCGCCTGCGCCCTGCTTACGAACCGAAATCTGACCATTTTCCTGTTCCTTTTCGCCTACAATAAGCAAGTAAGGAATTCTCTTCAATTCGTTGTCGCGAATCTTACGGCCAATCTTTTCGTTTCTCTCGTCAATTACTCCATTGACATTCATGTCTTTCAACTTGTTTACGACTTCCTTTGCATAGTCGTTGAACTTTTCGCTGATAGGCAATACTACAAACTGGTTCGGAGCAAGCCAAATCGGGAACTTGCCTGCGGTATGCTCGATAAGAACAGCTACGAAGCGTTCCATCGAACCGAATGGTGCGCGGTGAATCATAACCGGACGATGCTTCTTGTTGTCGTCTCCAACATATTCGAGTTCGAAACGCTCCGGCAAGTTGTAGTCAACCTGGATAGTACCAAGCTGCCAACGACGACCGATAGCATCCTTTACCATGAAATCCAACTTAGGACCGTAGAATGCAGCCTCACCATATTCAACGCGTGCGGGAAGGTTCTTTTCCTTGCAAGCATCGATGATTGCCTGTTCTGCCATTGCCCAAACCTCGTCGGAACCAACATACTTGGTGGTGTTGTTGGGGTCGCGGAGCGAAATCTGTGCTTCGAAGTTCTGGAAATCGAGAGCCTTGAAGATGATTTCGATGATTTCCATAACGCGGATGAACTCCTGCTTAACCTGGTCCTGACGGCAGAAAATATGTGCATCGTCCTGTGTGAACGAACGAACGCGGGTAAGTCCGTGCAATTCGCCCGACTGCTCGTAGCGGTAAACAGTACCGAATTCAGCAATACGCAGAGGCAAATCCTTGTAGCTGCGTGGGCTGTTCTTGAAAATCATACAGTGATGAGGGCAGTTCATCGGCTTGAGCAAGTACATTTCGCCTTCTTCGGGAGTGGTAATCGGCTGGAACGAATCCTTGCCGTAGTGATCCCAGTGACCTGAAGTAACATACAATGCCTTGTTACCGATGTGCGGAGTCATAACCTGCTGGTAGCCGTAGCGCTTCTGAATTTTCTTGAGGAAATCTTCGAGACGCAAGCGCAATGCGGTACCGTTTGGCAACCAGATAGGCAAGCCCTTGCCAACCATATCGGAGAACATGAACAATTCGAGTTCCTTGCCGATTTTGCGGTGGTCGCGCTTCTTGGCTTCTTCAAGCATGGTGATGTATTCTTCGAGCATCTTCTGCTTGGGGAAGCTGATACCGTAAACACGGGTTAGCTGCTTGCGGGTTTCGTCGCCACGCCAGTAAGCACCAGCCAAACTCAATACTTGGATAGCCTTTACATAACCTGTAGATGGGATATGCGGACCCTTGCAGAGGTCGGTGAATTCGCCCTGATTGTAAAGGGTAATCTTGCCGTCCTCGAGTTCGGAGATGAGTTCCACCTTGTATTCATCGCCGCGTTCCTCGAACAATTTGAGAGCGTCGGCTTTCGAGATGTCCTTTCTTACGAGCTTTGAATCGGCACGACAGATTTCCATCATCTTATTGTTGATTGCTGCGAAATCGTTTTCCGAAAGGATTTTCCCATCGGGAAGTTCGATGTCGTAGTAGAAACCGTTTTCTACAGCAGGACCGATACCGAACTTTGTTCCGGGGAATAACTTCTGGATAGCCTCGGCCATGATATGTGAAGATGTGTGCCAGAAAGCGTGCTTACCTTCCTCGTCCTCGAACTTGTGCAACTTTATGGAAGCATCTTCCATTATAGGCATTGTCAAATCCTGAACCTTACCATTTACACTGATAGAAAGCACTTCCTTGGCGAGCCTCGGACTGATGCTTTCAGCTATTTCCATACCAGTAACACCTTGCTGGTATTCCTTAACCGAACCGTCGGGTAAAGTAATTTTTATCATCTTATTCTTTTATAGTCAAAAATTTCGTGCAAAATTATCACTTTTTTTTCAGATACACAGCGGTAAGCGGAAAATAATTTTTCGCACATAATCCACTATGCATCAATGTTTTAAAACATTTAGCAGTGATTAAAGCAAATTTAATCTAGCCTTGCAAGCAAGCAAATTGTTCATAATCGGTTAATTTTTTGAACATAAAATAGTTGCGGAAGGATTATCCACTATTTTTGTTTGTGACAAATAATTTCTTACTTTTGTGCCATATAAAAATACTAACATGAGGGAACACACAAAAACTTTCGCTTTCATAAAAGCAATAACCATAATTTTGGTCTGTTTGATATCGTTGCAGTCGGTAGCACAAATCGCTAAAGCATTTGATTTCAACATTGCCAACACCGATTTTGTAGATACTGTGAAAATAAAGATTTGGAACGGGGCTGCTGTAGTCCCGGTAGAGATTAACGGAGTTGTAAGAAACATGCTGTTCGACACTGGAGCGCAGACTGGCTTCTGGATAGGAGAAGAGGAGGACTGGATGATAGCGTCGGGCGACAGTGTAAAAACCGTCGATTCACAAAAAGCATCGTATAAGAAAGCTATTCACAAGTGCCCGACCATTAAGATGGGCAACATTAGCATCGAAAACTACCCTATTATTGTCGACAACGGCTTAAGCCAATACACCTGCGGAATTATTGATGGCGCTCTTGCGTTCGACCTTATTGTCAAGAAAGGTCTTTCGTTCAAATTCGACACCAAAGACAGCCTGATGATAGTAACCGACCGCAAGGGATTCTTCGCCAAGGAGGAGAAAGGACATAAAATACTGAAATACGATTCGAGCAGACCGACATTTTTCGTAAAGTTCCCGTTTTCCAAAATCAGGATGCTCTTCGACTCGGGAAATGTAGGTGGCTGGTTCGACATTCCTCAAGAGCTGCTTGACCGCTGGGGGAAAAGCGACCAGAAAATGAAACAGAAAATAGATGAAATGTCTTTACATTCAGACACTTCAGTCCTATCGAGCGCTGGTGTTTTCGGTGCCACCTACGACACAGTCGCCTACAGGATTCTTCGTATTCCGCAGGTAGAGATTGGAGACCTTACATTCAAGGACCTGTGCATTTCGACCAATACTGCCATGCTGAAACTTGGTACGGCCGTAATGCAACACGCATCTCTTATTATCGATGCTCCGAAACGGCGCTTTGTGCTGCTTCCTCACGATGGAAAGTCGGAAGTTGTTGTTGCAAACAAAATAACAAGGGGACTCTCATTTAGACCAGCCGAAGATGGCGACACTCTTGGCATAGCAAGGGCTATTGTAAAAAAAGGTTTGGATGCATACAAAAAAGGCGTTCGCTCTGGCGACTACCTGATAAGCATCGACGGAATTCCTATTACAGATTATTGCACATTTAGGTTGCTGGAACCACATGACGATTTAATGCATTATGTGCTCCGCAGTCCCGAAGGGGAAATAAAAGAAGTGGACTTGTAATATGATGCAGGAGTTTGTTTAAAGCAAAGACCTACTTCATAACACAAATATTTCTATTCCTTTACGAATCTTCTTTGTACAACCACAGCACCTTTACTCTGTATTCTCACCAAATATACACCATTTGACAATCCATTAACATCACAAACTGCGTTATCTGCGTTTACTTCTGCGCGATAAACAACTTGTCCCAAAGAGTTAACAATCTCAATTTCGGAAATTGTTTCTGATGAGGTTATGTTAAGAATGTCGCTTGTTGGATTGGGGAAAACTGAGATTGCAGGAACACCATTGTCTTCAATGCCTACAACATCTGTAAATACCGCCAAGTATGTAACATCAGTCGAAACCACTATCGTGCGTGGATTGTCGGTATTGAAATCGCGCGATGGATTATCCACATCAACCCAATGGTCGAAGCGATAGCCTTCGTATGGTATGGCAGTAATCTCAATTTCAGCGCCTTCGGCATACACGCCAGAACCGATAACAGTTCCCATTTCACTATTTGAAGACTCTATCGTTACAACGCGAGCCTCGGCGAATGTTGCAATGTATGTTGCATCTTCGTCAACAACGATTGCACGTGGATTATCGGTGTTGTCATCGTTCCACGACAGGAAGGCGTATCCATCGCTAGCATTGGCATAAATTTGTATTTCAGTACCATAGTCGTAAGTTCCACCTCCGACTACATAACCCAAAGTTTCATCTGCAGACAAAACTGTAATCATGTGCTGGTCGATTGCAAATGAAGCCGCATATGTTGCATCACCTTCCACAACAATTGTACGCGGATTGTCGGTATTGCCATCGTTCCATTGCAAAAAGTGATGATGTTCGTTGGCTATTGCCGAAATCAGTAATTCCGCACCATATTCGTATGTTCCTCCTTCGCTAACGGTTCCCATTGTTTCGTCTGCCGAAACAACCGAGACAAGGTACTGGTCATTTGCAAACATAGCGACAAATGTTGTGTCTTCCGTTACCATTATTGTACGCGGATTGTCGGTATTGCCATCGTTCCACTGAACAAAGTGGTAATGCTCGTTGGCGGTTGCCGAAATTATTGCAATGCCATCGGTACAGTCGGGTTGTTGAGTTAACCTTGCAGTGCCAAACCTCGGAGCGTCACTTGACAACCTTAGCATATATGCCCTGCTTTCGCGAATATCCTCAAAATCATTCCATGAGCCGTAGGCATCCAACGAACCGCATGGCACCCATAGAATTGCATTGTAATAAGTAGGAAAGTTAAAAATGGATGCAGAAGGCGGAGTTGTACAATTCATATATATGTCGGCAAGTCCGCTACAACCATAAAATGCGGAACTTCCAAACACTTCGACTGTATTTGGAATTGTTAGCACATTAATCCTTGAGCAATTATAGAATGCATATTGTCCGATCTCTTCTAATGAATCGGGCAATATAACATTTGTTAGACTTGAACAACCAGAAAATGCATATTGTCCAATTACTTCCAATGAATCGGGCAACGTCACATTTGTTAGACTTGAGCAACCAGAAAATGCATAATTACCGATAGTCCTTATTGCCGAACCAAGCGACAACGATTCAAGGAGACTGCAATCATTGAACGCATTAGGCAGAATACAAAGCACAGTATTGGGGACTTCTGCCGAAACGAGGGTTCTTAAAGCCACCATAAGCGTGTCCTTCTCAGTGCTTGTATAAAACAAACCATCCTCGCCGTATCCGTTTATGGACAACGCTCCCCACGGACGTCCTGTTGCTGTGCCATAATATGTAATATTTGACACCTTATAAAAGGCAGAATCGCCGATAGTCAACACAGAACTTGGTATTGACACCGAACCTAAGTTCTTGCAATTAAAGAACGAGTACGATGGTATGTTCGTTACATCTTCCCCTATTCTTAAATCAGTAAAATTATTGCAATTAGCGAATACAGGATTAGTCGGATTCCCCATTTCCATACAGTTTGTTGCATCAAAATTTACATTATCCAGTCTGGAACAATTATAAAATGCATAACTCCCAACATTTGTGACATCTTCTCCAAGTGTTACAGAGGTCAGCATATTGCAGCCGGAGAATGCGCCAAAAGGCAATCTGTCTCCTTCAAAATTAATGGTTTGCAATCCGCTTGGAATATAATATGTCCTATGATTATTTGGAGTATAATTCTGATTTACACGACTTCCGCCAGAATATTCCGTTGTACCGAAAATAAATCCGAAAAGTGTTGTGTCCGACTCGACAGTATATGATGCACTCTTTCCCACAAAAGGTATTGTCATTTCTACCAGCCCACTGCAACCGCTAAAAGCATTCTCTCCTATCTCCATCACCGAATGGGGAACAGTGAGTGTTGTAAGCCTTCTGCAATTAATGAAAGCAGAGTTTCCGATTCTGACTACAGAACTAGGTATATTGACGTCCGTTGCCATAATGCCACATCCAATTAAATTTGTTTTTGTATCATCGGAATAAACTAGATAGCCGTCCACATATCCGTTTAGCGACAACGCCCCCCAAGGACTGCCTGTTGCATTGCCACCATATACTATATTTTTGACCATGTAAAAAGCGTTTTCACCAATGGTCTCGACCGAGTTGGGAATTGTAACAGATGTCAGTCCTGTGCAACCGTAAAATGTACCTGCTGGAATATTTGTCACATTATCTCCAATGTTCAAAGTTGATAAATTTGTAAAATTTTTGAACATGTTTGTTACTGTGCAATTTGTTGCATTATAGTTAAGTTCTCCCAAACTATCTCCACATCCTGAAAAAGCACCAGAGCCAATGCTTGTAAATGAATTGCCAATTGTCAGAGAATACAAACTTCTGCATCTTTCGAATGCATACTGACCAATACTCGTAACGGAATTGCCAATGACTAACGTTGTTAAGCTAGTGCAATCGATAAATGCTTCTGATTCTATACTCGTAACAGAATTAGGGATTACTAGTTCTGTCAACCTGCTACAACCACAAAACGCCCCCGTCCCAATACTTGTCACCGAATTGGGAATTATTAAACTTGTCAAGCCGCTACAATGGTAAAATGTTTGATAACCAATGTTAGTAATTCCATCTGGAAGAACAATAGATGACAATCCACTACACTTTTCAAATGCTCTTTCTCCTATATATGAGACCGAATTGGGGATTATTAACAAACCTGCCAATCCACTGCAATCATGAAACGCGCCATCACCAATAGTCGTCAACGAATTACCCAATGTTAAAGATGTCAAACTGCTACAGTAACCAAATGCACCACCCTCAATCTCTGTAACAGAATTGCCAATAGTTAGTGTTTCTAATGCAGAACAACTCGAAAAAGCCATGTACCCAATGTTAGTTACTAAATCACCAATAACTACTGATCTAAGACCAGTGCAGTCGCGAAATGCATAGTTCCCAATTTCCTCAGAACTATATATTGTCAATCCTGTCAGTCCACTGCAACCAGTAAACGCACCTTCGCCAATGAATGTAACGGATGCTGGAATTATTAATGTTCCTGTCAAACCTCTGCAATTTCCAAAAGCATATCTTCCAATACTTGTAACTGAATCGGGGATTGTTAAAGTCCCTGTCAATCCAGAGCATCCTTGAAATGCTCCATAATCAATATTTGTTAGCGAATTGGGAAGTGTAATCGATCTTAGATTATAACAATCCTCAAATGCAATTGTACCAATGTTTTCAACAGAATTTCCAAATGTTACTGATGTCAGTCCGCTGCACCTATAAAATGCAGAATTGCCAATATTTGTAACCGTATTGGGAATAACAACCGATGTCAATTCGCTACAATATGAAAAAGCGGTATAAATACTTGTAACGTAATATGTAATGTTGTTATAGACAACCGTTTCTGGTATTATAAGATCACCAGTTTGTTGATTATTACCATCCCTTACCACTTCCACCGTATAAGGTTCGGTATTCGATGTAATATTGTAATACAATGTCTGCCCGCTTTCGCAAACAGCAGAAAAATCGTAGGCATTTATATTGTTCGTCAATAAAAAAGCGAGTGCCAGAATTACAAAAAATCGTTTCATTGTCAATGATAATTCTAATTATAACTAAAAAATATTAACCCTCAATTTTGAAGCAAAGATAATGGTTTTAGCATATAAAAAATAGATTTTTTACAATTTTTGATTATTCATATATACACAAAAAAAGATCCCGACTGACTAGTCGGGACCTTTGAAGGACGGCGGCGACCTACTCTCCCACAATACGCAGTACCATCGGCGCTGGTGAGCTTAGCTTCCGAGTTCGGAATGGGATCGG
>CADAXK010000011.1 GCA_902791865.1 uncultured Bacteroidia bacterium
GGTTGAGCGCTTCGCTGGCAGGGCTGCAGGTGAGCGTGCCGAAGTCCTGGGCCGACAGCTGTATCGGGGAGCCGGAGCGGCAGAAGTTGTCGACCTGGGTGAGCGTGGCGTTCATCTCGCGTGCGAAGTTGACCGTTACGCTGGCCTCGCCGGAGCATGTCTCGTTGCCCATGTAGTACTCGTGCCAGGTGAAGGTGTAGTCGCCGTAGACGTTCACGGTAACATCGGTTATTGGCTGGTTTACGGCGCTGAAGGTAACGGTGCCGGGGCCCGTGTAGGTCCATTCGCCGGTGTTCTGAGGATATGCGAAGCTGCCGGCGCTGAGGGTTGCGGTATTGCCGCAGGGGCTCGTGCTGACAGGTGTCGCGCTCGGGTTGCAGGTTGTTACGCCGCCGTTGCTTGTCACTGTTACTGAAGGCGTAGGCTCGATGCAGCAGTCTGCATGGTGGGCCGGCTTGACATGTACCGTAATCGTGGTGTCGTAGGTGCAGCCGAAGTTGTCCGTCGCCGAGAAGGTGTACGGTATCAGCGACCAGTTGTCCTGGTCGGGGTTCTGTACTACGGCTGTGGCGTCGGCACTGCCGTTCTGGCCGGTTGCCATGCCTACGCCGCTCCATGAATAGCCGCTACCATTAGATGGATAGGTATTGGTGAACGACCAGGTGTCGTTTGGATAAAGGTCTGCTGCGAAATACAAACCCCATTCGAATATCCAGCCGTTATCAGAGCTCAAGTGGTCGCATACATATATTGTCCATGTACCATTGAGAGGACAACCGATGAGAGAAGACATGCTTTCGTATGTTCCGTAGTCGCCTTCATTAAGTATTTCGGTTCTTTCGGTATTTCCACAAGGGTCAGTATACGATTCGTATGTTGTTGGTCCGTTAGGTCCGAAAGGAGTTGTTGATGTCGGTGTAAAGTTATAGGAATAACCTTCACCAGCGGTATAGTAGCAGTCGCTTGAAGAATATGGGTCTGGAGCATGTCCAAGGTGAATGTTTCCACCACTGCTCGAACCTGATACATTAGTACCACCATGGTTGGTCCAGTGAAGAGAAGACATTGTTCCGCCTGAATAAGCATGAAGCAGACACATCTGTCCGTTAGGGCACTGAAGTACCATCGAAAGGTCGCCGAGGTATGAGTGCTCCATATTGAGGTAAATACGTTCGATATCGTTTATTGTGTTAATTCTTGCATCATCGGCAAAAATATCGAATTCGAGGCTAGTGTTGTAGCAGGTACTGTTACCATCGGGAAGGAAGGTTGCACCAGCAATAATTGGTGGACGGATAGCAGTCCAAGGATCGATATGTGGTTCGCCATGTAGCGAAACGGTTGTTCCAGGACAAACTGAATCGGGTCCGAATGTAACATTTGGCCATGTAGGCTTAAGTGAAACACGTACCTTGCGGGTGTTAATGTTTCTATTCAAACAACCACGGGTATCAGCAGCACTACATATTACCATGAAACCACCACTCTCGGTGAATGTATAGTTAAGAGTCTGTCCACCTTGTGGATGAATTGTATCATTATTAGAATTGATGATACCCCATGTATAAACCAGAGTAGATTCGCTTTGATCGTACTGAGCACCATTGTTATCGAAGTGTGTTGAAGCCGTAAAACTTACTGCCGTACCGTTGCACACATCGTAGAATGTCTCGTTCTGGCCAGTAGCCTGATTAAGTTCAGTTGTAGGGCTTACACTTGGGTTTATCGTAGTCTGGAAAGTCTGGCACATATCACCGCACCAAATCTTGGCAGCAAATCCAGCGCCAGTTGTCGTTGACGATGACCATACAATCTGTAAAGAACCACGGTTTGAAGTGAAAGTCCGTCCATTCAACGAAGTTCCAGTAGCGTTGGAAACAAGAACCTGCTGAGAAATACCGTCCTTGATAGTCATCGTTGTTCCGGAACCGAGGTTAAACTGTGTGAACTTAAGGCTGATAGCACCAGAGTTGGTAGATGCTATATCCCTTATTATACTTTCGTTTGCGCTATAGTTACCGCTTGAACCACCGCTATCGTAAAGCAGAGCGGCAGGACTTGATTCCGAAGAACCGCCAGCCGGACAAGCAATCTCGAAAGTATTACCTGACGATCCAGCCTGATTAAGCCTGTATTCTGGTGTTGTCTGCGCCAATGCTACCGTGCAAGCCGCCATGATAGCGACAAGCACCATTACTAATCTCTTATTCATTGCCGTACCCTTTCATTGCATTATACATTTCTGAAATTTCCTTGTTGGAGTAGAATCCAATGATGGTGTTTGTCTTGCCAACGCGGTAGAAATTGCGATGGTCGTAAGGCCTTTCGTAGTAGAATTCTGCGATGTTAACCTTTCCAGGTTCAATCGACTCTACCATTCCAGCTCTTTCACCAGTTTCTGGATCCTTGTAGTAGAGATACTCGAAACCATCAATCTTCTGTTGCATTTCTGGTTCTGCTATGTACCACGAATGATCGAGTTCATAGTTCAGAAGTTCGAGGATCAGAGGAGTTTCCTTCTGCATGCGCTGTAAATGTTCGAGGCTGTAAGCCTTTTCCAAGCGCGGATCGATCTGCACTGTCTGTGCATAGCTAAAGCCACATATCATCGTGACAATCAGCATAATAAAAAACTTCCTTTTCATATTCTTTTTATTTATTATTTACCAATTAATAATATTTCTCTCTACCCCTATGACAACTGAAACATCAATTTCGTTGCCTGGGATTTAAAAAAAAATTCAACTTTTTTTTAACTTCAACATTTATACTATTTTACGCAATATAAGACTGCAAAGTAAATTAAAAAAATTGAATAAATGTTAATTAATTTTAATTTTTGTTAATATTTTTAACAAACAACTGAGAATCAGTGGATAACGTTTAACGTTCAAGGTTCAATGTTTAATTGTTCAACGTTCAAGGGGTTCAACGTTTAAGAGGTTCAACGTTTAAGGTTCAAGGATTTGATAATTAGCTACGCTGAGCTGAAGGTTGCTTGCGCGAGCTAAAGGTTGAAAATTTGATGATTTGATTGTGGGCGTGAAGGTTCAAAGGCTTGCAGGCTTCTCATCTGCTAGACGGTCTGGCCGTTAGACTGCTAGCCTGCGAACCTGTAAGACTTTTATTTCTTTCTCTTCTGATTCTCGATTATCTTAAAAAGATATTTCTCGAAATTTTCGGCAGGAGAAGGAGCCGGTGACATTACCAACATTCCCTGTGGGTCTATCAAGTAGTATGTAGGATATGCCCTTACCTTATAATCAGAGATAACTTTGCTGTTAATTTCTGCGAAAAGAAATGTCCAGTTGAGCGAATTATCTGCAATAAACTTCTTTGCCTTTTCCTTGTCGCTGTCGGTAAGTATCGTCACAAATATGCAAAGACCTTTATAGCGATTATATACGCGTTTCAGCACATCGAATTCGGCAGCAGAGGAATATGTCTGCGTATTGGCGAACTGCAAGTACAGATATTTGCCTTTGAAGTCGCTTAGCGACATCATGTTGCCAACCGTATCGGGCAACTCAAACGGCAAAGCTACAGTTCCTTTTGCCATTGTTAGCGAATTGTCGGCAATATTCTGCGCAATTTGCTGATGGATTGGATATTCTGTTGTAATATAAAGAGAATCGAGTGTCAGCAGAAGAGGTAGCCACTGCAAATTGTCGTTGGCAAAGGCGTCGTTTAAACCTTTTAGCATAACTAGTTCGCGGAATTGTTTGCGCTTATGCTTAGGATTCGAGCCTATCAACTTGTGTAGCAACGAAATGCTATGCCCGTATGTTATTATCCTGTATAAATCTGCACCGCCTGGAGAAACTAGATAGTTGTCGAAATAGTTGTTGTAAATCGAATTGAAGAGATCCATGTATGCAGGATTGTCGTACAGTATCTCCTTATTTGAATAGTATGAATAAACTAATGCTGATTCATATTCTCGCTTTGTAACCATTTCCTTCAGTGCTGCAATGCGGTAGCGACGATATTGCTGAAAATATGTATTGCTGTATTTTTTGTACCTTGAGTTTATATTATTTATAAAGGTATCAACATCTGTCTTCAACCCATTAATATACAAATCTTCCATTTTCAGGTTGTAGTAGCGGTTGAAATAATAGTCAAAATCCATGATAAGGTAATTGAGGTCTGTTTCCTTCATGTTCTTAATACCCAGATGCATTTCAGTAGGCTCGAAATACGAATTGAAAAGTTCTGCATTTGTCCGTTCTACATATTCTGGCAAAATAATTTCATAATTGCCATTAGGTTCTGCATAGAAATACACATAGTATACACCAAATTCTGCAAATATATATGTTATCCTATCGATCCCAAAATCAGCCACAAAGTTCCCATCACCATCAACCCTCAGACGGAAAACCTCCTCCTTAATGTAAGTTATCCTATCCTGGTAACGGTAGAATATAAGTTCGCTATTGGCATACTCTTTGGCATTTCCGAAGACATGGGTAGCATACATCGACGACACCGAAAGACCAAGCAAACAGAGCGAGCACAACAAAATCTTCCTTAAATATTCAAGCATAATATCAGTTTTTCTAAACTGCAAAACTAAAATTTAAGTTTAAAACATAATGCAATGTAATGCCAAATTTATGAAACATGGGATGTTAAAGGAAGGGGCGGTGGGCTAAAGCCAGTTTCTATGGCTGACGCCGTTTCTGAGTTTCTATGTTTCTGGTTTAACTTCGTTGAGGGCTGCGCCGTTCAATGGGCTGGCGCCCATTTCTGGGTTTCTGGTTTCAGGGTTCAACGTTCAAAGGGTTCAATTGTTCAAAGGCTGCGCCGTTCAATGCCTACGGCGTTTCTATGTTTCATGGGCTAAAGCCCGTTTCTATGCCTACGGCGTTTCTGTAGAGACGCGCCATGGCACGTCTTTACAGAGACCGACGCCGTTCAGGTTCAATGTTCAAAGGGTTCAATGTTCAAAGATTAGTGCCACGGCGCGATTGTACAAGATGGTGGGCAACGCACGTTTGAAGATTTGAAGATTCAAAAATTTGATAACAAAAAAATATTTATAATATATCCTTTAAAATCAATGAATTAGCCTCCGTTTTTGAATTTTTATTGTTTTTGCAAAAAAAGACTAATGTACAACTAAACAACATGTTCAAATAAATATAATAATTATAGATTATGCAATTTTTGATTGATGTAAAGATAAAATTTGTGTGAAAAATGTAAAATTTCGCTTTGAAGTAAAAAAAAATGAATATAACTTTGTCCCCGATTTCGCATTCTTCATTAGTGAAATATTATTGTTCGACATTCAAATACAAAAGGAAGCCCACAGGACTTCCTTTTGTTGCTTTTATGTCTGCATGAAATTACTTCTTCATAGCTTCCTCAACCGATACAGCTACGGCTACTGTTGCGCCTACCATAGGGTTGTTGCCCATGCCAAGGAATCCCATCATCTCTACATGTGCCGGAACCGATGACGAACCTGCAAACTGAGCATCGGAGTGCATACGACCCATGGTGTCGGTCATACCGTACGAAGCAGGACCAGCAGCCATATTGTCGGGGTGAAGAGTACGGCCTGTTCCACCACCCGAAGCTACCGAGAAATACTTCTTGCCAGCAAGTATTCTTTCCTTCTTGTATGTACCTGCAACAGGATGCTGGAAACGAGTCGGGTTGGTCGAATTGCCAGTGATTGAAACGTCAACGTCTTCCTTCCACATTATAGCAACGCCTTCGCGAACATCGTCAGCACCATAGCAGTTGACTTTTGCACGCGGTCCATTGGAATAAGCCTTGCGGCGTACTTCCTTCAGTTCGCCAGTGTAGTAATCGAACTCCGTCTGAACGTATGTGAAACCGTTGATGCGCGAAATTATCATTGCAGCGTCCTTGCCAAGTCCGTTGAGGATAACGCGAAGTGGATTCTTGCGAACTTTGTTTGCCATTTCGGCAATCTTGATTGCACCTTCGGCGGCTGCGAACGACTCATGTCCTGCGAGGAATGCGAAACACTGTGTTTCTTCGCTCAGCAGACGAGCTGCCAAGTTACCATGTCCGCGTCCAACCTTACGGTCGTCGGCTACAGAACCTTTTATGCAGAATGCCTGCAGACCTTCACCGATTGCCTCAGCGGCTTCAGCTGCGGTCTTGCATCCTTTCTTGATTGCTATTGCTGCACCAACAACGTAAGCCCATTTTGCATTCTCGAAGCAGATGTTTTGTGTCTGTTCACATTCGAGGTATGGGTCGATTCCGTACTGGTCGCATATCTTGTTTGCTTCTTCAATAGAAGCTATGCCGTATGAATTGAGAACTTTGGTAATGTTCTCCATACGACGTTCTTGACTTTCAAATTTTACTTCCCTAATCATAATCTTTTTAATTTAATTTAATTAATAATTGGTTTGTTTTTTAGCATCACGCCATGGCACGATGCTACCAATTATCAATTGTCTATTTTTATTCGATTCTCGGGTCTATGAATTTTACTGCGCCCTGTTCCTTTGAGAAACGACCATAACTTGCAGTTGCCTTCTTGAGAGCTTCGTTTGCATCGGTACCTTTCTTTATGAGGTCCATCATAACGCCGAGGCGAACAAATTCGTAACCACAAACTTCATCGTCTTCGTCGAGAGCAATCTTTGTTACATAGCCTTCTGCCATTTCAAGGTAGCGAACGCCTTTTTCCTTGGTAGCAAACATTGTTGCAATCTGCGAACGAAGGCCCTTGCCTAAGTCTTCTAGTCCGGCACCGATTACAAGGCCACCTTCGGAGAAAGCCGACTGGGTGCGTCCGTAAACAATCTGCAGGAAAAGTTCACGCATTGCTGTGTTAATGGCATCGCATACGAGGTCGGTGTTGAGAGCTTCGAGCAAAGTCTTTCCGACAAGGATTTCACCAGCCATTGCTGCTGAGTGTGTCATTCCCGAGCATCCGATGGTTTCAACCAAAGCTTCTTCAATAATTCCGTCCTTTACATTGAGCGTAAGCTTGCAGGCTCCCTGCTGTGGTGCGCACCAGCCAATGCCGTGTGTCAAGCCTGATATGTCCTTTACTTCCTTGACCTTTACCCATTTGCCTTCTTCGGGAATGGGAGCCGGACCGTGATTCGGACCTTTTTTCACGCAACACATGTGTTGCACTTCGTGTGAATAAATCATAAATCGTAATATTTTAAATGTTAGCAGTTTGAGTTACATCGTAAAAAATAATAGTCTTCCGACTATTGCAAAAATATGTAAAAGTTAGACACAAAATGTTGTATAGCAGGATTTGTAATGCCTATTTTTTAACAAGCGATGTTAATGGCTAACGCCAGGTTCAAAGTTTAACTTCGTTGAGGGCTACGCCGTTCTATGGCTTCGCCGTTTCAAGGGCTAACGCCCGTTTCTGGGTTTCTGGTTTCAGGGTTCAACGTTCGTCCATGATTCGATGTAGAGTCGTTGCGCGCAACGACTCTACAATTCAAAGGGGGCAAAGTTCAAGGGTTCAATGTTCAAGGATTTGAAAATTCGAAAATTTGAAAATTCAATGATTTAACGATTCAATGAATCGTAGTGATGGCTAAAGCTCTCCTACCACCGCAAATAGTTCGGAAAGAATCATCGCTGAGGCGCCCCAAACTACAGAACTGCCACAAACATAACTCGGCACATCGTACTGCTTACCCGCTACGGTAACCGGACGGGTGGAAAACGATGCTTTCAAATCCTCCAAATCGACCTCCAAGACTCGCTTTACCTCGTTTTCGGAACGAACAATGTCACCAACCTCCTCGACAAATGCCACCACTGGGAAAATCTCAAACTTGCTAACAGGCACCTTCACTGGTGGCAATTTGCCAACAACATCGCTACGACCTACCTCAATGCCAATTTCTTCCACCGTCTCTCGCAATGCCGTGTCGATGCTGTCGACATCGTCAGGTTCGGCCTTGCCTCCCGGAAACGAAACCTGTCCCGCATGTACGCCTACATCGGTGCGCTCAATCATTATCGTCTTCAGCCTGCCATCACGGACAAACAGCAATATCAGCACAGCCGACTTGCGCAACGGAAACGGATTTGCATAATACTGTGCAAAATACATCCGCTGAAAATCGGACAACATGGTGCTTGCTCTACGCTCAGCTTCAGCGTGGTTGTAGCCGTTGAATTTCGATATGAGGAAAGAATGATTCAAAGATTTGAAATATTTGATAATTTGAAAATTTGATGATTCAATAATTCAATGATTTAACAATTCAATCATTCGATAATTTGATGATTTGAGAATTTGAGAATTTTTGGTGTAAATTTAAAAAGGACGACTTACGCCGTCCTTTTCTTATCATGAAATAATTTTCTATTCGGGATTAAACATTGCGAACTTGCATTTCTTAGCATTACGGGTAAACATGTAATGTGTTCCGTTGTATTCCTGAAAAAGTTCGGGAATAATCTTGCTCTTCTTGTTGCTCTTGGGGAACAATGCCTGACCAGAAACTGCTCCATCGGAAAAAATGGAAACTGCAATTGCAAAACCATTGCGGTCGGGTGATGTTGCTTCCTTGTACTTGTCGCCATTGAGGTTTGCCTTCGATTCGCCTGCCTCAAGATTTGTCAGGTTCTTAGCATTGTCGTTGTAGAAAAGGAAAACCTTCTCGCCAATAGCGTAAGTTGCAACCGACGAATACTTTCCATAGTCGTTCCAACTGTACTGGCTCTTTGGAATTCTAACCATCCATTCCATATTGTTAAGAGGACTGGTATATGCAACCAATACATCGTTGAAACGATAATATTCGTTGAAAATAGTTTCTCTTGTCTGCGGGTCGAATATTGAATCCTTCCAATAGTTCTTGTGCTCGGCAACAACAACCGAACCGCCATCGGAAAGATAAAGGACATTGAGAAGCTGATAGTCGTACTTCTGATCCATAATCTTGTTGAGACGCTCTGCATTGAAAGCAGGAATTTCGGTCTTCTGGAATGTATAAATACCCTTCTTCGAATCTCTTGCGTTAATCGGTTTCTTTTCCTTTACATCGTATTTCTGATGGAATATTGCCTGATAGGTTGTCTTGCCCTTTGGAACAAGGAATCCGTAAACGTCAATGTTGTCGTTGTCGTCGATTCCAAAAATTGCATCAACGAGAACCAATTTCTTGTCCTTGACATCAAATGTTGTAATGTCTTCCATTGCAGGATTGAATACAAGCATCTTGTAGTCGTAGGTTATGATTTTCATCTTCTGCAACTGAGCCTCAGTCGGGCTTATGCGGACAAGCATATATACGCTTCCACTGTTGGTTATCTTTATGTCTTCGATTGCAAATGCCTGACCTACAAGCGGAAGCTTAACCTGCTTGTTGTACACTTCCCTAAGGTTCGAATTGTACATCTTGAAATAGAACGGCTCTTCGTTGTATGTCTGGAACGGACGATTGTACCATACGAACATATTCTGTCCGTTAGGTGTAAGGCATACATTGAAGTCTGCCGACATGTTCTGGTTTGTAAGCTTACCGATAACTCGTGGTTCGCCCATCACCTGTCCGCTCTTGCCGAGTTCCTGTATGTACAAAAGTTTTTCCTTCTTCAGGAAATCTTCGACCTGAGTAAACAGAACAACTTGTCCGTCAACATAGAAAGACTCTACATATTCGGTCTGGTTTCCATCGACAACAGGAAGAATTATCTGCGCTGACGATTCCCTTACGAGCGATGCGGCATTGAAATATTCGAGCCACAACTTATCCTCTGCATCCATCCTAATGGCGAAGAATCCGTCTGAATCGCCACCAATCATCCTTACATAGTCGTTGCCTTCTGCAAGTTCTATGTCCTTGTCATATCCGAAATTGGCAGTCGGTTTCTGCTGCGCATTAACTGCAACGCACAGGCAAACCGTTAGAACAAACAAAAATATTTTTTTCATCTCAAAAACTATTTACGTAAATAAGGTGCGAAGATATATATTTTTTTGAATAGCGAAAATTATTTTTTCATATTTGCAAGTTGACCACATGCCGCAGCGATGTCCATACCTTTTGATTTTCTTACAGTTACCACAATATTACAGCTTTCAATATGCCTTATAAATTTTTCTAAAACATCGCTGCTTGTCCTTCGGAATGTATCACCCGGGTGCGGATTGTACTCGATGATGTTAATCTTGCATGGCGAAACTTTTGTAAATTCTGTCAGCGCGCGGGCATCATCAAGGCTGTCGTTAACTCCGCCAAGCATAAGATATTCGTATGTGATTCTTGTGCTGGTCTTTTCGTGGAAATACCTTATCGCTTCCGAAAGTTCCGTAAGGTTATACTTGCGGTTTATAGGCATGATTTCGTTGCGTTTGCTGTCAATTGCCGAATGAAGCGATATGGAAAGGTTGAAACGGATTCCATCGTTGGCCAAATGCTTGATTTGAGGAGCAATGCCACAAGTCGACATGGTTATACGCTGTGGCGACATTCCCAGCGATTGTGCCGAACATATCATATTGATTGCTGAGAGCGTATTTTCGTAGTTCATAAGCGGTTCGCCCATACCCATGATGACGATGTTTGACAATGGAAAACCGAACGATTCTTCCGAAAGCCTATTCAATGAAAATACCTGATGAAAAATTTCGCCCGACGTTAAATTGCGCTTGAATCCGAGTTGACCGGTAGCACAGAATGCACACCCCATCTGGCAACCTACCTGCGTTGATATGCAAGCTGTTACCCTGTCGGCACTTGGAATCAAAACACCCTCGAAACGATAACTGTCGGCTGTCTCGAACAAAAACTTGCGCGTCCCATCTACCGATGCAACCGAATATACGCACACAACATTCCCGAATCTGAAATTTTCTGACAACTTGTCGCGCAAAGGTTTTGGAAGATTGCTCATGTCGTCGAAACTGACAGCGCCCTTCTTCCATATCCATTCCATTATCTGCGATGCCCTGAATTTCTTTTCACCAATGCCGACAATAAAAACTTCAAGTTCCGACAACGACAAACAGCGAATATCTTTCTGTTCAATGTCCATCTCTTCCAATCCGACAATGCATCTAAACAAAAAAGGTGGCTTTCACCACCTTGATATTTTTTAACGGCAAGAGTCTTTTGTCCTGTTTGGCGTCAACTCGTACGATGCCGTTTTTCCTGAGTTCCGTGCTGCGTTTACAGTTGCCTGGGCATCCTGTTCGTAGCCCCAAAGATATGAAACATCCTCGCCTATTGTAATCTTCCAGCAATTGGGTTCGTTAGAATTATTTGCCGACTGTAAGCATGACTTTTCATCATTGGCAGGTGTTTGAACATAATTTGCATTTTGATAACCTTCCTTTTTCATGGCTAAAGCCTTGCGGCGAGCAACAATCTCAGTCACCCAAAGGTACTGCTCTATAGTCTGGCCATTCTTTGTAGCCGTTATTTTCCAGCATTTTTTGGGATTTATTTTTTCGTTGCTAGCATCACAAGCCTCAATAGTCATGTGGTCGCATAATGCATATTCATAAACAGCGTTATCCTTGCTTTTCTTTTCATTGATCCACTGCTGAGCACCAGCTTCCGTATCCCAATAATACTCTCTATAACCATTCGGACCTATTATTTCCCAGCAAGCTTCCTTATTATTAGTATTAATAGTCTGAACATTAGCAGGACTCTTAATTTGTGATACAGAATTTGTCTGCAAAGGCTTTTTGCCAGGTTTTAACTGTCCGAATACATTGCCAGCCATAGCCACAAGTGCAAGGCATAGCATAATTGTGAGAAAATTCTTCATATTATTTGTTATTAATTATTTAGAATGCAAAAATAATACAGTTTTTCAAAAACAAAGGTTAAAGGATTCTAAAAATCAATATAATCCCACATTTGCCAAATCCTTGTTGATTTCAACATTGCCAAACTTGTCGGCAATGAGGTCGAGAATGGATTCTATTTCCTCTACAGTATTGGCAGTGAGAAGTTTAAGCCTTGTTTCCTTGAAATTTGGTATCGCCTTGAAGTACATGGTAAAATGACGGCGCATCTCGTAAATTCCACGCATTCCTTCCTTGTAGTCCACCGACTTGTGCAAATGCTCGCGAGCATAGTCAACGCGCTCGAGAACGGTCGGAGTTGGTAATTCTTCGCCTGTTTCCAGATAATGCTTCACTTCGCGGAAAATCCATGGACGACCAATAGCGGCACGACCTATCATTATTGCATCAACGCCGTATGTATTAAATCGTTCGGCTGCAATTTTACCGCTTGTTATGTCGCCGTTGCCAATGATTGGAATGTGTATTGCAGGATTGTTCTTGACCTTGCCGATGAGCGTCCAGTCGGCCTCACCCTTATACATTTGTGCACGTGTACGACCATGTATGGTAAGTGCCTGAATGCCGCAGTCCTGCAACATCAATGCAACTTCCTCCACGTTGAGCGATTCACTGTCCCATCCTAGACGGGTTTTGGCAGTAACAGGAAAGCGCGACACCTTTACAACCCTTTCGGTTATCTCCTTCATCAACGGCAAGTTACGCATCATTCCTGAACCTGCACCGCGCCCTGCAATCTTCTTTACAGGACAGCCATAATTTATGTCCAGTATGTCTGGATCGGCATTGTTGATATAACGTGCGGCTTCTTCCATGGCATCGGGAATGTGACCATAGATTTGAGTGCCTACAGGTCGCTCGTAGTCGTAAATGTCGAGTTTCTTGACTGTCTTTTGTGCTTCGCGGATAAGTCCGTCGGCAGAGATGAACTCGGTGAACATTAGGTCGGCACCGAACTTCTTGCACATATAACGAAACGACGGGTCTGTAACATCCTCCATAGGTGCGAGGAATACAGGCCTGTCGTTAAATTCGGTCTTACCGATTTTAAACATTTGCTTTTATCCCAATGTTGCCTTTACTTCGGTTTCGTCGAATGCCTCAACAATATCGCCGACCTTAATGTCGTTGAACTTGTCGATGTTAAGACCGCATTCCTGACCGGCAATAACTTCCTTGGCATCGTCCTTGAAACGCTTCAAGCTGCCGAGTTCGCCAGTGTAGATAACAATACCATCGCGGATAATTCTGACTTTCGACTTGCGTGAAATCTTGCCATCGGTAACGAGACATCCGGCAACCGAACCAACTTTCGAAATCTTGAATACTTCGCGTATTTCTGCCGAACCGGTGATTGTTTCCTTTACAACCGGCTTCAACATACCTTCCATAGCATCCTTGATTTCGTTGATAGCATCGTAGATGATGGAGTAGAGTCGGATTTCAATGCCTTCCTTCTCGGCGGTCTTGCGTGCGTAGGTAGATGGACGAACCTGGAAACCTACGATGATTGCATTTGATGCGGCAGCCAGCATGACATCCGATTCGGAAATCTGACCGACAGCCTTGTGTATGATGTTTACTTCGAACGATTCGGTTGATAGTTTTATCAATTCGTCCGACAATGCTTCGATTGAACCGTCCACATCGCCCTTTACGATGATGTTTATCTGGTGGAAATCGCCGAGAGCCATACGACGACCAATTTCGCCGAGAGTAATATGCTTCTGCGTCCTGATGCTCAACTCACGTTGCAACTGCAGACGTTTGTTAGCAAGGCTACGGGCTTCCTGTTCCGAATCAAGGACATTGAACTTGTCGCCTGCCTGCGGAGCTCCATTCAAACCAAGAACAAGAACTGGAGTTGAAGGTCCTGCTTCGGTAACCTTCTGGTTACGCTCGTTGTACATAGCCTTTACACGACCTGTTGCACATCCAGCAAGCAGAATGTCACCAACATGCAAGGTTCCCGACTGAACGATGAGTGTTGCAACATAACCACGACCCTTATCGAGTGAGGATTCGATTACTGTACCATTGGCATTCTTGTTTGGATTTGCCTTCAAATCAAGCATTTCGGCTTCGAGAAGAACCTTCTCAAGCAATTCCTCGATGTTGAGACCAGCCTTTGCCGAAATATCCTGCGACTGGTACTTGCCGCCCCATTCCTCGACGAGGTAGTTCATATTTGCCAACGATTCCTTGATTTTGTCAGGATTTGCTGTCGGCTTATCTATCTTGTTGATTGCAAACACCATAGGAACATTTGCAGCCGATGCGTGATTGATAGCTTCCTTTGTCTGCGGCATTATGTCGTCATCGGCAGCGATTACGATGATTGCAACGTCGGTAATCTGAGCACCACGGGCACGCATTGCGGTAAATGCCTCGTGACCAGGAGTATCGAGGAAGGTTATCCTCTTGTCGTTCAGCTGTACGCTGTATGCACCGATGTGCTGTGTGATACCACCGGCTTCGCCTGCTACAACATTGGTATGACGGATGTAGTCGAGCAACTTGGTCTTACCATGGTCGACATGACCCATGACGGTAACGATAGGTGGACGTGGAACAAGGTCTTCCTCGCTGTCTTCGCTCTCCTTGATTTCGTCGAGGATTTCGGCGCTGACAAATTCAACCTGGAAACCGAATTCCTCAGCCACAATCGACATCGTTTCGGCGTCGAGACGCTGGTTGATAGAAACGAACAAGCCCAAACTCATGCAAGTTGCGATGATCTTGGTTACAGGAACGCCCATCATCGTTGCAAGTTCGTTTGCCGAAACGAACTCGGTAACCTTTATGATTTTCTTTTCGGCTTCGAGTCTTTCCTCTTCCTCAGCACGACGCATCGAGAACATATCGCGTTTTTCCTTACGGAACTTAGCAGCCTTCGACTTGTTCTTGTTTGCGGTGAGCTTTGCAAGGGTTTCCTTTACTTTTTCCTGTATGTCTTCCTCGTTGATTTCAGGCTTCTTAGGACCTAATTTGCCTTTCTTCTTCTTTCCACCGAATTCGCCGCCTTTTTCTCCCTTCTTCGAGAAGTCGTTTGAGCCTCCAACTTTGTTTATATCAACCTTAACATTGTCGCGTTTAATGCGTTTACGCTTTTCCTTACGCTCTGCCTTTTCCTTTTCGCGATTCTTCTGGCGCTCTTCCTTAGCTTCCTTGCGAGCCCTTTCAGCAGCTTCCTGCTTACGCTCGTATTCGCTTATGTCGATTTTGCCGATAATGTTAGGTCCCTGCAATTTTTCCACATGAGTTTTTATGAACTCTGGCTCTGGCGGAACAATCTTTTCGGGTTCTACTTCGGGAGCTTTCTCCTGTTTAACAGGCTTAGGAGCAGGTACTGGAGTCTCTTTGGGAGCAGGTTTAACAGAAGCCTTCTTAGCTTGCTTCTGGGCTTCCTTTGCAGCCTCTTTCTTCTGCTTTCTTTCCTCTTCCTTCTCGGCCTGTGTCTTTGGTTTCGGACGAGTTTTCTGGTTTATCTGGTCGAGGTTTATAGTACCGAGAACCTTCGGTCCGTTTTCATCGGTCACGACTTCCTCCTTTAATGGCTGGATTTCGTGTGGCTTAGGCTTTGGAGCGACCTCGGCTTCTTCCTTTGCCGGCACCTTCTCTGCAGGCTTTTCCTGTGGCTTAGCAGTCTCAGCCTCCTTTTGGAGACGTTCTTTTTCCTTTGCTTCCTTGGCCTTGTCGGCTTCCTGTTTCTGCTTCTCAAGGTTCTGCTGCTTTTCGATTGAAATGTTCAGCTCCTTGTTCTCCTTTGCCTTCTCGGTATCCTTGATGGCAGTTTCGTTCATGGCTTTCGAATCCTTGAACTTTTCGTCGAGCAGAGCCAACCATTCGGGCTGTACCTTGGCATTAGGGTTGTTTTCTATTTCTACACCCTTGCTGACAAGATATTCCACAATAGTCGATGCGGCCACATTGTATATGGCACCTACGGCACTTAATCTTTTTGGTTTCGTTTCCGAAGTCATATTTTTCTCCTAAATTACCTGTTTCTTTCTTTTTGCGCGTTCTACTTGTTAAATTCGGCTTTCAGAATCCTTATTACGTCGTCAATAGTCTCGTCCTCAAGGTCGGTACGACGTGCAAGTTCTTCCTTGCTGAGTTCGAGTACGCTCAATGCGGTATCGCAACCAACAGCCTTAAGCTGATCGATTACCCACTGTTCGATTTCGTCGTTGAATTCGTCGAGGTCAATATCCTCTTCCTGCG
Source organism: uncultured Bacteroidia bacterium (assembly GCA_902791865.1). GTDB lineage: Bacteria > Bacteroidota > Bacteroidia > Bacteroidales > ML635J-15 > Bact-19. Next base: position 16,022 of record CADAXK010000011.1, read on the forward strand.
AAACCCTGAATACATCGATTGTGTATCCAAGTAGCTGGCATGCGAGCTTAATGTTAAGACCGCCCTTACCTATTGCAAGCGATACCTGATCTGGATTCAAGTAAACTTCCACACGCTTTTCCTCGTTTATTATCTTCAACGATGAAATCTTTGCCGGGCTAAGTATACGCTGAATGTACAACGGCAAATTTGTGGTATAGTTTACAATATCAATATTTTCGTTGTGCAGTTCGCGGACAATACCGTGGATACGGCTTCCCTTCATACCTACGCATGCTCCAACTGGATCGACGCGTTCGTCGTAAGATTCAACGGCAACCTTAGCTCTTTCGCCAGGTATACGAACAATTTTCTTGATTGTGATAAGTCCAGAATCACCAATTTCGGGGATTTCCTGCTCGAACAATCTTTCGAGGAACTTTTCAGATGTTCTTGAAATCTTGATAATCGGGCTTCCGTTTCTAAGTTCTACGCTCGAAATTACAGCCTTGAGCGTGTCGCCCTTGCGGTACTTGTCGCTAGGAATCTGGTCCTGCTTCGAAAGGAGAAGTTCTGTTCCCTCTTCGTCGCGAACAAGGATTTCGCGCTTCCAAACCTGATAAACTTCAGCGGTGATAAGTTCGCCTATCCTATCTTTGTACTTGAGGTAGATGTTGTCCTTTTCACGTTCCATAATCTTTGCCTGAAGGTTCTGCTTCAATGCAAGTATGGCACGGCGACCAAAATCCTGCAAACGGATTTCGTCAGAATATTCCTCGCCTACTTCGTAGTCCTCGTCGATTTTCTGCGCTTCTGTCAGAGGAATCTTCGTGTACTTGTCTTCTATTTCATCGTAGTCGTCATCTTCAACTACAGTTCTTGTACGCCATATTTCAAGGTCACCTGTCTTGTCGTTGACAATCACATTGAACTTGCTGTCTTCACCATACAATTTTACAAGTGTCGAAGAAAAAACTTCCTTCATTACGCCAATCAAAGTCGATCTGTCGATGTTCTTCAGTTCCTTAAATTCGGCAAAGGTGTCAATTAAGTTTTCCTGTACTCCCATGGCTTTCGTTATTTAAAGTCAATTACGCTTTTAACTGTTTTTATATTAATTCTTTCTATATCAAAAACTTCCGTCACGACCACCTTTTTGTTCCCTTCTTTTTTAGGAGTGGCAGTCTCGACGGTAATGGTATTGTCGGACACGGATTTAAGCGTTGCGATAATTTTTTCTCCGTCAACATAAACGATTTCCACCAGTTTGCCGATATTCTTCAGGTACTGCTCCTTCACACGGAAAGGATTTGTCAGTCCCGGCGAACTAACCTCGAGAGAAAAGTCCTCTTTTTCGCGGTCGAGGCATTCCTCTATTGCCTGACTTATGCGACGGCACTCATCGATTGTGATTCCGTTCATGTCATCCACATATATGGCAATATCGTTGGATACACTTATAGTAATATCCACAACAAACTGTGTTTCAGAAAGAAACCGTTTGCTTAAAACTTCTATATCTTCCTTCCTTATCAATGTCAGAAAAATAAAACGGGGGAAATCCTCCCCCTGTCCGTTCTAAAACCGCACAAAATTACACCAATTTTCTTAAATGGCAAAACTTTTTTGCATGGTATTCTAATTTGCAGTTCAAAGGATTGCAAAAAATCGTTTTGAGATTGCGCATGTAGGGATTGGTTTCAAACCTGCCCCTACATGTGCAATTCTATCCATCCCTCTATTTCTGCAATCTGCCGTGTAAGTTCCTCTATTTTATCCTCTATGACATCTGGAGCCCACTTTGTAGTACAAAAACCATTTCCACGGGAAATGTACATTTCATCTTCAAGGTCGGAACTGATTTCCTGATAGTTTTCAAGCAGTTGCTTTTTCTTTGCCAGCAAATCCTTCAGGTCGTCGAGGTCGGCTTCGATGGGAAGCGTTTCGTTGTATAGGTGATAAAACTTTTTCATTGCAAATATTGTTTTTACTCGTCATTCAGCAAAGCAGAACGAACCGACTAAGGCACGTGTCGTGTGAGTTCGCTTGTGCGGTACCTTTAGCTCGGCGCAGCCAATCTCCTTTAATACGGTACAATGGGAGATTTCGGATAGCCGACTTCACACAGCTCCTTTCTTCGTATCGCTGGTTCAGTCAGGCTTCCGAAATGACAGTTTAAGTTCTTTTTTAGAAGTACTTTATCTCTTTTTTCTTGCCATCGAACTTGCTTATGTCGGTAAGCAGGGCATTTGCAAGGCGCGATGCACCAAGACGGAAGAAGTCGTTGCTGAGCCATTCTTCACCGAGAACATCCTTTACTATTGTGTAATAAAGCAATGCATCTTCGGTAGTTGAGATTCCACCAGCAGGCTTCAACCCTACCATTTCTCCTGTTTGTTTGTAGTAGTCGCGTATTGCACAGCACATTACATAAACGGCTTCTGGAGTTGCCGAAACTGCGGTTTTGCCAGTCGAGGTCTTTATGAAGTCGGCGCCCGATTCCATTGCTATGATGCTTGCAATGTAAATATTGTCGGAAGTCTTGAGTTCGCCTGTCTCGAGAATAACCTTCAAGAACGCATCACCAATTGCGTGGCGGATTGTGAGTATTTCGTCCGAAACTGTCTGGTAGTCTTCTTCGAGGAACTTGCCAACCGAAATTACAATGTCAATTTCGTCGGCACCCTTCTCCACTGCCATTTCACATTCTACCGCCTTAACAGAAAGGAAGGTCTGCGATGCAGGGAAGCATGCGCCAACTGCGGCAATGTCAACATCTTCGAGTTCAAGGCAGTCGAGAACTGTCGGAACCATAGCGGGGTAAACGCAAATTGCAGCCACATTCTTGTATTTTGGGAAGTGCTTTTTGAACTTGTTGACTTTTTCGGTCATTTCTGCAATCTTTGATTCGGTATCGCTTACATTTAAGCTCGTAAGGTCAACGCAGTTAAGAAGTTGCATCAGTACTTCCTTGTTGTTGTTTTCCTGCATTTTCTTTTTGTACTGCTTTACCTTTTTTTCGATTTCCTTTTCCGACGGTGCGCCGGGGTAATTTCTGTCTTTCATGTTATTTAAGTTTTTGATTATCAATATGTCTTGTTTTATCTCTATTTGTTTTCTTCTCAAAGTTGGCTTTCATTGCTGAATCGAGGTCTATTCCCGTTTGATTGGCTATGCAAGTAAGCACCCACAAAACATCGGCAATTTCGTCCTCTAGGTTTAGGTTGTCGGTAGGTTTTGCCGACTGCTCGCCGTACTTGCGAGCAATTACGCGTGCCATCTCGCCGACTTCCTCCGTCAGCACAATCATATTTGTCTTCACATCGAAGTAGCGTACTCCGTAGGTGCGAATCCAGGTGTCAACCGATTGCTGTAATTCTTGTATTGTCATAATCTACAATGGATAATTTATAATGGATAATTAACAATTGCTTACGCTAGCTAAAGGTTAATAATGGATAATGACCTTCTAAACTCATTGCACACTATCGCTGCCGCCATCGAAATGTTGAGCGATTCCACATGATTGTCATGGAATGGCGGAATGAAAAGCTTGCGCGAGATTTCTGCTTCCACCTCGCGCGAAATGCCGTTTCCCTCGTTGCCCATGACTATAAGTCCGTTTTGTGGCAAAGTCTGTGCGTAGATGTTGTCACCCTCGAGAAAAGTGCCGAAGCAATCCAATCCAGTGATTTTTCGGTAGTTGCTCAAGAAAGATGGTAAGTCTTCGTAGAAAATGTTCACTCGCGTGAATGCACCCATTGTCGCTTGTACAACCTTGGGATTGTATAGGTCGGTACTACCTTTGGAGCATACTATATTGCGTATTCCAAACCAGTCGCAGATGCGGATTATTGTACCGAAGTTTCCTGGATCCTGTATGGTGTCGATTGCCATTGTGAGCGAGTCGGACAAGTCCTCAATATGCAATTGCCTCTGCGGTATTTCCACCGCTGCCATTATTGACGATGCCGTATTGAAATTCGACAGTTTTTCCATTGTCCGTTTGTCGGTTTCGAACTTTAGGTTGCAATCGGCATCTATTCTTTCAAGACTTTCGGACAAACCGACGAGCATTTTTATTTTCATGCCAGTCTTGATCACCTCCTCGATAATCTTGAAGCCCTCGACCAAGAACAATCCGTGCTCCTCGCGGTACTTTTTGATTGACAACGAGTTCAATATGCTGACTTTTGCCTTCGATAGCTGCTGGTTCATATTGTCGAATTTAGTATGTCAAAAATTTCGTTACAAAAATAACAAACGATTTTTTATAGTGACACCTGAAAGTGAGATTTCGATGCAAAACCTCTAAAATTATCAGCATCTTATTATAAAAAATTATTTTTGCTTACTTTTGCAATCTGAAAACGACATCTGAATGAAGAAGATATTAGTAACTGGAGGCGCAGGATTCATAGGTTCGCACTTGTGTGAACGGCTACTCAACGAAGGCAACGAAGTAATCTGTCTCGACAACTATTCCTCCGGTTCAAAAGACAATATCATACATCTTCTCGACAATCCATATTTCGAGTTGGTGCGCCACGATGTTACAATACCGTTTTTCATCGAAGTTGATGAGATTTATAACCTTGCATGCCCTGCGTCACCTGTACAATATCAAAACGCCCCGATAAAGACAATAAAAACCTCAATAATGGGAGCAATAAACATGCTCGACCTAGCGCTACGCGTAGGAGCAAAGATATTGCAAGCATCAACAAGTGAGGTTTACGGAGATCCCGATGTACATCCGCAACCCGAAACCTACTGGGGAAGAGTAAACCCAATAGGTTCACGCTCGTGCTACGATGAAGGTAAGCGTTGCGCAGAATCGCTGTTTGTAAATTACCACGAACAGAACAACGCAAGGATAAAAATTGTGCGGATATTCAACACATACGGGCCAAACATGCAACCAGACGATGGTCGCGTGATTTCTAACTTTATTGTTCAGGCATTGCAAGACAAGCCAATAACCATATATGGTAACGGCAATCAGACCCGCAGTTTCCAATATGTCGACGACCTTGTTGATGGACTAATAAGGATGATGAACACTCCTGATGAAATCATAGGACCGGTGAACATTGGTAATCCTTCTGAATTTACCATTTTGGAGCTTGCGCAAAAGGTCATAAAACTTACCAGCTCAAAAAGCACAATCGAGTTCCACGAACGAACAGCTGACGATCCCATGCAGCGCAAGCCTGACATCACAAAAGCCGAAGAATTACTTGACGGATGGCAACCAAAAATCAATCTTGATGATGGGTTGCGCAGTACGATAGATTATTTCAAAAAGATTGTACAATAAAAAAGCGGTCTTTTAAACCGCTTTTATTTCGCAATTGACTTGCCTCTATATTATTTCATCAGCAAGTTTCTTGAAGTCTACACCATTGAAATTTCCACTACTCATCATCAAGTAGTTAGTACCATGGCAATCTGTCGTACGAAGATATTCCTGCAACTTGACAGTATCGGTAAAAACCATAACCTTGCCACCAAAACTTTCCTTTACATATTCCTCTGGAATATCAGGCAACTGCTTGTGCTTTAACACTTCTCTATTGTAATATACAATTGCGGTATCGGCATTGTCCATTGCACCATTGTACTGAGGAATAAAATTCTTCTGCAGACTGCTGAAAGTATGCAATTCGATGCAGGCAATAAGCTTGCGTTTCGGATATTTCTGCTTCAGGGCACTAACAGTAGCCTTTAGTTTGCTAGGTGCATGTGCAAAATCGATGTAGAACGCCGAATCATCGGTTTCCTTAACCAACTGCAATCTCTTTGCAGCACCTTCAAATGTTTCCATTGCCGACCAGAAAATGTCATCCTTTACACCAAGTTTCTCGCAAACCTTGTATGCAGCATTTATATTCTGGAAGTTGTGGTCACCAAATACATTGAGTACATATTTCTTGTCACCCCGTACAACGCAGTATTTACCATTTTCTTCCACAACATCAATCTTGCCGTATGATTCTGACTTAATATCATGGTTTACACGACTTATTTTCTTCAAGTTTTCGTCACCTTCATACCAGAACAAGTTTCCGCCATACTGAATTGACTTTACAAATATTTCAAACTGCTCCACATACTTCGGAAAGGTTGGGAAAACATTTATATGATCCCATGCAATACCTGTAAGCACTGCAATATGTGGCTTATACCAGTGGAATTTAGGTGTCAGGTCGATAGGTGACGACAAGTATTCATCGCCCTCGAAAATTGCAACGCGGTTCTTATCCTCAAGGTTTACCATTGTGTCAAAACCCTTGATATTTGCGCCCACCATGTAGTCGAAACCGAGATTAGCATTTTTCAGCACATGCATAATCATCGAGGTAATAGTTGTCTTGCCATGGCTACCCCCTATCACGACGCGCATTTTAGATTTTGTTTGCTCGTATAGGTATTCTGGATAGGAGCAAATCTTCAAGCCGAGTTCCTGCGCACGGACGAGTTCTGGATTGTCCTTGCGAGCGTGCATTCCGAGTATCACAATGTCAATATCAGCAGTGATGTTTTCGGGATGCCAGCCAAAGTCCTTGGGCAAAAGTCCGCAGGCTTCCAAACGCGAGCGCGACGGCTCGAATATTTCATCGTCCGAACCTGTTACATTGTATCCTTTCTTGCAAAGCGCTATCGCCAAGTTGTGCATTGCTGCACCGCCAATTGCTATGAAATGTATTCTCATTTTACAAAATTTTTATTCTCCTGCGAGTATAGCGATTTTAATAATGGTGGCGACAAAGGTTTTTGCCAGTTTATTAAACTTGGAATGTGAATTATTATTAAAACAAAAAGGCGGAAATAAATTCCGCCTCAAACATTTATATCTTACTGATTTACATATTTTTCCTAATGTCTTCTACAAGTTTCTTGTACTCCTCGTCGGTAAGTTTTACTCGCGAGTTCGACAGCAGCATATCTCCTTCCTTGCTTATTGGAATAAGATGTATATGCGTATGCGGAACTTCCAAGCCAAGTACCATAAGACCAATGCGTTCGCACTCTATTGTCTTTTCCAAAGCAGCAGCTACCTTTTGGGCGAAAAGAAGTATTTCCGACAAAACCTCGTCAGAATTACGGAATATATAATCCTTCTCTTCCTTTGGCACTACGAGCGTATGGCCTTTCTTCAATGGGTTAATGTCAAGGAATGCAATAAACTTATCATTCTCTGCCACCTTGTAGCATGGAATTTCTCCATTAATAATCCTTGTAAACAATGTTGCCATGACTAATTATATTGAAATGTTAACAATTTCGAAAGAAACCATACCACTTGGAACCTGAATATCAACAACTTCACCAACCTTCTTACCAAGTAAGCCCTTAGCTATAGGCGTTGAAACTGATATTTTCTTTGCTTTCAAATCTGCTTCAGATTCCGAAACGATAGTATACTCCATTTCCTGATTGGTCTTTACATTTCTTAGTTTCACCTTGTTAAGAATCTGAACAGCATTAGTATTTATCTGCGAAGGATCAATAATACGAGCATTCCTTATAGTTTCCTGCAGTTTACTAATCTTCATTTCAAGAAGACCCTGCGCTTCCTTTGCAGCATCATATTCTGCATTTTCAGACAAATCACCTTTATCGCGGGCTTCTGCAATTTGCTTAGAGATATTAGGTCTCTCAACATTCACCATTCTATCCAACTCATCTTTTAGTTTCTTAAGACCTTCTTCGGTCAAATATGAAATATCAGACATAATTATTTAATTATTAAAGTTATACAAACAAAAAGAAATCCCTTTTCTCTTTCGGGATTCCCAACGCAAATGTAATAAATTTTGCTTTGGAAAAATTTAATCGGAAAGCCCATTTGAATGGGCTTTCCGACAATAAGTATTAACTCAAAACGTTTTTTACATTGTAACTCTCAGTCCAAAAGTATGGACACCACCAAGTATGTTTGTGAATCTGTAAGAATAGTCAACACCAATAACTGGTCTTGTACTTACAGACGTTGTATTCAAACCATACTTTGCTCCCTCTTCCTTCTTCTTCAACGGAGCCTGGAGAGTTATACCAGCAGATGGACCAGAGAAAGCAGTTGTACAATCTGATACAGAGTACAAACCTTTCTCGTAGGTATAACCTGCACGGATGAACAAATATTCCATAAACGAATATTCGAGACCAATATGGAACTGATCCTTTGTAAAGGAGTTTGAAGTGAAGTTAAGAGCTATTGCGAGATTGTGGTTAGAGTAAACCGTTTCATCATCTTCGTCAATCTTAGCGGCTAATCTGATGTGATATGAGAAGCCAATCTTAATCAATGACGGAAGCTCATATTCCTGACTTCTGTTCTCAACGCTCATGCTTGTTCCCGTAGGAGAAACACCAACGAATGACATACCGTCGCCAGAATACTTCATTGTTGTTCCAACATTCTTCATTGTTATACCGAAATGGATATTGTCACGGTTTCTATTACCAGCCTTATCCTTACCGAAACCTGTTATATACTGGATACCTGCATCAAGTGCAAATCCATTAGCACTAAGGTTATCGATGTGCTCGTTAATCATTTTCACTGTGATACCACCATAAATACTATTGGAGAATTCGCGTGCATACGAAAGACCAATAACAGTATAACCCGGCTTAAATGTTCCTATACCACCTTCCGGCAAATTCTCAGTTGTTCTAATGATTTCGCCCCAGTTGAACATATCAACCATAGCTCCAAGTACGCTGTTCTCGCCTACCCTTACTGCCAATGCAGCGGCATTTACCTGTATGCCAGAACCAGCAAAGTACTGTGAATTATTAAAACCAACTTCCAACTTCTTGGTAAAAGCCAAACCAGCGACATTCAAGTGCATACTTTCATAACCAGTAACACATGCCACATTGGCCTCACCAAAGCCCGAACTTCTTGCCCATGGGTTAACCAGCAGTTGTGATGCACCAGCCTGACCAGCCCTCTGCCAGTTTCCAGCAAATAAATCTGTACTAATTAAACTTAAAATTAGTAATATTGATACCAAATATATTCTTTTCATATCGAGCTATTATTTTAGAAGTTATTCAAATCTGTTGGACGAAGTGCTCCGAACCATTTAACCACTTTCTCTCCTATGCCTGGAGCCTTTATATGGATCAGATAAACACCACTAGATATTACGATATTTGCAGAGTTTGTAAGATCCCATTCTAAGTATGTTGTTTCTGTATCCTTGTCGAAACGCCTTACCATTGTACCATTAATATTGTAAATCGAAACAGTACAAGTCTTTGGCAAGTTGGTGATTCTTACTCTATTATCCAACTGGTTCGACTCGTAGTAAGACGATCCGTAGTATGGATTAGGAACAACTCTTATAAGGTCGAGTGCATTTTCTGCTGTTTCCTGATCGTCGAAAATTGTCTTGATATCGGAGGTCGAGAATCTGAACAATGGAGCATTTTCATTTTCTGGATTTGCAACTTCCATTTCGTTCTTTCCGACAAAGTATGGCATAGCTGTCCTGATCTTAATTGTTACATCAGTTGCAAGGAAATCATATTTTGTGTTATGCATTGGTATTGCACACCACATTGCACTCTTCCATGCCTCTGACAAAGCTGTTGCCGACTTTGTATTTTCATACTTGATGAGTTTCTGGTAAATGTAGTTACATTCGTCATAAGCAGGAGCATTTGAAGAATTAGGATCTCCATCTACACCAGATTCTAACTCATTACCCATAACGTAAATGTAATGCTTACCACCAAGTATTGGATTGTAATGAGAATCAGCATAACTATCTGTAGGATTCCAAATCATATCTGCACCGTTTTCACCTCTCATCCATGAATCCTCACCAAACATCATATTCAGACGTTCACCAGTAACTACGTTAATAGCATAACCAGGGAACCATCCCATACCATGTGTTCCGTCATTCAATGGATTACCATCCTTATCTACAGATGGCGATTTTCTCAATGCGAATTTAAGTGCACCGTCAATACTATTGTAGTTTACTACTGGCGATACTTCCTTGTCGAAACCACAATCGTCAGTTGTCCATTCGTTTTCTGCCATTTCAATAACGCAGCAACGTGTCCACTTAGACTTATCGCTTGTTATTACAATGTCGACAGATGCTGGCATATGACGCGAATAAACCTGCATTGCTGTTCTTGCTCCATTAGGAATCAAACCATACTTCTGGGTATTAACAAACGCTGCAGCGCCCCATCTTCCATTACATATCTTTTCAAAGTTCTGTGCCGGGTCAGCAAATGTACTATTTCTAGCTCCAATATAATCCTGCAGATTATCATCATATTGACATGGTTCATGATTCGGATATCTAAAAGTACCTGTCTTTATCCAGTTTGTCCATTTTAGAGTCTGATTCTCTTGATATGCATCTTCATCTGCAAGGAATGTCAACCAAGGTTTGGTGTCATCAGCGAAAGTAATGCTTGAAGAAATAACACCGTTATTGTTTTCATTCATATTTTCGTCACCAGCACCATATTCCTGAGATATCGCAATCGAGAATCCCCAGTTCATGAATAGCTGCTCATTTGCATAGCCTAACTGTACTGCAGTTTCTGATCTTACGCTATCGCCATTCGAATTATAAACGACGTATTCAAATGGAGTGTATCTGTTGGTTAGGAAGGTACTATTTGCACCTATTATACCAATAGAATTCGCCTTTGGAACGTTGAACTTAACATAATATGTATCATCTTCAATTGCCAGAGGATCTATAATCTTGATATTCAACGGGCCTTTACCATTCTCATAAGTTCTTTCGTTTACTTTCCAAGGTGAACCAGACATAATATCTTCAATAGTCTTAGAAGTCAATTCTAGTTCATTGTTTCCATTTCCAAAACCTTCAAGCATTGTAATTTCTGGACCGTAACCATATTCTCCCTGAATGATTGTTCCGCCAACACTTGATATATGAGGTGTTACAGAATAAATCTTGATATTATTTCTACCTGCCAAGTATGGAGTCTTCTGTCCCTTGAATGTACTTTCGTCATTCTGGTCATACTTCATTGTCGGGTTGAAAGAATAAGCTATAACACTATAGTAATATTCTCTATTGTTAATGAGTCGAGAATCACCTGTAGCGAAGAAATCCTTATCAAGGATAAATGTATGTGTTATACCTTTATTTTCTCCATCGACCTCAAGAACAGGAACATTTGCTTCAAGATCATCAGACCATGTATAATTGACAAGTTTAGAAACATTATCCTTTATATCGCACTGGAATACCTGACGAGCCTTGTTACCATCATATCTATCTGTCATTGAAACAGAAGCATCCTTGAACTGGAATACCTGATATCCCTGGAAATAATAGTATTGGTCACATGGGTCAACAAGAGAATCTCCGCAGAACAATGAAGGATCTTTTTCTGCATATCCTTCCAAATAGTTATTGGAACTTGTTCTGTTGTAGATGTGGAATATAAGTCTCTTATCGAGTTCAACGATATTTAGGTCTGGAGCATCAGGACCATCAAGAACGCGGAAGCAGTTTTCGAAAAGAATCTGAGCCTTGTCGTCAGCAACTTTTACTGCATCAACAGAAGCATAAGCACCACCTGCTGTTGCTCTTGCCCAAACTGCTCCGATTGTAATATCGTTTACCTGACCAGGAGTCAATGTAAAAGGACCAGCTGCTTGAATCAAACGTCTATCATCAGGAGCATTGGATTGTCCATTGTTTCCGTTTTCTTCTGTCCAATTTTCTCTTACGATACCATCCTGACCCCAACCGCATATATCAGATGAACCAGGGAACATAAAGTTTGTAGGCTGAGATGCGTCTGCACCCAACTGTGGAGAATATCCATCACCACCATAGAGAAGAGGTGTGTTATCTTTCCAAAAACCAGTCATGTAGTTATAGTATTCAACAGCTGTCTGCGGGTCGGTCTTGTTTTCATTACCACCTGTTGTGTTGTTGAAGTAAATGAAACGTCTCATACCCCAACGTTCATTATCTACAGTACCATCACCGAAGTTCAAACCATTAATGTTACCATTCTTAAAGTCACCTACTGTACAATCGAGTACCTTCTTTCCAGAAACTTCAACATAACTTGTCGAGTTATCCATACCATCAGGATCCTGATAAGGACCTTCGAAGAAGTCGATACCGATTGCAGGAGGCTGTGAACCGTAACCCTTTGTACCGCTATAATCCTGGTCATCGTCATCACCGTTGTAGAAGAAACCAAGACCACGCTGAACATCGCAACCAACAAAATCGTCATATCCGTTACCCAAGTCACCATCAACAAACACACCGAAATATGTATTATATAAGGTATATGTCGAACGGTTGATTATTCTGTAGTTGTAGAATGTCATATCGTTCAATGCATCGTTGGTCTGGAAAGCAAAAGCCTGTGCCCTGAATTCGAATCCGATAGCGGCGCCACCTGTTTCAGTGTGGATGTTACCCTTATCGTTATAAACCCACCACATAGAGTAGTCACCGAATAGACGAGCTGCCTGACCACGTGGTCTCAAGCAATCCGGGTCCTCGGTAATACCTTCGTTTGCAAATTCGAAATATGGGAAATCGCCCCTATTGCAATCGTAGTAACCGTCACCATCCATATCATAGAAAGGAGCCAAGTTATAATCATAACCGCCTTCTGGTCCATGAGCTGGCCAATCACGAATAATATCCGGAATAGTATATTCTGGATCAGGATCACATTCTGGATTAATGCTACAATTATACCAGTCTCTAAAATCCTTTACCTGTTGCTTTGATATGCAAAAATGCTTATCATATTGACGGCAAATGTCTGAAGATACTGAAGCTATTTCTGCACCAGATATAATCAGAGGACCAGGCCAATAGTCGATACCTACCTGACGATAACGTTGAGCAGCAAGTTTCAACTGACCATTAGCATCCTTACCGCCGACCCAAATAGCCGAACAATACAATGAATGAACGCCACCGCCTCTCGGAACTTCATATTTAGCCTTTCCCTGCAAGTCCCACCACATGTCACCACCAGTGTGAACTCTGGCAATTACATTGTTCAAACTCAAATCGGTAGAAGTTCTTGCCGACTCGCATCCGCCAGAAGCCTTAGCAGTTGGAGTAACATTGACTGTACCCAACCATTTGTCAGCAAAGGCATAATTTGAACAAAGACCAAGTATTACTACAAATACTATTTTATTTAATCTTTTCATATCGTGATATTTGTATTTTTCTTTATAATAATTTAGAATGAGAAACTAACACCTAATCTTACTGTTGTAGGTAGCATGTAATAACCTGGCTGGTTGATGTACATTGCATAGAAATTTCTGAAAGCTTCTTCGTCAGTCTGCGATGCAATCTGAGTCTGGTAGTCAGCGTAGTTAAGGTAACCATCGTCGCCTGCATTACCCGTATATGCATACACATACATAGGAGTCTTTGAATTCAACAGGTTGGTTACTTCCAACGAAATCCTAAGGTATCCATATTTTTCCTTAGAGCCTTCGTCCTTTGCCTTAGCAAGTCTGAGTCTGATGTCTTTCGAAACACTCATATCAACCTTTGTTCTCCAAGGCTTTGTAGCACCATTCAAAGAACCTTCAATTACACCTTGTGACGGCTTGTTTCGTTTCGTGTAAGGAGTACCAGAACCCGATACGATAGTGAAGTTAACACCTGTATTAGCAAGGATATGCTTACCTCTGATCTTAGGACCATTATATGGGGTTCCATCGGCCTTACCACCAAAACGGTAGTCAAGTACAATCTGGAAATTGTGACGCTGGTCAACATCCAAAGGAAGAATAGTTCTTAAGTTAGGATTATCTGACTTAACAATTGAAGCACCTGATTCGTAGCTTGAACCAGTACCCTTTGCCCACTGCAATGTGTAGTTTGCTCTAAGTGTAATGTTACCTGTTCTTCTCAAATCGTATGCAAGGGTGAAACCTCTTACTGTACCAAAGTCTATATTACCCAAAGTATAGTATGTTATAGGATATGCGCCGTACACAGAAATGGTCTGCAACTTATCACGCATTTCACGGTAGAATGCAGAAAGCTTTATTGACGATGTATTTCCAAGTTTCTGTTGGAAACCAAGTTCGTAGTCAATTGTCTTTTCTGTCTTAAGATCTGGATTGTTCAATGTTGTTGTTCCCAACTGTCTGATGTACATATATTCAATTGGATTCAACTGATCGTATGTCTGCGGACGCTGCGACAAAATGTCGTAGTGAGCGAAGAACAAAGCATCTTCTGATATCGGGAATGAGAACGCGATACGTGGCATTACAACAACTTGTGGCTGATAATCTCTAAATGCCGAAGCGTTGAGTTCCTCGTTAGGATCAACAAGATATGGAGATATACCATTTGCACCCTGTATTGAGTTGGGGTTGTCGATTTCAAGACCGCTTGCATTGTACCAAACGCTACCTACACGATAACCAGTGATCTCTGTTGGATTGTTTATATCGTTAACGTATACAACTGCCTCATCAGGAATATTTCCAGGATGATTTGTTGAGTTGATAAGATCGACTTCCTTGTTTCCAACAGTATAAGCATTGTGTAATGTATACTGGTCTTTCAGAACGCTCTGGTTAGCATCGTAACGGTCGATACGCACACCAATATTAAATATAAGGTCCTTGAATGCAAACTTATCCTGAATGTAACCAGCCATATAAGTAGGCTCAAATGGAGCGATTGGTCTATCAAGGAATCCGTCTCCATCTACATCCTTAGTAAAGAAATCTTCGAAAGTAGGCTTATAGTTCAACTTGTTGCCTGCATAATCGTAACCATAGTATGAAACAAAAGTAGAACCTTGGTTAAACAATTCGTCGGCACTGAACCAATTTAGATCGAATGTGCTCGGATCGTATGAATCAATGTTAATCCAATCTGTTCCATCAACAGCAAGACCAAGGGCCTCACGTAAATGCTTGTCGAATCTCTTCTGAGTTGAAGCATTGTAAATTCTCGGATAGTCGATAGTATCAAGGAACTGTCCATTGTCGTCCCTATATACATACGGCTGAGTCTTATCAATTTCTTCTATATGGCTATTGGTAAGTTTTCTAGCCAATCCCCAAAGACCGATTTGATTACCTAACGGGGAAACACCAAAATAAGAGTCGCTTCTCTGTTCGAATTCAAAACCGAGGCTGATTTCGTGTCCGCCAAGGTCGGCAGATGCGTTAGCCGAAACCCTCAACTGTGTTGCATCCGACTTCGAATATGAACCATAAGAAACACCAGGAACCTGCCACATTCCATAAATGCTATTTGGAACTTCGCCATTCAACAAACCACCATAAGCCTGAATATACTGGGTGTACATTGTTGAGAAGCTACCACCCATATAGTCATAAAACTGATTCGTATAGTTGGCTAGTGCTGGATTTAGGCTTCCGCCTTCAAAATTATCCACCTCATAGAAGAAGGTCTCCATACAGTATGCGGACAAACCTGTAACAGAATCCTGTGCGAATGAATAAAACTTATTAGGCGAAATATCAAATTTTCCAACATAACCATAGTCAAAATAATTATCCCAGTGGTTTATGTCGCCTGACTGAGAATGAACCTTAGTATAGTCGACCTGAATCGTATAATAAGGATTTCTGAAGAAAGACTTCTTTTCTCCTTCTTCATCTTCTTTCTCTCTGAATTTCTGTGTTAAACGACCATACATACGGTAGCTACCATATTTCTGACGTCCATTGTTTTCAGAGTTGAACAAAGAATTAGACCTTGAATAGATTCTTGCATCAGCAAGATAAATGTTTGTACCGAATGTAATATCCAAGTCCCTGATTGGTGCAATATCAATCTTTGCAGCAATATTCAAGTTCTTGTTTGTTGCATTAGATCTTCTTCTCTTATTGTAGAAAGAGTCATCCTTTAAATATAAGGTATTCTGATAAACAACAGCACCTTGATCTGATTCTACAAGGCGAAGCGGATTTGTTGTCATATCTTCTTTTACATCATCGTATGCTCTCCACTCACCTACTGCAGACGGTGAACCATCCAATACATAAGCACCTTCAGCAGAAATCATGAAACCCATAATTGTTCTCTTACGGTTCGTTTCTGCATCTGTCTTTGTCCAGATTGGTCCCGACAATGTAAGACCTGCAAGGTTGTATCCGTAACCTTCAACCGAGCAAAGGATTTCGGCACCACCCCAGAATTCAGAAGCAGGACCCTTTGTGGTCAAGCTGATGATACCACCAGTAGCATCACCGTACTGAGCGGGAACACCACCAGTGATTACAGATACCTGTTCGATTGCCGACTTTGGAACGTTACTAGAACCGCGAACCTTAACACCATCTACGTAGTAAACGACATCTTCGGAACGCGAACCTCTAATACTACCTACCGAACCATTCTCTGAATACACACCGCCGACTGTAGATGCAACAGCATCAGCCGAACGGGCGGTCATTCTTGAAATGTCCTCGGAAGTCATTGTTCCACCAGACTGAGTCTGGTCCTTCTGGATAAGAGGAACCTTGTATTCAATAACTTCAACCTCGGCAAGCATTTCTGCTTCGGGTTTCAACTTGAAATTCTGGAAAGTAATCTGACCAGCTGTAATCTGAACGTTTGAGTACTTCACCGTACCATAACCTATATATGATGCAGACACATCATACTTTCCGGCTTTAATCGGCTTGATACTGAACCTACCGTCAAAATCGGTCATACCTCCAGTAACGACATTCCCGTTCTCTTCAATGGAAACATTGGCGAACGGAACTGGTTCGTTGGTTGATGCATCAATGACAGTACCATTCAAAGTACCCACCTGAGCATACAACCCTGCACTTGCTAAGAGTGCCAAAATCAACAATTGTATTCTTCGTAACATAATAAAATTTTACTTACTTACTACTTATATCTCCCCTAATAAAATGGGGCTTCAAAATTACTACACATTTTCTTTTCTTAACAACTTTTTTGCTTTTTTTTTCTTAAAAATTAACAATAAAAACACAATACACTATAACTCAACACGTTATCGCTTATTATTTTTGTTAGCAATTCTTTTTGACTTCTTCATCCGCTTGTAAACTTTTTTTCTGTTTGCAATATCTTTTCCTGCTCCACTTATCTTCTTATGATAATTCTTGAGCATCTTTTTCCTTTCTTTTTCCGCAAGTTTGTCCTTTTTGGCCTCTTCACGTTGCTTCTGCTTCTCCAATTTCTGAACTAGCTTTTCCTCTGGTGTCAGTTTTTCATCTTTTTTCTTTACCCTACGTGATTTTATGTCTCGCTCGACACTATACGACTGCAATTTATTCTGCTGTTTCCTAGCTTTGTTCATTCTTTTTTCCGAATCACGATTATTTTGAGCACGCAATTCTTCCTTCCTTCTTTCGTTTGCCCTACGATTTTGCTCTATACGCCTTTCTTCCTGCCTGTCAATGGATTCCGCATTTTTGTCTTTCTTCGGTGAATAATTAACCTGAGCGGTTGAATAAATGGGAATAAAATTTATCACCAATAATAATACAATGAAAACAATTTTCGCTAATTTTGCCATCGTCTATAATATAATTTCTTATGAAAACGCTGACAAAGATAATAATTATTTCAATCATAACATTTGCACTTGGAGTTATTCCTGCATGCGAAAACGAAGAATATGTTCCATACGTATATGTGAACGTCCAGCTGTACCCCGACATGCCATCACATATAGCACTAAAAACTCCTGGCAACTATATGTATGTTGAGGGTGGATACAAAGGCATTGTCGTAGCTTGCACCGCTACGGACGAGTGGGTGGCTTTCGACCGAGCATGCCCGCATCACCCCAAAGCAAAGGAAGCTATTCTCAGTGTAGACTCCACTGGACTATTCCTAGAATGTCCCGTATGCGGTTCGAAATTTAACTTAAACGACGGCAACATTGTCAGCGGTCCGTCTAAATACACGCCTCTGCAATACACAACGGATTACCAGGGCTCGGTACTGTATATTTATAATTCGTATTATTAGGCTAACAGGCTAGAAGGCTAACAGGCTGACAGCCTGCAAGACTGTTCGCCTGCAAGACTGTTCGCCTATAGTACACCGAACGAATATCCCTTTGATTTCATCAATTTGATAAACTTCGGCAATACCGCCAAGGTGTTGTCTTTACATTTTACTTTGTCGTGGAAAACAACAACAGAACCCTCGCGCACCGACTTGTCCAACAACGACATAATTGATTCGGGGGAACGTGTAGCATCATAGTCGTACGACATCACATCCCAGAATACAAACTTGTATTTAGTTTTCAGCTTACAATAATGACGTAACGATATCCTGCCATAGGGCGGACGAAACAAATCCTTCTCCGACACAGCTGACTTACGCTCAACATCGGCAAGCCACACCGAAGATTTTGTTTTCAAAATATCCTTGTGAGAATATGAATGGTACCCGATGGAATGGCCATCATCTGCGATTTTTTTCAGCTGGTCAGGATTGGCATCGGCATTCTGTCCGCAACAGAAAAAAGTAGCCTTCACGGAATAGCGGGCGAGAATTGCAAGAATCTCCTCTGTGACTTCTGGCGTTGGCCCGTCGTCGAAGGTGATATAGACGACTTTGCCCATACCTTTCACCCTCCGTATTCCTTTGAGAAACGGATTTGGGAATCTTGTAAACAAAGCCAACGCCATACTTGGTTATTTATTCTATTTCGATCTGATACGGGCAATGATCCGACATCTGTACTTCGGGGAAGATTTTTGCCGACTTCAACCTTGAAGCCAATGGTTCCGATACCATCTGGTAGTCGATACGCCAGCCAAGGTTCTTTGCTTTTGCGCCACTGCGATAGCTCCACCAAGTGTATTGCTCTGCTTCGGTGTTGAACACACGCAGAGAATCGACAAAACCATTAGCAAGAAAATTTGTTATCCATTCGCGTTCCTCCGGCAAGAATCCCGACACACCTTTCTTGTTCTGCGGGTTGCTGATGTCGATTTCCTTGTGGCAGATATTGTAGTCGCCTGCAAGTATAATATTCGGACGCTCCTTTTTCAATTTGTTTATAAACTCCTGTACAGCAGCAAGATATTTCATTTTCACATCCTGACGGACATCGCCCATAGTTCCCGATGGGAAATACGAGTCGATAATTGTAACATCACCAAAATCAACGCGCAAAAGTCTTCCCTCAGCATCAAATTCGGGAATTCCAATGCCAGCCTTCACAAAGTCGGGTTCCTTCTTCGTAAAAATTGCCACTCCGCTATAGCCTTTCTTTTCGGCAGAGAAGATGTAGGAATTGTATCCCATCTCCTTGAATTTCAGTATGTCTATCTGGTCAGGCTGTGCTTTTGTCTCCTGTACGCACAACACATCGGGCGACTGTGCTTCCACCCACTCGTACAAGCCTTTTGCTATTGCAGAACGAATTCCGTTCAAATTGAATGTGATTATTTTCATACCTATAATATATTGTTTCTAGAAGACGTATATTTTTCAATGTATGGGACAAAAGTAAACAATAAATTGTTTGCATAATCGTTTTTGCAATCGTATTTAATCATATTTTTGCAAAAAAAAATTTTATGACTAAGATAAAGTATATACTATTGATAATAATGCTATTAGCATCCGTAGGAGCCTTCAGTCAGAAGTATACTATAAGCGGATATGTGCAAGATTCGGCAAGCGGTGAGAAACTTTTCGGAGCAAATGTATACGACACTCGCTCGCATTTGGGCGTTGCAACCAACGAATACGGATATTTCAGTTTGACACTTCCGCAAGACAGCGTTAGCCTTGTTGTTTCGTACATCGGCTATGGCGCATATAGCTATAACTTCTTCATCGACCAAGACATACGGCTGAACATAAAACTAAACTCGGCCAATATGCTTAGCGAAGTTGTCATCACCGAAAGCAAGTCGGACCAGATGGTGAAGGATGTGCAGATGAGCATTGTGCGCCTGCCAGTGGAACAACTGAAAACATTGCCTGTATTCATGGGCGAAGCCGATGTCATGAAAACCTTGCAGCTTATGCCTGGCGTTCAGTCGGGAAATGAGGGAACTAGCGGTATTTATGTGCGCGGTGGCGGTCCCGACCAGAACCTTATTTTGCTCGACGGTGTACCCGTATACAACGCCAACCACCTTTTCGGATTCTTCTCGGTGTTCAACCCCGATGCAATATCTAGCATCAACCTTATAAAAGGCGGATTCCCTGCACAATACAGCGGAAGATTGTCGTCAGTAATTGACATTAGGCTAAAGGAAGGAAACGACAAAAAGTACGGTGGCGAATTTTCGGTAGGTACAATTGCTGCAAAGGTTATGGTCGAAGGTCCTATCTGGAAAGACCACACCTCGTTTATTTTTAGTGCAAGGCGTACCTATATAGACGTACTTGCAGCACCTGTGATTGCTCTGATAAACAAGACTAATGGCGGAGGCGAAAAACTGAAGGCCGGATATTACTTCTACGATGCAAACCTGAAGTTGAACCACAAGTTCAGCGATAAGGACAGGCTTTTCTTGAGCGGTTATTTTGGTCGCGACAAGGCATACATTAAGAACGAAGAAGAATATTTCTACTACGATACGCTTTACAACGAAAAGTCGGATATGGGCTTGTACTGGGGTAACATCACAACTTCAATGCGCTGGAATCATGTTTTCGACCAGAAGTTGTTCTCGAATGTAACGCTTATATACTCAAACTATAAGTTTGATACCTACATGAATTACGATTACCTTGCCGATTATATTTCGACAGAAAAATACTCATTCGACTACTTTTCGGGTATCAACGACTACGGAGCAAAGATAGACCTCAACTACTACCCTGCCTCAAGGCACGAACTAAAGCTAGGACTATCAACCACATACCATGTATTCAAGCCTGGTGTGTCGGTCACGACTCAATCGATAAATAATTCTAATGATATAAATATAAAAACTGGTGCACGTGACATATACGGCACAGAAATCAATGTTTATGCTTCCGACAACATAACTATAACGGGACGGCTGAAAGCCGACATCGGCATAAATTATTCCGGCTTCATTGTGAAGAAAAAATACTACCAGTCGGCAGAACCTCGCGTTTCGGCAAGATTCCTGATTACTGAAAACTTTTCGATGAAAGCAGCCTACACAAGAATGACACAATATGTACACTTGCTCACCAACAGCACCATAGGTCTGCCAACCGACCTCTGGCTTCCTGCTACCGACACAATCACGCCGCAACGAAGCAATCAGGTAGCTCTCGGATTTGCCTACAACCTCAAGAACAAGTGGGATTTCAGCATCGAAGGATTCTTCAAGGATATGAAAGGCCTTATTGAATACAAGGAAGGTGCTAGTTTCCTAAATATGACCGACAACTGGGAATCTAAAATCGAAATGGGACGCGGATGGTCGTATGGAGCAGAGTTCCTTGTTCGCAAGACCACGGGGAAAATCACTGGATGGATAGGCTATACGCTGTCGTGGGCATGGAGACAATTCGACAACCTCAACTTCGGAGAAAAGTTCCCGTACAAGTACGATCGTCGCCACGACATAGCCATTGCGTTGATTTACAATAAGAGCGAAAACTTCGACTTCGGTATGACATGGGTATTTGGCACAGGAAACGCAGTAACCCTCGCATACGGTCGCTATTACGGACTCAACGGAGCTGAAATTGGTGAATATGGCGGACGAAACTCATTTAGGGCACCTGCATATCACCGCTTGGATTTCAACTTTAACTTCAAGAAACAAAACAAGTTGGGAGAAAGAATATGGAGCCTTGGAGTTTACAATGCCTACTGCCGACAAAATCCGTTCTACCTCTATTTTGGTACCGACTACCGAGGCAACAGATGCTTGAAACAGATAAGCTTGTTCCCGATTATGCCGTCAATAAAATTCTCACAAACTTTCTAAAAACGAACAGACATGAAAAAGTTGATATATATAATAATAGTCATTGCAATTGCACTTACCGCCTGCGAAAAGACACTAGACTTCCCATTTGAATACAAGAAGCCCAAATTGGTTCTCAATTGCGTGCTTTCCAACACAAGCGAAATCGACTTTTCAATAAGCCGCAGCATGCACATTCTTGATACAAAGGAAATTGTAAAGATTTCGGATGCCGACGTGATAATATTTGAGGATGGCAACCCGCTTCAGGTGGTGCCAGTTTCAGACGGCGAAGGCAACTACCATGCAGCATACATTCCTAAGGCAGGACATACATACAAGTTCCAAGTCTCAAAAGATGGATTTGAGACAATAGAATCAGAAGTTACCATGCCAAACCCCACAACAATAAACAGCATCAGCGGAAAACAGAAATCCAATGACGACGGCTACTACTACGGCGATGAATTTGATGTCAGTCTCAATTATAGCGACATTCCTGACAACGAAAACTATTACATGATATATGTGACAAGCGATTTGCCTGAAGATATGAAGGAGTATTTTGACGAAAACTACATGTACTCCGTTGAAGATTTATTTGATAAGAACTACAAACTAAACCTTGAATGTAATGACATTTCGGTTAGCTCGGGCTACGGTGGAACGTTGCTTTACATGGCCGACGAAGTAATCAGCGGAGAAAACTATACAATAAAGTTTTCGGCGCAAGATTACCGCGACATTCGTGGCATATTCTACGGACTTATATATGAGGACGATGACTACTACTATAAAGATGGTGAAGAGGGAGAGGGAGAAGACGACGATGAAGGAGAGAGCATCGAAGACCTGCCATTCTATCGCGAATACGAGTATAAGCTTATCGTTCATCTCAGGTCGGTAAACAAGGACTACTACCAGTACCAAAAGTCCTACGATTTATACATTGAAAACGACGGCAATCCATTTTCCGAGCCGACACTTGTAAAAACCAACATAAAGAACGGTCTTGGAATACTCGGTGCAGCTGGCGAAGTCACCGATACAATTAGGTTCACAATAAAGAACCCATATCTGGAAGAGCAAGAATAGTTTAAACTATCCGTTTGCCCTCTCCATCTGGTCGTACAGATATATTTCCTTGCCTTGTAGTCTGAGCATTAGGTTTGCGACGCAGAGGACATCCTTTTCGCAATAGATTGCAATACGGTCAACATCGTGTTCACCATAGTAAACACCAGCGACTTCGCTACCGTCAATGTCGTCCTTGGGCGTTGGAATGTCGAAAAGGTCGGCCATAAGAGCAAGGGATGTGAAATTCTTGTAGTCACCAAACTTCCACAATTCAAGCGTATCTATATGCCTTATTTCCCAAGGCTTTTTTCCTGCAAGGTCGAGAGCCTTTGGCAGATTGTACATGCGGTTTACGAGCATACGCCGCGCAATATATGGAACATCGAATTCCTTAATGTTATGTCCACAAAGCATCTTGTTTCCAAACGGATCCCACTTCGAAAGCATCTCGGCAAATCCCGAAAGTATCTCCTTTTCATCATCACCATAAAATGACTTAACGCGGAACTTTTCTCCAGCAACCAATCCGACCGATATGCATACAATCTTTCCGAATTCGGAATATATTCCAGCACGCTGATATACATCGGAGGCCGTTTCGGTTTCTGCTCTGAAATTCTTGGACTTCTTGTCCCAGTGCTTCTTGAAGGCTTCGGGCATATCGTCAAACGAGGCACACATAGGCACCGTCTCGATGTCGATGAACATTACATTTTTAAGGTCAATCTCCTGCATTATTGTAAATTTTAATTGTTATCGATATGTTGATGAATGAATTTTGCCAAAAGGTTCACAGCTGCATCGTTGTCTCCGATGTTTGGCACAATGATGTCGGCATAGCGCTTTGTAGGTTCAATGAACTGCAAGTGCATTGGCTTTACCGTATCGTAGTAATGTTCGAGCACATCGTTAACCGAACGACCACGCTCAACGGTATCGCGCCGCAAGATTCTGGCAAGACGGTCATCGGCATCGGCATCTACATAAACCTTAACATCCATTAGGTCACGCAATTCTGGCTGAGTAAGCACCATTATGCCTTCGACAATTATTACATTGCTCGGTTTTACCGTGAGCGTTTCTTGTGCACGCGAACTGGTTATGTAGGCGTAAATTGGCTGTTCCACCGACTTGCCTTCCTTCAATTCCTTAATATGGCGAATAAGCAATTCCCATTCGATGGCATTAGGATGGTCGAAATTTATCTTTTTCCTCTCCTCCATCGGAAGATGACTGCTATCCCAATAGTACGAATCCTGAGGCACCAATGTTACCATATCCTTTGGCAACTGAGCGGTAATCTTGTTTACTACGGTGGTTTTTCCCGCACCGGAACCGCCTGCAATTCCTACAACTAACATATCGATTAAATTTTATGGCATCAAAGTTACAAAATCTTTTTCGATGTCACACTGATTTTTTTCTGGCTTAACGACAGACTGGCTTAAAGTCTAACAGTCCTATAGTCTAACGGTCTTGCAGACTGCAGGACAGGTCTTCTGTTTGCCTGTTAGTCAATAAAATCGTCAATCGTACTTCGTCAATCGTAAATTTTCCTTACCTTTGTTTTTTGAACACAAAATTATTATTGATATGCTTTATCCATTGAAATTCAAGCCAATATACAAGACCAAGGTCTGGGGAGGCGACAAAATAGCAAAAATAAAGAACGACAGCAATGTTCCTGCCGACTGTGGCGAAAGCTGGGAAATCTCAGGCGTTCAAGGCGATGTTTCTGTAGTATCGAATGGCTTTCTGGCAGGAAACACATTACAGGAAATCATAGAGGTTTACCTTGATGAGATTGTCGGAGAAAAAGTGCTGGAAGAATATGGTTACGAATTTCCTATCCTACTGAAGATCATCGATGCCAAGGACAATCTCTCGGTGCAAGTGCATCCCGACGACGAAACTGCTGCCGAACTGCACAATGCCCGTGGCAAGACCGAGGCTTGGTATATACTTGATGCCGACAAAGATGCAAAAATAATAGATGGTTTCAACCGCGACACAACCGAAAGCGAACTTCTACAGTCGATAAAGGATGGCAATCTTGAAAACCTGTTGAAGTACCATAATGTCAAGTCGGGAGAATTTTACTTTATCCCAGCAGGCCGCGTACATGGAATGTGTGCAGGCACTGCAGTTGTCGAAATTCAGGAAACATCGGACATCACCTACCGCATATACGACTACAACCGAGGTAATCGCGAGTTGCACACACAATATGCAGTGGATGTAATCGACTATAAGAAGAACGACAAGCAGTCGTTGCAGTTTTCGCGCATGCCCGACCACTCCAATCCGATTGTCGACTGCAAATACTTTACAGCCAACTATCTGCCAGTAATGAACTCGCTACTGAAGGACTACAGCAACCTCGATTCATTTGTGATTTACCACTGCGTACACGGACAAGTTACAATAAAAACTGCCGACAGCGAAGAAATCCTCAACGAAGGCGAATCAATCCTAATCCCTGCTTGCATTGACGAGGTTGTGCTTATACCTATTAAATATACGGAACTTCTTGAGGTTTACATGAACCTCGGTGAAAGCAAACCTCGCAAGTATGATGAGTACGATATTGATGCTCTACAGAGACAACAGCATCGTGGTAGCGAATGCCAAGAAAATGAATGTAGCAATGGTTTTGCCAACAAGGACTACAAGTGCTAACAGGTCTTTGCTACCTCCGCTTTTTTGCTGAATATCAACAATCCTACAAAAGTCAATAGACCATTCACAATAAGTATCTCGAAGCCAAACTTATAGCCGAAAAATAGTTGCTCTGAATATATGTTCAGCAAGTAACTTATTATTGGAGAGAGAATTGCGATAAAAGGAACAGCCTTGTCGCTGGGATTGCGCTTCTTTACAAAAAGTCCGAAACAGAACAGACCTAACAATGGTCCGTAGGTATAGCCTGCAATATCGAAGAGCGTCTTTATAAGCGAATCGGTATGGAACGGCTTGAAAACTATTATGATTAGGAAATATATAGCCGCAAATACAATGTGCGTTGTCTTGCGGATTTTTGTCTTTTTCTGCTCATCGTAGTTGGGCTTTTTGTCGAATTGCAGAATGTCGAAGCAGAAAGTGGTCGTTAGCGAGGTCAGCGTGCCATCGGCACTCGAGTAGCCGGCAGCCACAAGACCTATAATAAATATAATCCATGTCACCGAACCAAGATTCTGGGCTACAGCAGCAAAAATACTATCGGACTTTTCGGGCAATGCAAAGCCGGTCTGCGATGAGTAGGTCATCAATGCTACGCCGAGAATCAGGAACAGGAAGTTGACAATCACGATACATACGCTAAACGAAAGCATATTCTTCTGTGCTTCCTTCAGCGATTTGCAGGTTAAGTTCTTCTGCATCATATCCTGGTCGAGGCCAGTCATCGCAATGGTAATGAACGCACCGCTAAGTATCTGCTTCAGGAAAAAGTTGTTCGAGCGCCAGTCGGTGTCAAACATTCGGGTATAGCCCTCGTCGGCAGCCTGCGACATCATATCGAAAAATGAAATGTCCATGTCCTTGATTAGGAAGACGATGGTTATCACCGTGGAAAGCAACATGAAGGTTGTCTGAAGCGTATCGGTCCAAATTATAGTCTTAATGCCTCCCTTGAATGTATAAATCAGTATCAGCACAATGAAGAACAGCGCCAATGCCCAAAAAGGAACT
Organism: uncultured Bacteroidia bacterium; assembly: GCA_902791865.1. GTDB lineage: Bacteria > Bacteroidota > Bacteroidia > Bacteroidales > ML635J-15 > Bact-19. The sequence goes on from CADAXK010000011.1 coordinate 42,690, forward strand.
CCAATTGCCTTGAATACAAATTCGTGAAGCACAAATACCACCAAGTACATCCTAAGTGCAGAACCCATCAGTCGCGACACAATGAAAAAGAATGAACCTGTACGCTGCGAATTGCTACCAAAGCGCTTGTCAAGATAGGTGTATATGGAGGTTAGATTCAACTTGTAGTATAATGGCAGAAGCACGAAAGCTATCGCGATATAACCTATTGTATATCCGAGAACTACACCGAAATAAGTAAACTGACTGCTCTGTACATAGCCGGGAACCGACATGAATGTCACGCCCGACAGCGATGCGCCAATCATTCCGTATGCCACCACAAACCATGGCGACCTGCGGTTGCCGGTAAAAAAAGTATCGTTGGTTGCCTTCTTCGATGTAAGGTGCGAAATAAGAATAAGAAGCGCAAAATAACCGACTACTATCGAGGCAATTATATAAGGATTCATGTGGAAATTTCTTTTTCTGCCTACCTTATGCCGATGTTACTTTATGTTCTTGGGCTGCAAGTTTTCGGGAAGGGTAATTACATATATGTCGAGGTTGCCCTTCTTGCCTTTCGGTGCATTCGACTTTGAGAAATAAGCCTTAGTGCCATCAGTTGAAATCTTGTAACCATAATCATCCGATGCGGTATTGATTTCCTTGCCAAGGTTTATTGGTTCGCTCCAGCAGTCCCAGCAATCGGAGCCCGTACGGGTTGACACATACATGTCGAGTCCACCAAGACCGCCATGACCATCCGATGCAAAGTACAAATGCTTGTTGTCGGAATGCAGGAAAGGCGTGCGCTCGGTGTATAATGTATTGATTGACGCACCGAGATTTATAGGTTTGCCCCATTCGCCATTTTCATCCACAGTGCAAACATAAATGTCGGTCTGATGTTCGTCAACTTTTCCGTGATATTCAAGTCCATCAAAATCGGCATCGTTGAAGAAATTGAGCATATCGCTACGCTTTGCAGCAAAGAACAAAGCCTTTCCATCGCGACTGAGGAAAGCATCACCCTGCCAGTTGCTGGAATTTACATTGTTCGACATTTTCTGAGGCTTGCCCCAGGTAGCACCTGCCTTCTTCGAGAAGTAAAGCCTTCCGTTCCTGAAAATGTACATTACATTTCCAGCAGCATTTACCGACTGCGGATAGTCGTTGTTCTTTGTCGAAACTTCGCTTATCAGCTGAGCTTCCGTCCAACCATCAGCAGACCTTTCCGAAACGAAAATATCTTCGCCACCCTTGCTGTTGCCACGACCTTCGCCGCAGAAATACAATGTGTTGCCATCGGCAGACAAGATTGGATTGTACTCGTTTCCATTGGTATTCACAGTTTCGGGCAAAGCCTCGGCAACAATTGCAGGATTTTTCTGCTCAAGAATGTTGAGCAATGCATTTATCTTCTGCGGTTTATCCTTCCAATAATCCTTGTATTTGAGGACTGTTACCGTTGCATTCGACCAGTTTCCTGCAACAATGTCGGCTTCAATCATCTTCTGCAATGCAACAAAAGCCTTTTCCTTGGGAGCTGCTTCCTTAATGTATTCGTCGTATGCTGCCGCCGACTTCTTGGGATTGTAGCCGTTATGTATCTTCAGTTTGTCGCCCTTTACTGCTATTGCAGAATCTACAACATATTTGTCGCGGATAAGGCTACGCTGGCTTTCGGTAAGTTCGCTGTAGAAATTTTTCAGCGAAAGCAATTCGCCATCCGAAGCAACAAGGTTGTAATACAACTTTACAGCCTGATTCTTCTTTTCTCCATCCAGATTCTTGTAACAGTACTTTATGATTTCCGCATTGTCGCCTGCACACTGCAAAGCCGACGATATTGCCATGCTTTTCCACTTGCTTTCTGGATGTCTCTTTACAAAACGAATGTAGGAACTGCAATTGCCATCTGCGGTTTCCTCATTGAAAAGTTTTTCCTCGTACATCATTTCAGCCTTGTAATACTGCGAACTTTTCGGATATTTTTTCATGTACTCTTTCAAAGCGGCTGACGTGTTTTCCTTTTCTGCATCGTTAAGAGCAATGACATATACCTTTTCCTGCGCATCGGCAGCTAAAGCCGATTCCGGATATTTCTTCAGGAATTCCTCGTATGCTTCGGCTGTATTGGCGCTCTGAGCCTTTTCAAAACCTTTTTCATCACGTCTTCTGGTAGCATCGGGCACTTGCTGTGCATCTGGATATGTACGAATGAAGGCGGCATAGTCCTCCTCGGTATTTTTAGCAATTGTCAGTTTGTAAGCCTCAATATTGCGGTACATTTTTGCTTCGGACTTGTATTCCTCAGATGCTTTTCGGTAGAAGAAAAGGTAATTTTGATATGCCTCGTATGTATTAGCCTTTTCTGCATCTTTAAGAGCATAGCGACATATCGTATCGTAATAGTTAATAAAAATTTCCATGCTGATTGGCACTGCTTTCAGCTTTTCCTTAGTCTTTTCGTCAAGCTGTGGATAATATGCTTCGCATGTCTGAATGCACTTGTATGCCTCCACTGGATCGTAGCCTTCGTATTCCCTCTGAAAAAGCAGGTATGCCTTGTAGAAGTTGAATTCCACATCGTCCTGGTTCTTGCTGAGTCCTTTTTCTATAGCCTTAAGTGCGTTGTCGTACTTGCCCTTCCAGATGAGTTCCAACGACTTGGTCTGCTGAGAGAAGACCGTTACAGAAAGCATAATCGTCAAACAAAAAAGTATAACCTTTCTATTCATGTGTACATTTTTTTAGGTCGTAAATTTACTTCAAATAATCGGACTAAAGAAGAATAATATTCATTATTTATCACACGATAAAGGTTGATAGGGAAAACGCAAACAATAAAATATAAGTTACAGAACTACAGGTTGTTAATATAAAAGGCGGAAGTCTCCGACTAATTATATCGGAGAGTTTTCCGCCAATTGTATTATCTATTGTAATGTACCAAAAGTATTACTGATGATTATACTGTCATCAGTTCTTTTTCCTTGGCATCTATTACAGAATCTACTTTCTTGATGAAATCTTCGTGAGTTTTGTGAACGGTTTGTTCTGCATCTTTTGCTTCGTCTTCAGATACACCGTCCTTCTTCAGTTTCTTGAATTCCTCGATTGCGTTACGGCGTGCATTCCTTATTACAACCTTTGCATCTTCGCCAAGTCCCTTCACCTGCTTTACGAGCTGTTTACGGCGTTCCTCCGTCAGAGGCGGAACGATAATACGGATAACTTCGCCATTGTTTGCGGGGTTGAATCCAAGGTTTGCTGCCATAATGGCCTTTTCGATAGCCGGGATTGTCGACTTGTCCCACGGCTGTATAAAAATGGTCTTAGGATCTGGAGCCGAAAGGTTGGCAACCTGCGAGATTGGCGACATAGTGCCGTAGCATTCAACCTTTACCGATTCAAGCATTGCTGGATTTGCCTTGCCTGCACGAATCTTGGCAAGTTCTTTCTCAAGATGTTCGAGTGCGGACTTCATTCCGTCCTTTGCATCCTCTATATACAATTCCAATTCTTCCATAATTACTTTGTAATGTATGTTCCTATATTTTCGTTATTTATTACTTTTTCGAGGTTTCCGTAGGTGTCCATATCGAACACGATTACCGGCATATTGTTTTCCTTGCACAATGTGAAAGCTGTGAGATCCATAATCTTAAGTCCACGCTTGTAAACCTCATCGAAGGTTATGGTGTCGAACTTTGTTGCAGTCGGGTCTTTTTCCGGATCGGCAGTATATACACCGTTCACGCGCGTACCCTTAAGGAAAACATCGGCTTCAATTTCGATTGCGCGCAAAGCCGATGCACTATCGGTAGAGAAATATGGATTTCCCGTACCGCCTGCAAGTATGCAAACATACGAGTTTTCCAATGCTTCCACTACCTTAGGCTTCGAAATGCGTTCGCCAATAGATTCAATGCCGATTGAAGTGAACAATCTTGTCTTAACTCCAACCGATTCCAATCCGTTCTGCAAAGCCAACGAGTTGATTATTGTTGCAAGCATTCCCATCTGGTCGCCCTTTACACGGTCGAAACCTTTGCTTTCGCCAGAAATTCCACGGAAGATGTTGCCACCACCGATTACTATTCCAATCTGAACACCTTTTTCGTGTATTGCTTTAATCTGGTTTGCATATTCCATAAGGTGGGTTTCGCTAATACCCTGCTTCGATGCTCCGGCAAGCGACTCGCCACTGAGCTTTAACAATATACGTTTGAATCTCATCGCAATAATTTTTTAGGTCACAAAAGTAATAAAATTTGATAATTCGAGGATTTGAAAATTCAATAATTCAAAAATTTAAAAATTCAACGGTAGAGACATTGCGCAATATTCCATTTTTCGTTGAGACGCAAAATTTTGCGTCTTTACAATATATAGTTGTTAGTATCGTTATATGGCAATCGTTTGTCGCTAATATATTTATTATTAGCAATTTACCCTTATAATATTTTTGCTGTATCTTATGTTTAAAACCGCTTTTCCCTGAAAATCCGAGGGTTATAAATCGTAATAAACACTAATGTGTTGATTACTTTATGTTTCGGGTGAATTTTATTATTTCTGGCATTATATTTTTGTACGCGATTTTATAGATAAACTACGGATGGAGAAACTGATTTATAGACATACCGATGTGGAAAGGCTCGAACTTTTGAGATCCTTCGATAGGTATTTGCGCGAGAATCCGCTAGGCGAAGATTGTTTATTCGCTGAATATCAGTTTAATATAACTGAAGAAAATCTTTCTGTATTTGAAAAATTCAGAACTTACAAGGAATGCCTAAGACAACAGGAAGAGGCTTTTAACAACAACTACAACAACCTTTTCGGAAAGGCCAAAACTTTCGTTGTTCACTACTATATGTCGATGCACATGGCTATTGAGCGTGGCGAACTTCCAGTTGACATCACATCATGGTACGGTCTGCAGTATCCGTTTGTTATTCCAAATCCACGCAACGGAGAGGAACTTCTTGAAACAGCCGCACATCTTTTCGAATGCGACTCGAAGCGTGTTGCCAATGGTGGACGACTGCTGACAAATCCAAATATTTCATCCGTTAAGATTTGGATTGAAAAATTCGACGACATTCACAAGGAACGTATGTATCGCCAGAATCTTAATAAGGCAGAGGTCGAAAACATAGACTACATCCGCGATACTACCGACAAACTGATAGTTGAAATTTTTGAAGCAGCATCGGAGCGTTATGCCGACCTTGAATTCGAGGAAAGGTTGAAACTCATGAACGAACTAGGCTTCAACATTCAGCAGGTCGTTCGCAAACCTCGTCAACGCAAGCAGGAAGAAGAAGCTCAATTGAAAGCCGAGGCCCAACTGCAGATTCCGCTTTTCTAACCAATGAGAATATTTCTTGTCGGATTCATGGGTGCTGGCAAGTCCGTAATAGGTCGGCTGCTAACCAAATCTCTCAACCTTGATTTCTACGACCTCGATTCCGAAATAGAATCAAAATACCGCACATCGGTTTCTTCAATCTTTGCGAAATACGACGAAGCATGCTTCAGAAAGTTGGAAACGACAGTTCTGCAATCGTTTTCCGACAAAGATAATTTTATAATGTCGTGCGGAGGAGGAACACCTTGCTTCAACAACAATATGGAACTGATGAATTCTCTTGGAATCACAGTGTACCTGAAACTTCCGCCCGATGCCCTTGCGACAAGAATCTATAATTCGGTTAAAACCCGACCGCTAACAGCAGAAAAAACGCAAGAGGAACTTGCTGAATATGTTGAGAAAACTCTCGGCATTCGCGAATTATTCTATTCCATGGCAAAAATCACAATCGACTGCACAAATGCCAACAAGACAGAAATTGTAGAAAAGATTGCTTCTGCTATTACCAGCATTGGTATCCGCTAAAAATGGGATGATACATGTAATTGTTTATTATAATGTATTTATACGACAATATTAATAAATGGACTCGTCATTTCGGAAGCTAGTCGGAACACGCGATACGGAACGGAGAGCGTTGTGAAGACTGCTATCCGTAATCTCATACAAAATTACTAATCAAGGAGATTCCGCATAAGCGAGTTCACACGACACGTTCCTTAGTCGGTTCACTCAGCTTTGTGGAATGACGATTCGTTTTTTAGTTGACATAAAAAAAGCGGAGAATAAATCTCCGCTCATATTGAAAAAATAAATCTTATTTCTTCTTGTCAGCCCCGAGGAACGGATAACCGTATTCTGTTGGAGGACAGAAAGTTTCCTTAATCGAGCGGGTGCTAATCCACCTGTAGAGGTTGAGTTCGCTACCTGCCTTGTCGTTGGTACCCGATGCCCTTGCACCGCCGAATGGCTGGTTGCCAACAACTGCGCCTGTCGGCTTGTCGTTGATGTAGAAGTTACCAGCTGCATGACGAAGTACATTTTCTGCTTCGATGATTGCATAGCGGCACTTTGCAAAGATTGAACCTGTAAGTGCGTACGGTGAAGTTTCGTCGCAGAGGTGGAGAGTTTCGGTGTACTTGTCGTCATCGTAAACGAAAACTGTGATAACCGGACCGAACATTTCTTCCTGGATTGCCTCGTAGTGTGGATCAGTTGTTACGATGATAGTTGGGTCGATGAAGTAACCAACCTTCTTGTCGTATGTTCCACCGAGAGCAATCTTAGCCTTGCGCGACTTCTTTGCTCTGTCGATGTAGCCGGCAATCTTGTCGAACGATTCTTCGTCGATGACTGCGTTTACGAAGTTTGTGAAGTCGAATACATCGCCAACCTTTACGGTCTTCATCATTTCCTTAACATTCTTCAAGGTTTCGTCCCACAACGACTTTGGAATGTATGCGCGTGAAGCTGCCGAGCACTTCTGTCCCTGGAATTCGAAAGCACCACGAACAATTGCAACTGCGAGTTCGCGTGGGTCAGCCGACTTGTGTGCAAAGATGAAATCCTTACCGCCAGTTTCACCGACTATCTTTGGATAAGTGTTGTACTTGTCGATGTTGTCGCCAATCTGCTTCCAGAATGCCTTGAAAGTAGATGTGCTTCCTGTGAAGTGGATACCTGCAAGGTGAGGTGATGTGAAAGCTACGCTGCTGATAACCGAACCCTTGCCTGGGAGGAAGTTGATAACGCCGTCTGGCAAACCTGCTTCCTGGAAAATCTTCATCAAGTAGTAGTTGGAAAGGATAGCAGTTGTTGCCGGCTTCCAAATGGTAACATTACCCATCAATACTGGCGAAATGTTGAGGTTGCAAGCGATTGATGTGAAGTTGAATGGAGTGATTGCGTAAACGAATCCTTCCATTGCGCGGTATTCGTTGCGGTTGAGTACCGAATTGTCGGAAATTGGCTGCTGAGCGTAAATCTTCGATGCGAAGTACGAGTTGAAGCGGAGGAAGTCGATAGTTTCCTGTGCGCTGTCGATTTCAGCCTGCATCGGATTCTTGCCCTGACCGAGCATAGTAGCTGCGTTGATAACATATCTGTATTTCTTCGAAAGAAGTTCACCGATACGCATCATGATGGAAGCGCGTTCAATCCAAGGGGTGTCTTCCCACTGCTTCTTGGCTGCCAATGCAGCATCGATAGCCATCTGTACTTCCTTCTTGCCAACCTTGTGGTACTTTGCAAGCACGTGCTTGTGGTTTGTAGGCATAACAACCTTGCCCATGTCACCAGTCTTAACTTCCTTACCGCCAATGATGCAAGGAATTTCGATGCACTGGTTGAACTGACGTTCGAGTTCTTCTTTCAATAATTTTCTTTCTGGTGTTCCGGGTGCGTAAGAGAATCCCGGTTCGTTCTTAGGCTCTCTGAATGAGAATAATGCGTTATTCATAATAATTTTATTTTGTTTTGTTAATTTTTTTGATTTGCAAACCTACATAAAATTTCTGATTTATGTATCGGGAGAATAAAAAAAGTTTGCTGGGTTTGTAAAATTTTATGATTATTAATAATGCAATAAATTTTGCAAAAATCACAAGAATTTTGAAGTTGGCAGGGGAGGAATAAGGCTCTGCAGTTATTATTTTGTTTTGGCGGATAAAATATCCTTATACTCACACCTTCGGGAGTACAAATCCCGAAGGACGAAATATACTACTGCATAAAAGTAATATATTAAATAAAAGAAGAAATATTTTTTTCATTATCTAATTTTTTTAAATTTATAATCACTATCAGGCATATCTCCAGGCTGAGACATTCCTCCTAAAAAAGACATACTCAGTCTGCTATTACTTAAACTAAATGTAAATGGTGAATACAGAAAATAATCATTTTCATCAATATAATAATACATTTTCATCGTGTCCTCAGCAAAATCAAATCCGCAATATGTTCTATTATCAAAAATAGATTTTTGCGATGTTGTATTAATAATTTGAATGGAATCTTCCTCAAAGATAAGTTTTAATACTCCATCCCTATTATACCTATAATTCGTACATTTCCATTCTCCTAAAATATTTTTTTTGACAATCTCAACCCCATCATTTTTTGTTGTGTATTTTTTTTCACATCCGCTAAATGCTATCACACCTATCATCCCGATAAGTAGTGATAATAAAATTTTTATTTTCATTTTTATTAATTTTTTTGTTTTAGGGATTGTTGCCTGTTTTAATTTCACACATTGCATAATCCCATCACCTGCAAAGTACAAAACGCTTTACTAAAACTCCTTTCTGGTATTAACTAATTACTCCATATCATCACTAATTGACGACAAAGTTACCAATTCTATCGCCAACAGGGCAAAAGTAATACATTTTTCACAATCCACAAATAAATATGAGGTTTTTTTGAGAAATTTTTCATGGGTCACTAGTGATGCAATAAATATTCGCATTGAAAGCTAGAATATTGTAGTTAGCAAGAAATATGGCTATGTTGTTATTATTTTGTTTTGTCGGATAAAATATCCTTATACTCACACCTTCGGGAGTACAAATCCCGAAGGACGAAAGGGATTTACCATATCCTATTAATATTTATTTCGTATTCATCATTTTCAGAGCATTTCCTATCAGTATAGAATATACCCAACCATCCATAAGCATCATCACACACTCCTTGCTGTACAACTACATCAATAATATTCTTTTGTATCTCACTTTTTTCAACTGTAAAACATATCTCATCATTTAGAGGGCAATGCGCTGTAGCAAGCATAAGGAAAACACTTGATTTATTAAAATCTATTACGGGAAGTTCTATTTCATGTGGGTACGCATATTCACAATATCCTAATAAATTTTCGTATCTCTCTTCGTCATTAATAAGAAGCACCCAATAAGCATCGTAGTCATTTCCTTCCATGTTATAGTCATAGTCTGCTATCAAGAATTCTTCGTCTGGAATTCGACCTGCACATTTTTCAAAGTTAAGAATATTTATATGCGTTATTCTTACAGCATAAATGCCAACGGTATCTATCGTATCTGTAGTTAATCGTATAGTACTATTGGTCGGGTCTATCGGTTCTGGCTTCTCGCATCCGCTAAATGCTATCACACCCATTGCTACAACGAGTATTGATATTAAAATATTCTTTTTCATAATCTTACCTTTCGTTTAAAATATAATTGTCACAAATATAAGCATTGTTTTCTATTGTGCAATAAATATTTAGGATAGTTGCGATGCTTGGTATTTGGCGGATAAAATATCCTTATATTCAAACCTTCGGGAGTACAAATCCCGAAGGACGAAAGTTTTTTGTCCTCAACCAGAAACTTAAAAACCAGAAACTAGAGACCTATTTTAACTTTGATTCTAGTACAAGTCCGATGGTTTTGCGCTACCGAACTTTAGTCGCTCAATGGTCGGATCGTTGATGAGGTCGTCACGCTTGATTTTTGCACCACGAACTATGTAGTTGTCAATGAACCACATCGACTTGTCGAAATCGTATAGAATACGGACTGCCACTTCGTGACCAAGATCTTCGTAGCGCACAAAATAATATGGATAATCCTTTTTCTTGAACTGCGGGACTATCTTGCTGCTGCCGATAAATCCTATATTGAACAGTTTTATCTGCTTGTATGTAACCAATCTGTCTGCGGTTCCGTGAAGGAACATTGTCGGCGCTGGCGGCTGACAGCGATACTTTACTTTTCCCTTCTTGGAATATATTGCACCGGCAAACGACATCACACCGGCATAGCGGAAACCTTCTGGCAGGATTTGTCCAAGCTTGGTACGATTGCAAAGCTCATAGTCAGCCTGCAAAACCGTTATCGCGCCAGCACTCGAACCTGCAAGTATTATCTTACGGCTGTCAATCTGCAATTCCTTCTCGTGATCAATCAGGTATTTGGTTGCGGTAAGCAAATCTTCGGCTGCCATAGCAATTGCATCTTCCAATGGCTTGCGGTTTACCGGACTTATGTTTTTCGCTCCTTTCAGTCCCAATCTGTAGTCGATTGCCACCACATTGAAACTACTGTCAACCAACCTCTCGTAATAAGGCAGATAATACCCTTCGTTGCGTGCCCCACTGATGAATCCTCCTCCGAACACAAATACAACGGTATAGTTGTCGGCAGAGTGCGCCGACTTGTAGAAATCGAAATACAGCGAACTGTCGCGCTTTGCAAATTCGTAAGTTGCCGTAGGTTTTATCTGTGCATTTGAACATAATGTTGCAATTATTGCAAAACAACTCAGTACCAATGTCTTAATTATAGCTTGCATATATTTGTATTTTATTGTGAAATGAAAACATTCTCTATATGTTCAACCTTGTACTCGTCACCTATTACAAAAATGACAATCGCATCGAAGCGAATCTCACAACTTGACCCCAAAAGCCTTGCGTATGCATCGGCAGCTTCGACAAGGAATTTAGTCTTGTTTGTTGTGATGAAATCAGACACTCCGCCATACTGCTCGGAACTGCGGGTTTTCACCTCAACAATCGCCAATATTCCGCCTTTTCGTGCAATAATGTCTATTTCCTTGTGCTTGTACCGCCATTGGCGTTCAAGAATCTCGTAGCCCTCCGAAGTTAGCCGGTTTGCAGCTATGTCTTCACCAAGTTTTCCGAGTTCGTTGTGAGCAGCCACTATTCTTCAGGTTTGTCTTGTACTACGTTTTCAGCAGGAATCTCGTCCTCTTTCTTGGCATAGAACAAATCAATCGTCACAATCATCGCGGCAAAAGCCCAGAATGGAACGGCAATCTTGTCAATGTCGAGGAAGTTGTTCAGTAAGCCGTGAATGAAATAAGTGACAAGCCCACACAATGCAGACGCCACTATCATTCTCAGCTTTTTGTCCTTTAACCTGTGATAGGTTCGTGTCCCGGTAATGTATATTATTATACAAACCAATATATAGTTTAGCATCCCTAAAAGCCCCGACTCAGCCAACGAACCAAGATAATCGCTATGTGCGTTACCACCATCTCCTGCATTTGTACTGATAATCGTCTTTTCGTCGGAATGCTGGAACGGAGCATATTTGAACTGATATGTTCCTGGTCCCCAACCAAACACTGGCTTTTCCTTGAACATTCTTATTGCACAATTCCAACGGTTTATTCTTTCAAGGTTCGATGCGTCAGAGGTTATGTTACTGATGGACTTAATATGCTTGGAAAAATCGGTTGACGATTCCACCTTGTTACCTTCCATCTTTATCAGAATCTTGTCCTGCATAAGCACGAACCCGCCTATACCGATAATGATTAATGCAAAAACTATTTTGTTGCTTATCTTTAGCTTTAAGATCAGGAACATTGCCAAGGCACCAAAAAGACTTATCCATGCCGCTCTTGTATAAGAGAAAATAAGTCCCGTAATGAAAATGGCAAGCAGGACTGCAGAAACGATTCTCCACTTCCAATTTACTTCCCTATTCAGTGAAAATCCCAACAAGAATGGTATGAACATCGCAATTGCTGCACCGTATGATGTGTGATCATTGAAAAACGGATTCATTATTCCGTTACCTATATGTTGGTCGAAGTTATATGCCGAATGCTTAACAAGTGTTATTATTATAAGAGCAGAAAACGGGACGATATAAAGGAAAAAGAACCTGTATATATTCTTTTCTTTCTTGAACAAAAGTATTCCGAGGAAAAAGAATGGCAAGATAAACCATAGCGAAGCCAGCCAGCTCTTAAGCGACACAAGTGGCATTGTGCTTGTGCATACGGTAACAAGATGCCATAAAATGTATAATATTACCATTACTGATAGCGGATGCTTCAGTATTTTGCGATCGTATTTGTGCTCTATCAATAGTTTGAGTATAAATATCAACATAACCCCCACGAACAAAGGTTCGGTAGGTATGTCAATATTAAATCCCATATCGGGATAAAACACCTTTATCGGAATGGAGAACGGTATGCACATTACCGAAAAAAGCAATACCCTGTCGAAAGCAAAAAAAATTGCACCAATTACGATAAGCGCAACCGGTAGCAAGTTGAATGCATACGTCTGGTATTTTGCAATCAGAAAGCAGTCGATAATGATAAATACGGCTGCAAGCGCATAAAATGTTATTATTTTTGCCTTCGGTGTCAACTTATTCTTCCTTGGGCTTTCTACAACCTTCAATTATTGCAACAGCTAATATTCCTATCAGGCAACCGCCTATAGCCGAAAGTAGAGCTATAAGCCAGCGTACAGGGTAGAATTTCTTGTCGGCCGGATACGGCTTCGAAATAACGTTTGAAAACGTTTGCTTCTTATTCATATCTCGTTTTGCGTCCTCGCAAACCTTCAAGTCCCTGTTATACCTCAGTATTGTATTGTTTAGAAGCGAATCTGTCTTTTTGTATTCGGCACCATATTCCTGCCAGTTATTAAGGATTGTTGTTGCATCGCCACTTGCACGTCCTTGTGCCACAGCTTCGCTATATGCTCGCGTTTGCGATTTTTCATCAATCATTCCATATTCGGTTCCATATTTTTTCAGCAAGTCGGAAAGGCTATCAATTACATGAGCCTTTTCTTTTAGCGAACAACTATATATGGTGAACAATTCTTCAGACTTTTCAGCATTGTTCTTCAATACCAAATTGTCAAAACATTCGATGATTGAATTAACCATATTGGCTGCTACCTGCGGATCTTCATCGCAGACAGTTATCTTCACAGCATCATTTGGCGTTTTTTCTATTATGACATTGTCGTCGTAATATTTCATCATTTTTGCCAACGATCCATTTGCTGTCGAATCCAAGTAATAATGCTCGTACAAGTCGTATTGCTCAATTATCGAAAACTTTATATCGTCTGAAGTCATAATTTCAAGCATCTGCTCTGATTCTGACTCGTCCGAATAGCATACAATATTTGCAGGATATAATGTCGCCGATGACTTATATTTTGGATGTATGAAATACGGAGCAGAAAATACGATACTGAGAATTGTGGCTACTACCGTTATTATCAATATGTGCCATTTCCATTTTGAAATGATCTTGAAAATGCTTTTTGTCTTGAAGTAACTTTCCATAGTTTCGTAATTTGGTAGTATTGTGTAAAAAATTATCTCCCTTTTCAGTCCTTTTTTATCGCTTCTAGGTTGTCTCCGCTCTTTTTTTTTAAAGGTTCGATTATTGCGAAGACAATTAATGTCAGCATAAATGTCGCTATAACACTGGTCAGCACAATTAGCCACCGTATAGGATACGATTTCTTTTCTGCTTTTTCGGCCTTGTTGACTATAAACGCATTAGGCAAATCTTGCTCGAGTTCGATTTTTGCTTCTCTATACTTGTTTTTTCTCAGTGTCAGAATCTGAACTTCCTCTTTGAGCTGTGAGGTTAGCATCGTATGGGCAGCGCCATATTTTGCAAGTGTATCGAGTTGCATTTTCAACTCCTTTATACGGCTTGCATTTCCGCTAGCCAATGCAATAGCATACTGCTCGCTATACATTTCGGCCTGCGATTTTACTTCTATCACGCCGAGAGCTCCCAATTTCTCAAGCGAGTCGCTAATGTTCTTAACCAGAACTTCCTGTTCCAGCATTTCATTCTCAACAATCTTAAGAGCCCTGTATGCTCTTTCACGTTGCATACGCGAATATACCGTATCGAGCAAATACGAAATGTCATTGGCTATTAATGCTGCAGTGTCTGGACTTTCGTCAAGTACCTCAATCTTTACCGAAGTGTATTCGGTACGAGAGAATTTTACATTGTCATCGTATTTGTCATACAATTTAGTATAGAGGTATTTTGTATTAGGATCAATCCTGTAGTGTTCGATAAGATTATATTTTTCTACAATTCGATTCCTAATGTCGTTCGACTGAAGCATCTGCATCATTTGTTCCACCTCTTCATTTTCACCGAATTGCAACAAACCCTTTTCGGTATTCATATCGGTGGCTAGTGTCTGCGACACTGAAGTGGAATTGGCAGGGTACAATACAACCGTAGACTTGTACTTTTCAGGAATGAGATAACTGACAATAACAGATGCTACTAGAGCCACGCTACAGACAATCAACAGATGTATCCTCTTCTTGTATATAAGAAGCATTACATCTGATGCATTGAATGTATTTTTATTGTCCGTTTCGTACATTTTCAAACAGAAAGATTATTTTGCCCTTTCAGCGTATTCCTTTGTGCGTGTGTCAACTTTTATCTTTTCACCTATTTCGATGAACAAAGGAACCATCACCTGAGCGCCAGTATCGATTGTTGCAGGCTTTAAAGCGTTGGTTGTTGTATCGCCCTTCAAACCTGGCTCTGTATATGTAACGGTAGCCTCGATGAATGGAGGAAGTTCGCATGAAAGCGGAGTTTCTGTTTCTGCATGAACAACAACTTCAACATCCTGACCTTCCTTCAAGAATTCTACACCATCAATAACATCTTCAGGAATTGCAATCTGCTCAAAAGTCTCCATGTGCATGAAATTGTATCCCATATCGTCCTTATATACAAACTGATACGGACGACGCTCTATTCTTACTGGATTTATTGATGCACCCGAGTTAAAAGTCTTGTCAATGGTTCTACCATTTTCGAGGCTCTTAAGTTTTGTACGGACGAATGCTCCGCCTTTGCCTGGTTTTACATGCTGAAAATCAACCACAAGGTAAAGCTTTCCTTCGAGTTCCATTGCTAAACCTTTTCTAATGTCTGCTGTTGTTGCCATATAATATATTTCTAAAATTAGGGCGCAAAGATAATCATTTTATTTTTTTATTGAAATTTTTTATTCGATATCGTAAAAAACGATGTGAAATCTTTTTTATTGCCAGTGCCCTAAAAATAAAATGTATTTTTGCAGCCGACAAATGTGCAAAGGAATGGAATGTAGTTTTTGTCCGCGAAATTGTAAGATAAACCGTGCTCAACAGGCGGGTTTCTGCCGTGTGAAAGGACTGACAATCGCCCGTGTTGGCATACACGAGTGGGAAGAGCCTTGCATTTCTGGAACGCACGGAAGCGGAACTATTTTTTTCGCAGGATGCAACTTGCATTGCATATTTTGCCAAAACGACACAATATCGCGTTCGAGCTACGGACGGGAAATTTCGGTTGACACACTTGGCAAATTGATGCTTTATCAACAAAAAGTCGGAGCCGAAAATGTTAACCTTGTAAGTCCAACGCAATTTACAGGACAAATAGCAGAAGCTCTTGAAAAATACAAGCCCCAAATTAAAATTCCAATAGTTTACAACAGCAACGGATACGAATCGGTGGAGCAGCTGCGCCGTCTCGAAGGGCTTGTAGATGTGTATCTGCCCGACCTTAAATATGCCGATGATTCGCTTGCGGTTGAGTATTCATCTGCTCCGCACTATTTCGAGGTGGCCACGGCAGCCATTGCCGAGATGAAGCGCCAGCGACCAAAGAATGTCTTTGTAAACGGAATGCTTCGTCGCGGTGTAATTGTGCGACACCTTGTATTGCCTGGCAATCTCGACAACAGCAAAAAGGTGCTAGACTACCTTGCTTCGTTCGACCGCAACATATATGTAAGCCTTATGGCTCAATATTTTCCAACGACAGATGTCAAGGAACATCCGCTGCTTGGACGAACACTCAAGCAATGCGAATATGATGAAATATGTTCTCATTTCAAGCAATGCGGTCTGCACAACGGATATTTTCAGGAACTGAGCAGCAATTCTGAAGAATATGTACCGGACTGGTCAATGGAAAGGTTGGACGAAATCATAAAAATGGTTTCTAATTTCTAGATTTCTGTGGGCTTCGCCCGTTTCTATGCCTGCGGCGTTTGAGGATTTGTGGTTTTGCAGATTTGAAAATTCGATGATTCATGTAGAATCGCACCATGGCACGATTGTACATGAATTAAGAGAAAATGTTCAATTTGTAGCGGCACAATGATTTGCACCGAATTAATTTCAAAATCTGTAGCGACGGCGTGCATCGTCTACAAAAAATTTTGCCAATTAAACAGAGAGAATTATTTTTGTTGACACTAATATTAATAAGTATGAATATGAGAAAGAATTTTTTATTTGTAGCTACAATGCTGTTTTCGATGGCATTGTTAAGCGGCTGTAATTTTTCTAGTGGTGTAAATATCAGCAATAATGATTCACAGGAAAATCAGGAGGCAACCGAAGAAGAAAAATCTGAAGTAGAAAAGGCTATCGAAGCATCCGATTTCCCTTGGTATTTCCCCGAAGAGGCCAAGAATGAAGGACTTGCCGAAGGACAGACCGTTTTATCAATCCACTCGTTCTATCCCGACAAACTAAAGGAATCCAACGACCCAGCAGAGGAAACCTACATTTTTTACAATGCTACACTTAAGAGCATTGGCGAAAAGTCGTCTGTAGTAACAAGCATGGGACAAGACATAGAAATGCCAAATGCATTGATAATTCCGCTTCCACAAGGACAGACAGCAAAGAAAGGCGACATTGTGCTCACATGGTGGCAAAGTGGTTCGGGAATGGAGCGTGCAATCGTTACCGACGACTCAAATCCCTCATCGCCAAAAGTTTGCTACTTGGATATGGACTGGACTGACGATGGCAAGGGCTTTGCAAACGACCACAACAACGAACAGTTGAGACCAAACACTTTCACCGTACTAAAGAACAATGAATGGCAGCCAGGCGCACAGGTTACCATCAATGCTGATGGAAGCTACAAGATTTTCACCCTTATAAATGCAGCCGACAAGTATTTGCTTTTGTCGGGATGGGCAGGAAAAATAACCGTATATAAGAAGGAATTCTGCAAGGTTGTTCCTCTCGAGCAGGACATAAATGTAGGTGATGAAATTATGGCTAACTTTGTTGGCAGTTTCAGGACTGGCTACAAGGTTACAAAGATTGACAAGAAGATTGGTCGCGTTTGGGCAACCGACTCGTACGGCGAAACCAAAATTTTCAGCATTCTGGATGTGCTGAAGGAAGAATAAGCGGATATAATATCCTTATACTCTTGTCTTTGGGAAGACATAGTTACAAAAAAGCCCCTAACCGGGGCTTCTTTTATTTCTTAGAGTTCAACTTGAACTTCATGTATTCATCGGTGAGAATCTTCTTGGTATAAAGCGGAAACTCGCCCTTCATCATCCAGTCGTAGTATGCCGAATCCTTGCGGAACACATCAGTCAAAAGCATACCCTTGTACTTGCCAAAGTTAATGACAACATTGTGGTCGGCATCGTAAACCAACCTACCCATAAAGTCGGCATTACTGTTGTATGACGAGAACTTTGAAATTTCCTGTATGTCGTTGCCGATGTCGGTATAGCGTTCCACCTGCGCCTTGAAAACCTCGTAGGTTGCATCGGTGTCGGCATTTGCCGAATGTGCATTCTCGAGGTCGCCGTTGCAGTAAAACTTATATGCAGCCGACAGATTGCGCGGTTCTTTCTTCATGAATATGCTCATCACATCCACAAAATTGCGTTTCTTCAGGTCGAAATCAACCCCTGCACGGATAAATTCCTCGGCCAGCAGAGGCACATCGAACTTGTTGGAGTTGTAGCCAGCAATGTCGGCATCTGCAAAAATCTGCACAAGTTCCTTAGCAAGTTGCTTGAATGTAGGGCAATCGGCAACATCGGCATCGGTAATCTTATGTACGGCAGTAGCCTGCGGAGGGATTGGCATTTCGGGGTTTACACGAAAAGTCTTGCGCAGTTCGTTGCCGTTGGGATAAACCTTTATTATGGAAATTTCCACGACCCTATCGGATGCAATGTTAACTCCGGTGGTTTCAAGGTCGAAAAATACTATAGGCTTGTGAAGTTGGATTCTCATAGGCATAAAAAAAAGATTACCCGAAAATTCGGGCAATCTGTTAGTATTAATTACATTCTGTTAATCATCATTGGCATGAGGAGCATCAGTACTTCCTCTTCTGGATTCTCATTGTCCTTTGGAAGTATTATTCCAGCACGGGTTGGATCTGAAAGTTCAATAGAAACTTCGGTAGTTGAAATATTGTTGAGTATTTCGCAAAGGAAATTCGACTTGAAGCCAATTTCCATGTCATCACCTTGGTACTGGCACGACAATGTCTCTCTACCCGAAATCGAAAAGTCCATATCCTGCGCTGATATTTCAAGGCTATTACCTGAGAGCTTTAACCCAACAAGATTACTTGCCTGACTTGCGAACATACCAACACGACGCAAAGAGTTTGCAAGTTCAACCCTGTCAATGACAAGGTTATTTGGATTATCGCGAGGGATAACCGAGTTGTAGTTCGGATATACGCCTTCGAGAAGCCTGCAGGTCAACTTAATGGAGCCAAATGAGAATACAGCATTCTTTTCATCGAATTCGAGAATTACATCGTCGGCAGCCTTCGGCAATATGGTTTTCAGTATGCTAGCCGGTTTCTTAGGAAGAATAAACGAGCTTTCGGTCTGTGCTTTCACTTCTTTGCGGGTATATTTTACAAGCTTGTGAGCATCGGTTGCCACAAAGTTGATACCGCTCTCCTGCAATTCGATGAATATACCGTTCATTATCGGGCGCAACTCATCGTCACCAGTTGCAAATATTGCAGAGTTGATGCCACAATATAGAATATCAGGACTAATGCTTACGCTAATAGCCTTGTCGGACTTCAATTGTGCAGTCTGCGGAAAATCGGAAGCATCCACACCTACGATGGTGTACTTTCCGTATCCGGATGTAATATCTATCCTGTTGTCTTCTGTACTTATGCTGAATGTAAGCGGCTGCTCTGAAAATTCCTTGATAACCTCAAGTATCTTTTTCATATCTGTCGCTATGACTCCTGTACCGCTGTAGTTTTCAAGCGGAATTGTCGTAGTGATTGTGCTTTCGAGATCACTTGCTGTGATTCTTAAAAAACCATCCTCGATTGACAACAATACGTTGTCGAGAATTGGAAGTGCATTCTTGGAGTTTACAACCCTGCTTACTATCTGCAGGTGCGAAAGAAGCTGAGAGCTTGAAATTACGAAATCCATATATGTTATTTTTTAGTTTTTGAATTAAAAATTGGGCGTAAAATTACAAATTATATTGATATGTTTACCTTTTTATTTGCGTTTTTTTATGTACCGAATTGCTATAAATTTATGCTGTACAACTAAAATTCTGATAACTAACATTTTATAACACACCACTATTTCTATTCAACAAAACACATGATAATCAGTAAGTTGTATTATCAAATCTTCGTTTATCCTATATTAGTAGCAAATTCTAAGAATTTTATCAAATGCACATAAAAAAGTTGCACCATCATGATGTGGTGCAACTTTTAAAAACGTTATTTTGATTATAATCTATTTCGTTGAATCCAAAATCAAAGCCTGAGGATATTTGTCCTTAATGCTCGACAATGCCTTATTAGCTTCTGACCAGCTGTTGAAATCACCGATATAATACTTGTATACACCGTTTACTTCTCTAACCTTAAGGTTTGGAATATTAAACGACTCAACATCCTTTGCCTTCGACAAAGCGAAAAGCTGTACCCTATATGTCTTTCCTGTTGCACTCTCTGAGCTCTTGCCATTGTCTGCACTGTCGTTGCTAGCATCCGGAACTACCTTCAGGTACTTTTCAGAACCTTGTTCAAGAACCTTAAATTCAATACGGCGGTTGTACTTACGGGTTGAATTCGAATTGTTGCTTGCAATTGGTGCCGATTCTCCATATTTCTTTATCTCTACCTTATCCTGCTTTACACCACGTTCAACGAGATAATTCTTTATTGCCATAGCACGGCGACCCGACAAAACGATATTGTATTCTTCTGTTCCAACAAAATCGGTATGTCCACCTATTTCTATTTTTGCTCCAGGATTATCCTTCATATATTCTGCAAGGTCATCCAAATTCTTTGTATACTGCGACTTTATGTCGTACTTGTCGAAATCGAAGTATATATTCCTGATTTCAAGTGTATCAGAATAATTCTTATTGTACGGATCGTTATTGTCGTCGCTACCATCCTTGTTGGTACCAGCATAAACATCCGAAGTAGACGATACCTTTATATTATATACATTCTTATCTGATGGCTTCTGGTTGTATGTAATGTCAGATGAGTTAACCGACTTTCCAAGATAATCGGCAACCTTACTAATCTTTGGAGAATCCTTTGAAAGTTCATTTTCATCGAATTCGAGATTAACAACCATTTGTCTCGACTCTGCCTTCATTTCATCATTTGTCTTAAGAACATCGTCGAGAACTGAAGTTACATCAGGAGTAAGATCGTTGTCATCATGTACTGCAATCGAAGCATCCTTGTTCAATAGTGGCAGAACTACATCATCGAGTGAAATTGGTTCTCCCATACGTTTGAAAGTTTCCTTTTCATCACTAGTTGGAGTTTTATCTATTTCCTTTAGAGTTTCACCGTTCTTAGAGTATGTAATGCTATAATCATCCTTAGGCTGAAGGTAGCACATATATTCACCAGTATTTTCGTCAATATTGTACGAACCCAAATCTTCACCCGTGGTCTTGTCCTTTATCCATACAGTCACGCCCTTAGGAATAGCCTGATCGGCATACTTTACACTGCCCTTGTACACGATTAAATCCGGATCGGCAGCCCTGTCTTCCACAATATATATATCGTATTCTCCATACGAATCTTCACGGATTGCTGCAACATACGCAGTTTTTCCATCGCATGAAAGTGTATAGCAAATATCATTGTCGGGAGTATTGATTGGACTGCACATGCTTTCTGCCTTCGAATATGATCCATCATCGTTTATCCTGGAATAGAACACATCGTATCCACCTACAGATTCATGACCCTTTGAATTGAAGTATAATATTGAACCATTGGGATGAACTAATGGACATTCCTCGTCCTTTGGTGTATTTACCTCGGCAGGAAGCAATTGCGGATCAGACCATTTTCCATTTGGAAGTTTCTTCATAACATATATGTCAAGGCCACCGAAACCACCCGGACGGTCGCTGGTGAAATACATGCTGTTGCCATCTGGAGCAATCGACACATGCGATTCCCTATACTTTGTATTAATGTCGGAACTCAAATGCTTAGGCTTTCCCCATGAACCGTTGTCGGACATTTCGGAAACATATAGGTTACCTTGAAGCGATGAACCCGAACGGAAGAAATACAACTGCTTGCCATCTGCCGATATAGAAACTACCGACTCGTTGTTTCCCTTGGAATTGATTGGAGACGGCAGCATTTCAGGAGAAGACCATTCTCCATTATCTTTCTTTCTGGTAACATATATTTTTTCGTCATCAGTCGAATTTATTGTGTTCGGACGCTTTGAAGTAAAATACAAAGTATTTCCGTCACATGTGATTACAGGTGAATGCTCTGAATATTCTGTATTTATTGCATCACCCATATTTTTCAGGTCAATCCTGTTACAAGTTTTCTGCGAAGTAATTTTCTTTGCATTATTTGTTATCTCAATCTCCTCGTCTGCACTTGCTACCAAGTCGCTACGGCCATTGGAAGATGCTACTTCCTTTGATCTCTCGAGCATAGCAAGACTCTCATCATACTTTCCCACCATACGCAATGCCACACCGAGTTCCATAAAGCAATCGATAGGACATGTACGATCTGTGTGGTCATTGGCAACATAATTAGGATTTGCATAATCGAGCGATTTTGTCAAATATTCTACCGCCAGATACCTATCCTTCGAGGAATTTTTGTAACAAACACCCATGTTGTACCAAACATTGGGATTGTCAGGATCTTTATCCTCTGCTTTTTTCCAATAATCAAGCGCAGCCCCGTAGTTGTCTTCATACATATATGCCACAGCATCGTAAAAATTACTCATGAAAACCTTATTGGCTTTCTGCGAATAAAGTGTTACGCAAAATGCTACGCTTAATACTAACAATACAAGTTTTTTCATCATTTATTAAAATAAAATATAATTAACAAAATAACCTTTTTTTTATCCATCCATAAACGGAATCGGCATCATAGCCACATTCCCTAATAAGTTCCTCCTGCGTTCCGTGCATTACAAAACGATCAGGAATGCCAAAGCGTTTAACCTTTACATTGTAATCGTTGTCGGAAACAAACTCCAACACTTCGCTACCAAATCCACCTGCCAAAACATTGTCTTCGATTGTAACAATATACTTGTGGGTTTCGCAAGCTTCACGTAGCAAGTCCTCGTCCAACGGCTTCACGAAAACCATATCGTAAACAGATACTGTAACGCTGTCATCGTCATGAAGTCTGTCGGCAACCTTAACTGCTGTCTGTCCGGCAGTGCCGATACTAACTATTGCCAGGTCATCACCCTTGCGCACGCGCTTACCTTTTCCTATTTCCATTTCGGAAAATTCAATTTCCGACTTAGGATATACAGACTTTCCTCGCGGATAGCGTATTACAAATGGGAAATTGTTTTTCTCCAACTGTGCGGTATATAATAGGTTACGCATCTGGCATTCATCAGACGGTGCCGAAATCACGAGGTTAGGAATGCACCTGAGATATGATATGTCGAATGCACCATGATGAGTTGCACCATCCTTTCCTACAAGTCCAGCCCTGTCGAGGCACATAACTACATGAAGGTTTTGCAATGCTACATCGTGTACTATCTGGTCGAACGAACGCTGTGCAAAAGTACTGTAAATGCAACAATACGGAACAATTCCTTTTGTTGCCAAGCCTGCGGCAAAAGTTACAGCGTGCTGTTCGGAGATACCAACATCGAAACTCCTGTCGGGGAATTCCTCAAACATCTTCACCAAACCGCTTCCCGAAACCATAGCAGGTGATATGGCAACTATCTTTTCATTTTCGCGGGCAAGCTTAACTATTGCTTCCCCAAATATATCCTGGAATTTCTGCGGACTATTAGGATCGGCATCAGCAGAAATAACTTTTCCTGTCTCGACCTCGAATTTTCCCGGAGCAGCATGCCATTCGCGAGGATTTTCCTCTGCCGGCTTGAAACCTCTGCCCTTCTGCGTGATAAGGTGCAACAGCAACGGGCCGTTTATATTCTTCAGGTCGTTAAACAATCTTACAAGTGAAACGACATCGTGACCATCAACAGGACCGAAATAACGGATGTTCATCGACTCGAACAAATTGCTCTGTTTCATCACGATTGACTTTATGGCATTGTCGATACGTTGTGTAAAATGGCGCACATCTGGTCCCAGCTTATTCACTTTGCCAAGGAAATGCCATACATCGTCTTTAACCTTATTGTAAGTCTTTGATGTTGAAATGTCTGTAAGATATTCGCGTAGCGAACCTGGTGTTTCGTCAATAGCAATCTTGTTGTCGTTAAGCACAATCAACAGATTGGGATTATTAATTGCCGCATTGTTCAGAGCCTCGAAAGCCTCACCGCCCGAAAGAGCACCATCGCCAATAACAGCAATTGTCCTTTCGTTGCTTCCGTGCATCTTCGCTGCCACAGCCATACCGAGAGCTGCCGAAATGCTTGTTGACGAATGTCCAACCCCAAAGCAATCATACTCGCTTTCTGCCGGTGTAGGGAATCCGCTTATTCCGCCATAAGTCCTATTGGTTGCAAATTCGCTACGACGACCTGTAAGTATTTTGTGTCCATAAGCTTGATGACCTACATCCCAGATAAGGTTGTCTTCAGGAACATCGAAGACATAATGCAAAGCAACCGTAAGTTCAACGACTCCGAGGTTAGCGCCAAAATGTGCAGGATTAACGGCTTCAGATTCAATGATGAACCTTCTAAGTTCATCACAAACCTGAGGTAAATCGACAAGGTTTACCCTTTTCAAATCTGCAGGCGAATCTATTTTATCTAAAAACCTATACGACATGCCGTTGTATATTTACACCATTTTAACGAAGCGACAAAATTACAAAAAATAAACTTATACTTGCAAGCAAATATTAACATAAAATTGTAAATAAATTTATGACATACAAAGTTCCCGCAAACTGTAAGAATAATAATTTTGCACTTTAGATTAAACATAGATGTTTTTACAATGAAAATCAACGCATTACTAAAATCATTATTGCTATTGACAGCAATATCGGGACTCCTATTTTCGTGTGTGCCGTCACGACAATTTGAAGATGTCAAGGCCGAAAAGGAGAATTGCGAGCGTGAAAGAAGCGAATTAAAAAAGCAAAATGAAAGCCTGACAGCCGAAAACAACGAACTTAAAGCATCGATTAGCAAGAAAGACCGCGAAATTGCAGCTCTTGCCGCCGACACTGCCATAAAAAGTAATTCTTACAGGATTCTTACATTGCAGTACGACAAGATAAGCGACCTTTACAAGCAACTTCTCGAAAATCAAGAAAAACTTCGTGCTGGAGCCGATGCCGAACAACAGAAGGCTATGGCTATGCTACAACAGTCGCGCGATGAACTGCAAGCAAAAGAAGATGAACTCAGAAATCTTGAGTCGAGTCTAATGCAGGAAAAAGCAAAACTCGAAGCCATGAAGATTTTGAACGAGCAGAAAGAAAGGGAACTTAACGAAAAGAACGCTTTGCTTGAATCGCAACGCAGTGAATTGAGTAGCAAGAACAGCGAACTAGATTCAAAGAATGCAAAGGTTGCTGAACTTCAGGCAATACTGAACGCAAAGGATTCGGCAATGAACGCATTGAAGAGCAAGGTTTCTGAAGCATTGTCCGGATTCGAAGGCAAGGGCCTGACTGTAACACAGAAGGAAGGAAAAGTTTATGTCTCTCTAGACGAAAAACTGCTCTTCAAATCGGGCAAGTGGGATGTTGACCCCAAGGGACAGGACGCTTTGAAAAAATTGGCAGCCGTACTTGAAAACAATCAAGATGTCAACATTACAATTGAAGGTCACACCGACGACCTTGCATACAGCGGAAATGGAAACATTCAGGACAACTGGGACTTGAGTACAAAGAGAGCAACATCAATCGTGAAGATAATCCTCTCGAACTCGAAGATTGATCCTGTAAGACTAATCGCATCGGGAAGAAGCTGCTACCTACCGGTTGACGATGCAAAGACTGCTGAAGCCCGTGCAAAGAACCGCAGGACAGAAATTATCCTCACTCCAAAATTGGACGTTCTGTACGAACTTACTAGATAGTAACGCCATGACATAAAAACAAAAGCCCGGCAAATGTCGGGCTTTATTTTTGAACTAATTTTCATTATTCCTTTTTCTTCTTTTCCAAGGGCAAAACACCAGCCATCTCACCTATTACATTAACTAAATCGGAATCCGATGGAACGACAATCTTGGCATTGTTTTTCAGAGAGTTCTCCAAAGCCTCTATCTTCCTCAATATCTGGGCGTTGCCAATGAAATACTTTTCGGCAGCCTCGTTTACCAACCTAATGGCCTCTGCCTCACCTTCGGCATTCAGAATCTTTGCCTGACGGAAACCTTCTGCCTCCTTGATCTTTGCACGCTTAACACCATCGGCCTCGGTTTCGGCAGCAGTTGCATAGTCTATAGCAGCAATCTTTTCATTTTCAGCCTTAACAACCTTGTTCATGGTTGCCTGTACATCCTGCGGCGGATCGATTTGCTTCAACTCGGCACGAACAATCGAAATTCCCCAGTCGTTGGTTTCCTCCGACAATATCTGGTGAAGTTCGGTATTGATTCTACCGCGCTCGCTATTTGCCGATTTCAGTGTAAGTGTACCTATAATATTACGCAAGGTTGTACGCGCAAGGTTAACAATTTGAACCTGATAGTTGTACACATTATACAGCGAATTCTTTACGCTCTGCTCGTCCTCGCGCACGCGAAAATAAATTTGTGCATCTACAGTTGCGTTAAGGTTATCGTTGGTGATGATTTCCTGTGGATCTGCATCCACCATCTGCTCGGTAACATTCACACGGTAAATGCGGTCGATGAACGGAATAATCCAGTGCAAACCCGGACCTGCAAAATGATGATACTTACCAAGTCTTTCTACCAGCGCCCTGTGTGTAGGACGAACAACCTTGAAGCCAGCCAAAAACAATATGACCACTACGGCCACAGCGATTATAATACCTATTACCTCCATAATATTTTTAGTTTAAAAATTCTTCGACAAAGATATGAAAAGTTTTTGTTCCAATGCAGTTTTTATAGAAAATACGGAAGGAATAATCTTTGTCTGCGGGCATACTATCATTTTCAATAATTGTTTGTCATTAAAGAAAAATAAATTACCTTTGCAACTACTAAAATAATATTACTAAATGCTATTTTATGGTATTAAATAATAATATAATATTACCTAATTGTTTAAGTCCGCACGAAGTTGCAAAAGATATTGCCGCACGAGTGAAGCAACGCAGGCTGGAATTGAATCTCACGCAGGGCGGATTGGCATTGCGCTCAGACATAAAGTTGCCAACATACAGGCATTTTGAGCAGACCGGTGAAATTTCCTTGTCGGCATTGCTACGCATAGCCGTGGTTTTGGATGCGCTTGCTGATTTCAACGAACTTTTTGCACAACGCAAATACGAAACCATAGACGAAATCCTAAATGGCTCAAAAACAAAGAGAAAGAGAGGAAAGAAAAATGAGTAGTATGGTAAAAGTTGTTGAAGTTTGGTGGAACAAGCGCCTCGTTGGCCGTATTGCTCTGGAACCAAGTGGACTTTGTGCTTTCGAGTACGACCAGCGGTTTTTGGCGGATGGTGTTTCTGTTTCTCCTTTTGAATTGCCATTGAAATCAGGGACTTTCATTGCCCGCCGTACTCCTTTTGATGGCGGATTCGGTGTCTTTGACGATTGTCTTCCCGATGGCTGGGGGCTTTTGCTACTTGACAGATACCTGCGCAAACGGAATGTAAATCCGAATTCTCTGACTTTGCTCGACAGACTTTCGCTTGTCGGCTCAACAGGGCGTGGAGCACTTGAGTTCGTCCCCGACAAAAGCGAAATGCCAGATAATACCAAAGCGGATTTTTCGGCAATTTCTACCGAAATAGAGCAGATTCTTTCGTCAGAAAACTACGGAGGTACAGGCATTGATTCCCTTTATGCGCGTGGCGGTTCCCCCGGCGGAGCAAGACCTAAAATTTTTGTCAAGGATGGCGATGGGGAATGGTTGGTCAAGTTCCCTGCGAGATACGATAGGCAAGACATTGGGAAACTGGAATATGAATGCTCTCTGCTTGCCCGCAAATGTGGAATCGAAATGCCGGAGACAAAGTTGTTCGAGGGCAAATACTTTGGCACAAAAAGATTTGACAGAACAAGTTCTGGCAAACTGCATGTCATAAGCATGGCAGGATTGGTTTGCGCCGACTACCGAAGTCCAAGCATCGACTACCTGCACATATTTCAGGCTTGTAAAATGCTAACGCACAGCATAAACGAAATGTGGAAAATTTATCGTCTAATGGTGTTCAACTATCTGATAGGCAACAAGGACGACCACGCGAAGAACTTTGCATTTATATATAGGGATGGCGACTGGCATTTTGCCCCTGCCTACGATATTCTGCCGAGCGAAGGTTTCAACGGCTACCACACTACCACATTCAACGACCGCACCGAACCCTCCGACAATGACTTAATCGACCTTGCCGTAAATGCTGGACTAAACAGAAAGCAAGCTAGCGAAATTCTTGGGTACGTTCGGGAAGAAGTGAAAATGAGTGGGATAAATTCAGTAAATTAGTTGCCAATCGTTCCTATAATTACAAAAAAACGAATGCATCGTAACAGGTGCATTCGTTTTATATACCACTTAGTTATGTTTATTTTACCGGAATATTCTTCAGTACATCAAGCAGATGCCTGTACCACATATCCACGGTCTTGATTTCGACCTTCTCGTCGGGCGAGTGAACGCCACGCAAAGTCGGACCGAACGAAACCATGTCGAGGTTCGGGTACTTCTCGAGGAACAGACCGCACTCAAGTCCTGCGTGAATTGCACGAACAACAGGAGTCTTGCCGAACAGTCTTTCGTACGAAGCAACAACAATCTTCAGAATTTCCGAATCGGTATTCGGTGCCCATCCGGGATAGCCGTCGCCCGATTCAACCTTTGCACCAGCAAGCAGGAACACATTGCGTACCATAGTGTTGATGTCTTCCTTGCCCGATTCGAGCGAACTGCGCTGGCTGGTCGTAACCTGAATCTTGTCGTCGTAGAACTTTACCGATGCAAGGTTGGTTGATGTCTCGACCAAGCCCTTTATTGCTGGGCTCCAAGCGTGTACTCCGTGAGGACAAGCCGAAACCGCCATCACAAGTCTGCGCTGAGTTTCCTCGTCGATTACGAAAGCTGGCATAGCCTCTTCGTGAAGCTCCAAGTTGATGTTAGGCTCGGTTATCTTTATTTCCTTGATAATGTCTTCCTTGAACTTTGCAAATTCCTTCCTTACATCCTCGGCAAAGTCGGCCTTAACGGTGAAAACGAATTCTGCCTCACGCGGAATGGCGTTGCGCTTGTTGCCGCCGTCGAAATGTGCAAGGCGAGCAAAGTACTTGCTTGTGATTTTCTGCAGGAAACGGTTGGCTATCTTGTTGGAGTTGCCAAGTCCCTTGTTGATTTCGTCGCCGCTGTGTCCGCCAGCCAAGCCGTTGATAATGAACTTGTAAGCAACATGATGCTCGGGAACGGCTTCCTTCTTGTATGCGAAGTCGGCAACAGTGTCGATACCGCCGGCGCAACCGATGAACATTTCGCCTTCGTCCTCAGAGTCAAGGTTGAGAAGGATTTCGCCATCGAAAAATCCAGCTTCAAGAGCAAAAGCGCCAGTAAGACCGGTTTCCTCGTCGATTGTAAACAAGCACTCGATTGGTCCGTGCTCAACGCTGTCGTCGGTAAGGATTGCCATCTCGGCTGCACAGCCAATGCCGTCGTCGGCACCAAGGGTTGTACCTTTTGCCTTTACCCATTCGCCATCGATGTATGGAGTGATGCCTTCGTTGTCGAAGTCAATCTTTACATCGCGGTTCTTCTCGCAAACCATATCCATGTGCGACTGCAAAACTACTGTCTTGCGGTTTTCCATGCCCTTGGTTGCGGCTTTGCGGATTACTACATTGCCAACCTTGTCACGACGTGCTTCAAGGTTGTTGTCCTTTGCAAATTTCATCAGGAATTCCACCATCTTATCCTCTTTCTTCGAGGGACGCGGAACTTTTGTTATCTGTTCAAAATACTGCCAAACTTTTTTCGGCTCAAGATTACTTAATACTTCCATAGAAAAATTTTTATTAATTTTGACAACGAAATTAATACTTATCGGACTAACAGCAAAAAAAATGAACGGAATAAAAAATATTTTTTTCATCGTATTGATTATCATAACATTTGGAATAAGTGCAAGTTCGTGCAAAAAGGCTGAAAATCATATTTACGGTAAAATTACCGACATGTCAACTGGCGAAGCAGTAAGCGATGTAACAGTAGATTTGTACTTGACAAAGATTAATTCGGGCAGTTTTTCGGGAACTTTCGAGAAATACATGTCAACAACTACCGATGCAGAAGGCAACTATAGCCTCGAATTTGAACCCGTGGCAGCTGGCGAATACAGCCTACGCTTGTCGAAAGACGGCTATCATTCCAACATTACCGACTTTATGCCCGAAGAAACTGCTGCCGAATACGAAAAGAACCTCGCAATTCCCAAGGCTGGCTATATTAAATTTAAGATTCACAACGCATACGGAGCTCACATTGGCGACGAAAACGATGTTGCTAGAATTAAAGTGGATGGAATAAATCCATTATGCTCGGAATGTTGCTCATCGGATTACTATTCGTTCGAAGGTCTAAACGTTAACGAAGAGTTTGTTTGCAACATTGTCGCTGGCGATGAAATTACAATAAATCGCTACCTTGTACGCAATGGGACATCGGAATACAAAAGCAGGAAATACATTTGCGAACAAAGAGATACAATTAGTTATTCTTGGACATACTAGGGACTGACGCGCGTTTAACGCTTCGCTGTTTCAGGGGCCGTTTCTGGGTTTCAAGTTTCTGGGGTTCTGTGGCTTGCGCCGTTTCTGTTGAGACGCAAAATTTTGCGTCTTTACAAATTTACTAATTGTTCCAACACCTTCTCAATCAAATCCTCCATTAGCGGTGCGCCATCCTTTACAAATTGCTTTGCGTAGCGGTTGGCTATGATAAGGCAAACCGTACCGGCGTTGTGCCCCAAAAGTTTTGAAAGACCAAAAATCGCTGAACTTTCCATTTCGTAATTGGTTATGCAACGACCATTGTAGCGGAAACTGCGAATCTTGTCGTTTATTTCGCGGTCTTGGATTTCGAGACGAAGTTCGCGTCCTTGCGGGCCGTAGAAGCCTGGGGCCGAAATGGTTATGCCTCTGCGGAACTCACTACCAAACTTTTTTAAGAAAAAGTCGGAACCATCAACAAAATACGGTGTTGCCAAACGCGGATTCCACGACATGTGCTTAACGAATTTTTCTTCCATGTCAAGGTTGCAAGCCTCATCGCGACGACGATAGAAATTTAGCAAACCATCAAAGCCGATTGCTGTTTCGGTGAGCAGGAAAGTACCAATAGCCATGTCCTCCTGCAAGCCTCCTGATGTGCCTATGCGAAGCAGGTTCAAAGTGCGATGTTCGTCCTTGGCAACGCGCTTTTTTAGGTCGATGTTTGCAAGAGCATCAAGCTCGTTCATTACAATGTCGATGTTGTCGGTGCCGATTCCAGTTGCCAGAACCGAAATACGTTTACCCTTGTATGTGCCCGTATGAGTGATGAATTCACGGTTTTGCACTTTGCACTCTATATTGTCGAAATGCTTGGAAACCAATGCAACACGCCCAGGATCACCAACAAGAATAACATCATCGGCAAGCTGTTCGGGCAAAAGGTGAAGATGGAAAATGCTTCCATCGGCATTAACTATTAATTCTGATGCTTCGATTTGTTTCATATTCAAAAAAAGTTGTACTTTTGTAAAAAATGTAAAAGTAATAATTTTTGAGGAAACAAAAGAGAACTTGTCTTTTTTATGGCAAAGAATATAATATTAGTACCAACCAATTTTTCAAGCAGGGCTAATTTGGCCTACAGGCAGAGCATTAACTTTGCCGAACGCACCAAAGGCGATGTTTATCTTCTGCATGTCATACCACAGAAAAGCAATCGCGACAACCTTGACTATGAAATTGATATAATTCAGAATCAAGTCCTTAATCTGCTCGATGACTATGATGACAACATAAGGCGCAGAGTACACACAAGGATAGAATATGGTGCCGTCAACCAGACGATTGTAAATGTTGAAAAAGAAATAAAGCCTGATTTCATATTCATGGGAAGCGATGCCGCCCGCAACGATCACAACAGGTCGATAACCCTAAAACTAATTGACAAGATTTCATGTCCGATGGTTGTGTTTGCTGGTCGTTACGACAAGGTTGGCTGCGATAGAATTGTACTTCCTGTTGACCTTACAAAAGAAACCAAACAGAAAATAGACCTTGCCGTGAAGATTGCAAAAATTTACGGAGCAAAAGTTTATGCTGTTTCGGCAACTGGTTCACACGATGCAGAAACACTAAAGCAACTCGAAGGCAAAATGTCGGAAGTGAAAGCCATATTCGACAAACTGCAAATCGAATGCGAAACTCGCCTTTTAAAAACAGAATCGCATGTGGAATCGATGGCAAATGCGGTAAATGACTTTGCAGATGACATTGAGGCTAGTGCAATAATAATAATGACTCATCAGGAGACCAAGTTGCAGAAGTTCTTTGTCGGAAGCATGGCAACCGAACTAATAAAGAAGGCAAATGTCCCGATTGTATGCGTTAGTCCTAAAGAATTGAATAACAAATAATTAAGTATATTTATGAAAAAGTACAAAGGTATCATTATTTCGGCTGCAGTATGCATAATACTGTTGGTAATTTTCGGAAGTTCAATGTTTTATATCGTCAATCCTGGCGAAAGGGCAATTGTTTTCCGTCCTTTTGGTTCTGGTTTGGATACGACAAACATCTATAATCCAGGCTTCAATGTGGTTGCTCCGTGGAACGACTTCATCATCTACAATGTGAAGGAACGCAAGACCGAGGAAACCCTCGATGTCCTCGACAAGAATGGTCTTTCCATCAATGTTGAGATTTCGGTGCGCTTCAACCCGATTCCAAACAAGTTGCCGATTCTTCACCAGCAATTTGGCGAAGACTATGTAAATCAGCTCATTATCCCAGAAGTTCGTTCTACGGTTCGTCAGGTAATGGGTAACTTTACCGCCGAGGAAATCTACTCTACTCGCCGTGCCGAGGTTGAGCAGCAAATTGTTGACATGACAACCAAGAAACTGAAGGACAATTCAGTTGAAACAAAGGCCGTGCTTATCCGTTCAATCAACCTGCCACCGCAAATCAAGAATGCTATCGAAAACAAGTTGCAACAGGAACAGGAAGCTCTTGCATACCAGTTCAAGCTTGAAAAGGAAAAGCAGGAAGCCGACCGTAAGCGCATCGAGGCTGAAGGTGAAGCCAAAGCTAACAATATCATTAACCAGAGTTTGACACCAAACCTATTGAAAATGCGTGGTATAGAAGCAACATTGAAGCTTGCTAACTCACAGAACACAAAGACCGTTGTAATAGGTTCGGGTAGCGATGGTATGCCACTGATACTTGGAAACTAATAAGATAAAAAGGCATAAAAAAATCCGCAGTTTTGCGGATTTTTTTGTTTTGTTCTACCGAAAACTCTTTGGTAACCAGACATTTTCGAGAGACTGTGCATCCTTGAACAGCGGAGCAATTTCCTCATCGGTAAACCCAGCAATTCCACAGCCTATACGAGTTACAAGGAATTTGTATTCGGGATGCATCTTTGCAAACTCAATAAACTCATCAACATACGGCTTTATGGTTTCCACTCCGCCCTGCATGGTTGGAATTGCGTAGCATTGTCCCTGCAAGCCAACGCCTTGCCCCCATACTGCACCGAACTTGTCCATTGCGATTCGTGCCGCACCGCCACCGTGAGCACCTGCAAGGTTGCTTCCGAAGACAAAAATTTCATTTGGTTCAAGTGTGCGGATAAAATCTGGTGTGCAACGCTCTGATTTTGTTTCTTTTTGTTCCATATCAATATATTTAGGATGATAGTTTGCTGTTTCGTAAAACTTCTTCAATGTTTCCTTGAAATAATCAGGCAAAAGGCGCATAGCACTACTTACTATTTCCTGTGGTATGTCCTTGTAGAATGCTTCGGCTATGCCACCTGCGATGCAGGCCTGTGTGTCGCTATCGCCACCAAGCGAAACGGCAAGACGGACGGTGCTCTCGTAGTCGGTGCTTTCGAGGAAAGCGATGATGGATTCGGGAACTGAACCTTGGCAGGTTACATCGAATTCGTAGTCTGGTCTGATTTCATCGCAGGTACGGTCAAGGTTATAGCCGTATTTTGCTGAAATATAGTCCTTTATCTCTGCTTTACTTTTGCCGTTGCGAGCCAACCAGATAGCCGCTGCCGTTGCTTGTGCGCCCTTGATGCCTTCGGGGTGATTGTGGGTTATGCTGGCGGAGATTTCGGCAACTTTTTCAGTTTCTTCCAAGGTGTCGAACAGCCAGCCGACTGCGCTTACTCGCATTGCCGAACCGTTACCAAAGCTGTTGTATGGCAATCGTTTCCCCGACTCGAAAGTTCTTTCCGGTAAAAACAGCCACATGAAAAACATTCCTCCATAACCAGCATCCTGATTCAGCGAACCGTACTTTACCATTTTGTCTTCCAGCTCTTTATGTGTATATTCTGCATCGTCCAATAGCCACTCGGCTACAGCCATAGACATTGCCGAGTCGTCGGTGTAACGGCTTTTATTGTCAAACAGGTTAAACTTTGTTGTCTTGATGCTGTTGAACTCGTGTGATGAGCCAACGATGTCTCCAATAATTGCTCCTAACATAATTCTTAATTCTTTTCGTTAAACATTTTTAAATCATTAGCAATAACATATCTAAAATTGCTGAATAATTTAAGAGCAAAAGTACATAAAAAATAAAATCAGACCTTCCACGATTAAAACAAAATTGTCTAATTTTGCAACAAAATAACTCATCACATGAACTACGAACAATTATTCCAGCAAATCAGGGAAAAGAAAAGTTTCCTCTGCACCGGACTCGACTCCGACATTCAGAAACTGCCAAAGCATTTACTTGATGCAGAATCGCCAATCTTCGAATTCAACAAGCAAATCGTTGATGCTACCGCAAAATACTCGGTTGCATACAAGCCAAATTTGGCTTTCTACGAAAGCGAAGGCACCGCAGGACTGAAGGCTCTCGAAGATACCGTTGCATACATTCGCAAGAATTATCCAGAAATCTTCATAATTGCTGATGCAAAGCGTGGTGACATAGGAAATACATCCAAGTTATATGCTCGCGCTTTCTTCGAGAAGATGGACTTTGATGCAGTCACCGTGGCTCCGTACATGGGCGAAGATTCTGTTTCTCCGTTCCTGCCCTACGACGGCAAATGGGTGATTCTGCTCGCACTTACCAGCAACAAGGGATCTGAAGATTTTCAAATGTTCAACAACGGCGAAAAAAGACTTTTCGAAGAAGTGCTTACCAAGTCGCAGCAATGGGCAGGCAAGGACAAGATGATGTATGTCGTTGGTGCAACCAAGGCCGACATGCTTGCAGAAATCAGAAAGATTGTTCCCGAACATTTCCTGCTTGTGCCGGGCGTTGGCGCACAAGGCGGCTCATTGGAAGAAGTTGCAAAGTACGGAATGAACGACCACTGCGGACTGCTTGTGAACTCATCACGCGGAATAATCTTTGCCGACAATACCGAGAACTTTGCCAAGGTAGCTGGACAGAAAGCAGAGGAACTGCAAAAGCAAATGGAAGGATTGCTGAAAGAGAAAGGAATTGCATAGTTTATTGCTGTTTTCTTTGCCCGCTGCCATTAAAGGCCTTAATAGCTTTAATGTCATATAGGATTGGGGGCAAGAAAGACAAACAGCAACAAAGAATCCAACAAAAAAAGGCGGACCGAAATCCGCCTTTTCTATTGAAGTCCTTTCAGCTTACTCTTTGGTAAACTTCAGGTTGTGTACTTCTGTGCCTGTTGTTATTCTGAGAACATAAACTCCAGGAGCAAGAGTGCTTACATCAACGGTGTGAGCCGATTCGCCTGCTACGGCAACAGTCTCGAAGGTCATTTCCCTACCGCTCAGGTCAACAACTGTGTAAGAAATTGCACCTTCGTAGCCAGTTACGGTAAATGTTGCCATGTCGCGTACCGGGTTCGGGTAGAGTTGAATTTCCATTGCTGCCATCTCATTAACAAAAGTGCAAGTTTCTACAGTTACCGTTATTGTATCGGTGGTTTCACATTCGCCGTTGCTAACCGTTACCCAAACAAGATATTCTCCTGCAGACGGATAAGTCTGGGCGTAAGTGTTACCTTCTGTTTCGCCAAACCACAATACTTCGTCTTCGGTGTCAATGTTCAAAATGATTTGTTCGTTTACACAAGTTGAAGTGTCGCTGATGGCAAATGTAGGAGCAGCCAATATTGATACGGCAATAGTGTCGGATGCTTCGCAGCCATATTCGTTGAATACGGTTACCGAATATTCGCCTGCTGCCGAAACCATTATCGACTGAGTTGTTTCTCCAGTGCTCCAGTTATACCAAGCATAACCTTCACCAGCATTTATTTCTGCTTCCGAATTTTCGCAGACATCAATGTCGGTGCCAAGAGAAACTTCTGGAACTGGAGCCATTGCCATTTCAAAAGAAGCAGTTGCCGTACATCCGTGCTCATCGGTTATGGTAAGAGTATATACACCTGCTTCAGTAACTACTGTCGTGCTTTCGGTAGAACCATTGCTCCATTCGTATGAAATATTTGGTTCATCAAATACTGTTATTTCGCTTGAAGAACCTTCGCAGATTATCGATTGATTTATTTCGGGTACAATTACAGTCGGGTTCGCATAAACAGTAATTACCATTGTTGCAATGTCGCTACCATCGAGGTTGGAAACTGTAAGCGATACGTTGTATGTTCCGGGTTCGCTGAATATGTGCGACGGGTTCTGCTCCGACGAAGTTGTTCCATCGAAATCCCAAGTCCAAGTCTGCGGGAAGTTGGTGCTGTTGTCGGTGAAGTTGACTGTAAGAGGTGCGCAACCAGATTCTACATCTGGAGTAAATGCTGCAATTGGAGGAGTATTCATCGAGTTGACATCAACAACGCCATTGACTGCACATCCGTTGTCATCGGTTACCACAACAGTATAGTGACCATTTGTAAGACCTGTAATCTGTGCTGTGGTTTCGTTGTTGTTCCAGAGGATTGCGTATGGAGCAGTACCACCTGAAATTTCAACCGAAGCAGTACCGTCAGCAACGCCGTGACCTGATTCTGGAGTTGACGACATTGCAAGTACTGGCAGTTCGTAATGGTTAACCGTTACGACATCGCTTGCTGTACATCCGTGGTTGTCGGCTACGACTACGATATAGTCGCCAGCTTCTGTTGCGGCGAACGACTGCGAACCAGCCTCGCCGTTCCATGTGTAGGATACAAAGCCTGCTGTTGCATTGAGTGTTGCCTCAACATTTGCACAAACCGTAACATCGCCGCCAAGGCTTACTGTAGGAGCAGCATTGACCACAAGTTCAGTATGGAAGGTATTTCCGCAGCCTGTAGCAACATTTTCTACTGCAAGTGTATATGTGCCAGCATTAGCCAAGATTGCGCCAGAAATCATAGGAGAAGCCTCTGTAGAAGCAAATCCGTTAGGACCGCTCCACGAGTAACTCAATGATTCAGCACTTGAAGCGGTGAATGTTACATCGCCGCCTTCGCAAACTGGACTGTTGCTTGAAACTTCAACTGTTGGATTAGCATTTACAACTACTGTAATTGTGCTGCTTGCTTCACATCCGTTTGCTGCAACTACCGATGCCGAGTATATACCTGCATTGTCTGAGGTTGCATTCGAAATATTAATTGCTGCAGTAGATGCGGTGTATCCGTTAGGACCAGCCCATGAGTAAGTTACAGGAACATTCGAACTAGCAGAAAGTGAAATTGATGCGCCTTCGCAGTATGCTGTAGTTCCATTGATAGAAACTGTCGGAACATCGCCGTCTGCTGTTATTGTTACCGATGCTTCGGCAGTACAGTTGTTTTCGTTTGTAACAACTACGGTGTAGTCGCCTGCAACAGTTGCAGAGAATTCTGCTGTATTAGCAACGCCGTTATTCCAAGAATAAGATGTTCCGCCGTTTGCTACAAGTTCTATCGAAGTCATCGAACATGTCAATGTTGTTGTTCCGCTGTTGTTTGTAATAGTAGCAACTGGATTTGCTCCAACTGTAACTTCGGTGCTTGCCTCGACCGAACAACCTTCTGCACTTGTTGCAACTACTGTATATGTACCGCTATTTGCTGGGGTTGCGTTAGCGATTGTCGGGTTCTGCATTGCCGAAATATATCCGTTAGGACCATTCCATACAAATGAAGTTACATCCGAATTTGCTGTCAGTGAAATGGTCTCGCCTGCACAATATGTAGCATCAACCGAAACTGTTAATGTCGGATTTGCATTTACTACTACTGTTGTGGTTGCCTGTGCCGAACATTCGCTTTCGTTAGAAACTATAAGCGTGTATTCGCCAGCATTTGCAAGAGTTACATTTTCAATGGTCGGGTTCTGCAAAGTTGAAGTAAATCCGTTAGGACCGCTCCAAGCGTAGGTGCCAGTTGCGGTTGTCTGCAATGCTATTGTTGCGCCTTCGCAGTAAGCACCGGTGTTCGATGCATTGGCTGTTGGATTAGCATTAACAACTACATCGGTTGATGCGACTGCCGAACAACCATTTGCACTAGTTACGACAACCGAATAAGTTCCAGCATAGTTGGTTGTTGCATTTGGACGAGTAGCATTCTGCAATGCACTGCTGAAGCCCATAGGACCTGTCCACTGGTATTCGGTTGCAATGTCGCTCGAAACAGAAAGTTCTATTGTTTCGCCAGCGCAATATGCACCAGTATTAGTTGCATTTGCTGTCGGAACAGCATTTACAACTACGCAGTTTGTAATCTGCTTGCTGTCTGTTCCGTCCTGATTTGCAACTGTGAGCGAAACATTGTAGCTACCAGCCTCTGCGTATGTGTGGGTTGGGTTCTGTACATTGGATGTTGTTCCATCACCGAAGTTCCAAGTCCACTGTGTAGGAGTATTTGTTGAAAGATCAGCAAATACGACTTCTGCACCAAGGCATATCGTTACATTTTCAGCATTGTTAACCGAGAAATCAGCAACTGGAGGAGTATTCATTGTTGCAACATTTACGATTGCTGTAGCATCACATCCGTTGCCATCTGTTACGGTAACGCTGTAGTTGCCACCTTCAAGGCCGCTGATTGTTGCGGTATTGCCATTGTTCGACCAAGCGAAGATGTATGGAGCAGTACCAGTTGGAGTTACAGTAGCAGTACCATCGTGAGAATTATTATGTGTTTCTGCTGTCGATGTTGTTACAAGTGTTGTTTGCGGATAGTTTGCAACCGAAATATTATCGGTAGCAGAACATTCGTTTGCATTGTAAACTGTTACATAGTAGTCGCCAGCTGGAACAGAAATAGTCTGGGTTGTTGCATTTGTTGACCAATGATATGTAAGTCCTGCACCAGCATCAAGAGTTGCGTTTTCGCCTGTACATACCGTTACATTGTTACCAAGTTCAACTGTCGGATTAGCATTTACAACTACTGTTGTGCTTGCTTCGGCTGTACAATTGTTTGCGTTTGAAACTACCAAGGTGTAAACACCTGCATTAGCAAGAGTTGCATTAGCGATTGTCGGGTTCTGCAAGGTTGAGAAGAATCCGTTAGGACCGCTCCATGCGTATGTGCCTGTTGCTGTTGTCTGCAATGCTATTGTTGCGCCTTCGCAGTATGCACCAGTGTTCGATGCATCAACCACAGGATTTGCATTTACAGTTACAACTGTGCTTGCATTTGCCGTACAACCAGCAGCGCTTGTTGCTACAACTGTGTACGAACCGCCATTTGTGGTGGCAGCATTTTCAATTGTTGGGTTCTGCAATTCTGATGTGAATCCGTTAGGACCATTCCATGCGAATGAGGTTGCATCCGAAATTGCATTCAACGAGATTGTCTCGCCTGCGCAATATGCGCCAGTGTTCAATGCTGTTACAGTAGGTATTGTATTTACTACTACTGTTGTTGTTGCATTTGCAGTACAATTGTTTGCATTTGTAGCAACTACGGTGTATGCACCTTCATTCGATACTGTTGCGTTTGCAATTGTCGGGTTCTGCAAGGTTGATGAGAATCCGTTAGGACCGCTCCATGTGAATGAAGTTGCATTGGATGTTGCCGACAACGAAATTGTCTGACCTTCGCAGTATGCACCGGTATTTGAAGCGTTGATTGTAGGAACAGCATTTACAACAACATTTGTACTTGCCTCGGCTGTACAATTGTTTGCATTTGTTACAACCACTGTATAAGCACCGCCGTTTGTGTTGGCAGCATTTGCTATTGTCGGGTTCTGTGTTGTGGATGTGAATCCGTTAGGACCGCTCCAAGCATAAGAAGTAGCATTTGATGTTGCTGACAAGGAAATTGTCTCGCCTGCACAATATGCACCAGTATTAGATGCAGTTACTGTCGGAGTTGCATTTACTGTTACTGTTGTTGTTGCATCTGCTGTACAGTTGTTAGCATTTGTTACTACCAATGTGTAAGTACCTGCATTTGCTGTTGTTGCATTGGCAACTGTCGGGTTCTGCAAGGTTGATGAGAATCCGTTAGGACCGCTCCAAGCATAAGTTCCAGTCGCGGTTGTCTGTAAGGTAATTGTCTGTCCTTCGCAATAAGCGCCAGTGTTGGATGCGTTTGCTGTAGGATTTGCATTTACGGTAACAACCGTGCTTGCCTGTGCTGTACAATTGTTTACATTTGTTGCAACTACAGTGTATGAACCGCTGTTATTTGTTGCTGCATTTGCAATTGTCGGGTTCTGCTGAGCCGAAGAGTATCCGTTAGGACCGCTCCAAGCAAACGAGGTTGCATCAGCCGAAACAGCCGACAATGCTATTGTCTGACCTGCGCAGTATGCACCGGTATTCGATGCGGTTACAGTAGGATTTGCATTTACTTCAACAACTGTGCTTGCTTCTGTCGAGCAACCTGTTGTCGGATTGGTAAGCGTTACATTATAGGTACCTGCATTTGCAGTGGTCGAGTTTGCGATAGTCGGGTTAGCAATATTTGCTGTATATCCGTTAGGACCTGACCAAGCGTAAACAGTTCCGCCAGTACCATTTGCAGAGAGTGTGATTGTTGATCCCTCGCAATACGGACCATTGTTGGATGCGTTTAGCGTAGGAAGTGCATTTACTGCGACAACCGTACTAGCCGAAACCGAACAACCTGTAGTCGTATTGGTAAGTGTAGCGGTGTAAGTTCCTGCATTGTCGCCGTCGGCATTTGCGATGGTCGGGTTCTGAACATTGGAAGTAAATCCATCAGGACCGCTCCACGAATAAGCAGTACCGCCGTTGCCGTTTGCATTAAGTGCTATTGTTGCACCCGTGCAGTAAGGACCGCCATTCGAAACATTCAATGTAGGATTAGCGTTTACGGTTAAGCTTGTCGAAGCGGTTGCCATACACGATGCTGCGCTTTCAACTGTGATTGTGTAAGTACCAGAATTGCTTGAAGTAGCATTTGCTATCGAAACATTCTGAGTAGAAGCAGTGTAGTTGTTAGGACCGCTCCACGAGTATGAGGTTGCACCCGAAACTGTAGCATTGATTTGTGCTGTTTCGCCAGCGCAGTAGGTTTCGGGAGTTGCAATCGAAACGGTTGGATTAGCATTTACGGTAATGTAATTGGTCTTGTTTTCGGTATCGGAACCAGAATCGTTGGTTGCTTCCAAAGTTACAGTGTAAGTACCTGCAGTTGCGTAGGTGTGAGTTGGATTCTGGTCGGTTGAGGTATTACCATCACCAAAGTTCCAAGCCCATGATGTAGGATTATTTGCACTCTGGTCGGTGAATGTTACTGTAGCACCAGCACAAACACTTGTAGCATTGGCAGTAAATTCTGCATCTGGAGCTATTGCCATTTGTATACCCTTTACAACAATGTCATCGATATAAGCATAAGTGTTATTACTTATATTACCATATCCAGAAATTGGAGTATTTGATGTCATTATCCACCTTAAATATACATTGTCTTTATTGTTACAAGCATCTGGCAGTGAAATTCCATCAAGTACACCTGATGTCCAGTTGTTCGAACAAGTTACTGCTGCTCCTGTTACATCTATCCATGTCGAATTATCAAGGCTATATTGTACCATGAAATTTCTAGGACCGCTTGTTGCACTTGCACCCTGCTTAGACCATAACTTTATGCTTTCATAACCAGAAGTTGTAAAGTTTACTGCCCAGAATTTGCTTCCACTACCTGTTCTCCAGTTATTTGCTCTAGCACACTTTGTTGATGCACCATTAACAGTATAGGATATTGTACCAACACCTCCGCCAACGGTCAAGGTCTTGGTACGGTTTGCTAGAATACCAGTATCGGCAATTGCATCAGCACTTGTTGTCGGGAAGTTCCATTCTACGATAACTTCAGATGCGCGAGTTACTGTGATATAGCCAGTCTTGGTTTCGGTATTCGTTCCGTATGCGTTCGTAGCGGCAAGGCTTACCGAATATGTACCGGGAGTATTATACACTACGCTTGGGTTCTGCTGTGTGCTGGTAGTAGGAGTACCGCCCTCGAATGACCATTCCCACGATGAAGGAGTCCTGGTTGACTGGTCGGTGAAATTAACCGTTGCACCAGCTTCCACTGTGGTATTGTCGGCTGTAAAATCGACATCCGGAGCAATGTATTCGGAAGAAATGAGAATATCGTCAACCATAAATGCAAATTTATCATTTGACACACATTGTATTGCTACATAAATCGTCTGTCCATCATAAGCCGACAAATTGTATGTATATTGTGTCCATTCGGTTGGAGGCTCAATATAATTTCCCGCACTAATTTTTGTAAAACTCGAAGTATTATTGTTTGTAGTAGAAACTAATACTTTGAATCTTTCAATATAAGAACTGGAAACCGACTTAGCCCAGAACGAGAACGATGAATTACTACCCAAAGTTACTGCTGTTGACATCAGCCAGTCGTTGTTTGTATCAGTAGTTGTGCTGTTATTTCCATCAGTTGCAGCAAAACATATACCGCAACGATTACCTCCGTGAGCAGCCCAATTTTCACCAAGAGGAGGCTCCGTACGCGAAGCATTAAAAGCAATGAAAGAACCTGTGTATCCAGAATTTTCAAAATCAGCACCACTTATTCCCCATGTACCATAACCATCGCCATCGTAAGTTGTCCACGGGTCGAAATTGTCAACCTGAAAGTTTCTGCATGCTTCAAAATCTAGCGAGAAGGCGCTGACAGCACTCGGGTCGTATACCTCAATGTATGCAGTAGCAGTTTTTGTAGCGCTTCCGTTGGCATTGGCAACTGTAAGTGATACCTGATAAAGTCCCTGCGTAGAATATGTAACAACAGGATTTGCACCAGTACTTGTCGATGGTGTACCACCTTCAAACGTCCATAATCTTGAAACAAGATCACTTCCATTTAAGTCTGACAAATCAGTAAAAGTAACATTTCCTCCTATTTCCACCTGACGGATATCGGACGAGAAGTCAACAGTAGGAGGTCGTGAACCATTGTAGCATACAAACGGAAACATCGGATACTGTAAACTTGGATCTTCCAACAAACTAGCATAATCGCTCCAAGTACCACCTATGTAAACATACGCAGTATTGTAATCTCCATCCGAGTCATTGGTATAAGTAGCAAGTGTATCACCATTTGCTGGAGTACCAGGACGCTCGAATCCGATTGCAAAACCATCGTCAGGAAGATTTATTGCCTCACCAAAATCTACATCTATATAACCATCGGTGTTCATAGCTGTTACAACATTTGCCAATGGAATGGACGCTGTTGCAAGAACATCACTAGGAAGATCGTTTGACAACTTCCATAACTTGAATGTCACATTACAATCTGTACCATTTGTTGCCACTACAGGGAAAAACCTAAAACCAGTAATCTGATTATATGGTGATATTGATGTGAATTTTTCTGCCCAAGCAGTCATATTATAGTTGTTTGTTCCACCTACATAACCAGTAATGGCTGTTGAGGTTCCAAAAACATAATTGACAATAGAACCTCCGAACTGCGAAACCGTATCGCAGAACGAACCTGTTGGCGGAATTACAGTGATGTAACCATTCTTAGTAACAGTATTAGTTCCATTGGCATTGGTTGCCGTAAGAGTCACATCGTAGGTACCTGCGGTATTATATGTAATTCCTGTTGGTTCAGCAACCGTACTTGACGATGGTGTTGCTCCTGGGAATGACCATGAATATGAAACAGGATTGTTTACTGTATAGTTGTAGAAGTCAACAGAACTGCCTTCAAGAAAAGTTGTACGCGAAGCAGCAAAATCGGGCTGAGGTGGTTGACTTGCAAATGGATCGTATGGAGGACAAGTTGTCACACCTGAATTAGTTGGATCGAGCCAAGGTTTAAGTCTTTTATTATTTGCTGTACCATTCGACTCCCAGTGATAGTAGAATTTTCCGTAGTAGTCGTAACCATTCTGAGCTGTACAATATGATGAACCACCAGTAAGCGTACCTACTATAAATCCATTCCTATCGAACAAAGGCGAACCAGAAGAACCGCCTTCGGTAACACCATGTCCATTTGCATTTGAAGCCCACTGCAACTGCCAGTGAGCATTTCTTGCAGCATTATTATATGTTCCCTGCTGAGATGTATTATAAGTAGAAATCTTTTTTACATCACCTGCAGGATGATGGATACTTGCACCATTTGTCGGAGCAGTATTTGAACGATTCCATCCATTATAATATGGTTCGTATGCTACAGTTGGTGTAGTATTGAGTTGCAAAAGCAATAAGTCGGAACCTCCAGTTATACTTCCGCTTGCCTTTTCTGTACAACCGACAAGAGTTTTATAAGACGGCTCCCTAATACTAGTACTGGTACCAGACCCTGAGGCCTGATTTGCAGGTACTTCATATTTGAAATAAAATTGCCATTGACTATATTCATTAGAAGAGGTCTGACCACTTCCGCAATGGTAAGCAGTAAGAAAATATGGCGTTCCGTCGTTGTTGGTATTGTTGACAAGAGAACCAGAACACCAACCCCACTGATTATTGGACAAAAGGAAAATTTCCGCAACACCACGCTTTTCGTCCTGCCAGTTGTCGCCTACAGGTGTACAGTTGACATCAACTTCACAAGATTCAGAAGCGTGCCAACCTGTAGTTTTAGTATGCATCTCTTCATAGTATCTAAGATGCGG
Source organism: uncultured Bacteroidia bacterium (assembly GCA_902791865.1). Taxonomy (GTDB): domain Bacteria; phylum Bacteroidota; class Bacteroidia; order Bacteroidales; family ML635J-15; genus Bact-19. Next base: position 87,551 of record CADAXK010000011.1, read on the forward strand.
TATGTCGCGATAAAAATAGCCAACACCAAAAATATGGAATGTGGTCTTATCGACATTTCCAGATTTCTTGTATGCAGGTTCATAATATTCTACATACAGGTTTTCACCCTGAATAACTTCGATACCCCAAATTCCATCCTTAGGATTGTTTTCGCTAGTGAACGCTCCAATAACCTGCCTGCGATTTTCGTTGTAGAAAAACAACTTACAACCTTCGGCAAGATGGAAATTCTCGAAACCGAGGTTAAGAGCTTTTGCACCAGGAACCGTAACTTTCAAAGTCCACAGACGCGCTCCCATTGGAAGCTCTGTCCATGTACCTGCGTTATCCATCGAAATGTCGGCATCAATTTCCACACCAATACGTGGAATATTATCCTTGCTGGCATTTTCCAAGTCCTCAGCAATTAAATGTTCTACATCAGGAGCCTTGAGAGTAATCTCATCGTACTCCACATTTATAAAGGAAGCGGGTCCTCCCTTTTCGGTTTTGAAAGTCCACGGCTTCCCACCGTATGAAATTTGTGCGTTAAGACCGCTGCCAGAGCCTATCAGCAATAGCAATAAAGTCAGCACAAATATTGACTTAATGAATAAATTTCTGCTCATAGTATCTAAACTAAAAGTTATTAACAAATTTTAACAAAATATGAGAGGGTAAAAATACAAAATTTTTATACAGGTGCAACATCAACAGAATACATTATACAAAACCTATAATAATATAGATATAAAACACTGTTAAACATATTATTTTTTGATATTGAACAAAAAAAGGACGGTGTTCAACCGTCCCATATTGTTATCTGTTACATTAGCGGGTGCAATGCATTGCACCGCAAATTTATCTACCTATCACTATTCGTTTTACAACCGAACGTGAATCCGACAGAATTATTCTCACTGCATAAACACCTGGTGCAAAGGCAGAAGCATCTATCATAAGCCTATCTTCGGAAATATTGTCAAGTTCGTAAACGACCTGTCCAGCAAAGTTCACAATCTGAAGACCTTGCATCTGCTGACCATCCACGAAGAACCTGTCGGATGCCGGATTTGGATAAATGTCTATACTCTCATTGGTGATGGATTCAATAGCATTCTGTTCCTCGTATTCCTTCTCTGTGGTCACGCAAACCTCATCGGACAGACCGAACATTCCGTAACCGCAATTTATCTCTACAACATAGCAGTATTCGGTTTCATACTCAAGCATCATATCGTAGAAAACAGTATCGGATGTGCTTGTTATATATTTGTCGTCCTTGTAAAGCGAATACGACTGAATTCCCTGAATCTTGCCCCAGCTCAAAACTACAGAATTGCCAACAGCAGTTGCCGTCACAACTGGAAGTTCGGAGCATCCGTCAGCCGAAATCCTTGCACACGCCGTATTTGATCTCTTTGAACCGCATTCTTCGTTTCTGAAGTATGCAACAACCTCATAGCAATTGTTGGTTTCTGGCAAAGCAAGAGTATCCTCAAAGATTGTTTCTGAACCATTATATAGGATTACACCAGTAAGATCATCCACATGTACTTCATAATGGTCAACTCCGAACAATTCGTTCCATTCAAGCCTTATGCGGTCGCCAAAGGCGCGTGCCGTAAGCGACAACTGTACATCACACGGGAAGGCAATAATTTCGGCACAAGCCGTATTTGATGGATTAGAAACACAATCGGTCTCGCCACGCATAAATGCGCGGACATAGTAGCAATGATTGCCAACTTCTGCATTCTCTACAGAATATGAAGTAGTTTGGACTGTATCTATCGCAACATTTGATCCTTGCTCATAAACCAAATACGAAACTCTTTCGTAGTCGCCAGCATCTACAGCATCCCAGCTTAAATTAACAACATGGAAAGTATCTGTTTCGGCTACAAGATTTTCGACAGGACTGCATGCTGGTGATGAAACTGCCAGCGACAAATTAAGCTCGGTATTCTGTGGCATATATACATTCGGCTTGAACTTAACGACAGCCGAATAATTACCATTTTCCGTTGCCAACTCGGTAACGACAACATTAATGCTTTCACCTGCAGGAATAACACCTCCCTTTGTGTTGGTGCTTACCCACGACGACTTGCCACCAATTTCATATACTGCAATGTTGTTTCGTGCATTACTATTCTGGATGTTTGCAAGCAAAACATATTTATCGTCGTAAAGGTTCTGCGAAACGCAAATACCACCGGCCAACGATGACGGCGACACCAACGATTCATCGTTTATGTAGTGTTCCATTTCGGCAATCTGCACACCATTCTTGTTAAGCTTGTATAACTTAGCAAACGGACCGTTATTCTCTGATACCTGCGAGAACGCCCACAAACAAGGTTCGGAGCCAGAGAACGCATCGTATGCAATGCTATATACATTGTCCATCGAGTACGACAACGGTATCATAGTCGGATAAGCAGTATTGTAGGCAACCAGCTTGTACAAGTTGGTCCAGTTTCCGATATACAGCAGGTCCTCTTCGGTGGAGTATGTGCAGTAACGGATTTGCAGGTCGGGATCGTTAAGTGTAATCACATCTTCGAGGCTCTGAGTGTCCATGTTAATGATGTAAATCTTGTTGGTATTGTCGGTTGCGAAGAACAAACCGTTTCCATACGACAAGTTCCTTACTCCGCCCACACCATCAATTACAAATGTTTCGAGATAGCCGTTATCTGGCGAATACCTGTTGAACTCGCCTGCTCGCCTCCACGATGCCGTATAAATGTAGAATCCATCGGTTGCAATTGCCTGTTCGGCATTGCTGTTGGTTACAATAACCTCATCGGCATACTCCCACATCTGGCTATTGCTACGTGGATGCACTGCCCTGCCGTTATTTGTGAAATTCGACTCGATAACCGAACTCCAAGCCAACGGACCATCACCCGAATTGCTAAGCTCCACTACAACCTGACGCATCACATACGGATTTGTCTCGTATGAGTCATCGGATAGCGAAACGCTTATTTCAGGCTTGAACATAGATACATTGTATTCACCTCCGCCCGAAACGCTGTCGCAAATAATATTGTAGCCAGGCTTCGAGAAATGAACAACAGGATTTGTCCTTTGTATCATAATCAGGTAGCTACCATCATTCGAAGTAGTTACCGTTGTTCCTTCTGATGAAACTTCGACGTCTGCAAGTGGCGTTGTACCATCGCCTCCGGTAACGATGCCGAACAAAGCAAATTCGGTTTCAGTATTTACAAAGGTAACATTTGCCGTGACAATACTGTCGCAACCGTTGATTGTAGTAAAGAACTGGGTATAGTTGCCAGTAGCAGTATATGTTTCCTCGTTCCAAACAAATGTGCTGTCGTAAACAATAGTATCGAACGAAATACTGTATGACGGGTTAACTGTCAAGTTCAAAATCTTTTCTTCGCGGCAGGTATCGCCAACACCAACAAGCGCGATTGTATATGTGCCTGTTTCGGTCAATACGAGAGTCTGTCCTTCAATGGCCTCGCCATCAATCATCACAATGACATCCTCCTTTGCAATAGTAAGTATTGCAGAGTCGCAAACTGTAGTGTCCTGCGGAATGTAGAATGCCAAATCCTTTACCTTGACTTCCAATGTATCGTAGCATGCGCCTAACTCATAGGTTCCGACGGCGATATATGTACCTTCAGTAAGCACTGCTAAGTCTTCGTCATACATAATCTCCGCTTCCGGATTTGTAACATTGTACCAGTTCAATACCTCGTAATCGGTATTTATGCCAACGCGTGCGGTATCGGTGTTGCAAAGAACATCATCGGTGCTGATAGTCATATCCTGTCTTTCTTTGACGATGACATTTACAGATGCCGTACGGCTTATGTTGGAAGTACGACCAACCATATTGATAACTTCAGACTTTGCAATCTTCTTGAAGCCCATTGCGGTAGCAGGTTCGGCCTTCGGATATTCCATCATCCGTGCGTAGTTCACATTAAACACATAAACCGTATTTGCATCCTTTTCGGTTGACGAAAGCATAACGGGAAGGTCGTACTCCAACACGAAATAGAACTTGTCGTAGTTGCTAAGTATATAGCCCAGTTCGTCCGAAGACGGCAAGTACATATCGTCATCGTCAGCAGCAAGCATTTCAGGAGCCTGCGACCATTCCACTTCCTCAATCTTCGAAAGCGACATCAGCAACAGACTGTCCTGCTCAACATTCGCAATCATATATCCCGTTTGATAATCATACATAGTGATTTCTGTATTCTTGAGCATCGAATATCCAGTTTCACCAAATGCCTCACCGGGGATTAAATAGTCGCCAATTTCATATTCGCCATACATGCGTTTTCCGCCGCAGGCAACTTCGTATGTGGAAGTTCCCACTGGAGGAATTACATTGATTCGTGAACCTGTACCAACCGTATCTTCTTCCAAAGTCCACACATATTCGCCGCCGTATGCACCGGGACGCTCGACAGTTGCAAGTGTTGCAGTTTCGCCTTCGCACAAAGTTGCATCAAGTGCTGTTGCTGCAAGTTCTTCTGTATCATAAATACCCAAGAAATTGTCGTAAACTATAGCAGGACAAGCTCCTTTTTCTGGAATAGTAATATGGTAAATGTACTCGCCTGGCATCTGTGGGGTTCCTGAGAGGAAATCAATCCCATCAATATTATTAATGTACAAGCCAAATTCCTCAGCAATAAAAGTTTCAGTACCGTCAAGGCTTTCTACGGTTATATAATATTCCCCACCAGTATCCTCCATCCTTATCCTATCCAAATTATCGCCAAGATTGATTACCTGCGAGAAACTATCGTCTGTGAAAATCCTTGTGCGCTTAGAAACGTCAATTGCACCGCTTAAACTGCTGCCGCAGCCATAAATTGTATAAGAATAGTCATACTGCGAATTGTAGAACGGACGTCCTGAAAGCGTTAGCTGGTTGTTTGCAGTATCGTATTCGGTATATATACCTTCGGGAACGGTGTATGTTGCATTTTGAACGGAGAAAACAACTGGCTCCATAAGTTCTCCTTCGCAAATCTGCTGGTCGGGTTCGCCGCTTACAACGGTAATAGGAGCAGCCTCGTTTGCCGAAACTACAACAGGAATAGATACGGCAGTACATCCCGTCACCACAACTGTTATGTTTTTGTCGTCAACAAGCGAAGGAATGTAATAATAATTTGGACCAAATAAAGGATTCTCTTCGCCATCTAACCATGAATATGTTAGCCTATCCAAACAAGCTTCGTAGCCCTCATCGGCATAGCACGAAAGCGTAAGTTCACTTCCCAGGCAAACGGAAGTGTCGTTCAGCCTTACATGCTCAGGCGAAGGCAATACATTAAATTCAAAATTCTGCGTCTTTTCGCATCCATCAAATGTAATTGTAAGCGTAAGATTAATCAAACTATCAGACAAAGCTCTGCTTGCAAAAAAGTCAATCGGAATCCTGACGGCTATGCTGTCGGTACCTATTTCATCGATTTGCAGTTCTGGCTCCACCGACCACTGATATATTGCCTCACCATAATTTGGAACCGGCATTATCAAGTCGAAACCTTCGCACAGATCTGGCGAGTAGGGGTAATCTGTCACTATTCCCTTTGTCACTTCTATCGGGCGGGTAAATGTATATGTTGTGCTTGTTGTATCTACTATCGTAGCTACAATTTCGGCAGGCCGTGGTTCGTCAACACAACTTATCGTCAAGTCGGCTGTTATACCCGAATCGCTTTGTGCCGACCACTGAACTTCACCTTCAACCTGTTCTGGAGAAATTCCCAGGGATGAAACTTCCATCACATTCGGGTCGTTCTCGCCGATAAGCATAGGTGCAGAAACAAGTTTTGTAAGCGTAAAGTTTTCCGTACCAGCTGGTACAGGGTATTTGCCGTCCGTGTGAACCCATTTTGCCGAACCAGCAAAAATGCCGTTGCCAACAAGTTCGCGGCTAGTCTTGCCAATAGCGGACAAGCTGCTGACGCCTTCGGAAATATTCCACTGCTGACGGTCGTAGTAAATGCTGCTTCCTTCGTTTCCAATGCTTGGGCAAATAAAACTTGAAAGGTCTCTCAAGTACGAGCCTATCGCGAGGCACGAATCCACAACGATATTTGTGCCCGAAAATACAAAGGCTGCAACATCTTCCTGCTCGGCACCACTTGGGTTATTGGCGCTAATCATCGAAATAGAGTTTACGATTCGCGTATCCTTGGCATTGGAAACAAATCCGCCGCTATGCTTTGTCACAATGTTTCCGGCAACTATACAGCCGTCAATAAGTGTGCCGTCAGACGATTCGCCAACCAAACCTCCAGCATTTTCACCACTTGAAATATCCGTATATACAACACAATTCCTTATTGTGGTTTCCTTTGCATTGTCTATAAGTGCTGTATTACTGCCATAAGTCGAAAGGTTGGATATTTCTGCGCCATTGGTATCATAGAACAAACATTTATTGTTGGTATTATTTCCCCAAGTTATGGTGTAACCACCGCCATCAAAGTGACCATTGAAATAAGGTACTGCTCTTGATAGTTGTAATGAATTGCCAAGTCTAAAGTAAAGCCCATAGCAATAACTTTGGTAAACACTATCTACTCCAAGTTCTTCAAAGGCGCTTCTCGACGATATTATGATTGGGTCGTCGGCTGAAGTACCTCTTGCACAATGGACTGTAATTGTGTAGGTTTTCGAAAAGCCCTCACAGGTTGCAGTAATTGTAACGTTTGAATCCGTTTCTGGATTCGTCACAGTAGCCACACCGCCACCCGAAGGCACCGAAACTATATCGGGATGGGACGATACCCAAGTTACTCCTTCAACCTGCGGAAGTATAAAGTCGGATATTACCGAAGTCATATACTCGCAACGGGACCTTCCCTCGGACATTAGGATTATAGGCAAACGAGCAAGCTTGTTGCGTGCATCGTTGGTGTCAAGTCCTGCAGGCAAAGGATAAAGGTTTTCGGCAAAATCCCAGTCGCCTGGAAGTTCGTTGGCCAATTCGCTGCCTACCATTTGCCGAGTTGTACGTGGAGATCCGCCTGTATTGAAATTAATTCGTAGCGAATCGACTCTTATTTCGGTTATTTCAGAATCGAAGAAATCATCTTCGTCGGCATACGGAGAGATTAAATTTTCCGTATAATCATTGTAATAGTTATATTCATTTATAACCCTACCTACTTCTATATTTCCAACGGTTATACTGTTACCTTCCATACAATTAACACCAGCAATGTGTCCGGAACTCTTTATTTCTCCATAATTTGCACAGTTGGAAACTTCTCCCTCTATCTGATATGCAATTCCCGCAGCAGCATTTCCGCCTTCAATATAGCCTGAATTAACGCATTTTTCTACCTTGACCAATGCAGCATTTTCGCTTGATGTGTTGTATCCAGCAACAATACCGGCAGCTACACCATAAGTATACATGTCGTCTCCGGTGATAGCCTCAACATCACCATTGTTTACAGCATTTCTTATGATATTATCAAGATTTGGAGAACCATCGCCCTCCAACATCCCGACTATACCTGCCGAATATACGTAATAATCGGAATTGGCATTTATTACATCCGCATTGTTGGTGCAGTTTTCCAATATAAGCGAATAAGCCTTTGCAACAATGCCACCCGACACCGTATTGCTGCCCTGAGTATTTATGTTGACATTGTTGGTACAATTGATTATTCTTGAATTCTGCGAATAGTTGACAATCCCCGCAACACCTGCGCCTCCCAGCGAAATTGAACCAGAACCTAGTGTAGCACAATTTATAAGCCTCGATTCCTTTAGCAGACCGCAAATAAGTGCGCCGTTGTTACCCGTGAATGTGCCATCAAGTGTAACTGTACAATTGCTTATCGTTGAATGGTGAGCCTCGGAACATAAAATTGCCAGATAATTTTCGTTTGTTTCAGTGATGTTGCTTGCATCCACATCACCATTGACAACAATATTAAGACTGTCGATTTTTGCATCTGATATATACGGGAACAGAGCGCAGAACGAATTTGCTACCAAATCGTTGGTGCTAACGGTTATTGTATGTCCGCCGCCGTTTAAAATACCCGAAAAACCATTTATCTGACTTACCCTTACAACATTGGTGGAACCCTGTTGTGCCTCGATGTCGGCAGTGAGCCTAAAGGAAAGACCTGCGCCACCGTTTTCAATAGCTACGCCCTTGTATGAGCCTTGACCATTAGACTGACTGATTGCCGCCGCAAATTCGTTGAAATCGCTGAGCGATTCTATAAGAAGCGGATTTTCGGGAACTCCGAGCCGTGGCAAAATTGTAATTTCATACGAGCGGTACAATGTATCGCCTACATGTATAGAAAGCGTCTTGGTAACTTTTTCCGTATCATGCTGCCACAAGTCAATATCTATCAAATTGCCAGTAACCGGTACGCTGTCAAACATCCAAGAAACGCCGTCGGCAGAACCAAGCGTAATATCACTGCTTACATTATTTATTGTCTGGTAGTTCTCGCTGTCGGTAGCACCAAGGACGAAAGGCGTTGTTGCCAGTTTCACAAAGTCGTGGTCGGTAACAGTTTCCACAGGAATAGGATAACGACCGCTGTTCAGAATCCATTTGCTGGCATCAAGACCAGTTCCCGATATAAGTTCGCTAGTAAGAAGACAATCAATGTTATAGTCGTTACCCGAAATCGGAACTATCTGCTTGTCGGTATGGTTATTCTCGCCACTATAAGTTCCGTCATGATAATAACCCCCACCTACTCCATCCGAAAGCATCAGGTAACTTAAATTTTCAGCATCGTTTGCAAAGGAAGCACTGGCCGGAATAATGATATTATTTGCGAAATAGGTTCCGTGTGTCATTTCTACCAATGGATTATCTCCGTAGTTGGCGCAATCGGTTACTGTCGATTGCGAAATATTTCCCGCAATACCGCCAGGTTCGGAATCTTGACACGTAAACGAAACATAATTTGCACAGGAAACTATTGTTACAGAATCTGCTTCACCGATTATACCTCCAACAGCACCTTGGTCGGGGTAACCAGAAATGTTGCCCAGATTTGTACATGAACGTAAAAGCAAACCCGTACCGTCGCCAACAATACCTCCGGTATTCAATCCTACTTGACCTGACTGTATTTCTATATCGGCCATATTTACACATTTGTAGAATGCTGTATTTGCGGCTCTTGCAACAAAACCTCCGCAATATCCCATATCTTCGGGATAAAAGTAATTATATATCTGACCGCTTACAGTGCAGTTGGATATTACCGACGAATAGGCGTATGTTGCAAGTGCGCCAGCATAACCATATCCATCTACAACTATATTGCATACAAGATTCAGATTACAAATAGTAGCTTCGGCTATCTGAGTGAAAAAACCAGCCATATAACTATTATAATCACCAGGCGCGTATGTAAAAGTTATCGTATGGTTTCCACCGTCGAAATGACCGGAAAATTCTATTGGATTCCATGCAGAAGTTACTACAATATCAGAATCCAAAAGAAAGTATTTGTTAGTATTTGGTGTCTCTGCAAACGCCAGAAGGTCTTCCTCGTTGCTAATACGAATTGGATTAGTTTTGGAGCCAAGTTCATCACCTCCAATGCCAATCATTAGGTTCTTGACAAGGTTGTTGCGATAAGCATAAATTTCGACTTCCGAATTGGGGAAGCTCAGCAATGAAACATTGCCGCCCGAAATCTGCAACGAACTGCTTTCGGAATCCCAAGCCACGCCATTTGCCGTGCTCACAGTAAAGTTCGATGCAACATTAGCTACGCAATCGGTAGAGCTCAACATCATAGGAGAGGCGGCGAGTATTGCAGCGTTGGTATTGGCAACAGCTGCCGGACGTGGATACAAGCCTGCGGTTTCGGTCCAGTTGGCATTGCCGAATACCGAACCCGATATCAACTCGGCTGTAGTCTTTGCCTCAAAGCCCTCTGTAAAAGTCTGCTGTATCGGGTATTCTGCTAATATTGTATTCTGATGGTCGAAATAGCAGTTGTTGTATATAACCGCTACACTTGAAGGATTGCTATACGACTCGGCGAGCAGACATCTGGTTGCTGTTCCATTATCAATTATCGGATAATAATTGGAATAATGGCTATTGATAAAAGTTGAAACAAAGCAGTCGGTAACCGTAGTGCGCGAATCGCACTTTGCAATTCCGGCAATATCACAAGTATTGAACTGCGCATTCTCAATGTCGACTGTCAGCATACACAAGCTTCCCGAAATTGAAGTACGCGTTGCCTGTCCGACCATTCCTGCAAAATAGATTTCGGTCATTTCTCCAGAAGCCGACAATTGTCCGCTTACGGTGACATTTGATATCGTCGAGTTGCTTGCCACAGCGACCAATCCCGAAACATTGGAGTAGCCGTTGGCTGTGAAATTCAGATTTTCAAGATTCAGGTTCTTAATGCAGCCGTTCTGCAGATTTGTGAACATAGCCACCTTATCGGAACCGACAATCACCATCTTCAAAATCGAATGGCCACCACCGTCATAAGTTCCCGAAAATGGTTTGTTTCCGTAGAAATCGCCGATAGGCACAAAGCCGTCGGAGAATATCTGCGACTCAACAAGGTCAATGTCCGCTGTCTGCAAGAAAAATTTCCCCGAAAAAGGGTTTCCTGCGTTAACAGAATTTGCAAAATTTTGTAAATCCTGGTCGGATGTTATAAGATACGGATCGGATTCGGTTCCCGAACCACTAAACTGAGCCATCACGCTACTGCCACACAACAGCATGAGAACCAATAGGTTAACCAATATTTTTCTCATATATAGCAAATCAATATATGTTTTACAATCAAAATCAGTGCCAAAAAACAAGCACTAATATGTGAAAGCTACAAAAGTAGTTAAAAATTTTTTTCGCTGCAGAAGCAAATTGAAGAAATTAACAAATTTTGTTAATTTACTAAAAATCAACACATAACAATATTGACTTTTGACAAGGAAGTTAATCCTTTAATCAAGTATAGAAGGATCTGGAGTTGCACTTTGTGCCAACAATGGAAATTTAGGATTGGAGCAATATTTTGTATTTGGCGGATAAAATATCCTTATACTCTCACCTTCGAGATTGCTGCTTTGGCAGCGAGCTAAAGGTTATAAACCCCGAAGGACAAAAAAGGACAAAAGGATAAAGTTACTATTGCCAACGAATTACATTACTATTTATAGTTATATTTTTTGATGACGAAACCTTGGGCGTTACCGTCAAAAATACACAATAATGGGAAATTGCACATTCTCCATAATTATTAACTGTAACGTCTAAAACGTAAGAACCTCTTTTCTTATAAAGGCAATAAGCCGGTTCTATTCCATAGGTGTCTTCATAAATAAGGATTAATAACGTGCTCTTATTAAAATCAACTTCTGACACTAATTCGTCTTTTCTTTCTTTACTAAGAAGAATCTGCCCCCACTCACCAACAATATCACCGGTTCCTAAAAGTCCATAATATTCATCTGTACTATTAATGACATAAACTTTATAATCTTCTAATTTTTCCCATAAAGGATATCCCCAAGCAATTTCTTTTATTTTGTATCTACTGGTGTGATGATCTTTTTCGCATCCCACAAATGCCATCACACCCATCATCCCGACAAGTAGCGATATTATGACTATTTTTTTCATGGCTCAATACTTTATTTATATTTCGCCACAAATATAAGCATTGTTTTCGTTTGTGCAATGAAAAATTAGGTTTGTTGCAATATTTTGTGTTCGACGGATTGTTGCCATTGCAACGAGCTAAAGGTTGCTGCTTTGGCAGCGAGTAAAGGATTACAAATCCTTATACTCTCACCTTCGAGATTACAAATCCCGAAGGACTAAAAGGACAAAAGAACTAAAATCCCGAAGGACAAAAGGAGAAAAAAGATATTGAAAACAAAAATTTGAAATAAAATTACAATTTTGACGTTTTGCAATCAAATCAACAAACGCAAACTCGTAAATACAAAATAAATTGTATCTTTGCAGTTTGAAATTCATTCTTATGAAAGAAAACATAGTCATAATACCGACTTACAATGAAATTGAGAACATCGAGGCTATAATCCGCTTTGTGTTTGGGCTAGAAACTCGATTCGATATACTTATTGTTGACGACGGTTCACCTGACGGCACAGCCGATGTCGTAAAACAGCTAATGACAGAATATCCCGAACGTCTTTTCATATTGGAACGCAGTGGCAAGCTTGGACTTGGAACAGCCTACATAATGGGGTTCAAATGGTGCCTTGATGCCGGCTACGAGTACATCTACGAGATGGATGCCGACTTTTCGCACAACCCAGCCGACCTGCAAAACCTATACAAGGCTTGCAAGGAAGGTGCCGATGTAGCCGTAGGTTCGCGATACAAGACAGGCGTAAATGTGGTCAACTGGCCGATGAAAAGAATACTTCTCTCCTACTTTGCTTCGAAATATGTACGTTTCATCACACGCATGAAACTGAACGACACCACCGCCGGTTTCGTATGTTACAGTCGTAAGGTGCTGGAAACCATAAACCTAGACCACATAAAGATGATTGGCTACGCCTTCCAGATAGAAATGAAATTCAAGGCTTGGCTACACGGATTCAAGATAGAGGAAGTTTCCATTATCTTCACCGACAGGCAGAAAGGATCATCGAAGATGAGTGGCGGTATTATCGGAGAGGCTATTTTCGGAGTTCTGAAGATGAAACTACAGAGCATCTTCAACAAGAAAAAATACTTGGCTTAACATTAATCTAATCTTTCGTTCTTTACCAGGAACTTATGCAGGACTATCAACGCCCAGATTCTGTTGTATAGATATCCGTGGCCAGAATTGAACTTCTTTATAAGTTTCTGTACCTCGGCATATTTTACAATGTTGTACCTTGCAATAATGTCACTGTTCAGGTAGTCGCTGATAAGATACGACAAGTCCGTTTGCAGCCATCGCTCCAAAGGTATGGAAAAGCCACTCTTATTACGATCGAAAAATTCCTTTGGAACATAATCGTACAAAATATCCTTCAGTATGAATTTCTGCACACCATTGGAAATCTTGAACTTAGGGCTTATATTCAAAGCAAGTTCCACAAGCCTGTGATCGAGCAACGGGACACGACATTCAAGCCCGTACTTCATCGATGCACGGTCGACCTTCACAAGCAAGTCGTCTTTAAGGTAGTAGCGAATGTCGAAAATTGCCTGGGCCTCCTCCGGAGTTAGCTTGCGGACATAGTTGGAATAATCCTGCTCAACTCCAGCATCGACATAATTTCCATTGAGCAGCTTTATAAGCTCCAGTTCGCTGAAAAGATACTGCTCCTGCGAGAAAATATGACTCTTGAGATGAGCTTTATTCTTATATTTAAAGATATACGATGCTCGTTTGTACCTGTCGGACGGAGATATGCTAAGTAAGTCGCCAATGAGCTGCTTTATTGGCTTCTTGCCCAAACTATGCATTCTTTTTGCCCAGATGTATGCACCATAACCATGGAAAAGTTCATCGCCACCATCTCCCGAAAGTACCATTGTAACATCGCGCTTTGCAAGTTTTGAAACCATCATGGTTGGAATAGCCGACGAATCGGCAAACGGTTCGTCATAGAAATCAAGCATATCGCTTATCAGTTCCTTGGCATCGTTTTCGGTAACAGTATACTTGTGATGTGAAGTTCCAAGGTATTCGGCAATCTTTTGTGCATACTCCGACTCATCGTGCTTGCGGTCGGCAAAACCTATAGAGAAGGTATTCAGCTTACTGGTGCAAACTTTAGATGCTATTGCAGTCACAAGACTTGAATCGATGCCACCACTAAGGAAAGTACCAAAAGGCACATCACTCATGAGCTGCATTTTAACCGACGATTCCAAAGTTTCGCGAAGACGTGCTTTTGCTTCATCGTAGTCGGAAATCAAATTCCTACGGATTATGCCCTCTATGTCCCAGTATGTTTCTGAACGGAATCCATTCTCCGACACAATTCCAACTTCTCCGCTAGGAAATTTCTTTATGCTGGAATATATAGTGTCGGGTTCGGGTATGAAGCCTAAATTAAGGAAACCACTGATTGCTACATTGTTAAGTTGTCTGCCATCGCGAATTTTACGGATTTTCAACAAGGATTTTATTTCTGATGAGAAAGCAAAGTTTTCTCCGTCCCAATAGTAGAAAAGCGGTTTTATTCCAAGTCGATCACGGAAGAGGTACATGATGCGCTCCTGCTTGTCGTATATGCAGATGGCAAATATTCCGTTAAGCTTGTTTACAAAAGTGATGCCCCATTCGGCAAAAGCTTCCACAACCACCTCGGTATCGCAATTCGTCTTTAGCTCTATATTGAGTTCAGATGCGATTTCCATATAGTTGTATATCTCGCCATTGAAGACACATGTGTAACGCATAGAATGCGACTCCATCGGCTGGTTGGCATCGGTAGAAAGGTCGAGAATACTGAGCCTGCGGTGACCGAGACCCACATAATCATTGAAATAATGACCTTGCGCATCGGGACCGCGATGTCCAATGCTGTCGGTCATTGCCACCAGCTCTTCGCGAGTGGCAAATTCATTATGCTTTATAGAGTAGAATCCTGTTATTCCGCACATGCAAAAAAAATTTGCGCAAAATTATTATTTATTGTCAAAACAGAAAAGTCATTTATACCATTTTGCGTGGATCGACTGCCATATCGAAGTCTTCTGCCGATATAAAACCTGTTTTCAATGCAGCTTCGCGAAGCGAAATGTTTTCCTTGTGGGCAGTCTTGGCGATGATAGCTGCTTTTTCGTAGCCAATCTTCTCGTTAAGGGCTGTCACAAGCATAAGCGACATCTTCATGTATTCCGAAACTTTTGCCTCGTTTATACGGATTCCCGAAACGCAGTTGTCGGTTAGCGAAACACATGCTTCTGCCATAAGATTTGCCGACTCCAAGAAATTCTTTATTATAAGCGGTTTATACACATTAAGTTCGAAGTGTCCGTTCATTCCGCCTACTGTTATTGCCGTGTCGTTGCCAATAATCTGTGCGCAGACCATTGTCATAGCTTCGATTTGTGTTGGATTGACTTTGCCAGGCATAATCGAAGATCCTGGTTCGTTTTCGGGAATAAGTATTTCGGCAAATCCGCAACGTGGTCCGCTTGCCATATAGCGCAAATCGCCTGCTATTTTGGCAAGACTTACGGCGAGTTGCTTCAGTGCGGCATGGGTTTCAACAATGGCATCGTGCGAAGCAAGCGACTCAAACTTGTTTGGTGCTGGAACGAACTGTAATCCCGTTTCGGCAGAAATATGCTTGCACACAGCCTCGTCGAAACCTTTCGGGGCATTTAGCCCGGTTCCTACTGCCGTGCCGCCAATAGCAAGTTCCGACAAATGCGACAAACTATGTTTCAATGCTTTAAGTCCATGGTCGAGCTGCGATACATATCCCGAGAATTCCTGTCCGAAACTTATAGGCGTTGCATCCATGAAATGGGTTCGCCCCGTCTTGATGACATTGGCAAATTCTTTTGATTTTGCATCGAGAGCATTACGAAGCTTTTCGATAGCAGGAATGGTTTTCTTTTCAATTACCTGCTTTGCGGCTATGTGCATTGCGGTGGGGAAAGTGTCGTTTGATGACTGGCTTTTGTTCACGTCATCATTAGGATGCATGACTTTTTTCGCATCGGTAAGTTTTCCGCCCGAAATTACATGGGCACGGTTAGCAATCACCTCGTTGACATTCATATTGGTCTGCGTTCCCGAACCAGTCTGCCAAACTACCAGCGGAAACTGGTCGTCGAGCTGACCATCAAGAATTTCGTTGCATACTTTTGCAATTAAATCCGATTTATCTGACGACAATTTGCCAAGTTCCTCGTTGGCTTTTGCTGTTGATTTTTTCAGCACGGCAAAAGCTCGTATTATTTCTATCGGCATTCGTCCGCCTATCCTGAAATTCTGGAACGAACGTTGTGTCTGTGCTCCCCAATATTTGTCGGCAGGAACCCTTACGATTCCCATTGTATCTTTCTCATCGCGATATTCCATTGTATCTTTTTTTAGTTTTTCAGTTGATTTCTATTTCCCACCAAACTCCATCAGGTATGTCTTGATGAATTCGTTGATTCCGCCATCGAGCACAGCCTGCACATTGCCGGTTTCGTAGCCAGTGCGCAAGTCCTTGACAAGTTTGTATGGTTGCATGACATAGTTGCGAATCTGCGAACCCCACTCTATTCTACGCTTTTGTCCTTCGATGCGGTCGCGTTCCTCCTGCTGCTTGCGCAGTTCGAGTTCATAAAGCTGTGATTTTAACAGTCGTAGAGCGTTTTCGCGGTTCTTTAGCTGTGACCGCGTTTCCATATTTTCGATGACAATGCCTGTAGGTATATGCTTTAGTCGCACTGCAGTTTCTACTTTGTTGACATTCTGACCGCCAGCCCCACTGCTTCGGAAAGTATCCCACTCGATGTCGGCAGGGTTTATCTCTATATTAATGGTATCGTCAACAAGCGGATATACGAACACCGATGCAAACGAAGTATGGCGCTTATGTGCCGCATCGTATGGCGAAAGCCTAACAAGACGATGTACACCATTTTCGCCCTTCAGGTAGCCGTAGGCATATTCGCCCGACAAGCTCATTGTCAACGACTTAATACCAACACTATCACCATCTTGACGGTCGATAATCTGAACCTTGTAGCCGTTGTCCTCGGCCCAACGTGTGTACATACGATAGAGCATGTCTGCCCAGTCGTTGCTTTCGGTTCCGCCAGCACCCGAATTTATATTAAGCACGGCATCAAGCACATCTTCCTCACTGCCAAGCATATTCTTCAGTTCTAGATTCTCAATTACCGAAATGCATTTGTCGTACTCGGCATCCATCTCGGTTTCGGTAATGTCGCCTGCCTTGAAAAAGTCGTACATAACCTCGGTGTCCTCGTACTTTGCCGACACAGCATCATACTCAACTATCCACTTCTTTACATCGCTGATTTTTTTCAGGGTAGCTTCGGCAGCTTCAGGATTGTCCCAGAAATCTCCTGCTTCGGTTTTCTTGTTTTCTGCTTCAACAAATTCACGCTTGGCATCTATGTCAAAGATACCTCCTCAGAGCCTCTACGCGCTTGCCGGCTTCTTTAATCTTTTCGAGTGTTACCATTAAATTAATTTTTGTGCAAAAATAAAGAAAATTTACGATTTACGATTTTAGATTTTAGATTGGCTTCGCCGAGCTAAAGGTTGGGCTAAAAGGCTAGCAGAAGACCAACGGAAGACCAGTCCAGCAGTCCGCTAAACCGCTAGCCTGCAAGCCTGTTAGACACTAAGCTTGTCAGCCTTCAAGCCTCTACTGATATTCTCTTACGGCAGCCTTTTATATGTTAATGTTTTGTTAAAATTTAAATATTAGGCAACGAAATGAGATTGAAAGTTGTCATATAGCAAAACAAAGATTGTCTAACGAAAAATTAAGGCGTTATGAAAGAGAAATTAATATTACTGATGTTATTGATGCTATCGGGCATCGGTTATGCACAGACAGTGCAGATTGATCCGCGCTTGGAAAAGGCTTACAGCCTCGAACATTTACAGCGCATGCAGAAGGAAACTCCCCTAATTCTCGAGCTTCTGAACTATGAACTCGATCATTCGTGGTACATAGCAGAACCAGAAATGCAACAGAAGATCGATGGATTTGAATATCTCTACTACAAGGATCCGGAAACTGGTGAAAGAGCTGGAATGGTAGAGTCGATAAAACCAGGAAAGGTTAATATCGCAGAATTCTACTACGAAAGACCTTATGACCATCGCAATTTCTACCGCGTTGGCAAGACAAACACCATAATTGGGTTCTACTCCAACAAGGAAATTTCAGAAATGTATAACGCAATGAAAGGGTACAGTTATGAATAAGAGAGTTTATATAATGCTCGCCGTACTTTTGTCGGTAAGCATGTCGGCAATATCCCGCAACATTAATATATCTGATGACGGGGATTATGGAAATACCTTCCAGATAGATTGTTCTGAAGCAGTATCAGAAACGAGTACAACTGTGTATTTGTACGATGATGGTGGACAATCTAGTAATTATCAGGCGAACAGGTCGTATATAAAAGAAATTGCATCCACAAATGGTGGTTCTATTAACATGAAATTTACGCAGTTTAACCTTGCATCAGGAACATTGATAACAATAAAGGATGCAGTATCTCAGGCAATCCTAGTGTCAAATGCAACAGGAACACAGTTAAATGGCCAGACTTTTACATCAAGTCGTGGTGCATTGCAAATAATCTGGACATCGAGCACGAATACAGGCGCTGGTTTTGCAGCAAAGATATGGTGTGGTAGCATGTGTCAAGCGTTTCAGACTGTAATTACGCCAAGTGTAAGTCCTACCGTGGAAGATGGAGAAACATATTATGACATTTGCAATGGTGCATCATTAAGTTTTAGTACATCCTCTGTATTTTCTCAAAACCATCAAAATTATGATCAGGATGAATCTACGCTGATTTACAACTGGGGCATAATATCTTTTGGCAACGATACTTCATGGTTTTATAATGCAGGACAAAACTTTAGTCATACCTTTACCGAAAGTGGTGGATTCTTGGTCTTTTGTAATGCGATTGATATTAACGGATGCATCAATAGGAACATAAATACAAGAAAAGTAAGGGTTTCGTTGCTACCGACTTGGGAAAGATGTTCGTTTGGACCCGATTCTATATGTCCGGGAACAACAGTTTCGTTACACGGCGAACCGCATGTTGAACCATGGAGTACAGAGATACCACAAGTTTTGTCGCAACCTATGTTTATCCCTGATGGAGATGGTACTTGTTACAATACCAGTCTTTCCTTCGATATTTTTGATGATGGGACGACAATAACATCTGTAAATGATATAGAAAGAATATACTTGAATATGGAGCATTCATTTCTTGGTGACCTTACAATAATGATAGAATGTCCTAACGGTCAGAACTGCCTGTTGCATGGATGCTCAAGAGGTACACCTCCAGGATGGACCAATACAGGAGGCATAAACAATGCAGGTTCGGCTGATGGAAGCGATACGCACTTAGGATTGGCTCCCGACCCGGGTTCATCAAGTAATTGCTATTACACAATGGGTGAAGGTTATGCCTATAATTTTACGCCAACAGCAACAACACCATTTGGTGAAGATGGTCCTACAACAGAAATTTCTTATACAGACCCGTGCGGAAATACAACTTCTGCATATCTCAATCCTGTTCTTAATGCTGGTGACTATGCATCATACGAAAATATGTCATCATTAATTGGTTGTCCTCTTAATGGTATATGGACAATACAGGTGTGTGACTTTTGGGAAATTGATAATGGTTGGATAGTAGAATGGGGATTATTTTTCCGAGATGAATTATATCCCAACGATTTATGGAGAATTAATAACACTTATTTGGAAACCGGCTACTCCTGGAGTGGAGTTGGCATACAGAGTGGCCAGAACGGCAGTGCCGACGCCACAGCCGTAGTACAGAACCCCGACCAGGACAACTGGTCGCTGATACCGTACACCTTCTCGGCTACCGACAACTTCGGCTGCACCTACGACACCACGATTACGGTACATGTCAAGCCGGCCCACCATGCAGACTGCTGCATCGAGCCTACGCCTTCAGTAATAGTGACAAGCAACGGCGGCGTAACAACCTGCAACCCGAGCGCGACACCTGTCAGCACAAGCCCCTGCGGCAATGCCGCAACCCTCAGCGCCGGCAGCTTCGCATATCCTCAGAACACCGGCGAATGGACCTACACGGGCCCCGGCACGGCAAACTTCACAGCACCGACACAGCCAATAACCGACGTGACTGTGAACGTCTACGGCGAATACACCTTCACCTGGCACGAGTACTACATGGGCAACGAGACATGCTCCGGCGAGGCTAGCGTAACGGTCAACTTCGCACGCGAGATGAACGCCACGCTCTCCCAGGTCGACAACTTCTGCCGCTCCGGCTCCCCGATACAGCTGTCGGCCCAGGACTTCGGCACGCTCACCTGCAGCCCTGCCAGCGAAGCGCTCAACC
>CADAXK010000012.1 GCA_902791865.1 uncultured Bacteroidia bacterium
AGCCTTTGAAAAAGAAATAGTTCAACCTTGTTTTGGGTCTCTTTTTGACACTTATAACATTTTCATGGCAATTTCAGGTCTCTTTTTGACACATACGCCGAAATTCCTTTTAAAGATAGGCATCAATCCGCAAAGCGTTTCGGAGATAAAGCAGGATATTGAGTATATGGACGATGTGATGAAGAAGATTCGCGAAATAAACCGCGCCAACGATGTACTGAAAAGCAAGTACAAGCAGGACGAACGCTTTGTGCGCATACACAAGCGCATTGTCGAAGAAAACGAGAAGCGCACCGAGAAGCACGAAAAACCTGTCATATCCGACAAGGAATACGAAATTGCCGACGGGCTTAACCGCCTGAAAGACTGGATAGACCAGCTGATATTCTACAAGCAGGACATTCTGAGCAACGAGGCTGCATTCGACCAGGATGTACTTTCGCTGGTGAGCGAGAAACTGCTCGACCTGCAAATATCGTCGAACCTTAACGACAGGAAATTCATACAGTGCGAAATTGCCAACGAATATTATGTGCAGTACAACCAGATGTTAAACACAAACAACAAACGATTATACATTTAGAATGGATATAAAGTCGAGAACAATACAACTGATAGATTCGCTTAAGGCCGTTTGCGGAAACGCGGGTCTGGGCAACGACGGAAACGAATACAAGATAATAACCGAAATTTTCCTGTACAAGTTCCTGAACGACAAGTTTGCACACGAGGCAAAGCAAAACCGCGCATACGGCAAGCGGTTGAGCGACGCCGAAAAATGGGACGCCGAGTACGACAAGTTTACCGACGACGAAGTGGAAGACCTCTGGTCGTATATGAGCCACAACATTCCGCGACTGAAGCCCGAACACACATTAGGACATCTGTACAACTCATCGAAACAAAGCGGATTCGGCGATATTCTCGACGGCACATTGCTCGACATTGCCAATGCAAACGCCGAAATTTTCTCGATGGCAAGCGTGGGCGATACTAAAATCACCATTTTCGACCGCATAACCACTCTTATTCAGGAAGTGGAGCAGCGCGACAATTTTGCCTGCGCCTTGGTTTCGAAACTGGCCGACTTCAATTTCGAGGATGTATTCGGCGAGAAATACGACTTCTTCTCCGACATTTTCGAGTACCTTATCAAGGACTACAACACGGCTGGCGGTGGAAAATATGCCGAATACTTCACGCCAAAGGCTATTGCGACAATTATTGCAAGACTTCTAGTAGGCGACAACGCACAGCTTACAAGCAAGACCTGCTACGACCCAACCGCCGGTTCGGGAACACTGCTTATGGCATTGGCACACCAAATTGGAACCGACCGCTGTACAATATACAGCCAGGACATTTCGCAGAAATCGTCGCAGATGCTTCGTCTGAACCTGATTCTTAACGATTTGGTTGACAGCATACAGAACATTGTGAAGGGCAACACGCTTACAAACCCAGCGCACAAAAACAGCGACGGCTCGTTGCGCAAGTTCGACTTCGTAGTTTCAAATCCGCCATTCAAACTCGACTTTTCCGACTACAGGGAAACCATTGCTACCGACAAATTCCGCTTCTGGGCAGGCGTGCCTACCGTTCCAGCCAAGAAAAAGGAGTCGATGGCAATATACACCTGCTTCATACAGCATGTTGTAAACTCGATTGCAGCAAGCGGCAAAGGTGCAATTGTAATTCCTACTGGTTTTATCACAGCAAAGTCGGGCATCGAAAACAAAATCCTGCACCGCCTTATCGACGACCACATTGTTTCGGGCGTAGTGAGTATGCCATCGAATGTGTTTGCCAATACTGGCACAAATGTATCGGTGCTGTTCTTCGACAAGAGCGCCGACAAGACCGACGACGATACCGTAATCCTTATTGACGCCTCGAAGCTTGGCGAGGAGTACAAGGATGCAAACGGACTGAAAAAGGTTCGCCTTAATCCGCAGGAGATTGAAAAGATTGTTACCACATTCCGCAACAAAACGGCTCTCGAAGACTTTTCCGTTGCCGTCACATACGATGAAATCCGTGAGAAGAACTACAGTCTTTCGGCTGGGCAGTATTTCGACATTAAGATTGAGTATGTTGACATTAGCGAGGAGGAATTCAACTCACGGATAGCCGACTACAAAAAGGATCTTGCCGAGCAGTTTGCCGAAAGTCGCAGTCTGGAGGAAGAAATAATGAAGCAGTTGGGACAACTGAATTTTATAAAATAAGTGGAAATCTGTGAGAGATTGAACAGCAGAAGGAGTTTTTCAAATTACAGAATGAAAAGTAATTATGGAACTAAAAAAATATAAGTTTAATGATATTGTTATTGGTAATGAAGGTCTTTTAAAAGGTCCTTTTGGTAGTGATTTAAAAAAGGAATTGTACGTCCCCAAATCAGAGTCAACATACAAGGTTTATCTACAAGAAAACATTCTAAAAAAGGACAATTTTGTTGGTAACCATTATATTACAAAAGATTACTATGATACAGCGATGAAACGCTATGCTGTTAAAGAAGGCGATTTTATTGTAACTTGTGACGGTACTCTTGGCGAGATATTTCAATTAAAAAATATAACAGAGAAAGGTATAATTAGTTCTTCCCTTTTAAGGATTACGTTAAACAAAGAATTATGTGATGAGGTCTTTTTCCCATATTTTTGGACAATAAAAATGAAGAAAACACTTGTTGCAAGGGCTAATAATTCTGTATTGAAGCACCTTCCTGGTTTAACTGACATTCGTAACTTTTCATTTGAGTTGCCTAATCTTCCCACTCAACGCAAAATTGCCGCTGTTCTCTCTGCATTAGATAATAAAATTGACCTCAACCGCTCCATAAACCGCAACCTCGAAGCTCTTGCCAAGCAACACTACGACTATTGGTTTGTGCAGTTCGACTTCCCCTTCGACTTTGCTCAGGGCAAGCCCAACGCCGAAGGCAAGCCATACAAAAGCAGTGGTGGAAAAATGGTATGGAACGACAAACTGAAAAGAGAAGTACCAGAAGGATGGGAAGTGAAAAAATTAGAAGATACGCTAAAATGTGACATATCTGGAGATTGGGGAGAAGAACAAACAAAAGGGAACCACACATATAAGGTTAATTGCATTCGTGGTTGCGATATGGTCAATATGACCAATCTTCCCGAAAGATATATTATTCCCAAAAATGCTGACAAACTGCTGGAAACCAACGATTTCGTTATTGAGATTTCTGGAGGCAGTCCGTCACAATCTACAGGAAGAATTGTTCAAATTACTGAAGAAATAATCAATCGTTTTAATAAAAAAGTTATATGCTCCAACTTTTGCCACGGCATTAGGCTCAAAGAGGCAAATCTTGTTTCTTACTTTCTTCAAACATGGAATACTTTTTATAAGAATGGAGTATTTTTTAATTACGAAGGCAAAACGAGCGGATTAAAGAATTTCCAATTTGATTCTTTTTTCTCAAACTATTGGTATTTTCCTCCAATGGAATTAGCAAGGCAATATCACGAAACTTATTCAAAAATAAAAGAAAAGATTGATAAAACAGAAACAGAAATTACGAAACTCACAGCCCTACGCGACAAGTTGTTGCCGCTGCTGATGAACGGGCAGGTTGAGGTAAAAGGATAAAAGGAAATTGCCATGTGGAATTTTTCGGAAAATGACAAAAAGTGTATACGGGAACTTGTAAGATCAAGGAGTTGCGACTCTTATCTAGTTAGCAAGATTATTGATTTTGAATGGTGCATTGATTTTGAAAAATGTGAAATACGAGTACCTATTGATTCATACAACGAAATAAATCAAAGCAATATGCTTCGTCCGATAATGGATACGATTCAACTGCTCGAATACCTTGATGCCAACGGATATATATGTCTGATTGATTTTCCAGAAAACCACCGAGTACACATATACAACAAAGATGATTATCTATACAATGTGCCAATACCTATTGACCATCATTTGATTTCAAAAATAAATAAGGCATACAACAGTTCTATTTATGTAAACAAAAAACTCGATATTCTTGTTGCAAACAATTTTATGGATTTCGAAGACCTGCAACTACACGAAGCAAAAAAACAAACAGAAAAAGCATCCGCAAGCGTTACACTGGCAATTATTGCAGTTATCATATCCGCACTCACATTATTATTCACGATAATATTGTAATAGTATAGCAAGTGGCTATATAATCTTTATAATGAGACGATTAAAAATCTTCCACAAGTTGTGGAAAAATTGGAAAACGGAAATTAACCTTTGTCGTATCGGATTTGCACCCCGACACGCTTGCATATCTGCATTTGTAATATGCAAACAATTCTCCCAACAAGCACAGGACAAGCAGTGCCCTATGGTGCGAAATACCACGAATTAAATTCTAATAATAATTTTGGCGCGTTACTAATGTAAAAAACATTATATTTGCACCAAAATTATTCAAGATGACTTTACTGAAATGGATAAGAAACAGGGCAGTACATGGAATGCCGACATTCTCTATTGAAGAAATAAGGAGTGCCGGTGTGTGTGCCTCTGAACAAATCTTGCAGAATGAACTATCGATGCTTTCCGCAAACAAGACAATCGCTAATGTGTATCGCGGATTCTATGTTATATTCCCTGCCCATTATGTACTTCGTGGCTCTATACCCGCAACATACTACATTGACCAACTGATGAATTATATGGGAAAACCATATTATACAAGTATGCTCAGCGCTGCTGAATTGCTGGGAGCTGCGCACCAACGGCCACAGAATTTTTCAGTAATGACGGTTTTTCCAAAGCGAAGAGTGGTTTCGAAACGAAATGTGACCGTTGAATGGTTCTACAGGGAAAGAATACCAGAAGAGTGCATCATTACAAAAAATACGGAAACTGGAACCATACGCGTATCAAATGCCCTGCTTACTGCTGCCGACATTGTCCAATACCAGCAACATATAGGAGGACTTTCACGTGCAACTACAATTCTTGAAGAATTGACTGAACAAATTGACATTACAAAGGATTTCAAGCTGCTGGCTCCGTATGTAAAAACCGTTGTGTGGCAGCGTTTGGGATATTTGCTAGAGAACATAGTCGGAGAAAAGGAACTCTCCGACAAACTGTACAATCAATTGCAAACATCTGCAATCCATATTCAGTATGCACCTCTTAGCACAACGGCAGACAATGAGTACAAGGAACGCGACATCCGCTGGAAATTAAACATAAACACAGATATAGAATCAGAGGAACTATGATAAACAGAAACGCCATACAGCAATGGAGTGAACATGCTCCGTGGATTGAAAATGCACAAATAGAACAAGACCTGATAATATGCCGAGCTTTGGTTGCAATTTTCAGTGATGAGTTTCTTGCTTCCCAATTGGCTTTTCGCGGAGGCACTGCACTGCACAAACTTTACTTGTCTCCACAACCACGCTACAGCGAGGACATCGACTTGGTTCAAATTAATCCAGGTCCAATTAAACCAATAATGTATAGGCTCGGAGAAGTGCTTGATTTCCTGCCTGACAGGACTACAAAACAGAAGCGGTACAATAATACGATGTACTTCCGCATGGAATCTGAAATACCACCGACAATCCCCATACGCCTGAAGATTGAAATCAACTGCTTCGAACATTTCAATGTGCTGGGACTGACAAAGGTTCCGTTCCGCATTGAAAACTCATGGTTTTCAGGAGACGCACAAATTACCACATATCATTTTGAAGAACTTCTTGGCACAAAACTCCGTGCTCTTTATCAACGCAAGAAAGGTCGAGATCTGTTTGACCTTTACATTGCTTTGCAACAAAAAGAAACAGATGTGGACAAAGTTCTGAAATGCTACAGGGAGTATATGGAATTTGTAGTTGGCAAAGCTCCATCATACAAGCAATACGTCAACAATATGGAAGAA
Source organism: uncultured Bacteroidia bacterium (assembly GCA_902791865.1). Classification (GTDB taxonomy): domain Bacteria; phylum Bacteroidota; class Bacteroidia; order Bacteroidales; family ML635J-15; genus Bact-19. Next base: position 5,921 of record CADAXK010000012.1, read on the forward strand.
AAAATGAATGACAGAGAGTTTTTAGATGACACTCACGCCCTTTTGCGACCAAACATTGAATTTAAACCAGCGGATGCATATAAGCAGATATTCAAAACATTCATTGACAAAATGGAAGGCAAAAGAGATTAACAGAAACTATTAGTTACATAACCGCATTCAGCATAATAATAAGAGATGAAGATGTCGCCTACAACACATCAACTGTTCACCAACTGTTCACCAACCTGTCTACACAAGATAAATCTTTGATAATAAATTTAAAAGAACAGCAATTATCGACATCGGAACTTCAACTGTTCACCAACTGTTCACCTCAAAGCAAACAGCTTTTTATAAAGCAGGTCATCACTCCAAATATAGAGAATGGTATTATTGCTATGACACATCCCGAAACGCCACATCATCCACGGCAAAAATACTATCTAACAGAACTTGGATTAAAAATTCTAGAAATGCTACAAAACAACAAACAATAAGGTGCCAACAGAAATATGACATATCAACTAGCAAAAAAATAAAGTATTAACCAAATCCACACAACGAGTAGAAAATCTATTTAAACCAAATTATATTACCTTTGCAAAGCAACAAAAGGGAGAAAAACATCGGGTATGGAGTCAAAATTATGCAGTTGGGAATTGCAAAAATTTCATATTTTGGCGGTGTAAAATTTTGTAATGGCGGTGTAAATTTGTAATTTTGGCGGTGTAAATTTTTACTGGAAAATGGAGAGGAAAGAATTACAGGACAAACTGTTGGAATGCGAAAAACTGCAGCAACAACTGTGGGCATATCGCCCACTTTCGGCAGAAACGCTCAAATCGCTTCGCGAATATTACAGAATCGGTCTCACTTATACGAGCAACGCCATCGAGGGCAACAGCCTTACCGAATCGGAAACCAAGGTGGTGATTGAGGACGGCCTTACACTCGAAGGGAAACCGCTAAACGACATTTTCGAGGCGGTAGGACACGCCAAGGCATACGACTATATGTACGCCGTCAGCCACGATTCGCCAATTACCGAAGATATTGTCTGCAATTTGCACAGGCTCTTCTATCAGCAGATAAACCCCGAAAATGCAGGCAAATACCGCCGTGTTCCTGTATTTATAAGCGGAAGTAAATACGCAGTTGCTCCTGCCGCAGAAATCTCCAAACGAATGCAACAGCTTTTGCATTGGTACAATTCGCACGAAGGGAAAATGCACCCAGTAACACTAGCAGCCGAACTGCACAAACGATTTGTTTTCATACATCCGTTTATCGACGGCAATGGCCGTATGGCACGCCTGCTAATGAATCTCGCACTGATGCGAAACGACTACAATATAGCCATAATACCTGCTATTTGCCGTGCCGAATACATATCGGCGCTTGAACTTGCACATACCGACGACATTGTTTTTAATGCTTTCATTGCCGACCGCGTGATGATGACACAAATGGACATATTAAGGCTTTTCAGAGAAAACGAACCTGCACAGGAAAAAATGCCGTTCGACCAAATGCTGCTGCAGACAATAACACACAATCCAGGACTTAACGCACCAAAATTGTCAGAACGCCTAGGCAGAAGTCTTCGCACAACACAACGGTACATAAAGACATTATCCGAAAAACGACTTATCGAATTTCGCGGTGTTGCAAAAAATGGAGGATACTACGCGATATAGTTTCACCGTTCTCCCCCCAATGTTGTCTATATTTGCACAAATTCCATTTTTTTGGGGTGTAAATTTTCACTGGCATATAGGAACAAAAAAATTTATTGTATCTTTGTCGCACAAAAAATAAAGTACGATGAAAAGATCATTATTTCTATTATTCGCCATCGTTTCTGTAGCAGGAATGATAGCATTCAGCGGTTGCGATACAAATGTAACAACCTATACGGTAACTTTCGATGCCAACGGCGGCGAAGGAACCATGGATACACAATTGTTTACCGAAGACTACGAAAAAGCGCTTAGTGCCAACAAGTTCACTCGCGAAGGCTTTTCGTTTGCAGGATGGAACACAATGCGCGACGGCACCGGCACAGCCTACACCGACCAGCAGAAGATAAAAGTGGTTGCCGACATGACACTCTACGCACAGTGGAACGAAGAACGCCCCGTAACCATGCACAACGGTCACGAATACATCGACCTTGGATTGCCGAGCGGAAACTTATGGGCAACCTGCAACATTGGCGCCGATGTTCCCGAAGCTGCCGGGAACTATTACGCATGGGCAGAAACAGCTCCAAAACAGACTTATACCACCGAAAATTACCCGTATATACGCCTTGTGGTAGAAGGTGAAGATACTCTTCAAAAGCTTACAAAGTACTGCCCACACAGCTCTTACGGCTTTGAAGATTTTAGCGACAACCTGACTAGCCTTATAGCTGAAGACGATGCCGCAGCAGTAAACTGGGGCGGACAATGGAAAACTCCATCGGAAGAAGATTATAATGAATTGTTTGAAAATTGCACAATAACAACAGATACCATAAACAATGTGGTAGGACTTACATTTAAGGCCACAAACGGGAACTCGATATTCATGCCTGCCGTCCGCTACTATTCTGATGAAGGTCTAGCCGATTATGCATGTGGTTGTTACTGGACAAGTACGCTGGCAACAGATATAAGCTCTACAGACCCGACTTGTGCTTTTCATTGCTCTTTGCGTCCCGAATACGAATATGCAGAAGTGTACCCATGGTCTCGCGAGTGCGGCATGCCAGTGAGGGCAATATGCAAGATTAGCGAATAGAAATATAAGGTTCAACGTTTAAAGTTCAAATGGTTCAACGTTTATGGGTTTGAATGCCACTTGTCGTGTCGGATTTATATATCCGACACGCTTGAATATCAGCATTTGTAATGCGCAAACTCATTTGAACCTATTCTACACAACCATAGCACTTCAAGACAGCATCTACATACTCTAGATTCTTTTTGCCCAGTGCCTTCCATACTTTTGTCTTGAAACTTTCTATTGTTCGGCTTGTCATTAAGGCACTTACCAACTGTTCGTGGTATTTCTTCGGAACATCTGTAGCCGAAAGTAGCTTCTGATATTTTTCCCTGCGGGCTTCTTTTGATTCCGGCAACACCGATTGCCAGTCAATCTTGACTGGTTCCAGCTTTTTATTGGCTATATTCACATACGAGTCCACCACAACATTCTTGTTAAGCTTTGTTGCATAAACCAAAGCCGACTTATACCCGTTGTCCTTGGACACAATATGGATTTCCTTCTTGCTTCTGGCACGGCACTCGTATCCCGCACGCACCGAAACCATAAAATCGAGCGCGTTTTTTCCAGCATACGAAAGACATTCATAACTTATCTTGACACCCCTGTCCTTGTATGCGCTTAAAAGCTCCTTTACCACCGAAATGTCGCCCGAATAAAAGATAACCAGCTCGTCATCGCTTCCCAACTTGGATATGCCAGTAAGACCCGCCAAACCTACATTCTCGTAATCAATCAAAAATATCTGCTTCATACCTATACCGATTTCCGCACAAAGATATTGGTTTAATTGCAAATGACGCACAAGATAACTACGCCACAAGTAACCTTATAAACAAAAAAAGCCACCTCATCGGTGGCTTTTTATCTGCTAAAAATGAATTGTTTTACTTATTTATGCTAGCATTCAGTGCGTTGATTGCATCACCGACTTCCTTGGTGCAAGCACCGCCAATATTGATGTCTCTTAAAAGCTTTATGCCATCGTCAGGTCTTTTATCCGTCCAGCTATTGATTACAGCTACAGCATCATCGCATTTTCCTTCATCGATGAACTTGTTTACCTTATCGATGTCCGCTCTCTTAATAAGTAAATTTTTCTCTTGTGCCTGAGCTTTTGGTGCTTCTGAATTTTGACTAGCTTCTGGAGCCTTAGTTTCTTCTACAGTTTCTGTCGTAGCGTTAGAATTTTCACCATTACCCTTGTCACCACAGTCGCAGTCGCAGCAAGAAACGCCCATAAGTGTTAAAAATAAAGCACTTGCAATAATTAATAATGTCTTTTTCATTGGGTTAAAATAATTAAAGTTTACTTTCGCAAAGATATTGTTTTTTTTAATGATTCTATTGCCAGCTAATAAAAAAGTGCTTTTTATTTTTAATTTTTGCATATTTTTGCATCACAACTTTTGAACTTATGAACTTTATAAATATGAAATTGAAATTTTCCATTTTCCTAACCATGGTGGTTATGCTGGTGGGTTCCGCATACGCTAAACCGATAGATGAAACAACTGCTCGCACCGTTTCATCGCGCTTTTATGCCATGAAATTCGACCTTGCACCAGAATCACTAATTCCCACAATAGCATACACAGCCCCCACCCTCAGAGGCGAAAATGGTTCAGTTCCCAGTTTCTATGTCGTAAATTTCAACACAAAAGGCTTTGTCATCGTAGCTGGCGACGACAGAGTTAAACCAATTCTGGCATTCTCGGACGAAGGTGCATTTGTTGCCGAAAACATGCCAGCCAATATTCGCTTTTTCTTGGATGGTTATGCAGAAGAAATTCAATATACAATTGATAACCAGCAATACAGCGACGAAACCGTGCAACAACAATGGGATCAATTGCTTTCGGACACCCCACTGGTGCCAAAAGCTGGCAATGTGATAGTGGGTCCGCTGCTAGGTAATAACAAATGGAACCAGACAAAATACTACAACGATCTCTGTCCCGACGATGCAAGCGGAAACGCTGCTTATGGCGGTCATGCGGCTGTAGGATGTGGCGCGCTTGTCATGGGACAGGTGATGCGCTACTGGCAATATCCAACCACCGGACGCGGAAGCCACTCGTATACTAGCAACAATTACGGTTCACTTTCCGCCAACTTCGCTGCAACAACCTACCATTACGAAAGTATGCCCAACCAACTCACCGCATCTAATCATCCCGACAGTTGCGTAGAAGCTGTCGCCACTTTGCTGTATCACTGCGGTGTTGCCGTCAATATGAATTATGGTCCATCTGCAAGCGTATGCAATTCAAACAAGATTGTATCCGCACTATCAAACTATTTTCGTTATCCTGCTACCGTACAGTACATTGAACGCGGAAGCACATCTTCGACTACATGGCTCAACTACCTGAAAGGCGAACTCGACGAAGGTGCTCCATTTATGTACGGCGGAAGCGGAAACTATGGCGGACACGTCTGGACATGCGATGGCTACCGCGACGACGACTATTTCCATTTCAACTGGGGCTGGGGCGGACAGCAAAACGGATATTTCCTAATAACAAACTGCAGTTCGTATGGATTCAACAGCAACCATGCAATCATTATAGGCATCCGCGGACCCGAACTGCCCGCAGCTATCGAGGAACACAATCCGGGAAATGTCATGGTTTTCCCAAATCCGTCCAACGGCATGGTGTATGTTCGCGCAGAATCGCAACAGCTGCAAGAACTGCAAGTCTTCGACTTGTCAGGAAGAATGCTCCTACAACAGAACATCAGCGAAACAGAATCTTCGATTGACTTATCGGGTTACAATGCAGGAACATACATACTTAGGTTGACCACCTGCAATGGTGTAGAAACAAGCAAAATCGTCATAAATTAGGACTTTCTTGCTTACGACACATTGCAACTAACACCAATAATACTTATCAATCTCACGCCTTTTTCCAATTGTCAAGAGTCTTCTCACTGACACCGAGCTTCCGTGCAGCCTCCTTGCGAGAACCATATTTTTCTTCGGCCCATTTGCGAAGCTCTTGATGAAAGGCATTTTCGATTGACTTGGCATCAGTCTTCACTTCTGGAATCTTAGTTTCTATTGTATTGCCAACAGCAGGATTAGAGTGGTAAAGTTCAAAACATTTCTTTGCATACTCAAAGGGGGATACCGGAATTTTCATTTCTCTACAAATTTCTTTCTGCTCGTTAGGCTCAAACTCACCGAAAATTTTGTAATCTTTGGCTATGTTTTCCAAATCACGGAAATTTCCCGTCAACGGCAAAGACTTTAGCCAATTCATGATTTGGCTGTCGGTAGGCGCTTCTACGTTTTCTTTCGGATAAAGCCGCTTGAAAATATCTTTCCAATCATTTTCCAAATCCTCTAATGTTTCTCTAACAGATGGTATATAGACCACATACTGCACAATGCGGTCGTAAAAGTCGGACAAAAGTATTTCATGGAGTTCGTCTATAGTTCGGTTGGTGGCAAAAACCAATTTTACATCTTTAACTTCCTTTTCTTTGATGTCACCCACACACCTGATGTGAAATTTATTTTCCTCATCGGTTTGAAATGCTTTCATCAACTTTGCTTGCACCAATTTGTCCAGATGATGAAACTCATCTAGAAATAATATGCCGTTTGCCGCCTTTTCAATAAGTCCAACCTTATCTTCATTAGCACCAGTAAAAGCCCCCTTTACATAGCCAAACAACTCCGATTCTGCTATATCACTATTGGTAAATGATGCACAATTAGCCTCTACAAGTTCCCCTTTCAACAACTCGTTGCCCTTCTTTTTTAATGTCTCCGCTATATTCCTAATTGTAGAAGACTTTCCCGTACCTCTTTCCCCCAATAGCAAGACAGAAAAGCCCGACACCAGAAACTTTTCGATTTTTTTGTTTACCAATTCGCGCTTCTTAGATTTTGTGTGATGGTATAATTTCAATCTTGAACTGATGTCGTCGATAAGTTTTGTACTTACAGTTTTGATTGTAAAAGGCTTAAAATGCTTATCAATTCTCTCTTTTTTGTCGTATGTTTTTATGAATTTAGTTTTTGGAGGCAACAAGTTATTGCTTGCAAGTATATGCCATACCGACTGTACTTCAGGTCCACAGAGAGAAATATCTATAACACAATTATAGTCACGCTTTATTTCACTAGAAAAAAATTTCCTAATTTCTTTCGCTATTTTTTGCTCATCTCGCAAATCTTTAATTTCAAGTTTAAATTCTTGAAATTTTTTTTCATCATAAACTTTGGAAAAATTACTTTGTTCCTTGAGCCATTTTATCTGTTCACTGATTTCATAATGGTGTATATCATGCCACATATATTCCTTAAAATCATTGAATTGATTATCAAAATTTTCTTTTACGAATTGCAACTCCTTGTCAACATCATAACTTATATCTTTGTTCTCTCGAATTTTTCGGTACAAATCTATCAAACCTTTTTCTTTCAACACCTCATCTTTCTCGAAAGAGCTATTATAATCATAACGCCTTGAAGTTACTTTATTTATAGCTTCTTGATCTACAGTCAGATAGAATACCTTATCGAATACTTTATTCCCGTTATTATTGTCAAAAATATTGTTACAACTGTTCTGGTCGTATTCTTTTCCTTCCAAAACACCAGGATCTGTGGTGTTTTTCTTATAAAAACAGCTCAAAATGTGCTTCAAATAAGCTATTCCGTGCGTTGTATAATGACAACTGATGTAAACGTCCATAATTAATTTGTTTATATTTTCACATGCAAAGGTAAAATATTTCCATTGAATTACCAAATATTTCCTATATATAATTTATATATGGCTGATTTTCAATAAATTACATCTATGGCACAAAAGTTGACATTTAAACAAGCGTCAATAAAAAATAAAAAGATATGAAAGCAACGATAATGAAAACGGAACACTGCTTATTAAGACAATGGGAAAGAGGAATTTCCGATTGTCTACTTTATAAGGTATGCTGTACAATACCAAAATTCGACAAAGGGAGAAATTGCTATCTGGTCGGCAAAGACACTCAGAAACGACTGGGCGTTCCGAAAGAGAACCTTTTGATAGTAATGAAAGGCAATATCGTGATAACAGTGTACTACATAGAGAACCTCACGGCTTTCTTTTTCAGCGGAAAGACAGGCGGAAATTACCATATAATTTAAACATAATTTTAAACCATAATAGATATGAGAATACTAATAGTCATCCACGGTTATCCACCGTTTTACATGGCAGGGTCTGAGGTTTACACCTACAACCTCGCACGCGAGCTCGCAAAAACCAACGATGTCTTTGTGTTTCACAGGATTGAGGACAAGTCATTGCCGCTCTACAAATACACAGACACCAAGGACGAGGGAGTAAGCATCAGATACATAAACAATTACGAACCGGAAAACGCCTCATTCTACGACAAGTACCTGAACCCGGCAATAGACGAGGCATTCCGCGAATATGTAAAGATCACCAAGCCCGATGTGGTGCATATCGGACACCTATCGCACCTTTCCACGCAGATTCCGATTATCGCCAAAAGAGAGTTTGGACTGCCAGTTCTGTTCACAATCCACGACTTCTGGATGTTCTGCCACAGAGGTCAGCTGATAAATCCGGACGGTTTCAGGATCTGCAACCTGCCAAATGTGAACCAATGTACCCAATGCGCCCGTTATCATTATCGTAACGAAAACTTTGGCAGCAATCTTATAAAGGAACGCGACGAACACATAAGAAACGTTATTGACTGCATAGATGTTTTCTTTGCTCCCTCGCACACGCTCGAACAATTCTATATCGACATGGGTGTCGACAAGAATAAGATCCTCTATTCCAAATATGGATTCAACGTCTCCGACATCAAAAGGCACCCTAAGACTTTGCACGAAGAAATTACCTTTGGATTTACCGGTCGAATCATCTATACTAAAGGTGTGCATGTCCTGTGCGAAGCATTCAGCAGATTAAAAGGCAAGGCAAAACTCCTGATATGGGGCGATGCAGAGAGCGACTACGGCAACGAACTGAAAGAAAAATATGCTGACACTCAGATAGAATTCAAGGGTGCTTATCACAACGACCAGCTACAAGAAGTCCTGGATTCATTCGACATACTGGTTTGTCCATCCATTTGGCTAGAGAACGCCCCGCTCGTAATACAGGAAGCTCAGAGCACCGAACTACCCGTACTTGTAAGCAACAAAGGTGGCATGGCAGAACTTGTACACGACGGCGAAGATGGCTTTACCTTCGAACTTGGCGATGCCGAAAACTTGCGCAAGAAGATGCAAGAAATTGTTGACAATCCTGAAAAAATCCTAACACTCAAGTCGCCCATCGAAAAGGTGCGTTCCATAACCGACGATGCCGAATTCTGCATCCAGAAATACAAGGAAGTCGCTAAAAATGAAGTGACATACCCTCATAGGCCGAGTCCGTGGAGAATAACTTTCATCACAAATCCCGACAAATGCAACCTGCACTGCAAGATGTGCGACACCTTCTCCGAAAGCAATAGGCACCGCCTGAAAGAGAACCACCGCCCCGAGATGGAATTCTCAGTCGTTGAACATACCATGGAACAACTCGCGCCGCACGGACTGAAAGAAATTATTCCATCGACAATGGGCGAACCTCTGCTGTACTCTCATTTTGAACAACTTCTGGACTTGTGCAAAAAACACAATGTCAAAATGAACCTTACCACCAACGGCACATTTCCCAAGGGCGTAGAGTACTGGGCCGACAAATTGCTGGAAGTAGCTTCCGACGTCAAGTTCAGCATCAACGGCATTGCACCCGAAATCAACGAAGCCATAATGTGTGGCATCAACACCAAACAGCAACTGGCTAACATCAAATACTACCTTAATCGCCGTCAGAAACTAGCCAACCAAAGCACAGTAACACTCCAATGCACTTTCATGAAATCGAACCTAAACGAACTGGAAAACATTATTCGCTGGGCAATCAACCATGGTGTTGATCGCGTAAAAGGCCATCATCTGTGGAAAACATCCGATTCGCTGGATTGCGAGATGCTTAGGACAAAGGAAAACGCTGCTCTATGGAACGAGACATGCACCAGATGCAACGAAATTGCCTCAGGCAAAATACGTTTGGAAAACTTTACACCTATAGACCTTGACGAGCCCGATTTGGACAGCGCAGACACCTACTGCCAGTTCTTGGGCAAGGAACTATGGATCGAATATGATGGGTCCTATCAAATCTGCTGCTGTCCGTCCGATGTGCGCAAAGACTTCGGCGACTTTGGCAATATCAAAGACATTTCTCCACTCGAAATGTGGAACTCTCCCCAATACCTCGACTTCATCAAGAATTGGGGCAATAGTGAAAATTGTAAAAAATGTAACATGAGGAGGAAAAGAATATGAACTTAAAAGCTATTTATCATCACATGGAAAAGGGCGCACAAGCCGTCCCCGAAAAAGCAAACTGCAAAATCGTGTTCCGTCATTCAATCCGTAAGAGCATCGTATCAGGTGTTGGAAGAGAAGTGCCACTCACAAACGAAGGAATCACATTGGCACAATGGTTTGGCCAGAATCTTAAATACGACATCGGGTTCTTTGCTTCCAGTTCGTGCGAAAGGAACATACACACATGCAAAGAAATTCTTGCTGGCAAAGGTGTTCATAAAGACATTGTCATCGCCTCAGAAGAACTGGAATGTCCGCAAGCAAAGGACAAAGAATTGAGCGGTAAAATATTTGAACAATACAACTTTAAGAGCGACATAATAATCCATAAAGTCAAGACAGAAGGGCTACCCGGATTCAATACGATAAAAAAGGCAAGCCAAATAATGCTGGACTTCATCTTTTCCAACGGAAACGAAGAAAACACCGTTGACCTTTTTTGCACTCACGATTTCCAAATGGCAATATTGTATGCTTACCTTTTCGACTACGATCCAATGGACGAAACACTAAAGCATCAGCAATGGCCAATGATGCTCGAGGGAATGATTTTTTGGGGCGACAGAAAACACTTCTGGTGCTCCTGGAGAGACGAAATAAAAGAGTTTATTAATTTTTAAAGCACTTATCATGACTAAACCGACATTAGCAATTTACGGCATCAAAGACCGGAACCTCTTTGAATATCCGGCATACGTACACGACCACAATGTATGTATAATGCAAGATGGCAAAGTTCTGCAGTACTTGCAACTGGAGCGATTCTCGCGCCGAAAATACGACAACCGCCTTGACCTGTTTTTGGAACAGCTGATCGAACAAAAGGTAATCGACTGTCCAGAAGATTTCGACCTGGTATGCGTAAACGACTTTGTAGGCAACGCCTTCATTTCCCAGAACGGTCGGCTCCGCTTCGAAGCCGACAGAATGCAGAATTTGTCGTTCGATTCTGTCAAGGCGAATGCCTATTATCAATACGATGGCTGGAACGGCAAGGAACTCAACGCTTTTCTCTGTCAGCACGAAATAGCTCACATCTGCTCCAATTTGCCGTTTTATGGCGAATTTAAGGACAACTCCCTTTTGATTTCTATAGATGGAGGATCATCACTGGGTAATTACTCGGCCTTCTTGTTCAAGGACGGCAAAATCAGTCACATCGAAAACAACTGGACCGATTTAGGATTCGCATCAAAACTATTCAACGACAATTCGCTATCTTTCAGAATGTTGAACGCAAAACCAGGAGAACATTGCTCTGTACCCGGCAAACTAATGGGATTTGCAAGTTGGGGCAACTACGACAAAAAAATCGAAGATTGGCTCGTCAAACACAATTACTTCAAAGAATATTGGAAAAAAGAAGACTCTATCTTGAACTCCATAAATCAAGAATTTGGTATTGTCGCCAAATACGACACTCACGACCCATTTATGCAAAACATCGCTGCCACAATGCAGAGGATTTTTGAGAACGCCATTTTACAAAAGATCTCTCTGCTTCAAAAGCGTTTCCACAGCGACTATCTGTATTATGGTGGTGGCTGTGCCCTGAATATCGTTACCAACACTAAAATCATAGAAAGTGGAATGTTCAAGGATGTTTTCATCGCACCCTGCTGCAACGACAGCGGCTTGAGCATCGGAGCTGCAGCGTTTATGGAAATGCAAAAAGGCAACAAGATACAAATTCACAATCCTTATTTGTGCAATGCAGGGCTGGATAATACCGACTATGAAATATCGGACAATGAGATAGCAGCAACTGCGGAATTTCTGCTGAAACGAAAGATTGTTGGCGTATGCAATGGCACTGCCGAAATTGGTCCGCGTGCACTAGGAAATCGCAGTCTCATTGCCCTTGCCGACAGCAAGGAACTGGCGCGAAAAATGAGCATGGAAGTGAAAAAACGCGAATGGTACCGCCCCATTGCACCCATCATGCTGAAAGAAAACGCCGAAAAGGTTTCATTCCAAAAACCAAACTGCCTAGCTAAGTTTATGCTGATGGACTTCACTATAAAACCAGAATTTCAGAGACAGATGGAAGGCGTTGTTCACTCCAATCAAACCGCTAGAATTCAGACTATCGAAACAGAAAACGACAATAAGTTTATGTACCGCCTTTTAAAATATCTGAACGATAAACACGGTGTAATCGCACTCATCAACACCTCGTTCAACGCACAAGGTGAACCAATTGTCCATACCCCGCAACAGGCCATGGAATCAGCAAAAAGGATGTGCATTGACGGACTTGTACTAAACGGTAAATTATTAACTTTAAATAACTAATAAACAATGAATTACAACAAAATCGTATTATCCGACGATAATACACAATTTTACTTCGAAGGCAAACCTATTTTCAAAAGGTTTGCGGAAGCGCTGAAGTTTCACACTCCGGGTTTGGCACCCGTGAAAGACGAATCGGGATGGTATCATATTGATACAGAAGGCAACAACATATATCCAGAACGTTACCTGCGGGCATTCGGTTTCTACGACAACCTTGCCTCGGTTACCGATGCTTCGGGCAATTGGTTCCACATCGACATCAACGGTCAACGCATTTACAGTCAGAACTATGCTTTTTGCGGAAATTTTCAAGAGAATAAATGCGTTGTCAGGGATTTTTTGGGAAGCTATTTCCATATTGACATTTCTGGAAATCGCTTGTATTCCGAAAATTACAAATATGTCGGTGATTTCAAGGACAATTACGCCTGCGTAAGGCTTTCAGACGGTTGCTTTGTTCATATCGATGGAAACGGCAAGATGCTCAACGGGAAAAAGTTTCTTGATCTTGGTGTCTATCACAAAGGTTTTGCCACTGCAAAGGACGAAAAAGGTTGGTTCCACATCGACAAGTCGGGAAATCCCGTGTATGCGGAACGCTATCTCATTGTAGAACCATTTTACAATGGGTTCGCATTGGTAACGGATTTCTTGGGCAATAAAATGATTATCAACGAAAAGGGAGAAAAAGTATTATGTATCTGAAAAATGTTTTAATCACAGGCATTTCGGGATTTATTGGAAGAAGTCTTGTTGAAGCAATTGTTGACTCCAAGTTACCCTGGAACATCTACGGCATCGACATCAAACCGCCTCGGTTCAATGATTCAAAGTATCTGGAGAACATCGTTTTCGACACAGTGGATATTCGCAACCGGAAAGCTGTTGCTGAATATTTCGCAACCAGAAAGTTTGATGGTGTAATCCATTTGGCAGCCGTAAGCCGCGTTGTTGATGCAGAAAACGACAAAGAAAATTGCATACGGACAAATTTGTATGGAACACAATATTTGCTTGAGAATATTGCCCTGACACCCGAAACCTGGGTTATTTTTGGAAGTAGCCGTGAAGTTTATGGAGAACAGAAATTATTACCCGTAAAAGAAAGCGCAGCAAAGAAACCTATAAATATTTACGGAGAATGTAAGTTGAAAGGAGAATTGCTGGTCAAAGAGTTAATAACCAAATATGCTATATTGAGATTCTCAAATGTGTACGGCAATAGTTACGACATAGACGGCCGCGTTATACCTGCTTTTTTCAAAAGGGCCACAAACGGCAAAACTTTATTTCTTGAAGGTGGCAACCAGATTATTGATTTCACACATATAGACGACACGACCAACAGTATCATAAAGGTTGCCAAATTACTGCAAGAAGGCGCAATAAGTACAGAAGAAATACATATCAGCCCGGGTAACGAAAACAAAATCACAGACATTATTGCATGTTTGGAAACATATCTCGGCAAGAAACTCAATGTCGAAATAAGAGAAAAACGGAACTATGATGTTGTTCGATTCATTGGCGACCCGTCACATCGCTTGGCAATACTTGGCAATACAACTTTTAAAACACTAAACGAAGGGATTGCCATTATGATTAGTTCATTCAGAATGCCGAAAACAAACCATTCTGCCGTTTCATATTCTATATAATTGAAAATCTGATTTCGTTCACTTTGTTTCAGAACATACGCAAAAAGCCACCTCACGGTGGCTTCTCTTCTGTTATAATGAAAAACTTATAAATTGTTATCTGCCAAAAAACAAACGCAACGCCGCCTTTACCGATTTGGTATTGTCACCGACAGCAAGTTCGGAATCGCTAATACTTTCGAGGCAATACATCATACCATCGGAATATTCGGCACGAATTACCGTTCCCGGCACAAGCCAAAACTCATCAAGATGTACCCAGTTATAGTTTATTTCTTTGGTGTACCATATCTTGCAACTCTCAGATTCTGTAATCTGCATCTTTCCAATAGTGCAGTCGTAGTCGCCAATACGTTCCGAGCCAATATTCGGTGTAAACTTCATAATGATAGGTTTCTCTACAATAATGGAATCGGGATATTTTTCTGCAATTATTTTATTCAGCACTGCTAAAAATGCCGAATCAATTGTAGAGTGCTCAATAATTGCCTTCCTGTTAAACTTCTCGAATTTCGAATACGCCACATCGCTAACATAAATTTCGTCGGGACGGGCAATCACATTGAGAAACTTGTAGCCGGTGGGCTTGCGACTTACCAAATAGCAACTGAGAAACGGATACATCTTTTCCGAAACCTTTTGCTCGAAATCGGGACAACGTACTGCATGTTTTTCTCCTGCAAGAATATGATAATTAATAGTATGCCCCGTTTTTGTAGTCTCCTTATAGACAAGATATTTGCTTGCCTTACCATTCTGAGCAAACACGAATACCGACACGAGCATCATAACCGTTACAAGAAATGTCCCTCTCATAAGCATTTTCCATAATAACGGAGCATATTGCAAATTATTGTGTCAAAAACAAAAAAGGAGGCTATTGCCTCCTAAAGTATTGTTTGAAAACAACTTACAATCTAAAATCGTAAATCGTCCTTCGTAAATTTCTTTTAATTTCCACCTGTTACCCTGTAGCCTGCCAAGAAAATATTCTTTGGTGTAACACTGAGTACCGGAATCGGCGAAGTGTTAAGCATCTGGTATGCATACGAACCAAGAATGAGGTTCGAGAAAGCAGTTGTCTGTTCGGTCATTATTGCAATAAGGTCGGCATCAACGGTCTTTGCATACTCGATTGTAATGTCGGTGATGTTGTCGCCGATAAGGTACGATGTCTGATAATTAACGCCTTCCTGATCGAAGTACTTGCGAACCGTTGCAGCATAAATTTCAAGTTTGTTCTTTATACCCTCGCTATCAGAAGTAGCCACCTTAACGATATGAACTTCTGCACCGAAAGCCTTTGCGATAGTTGCTACCAGCGGAACTTTCTCGCGGGTTTCCTTTGTAATGTCGAGCGGAAGAACTATGCGCTTAACATCGCCGATGTACTTGTCGGAGTAAACCGAAATAACAGGCTTTGTAGTGCTCTGAATAATACGGTATGCGTTACTACCAAGTATGTAGTCGCTCAAACCCGATGTACCATTTGTAGAGCAGATTATCATAGAATCATCGAACGCGTTAGCCTGATTTACAACTTCTTCGTGTACGCTACCAGTCTTTATGATGTACGAAAGACGGCTTACAGAATTTAATTTCTGACCGTATTCCCTTACCAAATCTTCAAAATTCTCAACAATTGAATTGTACTGGTTTTCGAAATGAATTTGCAGACGTCCGTGCTTTTTCGACTGAACGTGAACCATCTGTATGTCGCAGAAGAACTTGTTGGCATAAATTATAGCCAATTCCAAACCTTTCATTGATTCCTCGGAGAAATCTATAGGGACAATTATCCTTTCCATAAATACAAATTTTATTGGGTGCGAAGATAATAAATTTTCTCACAGCAAAAAATAAATAATTAAAAGATTCAAAAATTTCTGCCATGCAATCATCCGCCAAAAATGTTTACTTTTGTAGTCTAAAATTCAAGCAGGAATGGAATCATACAACATAATAGGCCTAATGTCGGGCACATCGGCTGACGGACTCGATGTCGTGCTGTGCAAGTTCGAAGGCTGCGACTACAACTGGAAATACACGCCGATAAAGGCAAAAACCTACGAATACGACAGCCAGACAAAGGCAAAGATGCTTTCGCTGCATACGCTTTCGGCAGAAGACCTGAAGCGAGCCGATGTGTGGTTCGGCAACTTTTCCGCCGATGCAATAAACGAGTTCCGCAAGAACATAGCGGAGCACATCGACCTAGTGGCATCGCACGGACACACCGTCTTCCACAACCCGAACGAAGGCTACACGATGCAGATTGGCGACGGAAATGCCATTGCCAAGAAAACCAAGATTCCCACCGTCTTCGATTTCCGCAGTGGCGATGTAGCCCTTGGCGGACAAGGCGCACCGCTTGTGCCCATTGGCGACGAACTTCTGTTTAGCGAGTACGATGCTTGCCTCAACCTCGGAGGATTCTCAAACATCTCGATGCGCAACAAGCAGGGCGAACGGATTGCCTTCGACATTTCGCCCGTCAACATCATAATGAACGAGTACGCCCGCATTCTTGGCAAAAACTACGATGCAAACGGCGACATTGCAGCCTCGGGCAAAACGATTCCCACCCTACTGAAAAAACTTTCGTCTATAAAATATTACAGCCAAAAACCGCCTAAATCGCTCGGACGCGAATGGGTTGAGCAGGAAATGAAGCCAATCCTAGCAGAGTATGCCTCGGAAACCGTTGCCGACATACTCAACACCCTGTCGGTACACATTGGCGTAGAAATAGGCAAGGCCATCGGCAGTTGCGGGAAAGTTCTGGTAACTGGTGGCGGTGCATACAACAAGTTCCTGATTGACAACATCCGCAGAAACTGCAATTCGGAAATCATAATCCCCGACGACACCACAATAAACTACAAGGAAGCGATAATTTTCGCCTTCCTCGGACTTCTGCGTATCTGTGGCAAAAACAACTGTCTCTCATCCATTACTGGTGCAAAAAAAGATTCGTGCTGCGGAGTGTTGGCGGTGGGATGAGAGATGCATATCTTAAATATTTTGCAATCCGCATTCTTATACTTGACTTACAATATCATATAATCTTTTAAACAAATCCTTTTTCTTCTCTCGAGATTGTGGATGGACAAAATCTATGACTAAAAAACCTTCTGGAGTTCGAGCAATGGTATGATTGTTTTTCCAAACAAGATTTCCATAGCACTTTGACAAACAATGAGAAACCCCTTTACCACAACAGATGATATAATTAATAGAGCCAAACAATGCCATCTCGCGAAGAATATATGCTTGATTGTTACGTTCAAATTCACCTATCAAATCGTCTGTATTTGTTGCTTTACCACCTGGTTGTTTCTTTATATTTAATAAAGCAACTCGTTCAAGATTATAAACTCGTTTACCCTCATCAATATGTTTTATATGATTCCACATTTCGTCAAACGACTGGTCTTGAATATGTCGCAACAAATATGTCCATCGTGTCACATTGTACCAAGTCTGCCAATTTACATGATTTCCATCTTTCTTACGCCTAAGTACATAATCGCAGATATCACACCAACGATTAGTTTCTTTCAGGACAAATAATATTCTCGTTTTGTTTGCCTCGCCAAACCAAATATTGGGATTAACAATTCCATCTGGAGAAAAGGTCTTTTTATTTATGGACATTCCAGTATCTTTCTGCCATTCATCAAAAAGGCGCAGTAAGTTCTCTCTGTAATCCATTTCGCTCATTATGGACTACCTCATTTGGTTGGGAACTTATTATCACGATATTTTCTAATATCCGATAACAATTTAGACATAACATCGACTATTTCTTCATCTGACTTTGTATATGGTATTTTTGCATAAAGATGTCGTTTATTCAAAGCATTGAAAGTACCCCAAATATCCTCTGCTATCTTTTTGATTTGTTGCTCATCATCCTTACGAGTAAATACTGTCACTTCATATTCATTATTAACAGGTAACATATCAACAGCAATCGTATTTTTTCCATCTATATATTTCCCTGTTTTCTTGTCAATGTCAGTATAGAACTCATGAACTAAAGTGGTTTCTTTCCATATCCATTGTTTTGAGCCATTTGCCTCTATCTTCTCTTGAAGCCTAATAGCTCTTTCATACAATGTTACATTCTTTTGCGCAACTATAATTGACTTGAAGTTTTCTATGGCATTGTTTCTATAATTTTCACTATCTTTTTTATCATCGCTACCATCTTTTTCTTTCCCATACAATTCCTTTGAAAATGTATCTGCAATAGCAAACAATTGCTTCAACATCTCATTACTATTACTATCGCCTTTCTTTATGGCAACAATAATATCTTTTACTTGGGCACTAATATCAGATATGGATTGCGGACTTGTATGCATAGCTATATATGCGACCTGAAACTCCAGTTCCACTTCATCCTCAGGCTCAATTTTCAAATCTTTTACTACATCACATAGTTTATGCAGAAATTCCTGATAAATACGAAGTCTTTCTTCAAACACTTTAGAATTACGATCCTTTTCTTCCTCGCTTGACGTCTGCCCCCGTAACAAAAGAAATGTAATAATCATCGTAATTATAGCACCTATCATAGCAGCAAACATCTGTATCCAAACATCAGATATAGAGTAGATACGAAATAATACCGCTACTGCAAATGCTACTAATGCCAAAAACACCGATACATATAAAATCCTATTATTCTTCATATTACATAATTATTTAATTTTTGTACAGGACATACGCCCAGGACCAATAATATGAGCTTTCATCAAATCTACGCCATATTTGGCTTTAAACAATTGACCAATTGCCTCATAGTTTTTCATCATGCTTAAAGGTGGTGCAGAAGAGTTTGCTGTAACTATTTCCACAAACATTCCTTTCTCAATGCGTACACTATTAATAGTGCCAGACTGCTTAATTTCTATTTTCCAGAGTGCCATACATTAATGTTTATACCCAGAATCTTTTATTTATTACTAATACACATATGCAAAAATAAACAAATTCTATATTATCCACAAATTGAAAATTCTCATTACATTATAAAAATCTCACGACAACACTCTATCCCGTCCTCAATTTTTCCTACCTTTGCCAAAACATTTACAAACATAAAAAAATGAAGGGACAGAACACAAAAACGGCACTTGTTTTCGCTCTCGCAGTGGCAATCTGCCTCATTAGTTGCAACGACCACGCCGCCGAAAAAGCAGAAGAAAAAATCATTGAATCGGCAATCGACAAGGGCGTTGAGAAATTGGAAGAAGGTCTGAACATAGTCTTCGACAAAGCCAGAGATTATTACAATGAACATTTTTCACCAGACTCGAGCCAAGTCCCATATTACGAGAAACTTGAAATTCCACAGTCGAAAAAGAAACTCAAGGAACAGGTTGTCGAGCACAAGGGATACACAGTAAGTTACAACACCACCTGGCTCATTCCCAACTGGGTAGCATACGAACTTACAGACGAGGAAGTTGTCGGACAAATTTCACGAGCCGACAAGTTTGTCCCCGACCCCGACATCAAAGGACGCTGCTCCACCACCGACGACTACAAAGGTTCGGGCTACGACCGCGGTCACATGGCTCCAGCCGGCGATATGAAATGGGATGCCAAGGCCATGGAAGAAAGTTTCTACACCACCAACATCTGCCCGCAGAACCACAACCTCAACTCAGGCGACTGGAAGGAACTCGAGGAGCAGGTGCGCGACTGGGCAATCAAGAACGAAAAGGTGTATGTGGTGTGCGGACCTATCGTGAAGAAGAATTACGCGACAGTCGGTGCAAACAATGTCGCTGTACCCGATTCGTTCTTCAAGGTTGTGCTGATGTACAGGGACGGTAGCTGGCGTTCGCTCGGGTTTGTCTTTGCAAACAAGGCTGGCAACAAACCGCTCGACACCTACGCAAAGTCCATAGATGAAGTTGAAAAACTCACTGGTCTTGACTTTTTCTCCGTCCTCCCCGACGAGATTGAAAACGAGATTGAGAAAAACGGTTCGTTTGATGCTTTTGAAAACTAGGCGAGATGGAAAACAAAGACTCAATGCTGCACGACCATTGCAGGGGCTACCTCCCCCACATTGAGAACAAGCAATACCAGATGATTACATTCCGTCTATACGATTCTGTTCCGAAGGAAGTTGTCGATGGGTGGAAAGAAACGTTGTCCCTTCTGGGTTCGCTGACTTCCAGTCAGCGCGAACAGCAAGAGCAGACTTCCTGCTTGCTGGAGCAGGAGCAGGCAACTGGTCTGCGCCCACCCAGAAAGCATTCATTTTCCACCCACAAGACAGAAGCGGATAGACTTCTCGCCCTGCTTGACAAATACGAAGATGCTGGTTACGGAAGCTGTGTCCTAAAGAATGACAATGTTGCCAAAATCGTACACGATGCGATTTTCTTCTATCACGGGAAAAAATACAATGTCATAAGTTGGTGCATTATGCCCAATCACGTTCACGTGCTGATAGAAGTAATGAAAAACATCTCACTGTCGAGCATTTTGCATAGCTGGAGATCGTTCTCGAGCAACGAAATTAACAAAGTGCTGAACCGCAGTGGCCGGCTTTGGATGCCAGAATATTTCGACAGATTTATCAGAGACAACGACCACTTCAATAATGTTGTAGATTACATACACAACAATCCCGTAAAGGCAGGACTTGTTGACGACCCCACGAAATACAAATGGAGTAGCGCAGGATATGCAAACTTTTCTCCAACTGTGTGTAACAAGCAAGATGCTTGTGAACCCAGTGGAGAAAAAAAGTTTGCAACACCAACGAATAATCAACCGTCAAACACTAATACAAAAATATGAAGGCAATAAAATTCCTCTTCCGCACAATCCTAATCCTGCTAATAATTGCAGTACTTACAATAGGTGGCTACATATCCTACCTGCAGATAAACTACTACCGCATCGACGATGGCGTAGAACTGCCAGTAAGCAACCAGCGCGCAGAAAACATCGAAGTTGGGAAAGACTACACCGTTATGACCTACAACATTGGATTCGGAGCCTACGACCACGAGTTCTCGTTCTTTATGGACAAGGGACGGATGAACGACGGCAGCGAAGTGAGCGGCACCTACGGCAAGGCGCGAAGCAAGGAATCGGTGGAGACAAACACACACGGCGCCAAAGCCCACATCGAAAAGCATAGCCCCGACTTCTGCATACTGCAGGAAGTCGATACCGCATCGACTCGAAGTTTCTTCATCAACCAGCGCAACATCATCGAGTCGGCTTTCGACGACTACTGCAGCGTTTATGGCGAAAACTTCCACAGCTCGTACCTTTGCTACCCGATTAACGACCCGCACGGAAGCGTCCGTGCCGGACTTCTCACGCTCAGCCGCTACAAAATCGCCAATGCAGTGCGCCGCAGCTATCCAGTTGACGAAAGCTTCATCACCAAGTTCTTCGACCTCGACAGATGCTTCGTCATAACACGCATCCCGACCAACACCGGCAAGAAACTTGTGCTGATAAACAGCCACATGTCGGCATACGATGAAGGCGGACTCATCAGGCAACAGCAACTTGAACTTTTGCGCAATGTTCTCACCGAAGAATACGACAAAGGCAACTATGTCATCGTTGGCGGCGACTTCAACCACGCGCTTTGCGGTACCGTAGAAGCCTTTGCAAGCCAGCAGCAGGTTCCCGAATGGGTATCGGTGATGGAAGACAAGGAAATTCCCGAACATTTCAGGATAGTGGAAGCCAGCAACATCAAGGACGTGCCCACCTGCCGCAGCACCGACATGCCATACACAAAAGGCGTGAACTATACCGCAGTCCTCGACGGTTTTATCGTCTCAGACAACATCAAAGCCGAAGCCATCAACTACGATGCCGACTTCATGTACAGCGACCACAATCCAGTGATAATGACGTTTAAGTTGAAAGTTAAAAGTTGAGAGTTGAAAGTTAAGATTTGGCAGTCTGCCACTATTTCTTTCTACCAGGCTTCTGCACCTTTACATTGTCAATCTTTAAAAGGTTACCATAGCGATAAGTGCGTGTCATATAGATAGTTCCATCAGAATAATATTTATACCAGACCTTATGCTTCTCTCCTCCGCGATATTCACCTACTGTCTCAATCTGACCATTGGGATACAACCATTTATGCACGCCTACGGCATCGCCACCACGGAAAGAACCAGAATAATACAGCTTGCCACTATCAACATAATACGACTTCCATTCGCCTGTTTTCTGGTCGGAAGAATAAGAACCGTACTGCACGACATCGCCGATATGCGATTCCCATTCGCCAGTTTTCATTCCTTCGGAATATGAGCCTTTTACAAGCAGATTCCCGACAGAATCGTATTCCTCGTAGGCACCATCGAGAACCCCATCGTAATAGTTTTCTACGCGACGCTTAGCCCCATTAGGATAAAGCCATGTCCACTCGCCAACAGGCTTGTCTTCCTCATACTCGCCTTGCATTTCGGGATTTCCGCTTGAATAAAAGTACAACCACGAACCTGTCATCATGCCCTTGCGATACGAACCTTCGGCATAAAAATAATCCCAATAGCCATCGTACAAGCGCCATTTGCCAGTACGCTTGCCGTTTTCATCGAACAAGCCTTCGCCTACCAAAACACTTTCCGATGTGTATTCCCTCGACTTGACCAACTTGCCATTTTCATCGTATTCCTTGTGGATCCCAATTGGCAGATTATGCAAAAAAGAACCTTCTGTCCTTACTCGACCATTGTCGTAGTATGTCTTCTTGTACTCTGCAATCTCAGTTTCCTCCAAGGTTGTATCGTTCTCAACCGTAAACGGCTTGCCATCAACATAGCGCTGCTCGGCAACAAGCCTACCCGACTGGTCGAAATTGCGCTGAACGCCATTAACCTTGCCGTTGTAATACTGCGTTTCGGTCTTTTTTGTACCCGATGGATAAAACTCAACCCAACGACCCTGCTTCTGACCATTGTCATCGGTACGGTTTATCTTTTGCGTCTGCACAAGATACCCACGACGATAAGTTATTATGGAAATTATCGTACTGTCGCGATCAAACTCATAGCCTTCGCCATCGCGCTTGTCGCCTACATATTTGTAAACATATTGTAGATAGCCATCCTTGCTGTAATAATAAGAATTTCCTTCGCGCGAACCATTCAAGAACAACTCTCTGGAATCCAAGTAGTAAACTTTTACAGAATCATCGTTGTAGTAAATCTTATAGCCATACGAAAAACCATTTTTCTTGCCCTCGCGATAGGTTATTGACTTTTCAAGATTTCCATCATCAGCATAGAAATTCCAAATGCTATCCAATTCGAACATTGTACGCGTACCTTCCGACTTCAAAGTCCCGTCCTCATAGTAGCTTTTCCAGAAACCATCGGGCTTACCATTGCGCAACATACCTTCGCTCGACACTGCACCATTAGGATAATGGTACTGCACAAAACCATCGGTCTGCGCAAACAGCGAAGCTGCGGACATCAAGGCAATCGTAAAAACCAATATTTTGGAGTAAAATTTCATGTTTCTGCATTAATTCTTATAAAAAGCATCTTCCTCCTTCTGGCGGTCGAAAAACATCACAGCATTCAAATGGTCGATTTCGTGTTGGAAAATATGTGCAGTATATTGATGGTCAACCTTCTCTTCGTGAAATTCCCCATTAGCATCATAATAAGCGACCTTAACCCAGCTTGCCCGATACGAAAAACCATCTATCACCGGATAATTGCCACCATCGGGCACCGAAAGACAGCCGTCGCCGCGACGAGCAACCGAATCGGAATACTCGACAATCTGCGGATTAAAATAGAATTCCCATGGATGTTCACCATCTACCTCCGGCTTATCCCAACGCTGCACGCATATCACCTTGCGGTTTATCCCAACTTGCGGAGCCGCAATACCAACGCCTTCCTCCTGCGCAAC
Organism: uncultured Bacteroidia bacterium; assembly: GCA_902791865.1. Taxonomy (GTDB): domain Bacteria; phylum Bacteroidota; class Bacteroidia; order Bacteroidales; family ML635J-15; genus Bact-19. The sequence goes on from CADAXK010000012.1 coordinate 29,993, forward strand.
CTTGTACATTCTATGCGCCAGATAATTCCAGATGGTATCACTCACATCTACATCTATCGATGGAGTGCGAAGTACAATAGAATCGGACAAATCAAATATATTTAGAATCCTTAAATTATCGTCAGATGATGTTATCAACGCATATTCGGCATCGGTAACATCAATATACTTAGCTTGCCCCGACATAAAAGCGGGAATGCAGACAAGTATAAAAACCAAAAACGACCTAAACATACTCATATTTTTTAGGAAACAAAGGTAAGGAAATTTTCAATTTGCAAATTGAAATCTCCGCAAAGACATTATATTTTTAATAATACCGAGTCTGCTCCTAATTATTCTTCCCCTTGAAACGATAGCTAAATCCTAGCCCCAGCCTTAGGCTGCTGCCTCTCACTTTGCAATTCATATTACCCGACAATTTTTCATCACGATATAAACACAAGTTTATCTCTTGTAGAGTAATTATTCCTTGTGCATAAGCGGCATACACATCGAACTGGAATCTTTCCCTTACCAGATACGACAAACCTATCCCCGCCGAAACGCCAAGCGAAAACGGGGAATGACCAAATTTAGTGGAACTCACATACGGATTAGGCATGTTCTTAAACCTTGACCGTAATGAATTACGATCCGAATCATACGAAACGAATAGCCCTTCCTTTGTGTATAGCGTGAAATTTCCAAAGCTTACGATATTGGTTTTTGCCGACACATTTATTTCATACATGAAAACGTTATGGTATGTATTATTATAGAACTTTTTTTCACATAAAGCATAATCGATAAAAGTAAACGATGCATCAATTCCAACCCTATCGTTATACATACGAGTCATTCCTATGCCCGCAGAATAACCCCATGAAGAATAATCTTTCTTATTAAATTCGCCTTCGCAATGTACTGGAACCATTGGTTTTGTATATGACCCAAAAATGTTGATACTTTTGTACTGCGACATTGCCAACAAGCTTAATGCCAATAAAAATATAAGTGCTACTACTCTTTTCATTACTTTTGTTGTTTGAACTCTCTATTATTTATGACAAAAGTAACGTTTTATATTATAACATCAAATATTCATCGGTATTTTTAACGGATTTCAGGCAGACCTTCGTATGAATCGCCCTCAATTATTGTATACTTATACGCATTTTCCTCTACCTGACGGTCGAAAAACATCACAGCATTCAAATGATCTATTTCGTGCTGGAAAATGTGAGCGGTGTATTGATGATTGATTTTCTCCTCATGGAAAATGCCATCAACATCGTAATAAGTCACAATAACCCATGTTGCACGGTACGAAAAACCTCCGATTGTTGGGTAATTGCTTCCATCGGGAACCGAAAGACATCCGTCGCTACGACGTACAACAGAATCTGAATATTCCACAATCTGCGGATTAAAATAAAATTCCCACGGATGGCTAGCAAAAATGCCAGAGCCAACTGTTTTGTCCCACCTTTGCGAACAAATAACTTTGCGGTTTATTCCCACCTGCGGAGCCGCAATGCCAACGCCAGTCGTCCTTGCTGCCTGATACATCCTGTTTGCAAGATAATTCCAAATCGTATCAGTAATATCAACATTTATTGATGGAGTACGAAGGATTACAGAATCTGGTTGCTCAAAAATATTGAGAATACGAAGATTCTCTTCTCCAGTTGCTGCTATGTCGTACTCAGCATCAGTAACTTCGCGCGCTGGAGTAGAAGCATATAGTCTGTTCACATCCGACACACCACAAGAATTGTATGACCAAACATATATCTTATATGTACTGCTTGAATCTAAAGCCTGCTCATACTTTACAGTGCAGACATTGCCCAAATCAATGGATGTTTCATAATCGTCATCAAAATTATACTTATAACCTTCTGCACCAGCTACTTGCTGCCAAGTCCAGCGAATTGAATCCATATAAACTATACTGTCGTATTCCACAATAAAGTCAGGGCGAATATTATCAACATTTGTAAAATCGAAAGTATATTCCGTATTTTCGGTCGGATTGTCAAGTATTTCACGAGAGATAGCATCACCACATGTTGTTGAATACATCGTAAAACGCATCTGATCGCCAGAATGGAAAACAAATTTCCCAGATGAATACAACGTCTTGGCTGATATATTTGTTCCGGAACCTGAATATTGAATCGAACAACGAGAAGAAACATCCTCAGTATTTACAACAGAAACAGAAGCTTCCTTTCCTTCACTTGCCAATGCGACAACAGCACTGCGCGGACATCCGTACACCTTGAACTCATTGTATCCATAGCTTACAGAAAAGTCTCCACCACAACATTGCCTGCCAGAAATATCGAATACAGAAACCTTGACATTTTCAGCAGTAACAAATGCCATAATCGACACTGCCTTATCAAATGAATCATAATGCCACGATTCAATGCCAAACTGATGTTCTGCTTCCGTAGCATCGTCAATCCCTGCAAGCACTGTAACTTTCAGTGAATTTGCCGGAGAATAAAGCATAGTATCGCAACTTGATGACAAATTCTCAACAAAAATGCTATCAGGCGAAAGCTGAGAGCCGCTTTGATCCATTGCAAAGGAGAAAGTGATTCTCGCTCTTTGTGCCGACACCAATACTGGCAATGCAATTAGCGCCAGCAAAATCAATAACTTTATTAAACGCATAATCAATTGTTTTAACGAAACAAAGGTAAAGAAAATTTCAATGTGCAGATGGGCAAAAAATCTACAATCTAAAATAATATTGTATCTTTGCGCAAATTTAAAAACTTATTGCAAATGAAACAGATAATTGAATGCGTTCCTAATTTCAGTGAAGGACGCGATATGGCTGTCATCAAGCAGATTACAGATGTAATCGAATCGGTTGAAGGAATAAAACTCCTCGATGTTGACCCAGGTGCAGCCACCAACCGCACAGTTGTAACTTTTGTTGGTGAACCCGAAAATGTTTGCACAGCAGCATTTCTTGCCGTAAAGAAGGCATCTGAACTCATCGACATGAGCAAGCATCATGGCGCACACCCGCGTTTTGGCGCAACCGATGTTTGCCCGCTTATCCCAGTATCGAACATTACTATGGAACAGACCGTAGAATATGCTCGCAAGCTAGCGAAACGCATTGGTGAAGAACTTTCGATACCAGTTTACTGCTACGAAAGTGCAGCTTTCGAACCTAAGCGCCGCAACCTTGCAAACTGCCGTTCGGGTGAATACGAAGCACTGCCAAAGCGCATTGGTAGCGAAGAATGGCACCCTGATTTTGGTCCGCGCGAATGGAACGACAGCGTAATGCACACAGGAGCGACAGCTGTTGGCGCACGTAACTTCCTAGTAGCTTTCAATGTAAACCTTAACACAACATCGGTCAACAAGGCAAATTCTATCGCCTACGACGTTCGCGAACGCGGTCGTGTAAAACGCGAAGGACACCCTGTTACAGGCAAGCCCGTACTCGATGAAAACGGCAACAAGGTATATGTTCCCGGACTTTTGAAATCAGTCAAGGCAATTGGCTGGTACATTGAGGAATACGGAATTGCACAGATTTCAATGAACCTCACCGATATTGATGTTACCCCATTGCATGTTGCATTCGACACCGTTTGCGAACGCGCAGCCGCACACGGAATCCGCGTCACAGGTTCTGAACTTGTTGGTGTTACACCGCTCAAGACTTTGCTCGATGCTGGTAAATACTTCCTACAGAAACAAGGACGTTCACTTGGCGTTTCGGACGAAGAACTAATTAAGATAGCTGTTCGCTCACTCGGCTTGAACGATGTTAAGCCATTCGACCCAAAGAAGAATGTTATTGAATACATGCTTGAGGATAACAAGCCGAAACTCATCGACATGGACTTGGTAAAGTTCTGCCACACAACTGCATCAGAATCTGCAGCTCCCGGCGGAGGTTCTATTTCTGCATACATGGGTTCGCTAGGCGCTGCATTGGGTACAATGGTTGCAAACCTTACCGCCCTCAAGCACCGCAACGACGACACATGGAAAATCTACAGCGACTGGGCTGAAAAGGGCAAATACTACCACGATGAACTTCTGAAGATGGTAGACGAAGACACCAATGCATTCAACAAGATTATGGACGCTTTCGGTTTGCCAAAGTCGAATGATGAAGAAAAAGCGCGCCGCAAACAGGCAATACAGGAAGCAACCAAATTCGCCATTGAAATACCTTTCAAGACCATGAGCCTCAGCTGTGAAAGCATGCAGGTAATGCTTGAAATGGCAAAGAACGGACTTGAAGCATCAATTAGCGATGCTGGTGTAGGCGCATTGGCTGCAAGATCTGCTGTTCAGGGAGCATTCCTCAATGTGAAGATAAACTGCAAGTCGTACAACGATAAGGAGTTTGTCACAGACATCCTGAAGAAGGGCAAGGAAATAGAAGACCGCGCCATAGCAATCGAAAAGGAAGTAATGGAAATTGCAAACCAGAAGATTAACGGCTAATAAACCTTAATAAAGTAACAAAGCCCGCTCAAATGAGTGGGCTTTGTTTTTATCAAAAAGGAAGTCCGATGCATTCACATCGGACTTTTGTTTTATTACTGCTTTACAACTCTTCTATTGATTACAAAATCTGCCGTGCTTACACGGATTGTATAAGTTGCAGCCGAAAGATTGCCAAGGTTGAGAACTGTCTCATAGTTGTTACCAGTTGCATCGATATCCTTGGTCATCACGAGGACTCCCATAATGTCGTAAACCTCAATTGTTGCAGGTTTGTTACCAAAATTCGAGAGAGAAAGCGTAAGCTCGCTTCTAAATGGATTCGGGAATACTGCAACTGCAGGTTCCAAATCTGATTCATCACATCTTACCGCTATCATTTCCGACATGCTGCTTTGACCATCATAGTCAACCTGCTTCAAACGATAGTACATTTCACCGCCATAATATTCGTAATCGACGAATGCATAATTATGTTCCTCTATTGAAGTACCTGCACCAGCAATACGAGCGATTTCGGTGAAATTAACCGCATCATACGACCTTTCAAGTATGAAATAGTCATTGTTCTTTTCGGATGCCGTTGTCCACTTTACATCTACTGAATTTCCATTACATGATGCTGTGAATAAAACAAGTTCTATTGGGAGAACAAGTTTCTGCTCATCGGTTGATCCAAATGTCATGTCGTATGCCTGCTCGGCAGAACGTGACACTCCTAATCCATCTATCTTTATGCTTCCTACCATGCAAGTTGATTCGTTACCAATTTCTCCATCTACTTTTGTCCAAACAGAACCACCTGAAGTTACATAAGCCACGGTCAAGAATTCGAGGTCGCACAATTCTGACGGAGAAAGATTATCCCTGTCTCTCCAATACAACGTTACATCCGACAAAGCCTTATTAGTAGTAACATGCCAGAAATCACGATCGGAAACATGGTCAAGACCCTCGCTCATATTTCCACCATGCGAATAACTATCTGGCATTGCGTAAGTGTTATGATTTGTAGTATAATGTACGCTAACCTCAGCATCATCACCAGCTACTGTCATTCCAAATGCTGACTTCAGCAAAACACCACGATCCAAATCATTGTGACCAGTTATGAAGTTAAACGTTCCTGCACCTCTCTTCGTAATACGGCCATCAATATAACCAGTACTTTCATCATTAAGAGTTGAAGTATTCTCGAACAAAACATTTCCGATAATAGAACCATTGATTGTCGAATTACCAGCCAAAGTCAGCAAGTTGTCACCCATATTCAAGGCAAAACCATCTGCAACGAGTACATTATCCAAAGTCTTGTCACCTGCAAGCACAGGAGAAACAAACTCACAAACACTTTCATCTACAGGAATAAGCACAACATTTGAGTTATCCGAAGGCGATGCGTCTACATAATTGTATTTTGAACCGTCGTACTGGAGCCAGTTGTCTGGAGTTCCCCAATCGTAACTAGATTCAACGCCAGTCCATACATAATATGGTGTAAACGATGTCATTTCTGACACAGGTAGAACCTTAACCTTTGCCAACTTAAGCGTTACAATTTTATTAAGCGTTAAGTCCTCATCGGCAAGCGATGCGGTAAGTTCAATGTCAGCAGGTTCGCTACACTTTAGAGTAACGGCTCCACTTGTTGCTACATGATCTTCATCTCCACTTGCCCAAGAAACTGAATTCTCTGTACCCAATGTAACATTATTAAGAACCGAATCGTAAACTTCTGTTTCATTGAATTCTATAGGTGTAGCTGACAATTTTGCTTCATTGTAGTTCTGCGTACCCTTAGGCATAGGATACATGTTTTCATTGAAAATGAAGTTTTCTGCCCATCCTTCTGCTGTCAATGCAGTTGGAGCCGAACCGATAAGGTTCAAAGTATTTTGTCCGTTTGCAGAAATCGGCTTAGTCCTTTGGTTATCGTAATAGTTCTCGGTTGCAGTACCAGTACTACTTGTACCGAACAAAGCATTCTCGGCAACTGTACTTGAAACGAGGGTACCAGTATTTAGGTTATACGATAATGTCGAATGCTCGGTGTTCTGTCCTGCAATACCACCGACCAAAGTGCTTGTTGTTCCGTTTACATTACCGCCGTTGTTGTTATATGTAACATCGGTATATGCAGTGTAACCGCAAATACCACCAGCGTATGTTGTTCCTGTAACAACTGCACTGTTTGTACAATATGTTATAGTATTACGCTTAGTAGCATGCGAAGCCATTGGCGAAGAAGCCACAATTCCGCCGACATACTTCTTTGCTGTTACAGCACCGCTATTAGCAGACTTCTTCAATTTACTATATGTGTACATATATCCGACAATTCCGCCCGCATACGAAGTAGATGCAGTCGCATTAACTGTATTGTCGTTTCTGCATGAATCGACAATGCAGAATAGATTTTCGGAATCTGCACCGTCCATACGACCAGCAATACCACCAGCGTATGCCAAAGCTTTAACTGCGCCTCTATTTACACAACCATATATTATACCGTCGTTCTTGAAGTATCCTACAATACCACCGGCATAATTGTTCGATGCAGTAACAGAACCCTTACTTACGCAGTTTTCAATTATATTCTTGCTTGAACTTACTGCACTTACATAACCAACAATACCTCCGGCATTGCTATATGCATTTACAACAACATCAGCAGTACAATTGGCGACATTTGCATAAGAACCTACTACACCTGCTACACCACCGACATAATTTGTTTCGCCAGTACTTGATACAGCACCAGATACTTCGCAATTGCTAATCGGCGAGTAATTTGCAGCAGTTGTTCCTGCGATTCGTCCACACAATGCTCCAACATAGCTACCAGTTGTTGTAATGCTAACATCTGTAAGTTTCAAATCGTTTATTTCACCGCCATAAACATAACCGAACAAACCTGCATAGTCATTTTCATAACCCGTTATAGTAAGGTTTTGTATCTCATTGCCGTTTCCGTTGAAAATTCCAGAGAAGCCCTTATCCGAAGTATTTCCTATTGGCTCCCAATTTTCACCTGTCAAATCAATAATTGCAGGCGTCAAGATAAATGTAACACCCCTATATCCATCATTATTAAGAACTCCCTTGTATGTTCCTGTTCCTCTATTGTTGACAGCGTCACGGAATGCCTTCAAATCGTCAATGTTATCAATATTCAAATCAGGAATTGTTGAATAATCGCACAAGAAAATCACTTTAGATACGCCATTCAAGCTTGGGGTAAGTATTGCAGAATTCAAATCTTGTGGGTGGGATACTGTTGCTGTAGTACCTGAAATACTTATGTAATCTGTATTATTATTACCCCATGTTGATGTTTGGTCTCCTAAGGTAAACGGAGAATTAGTAGTATTCACTTCATCCCAATTAGCCAAAAGGAATACAGGAATAGAAGTTACTACAGCAAAATCATCATCCACTGCGATAACGGTCGGGATAGGATATGAACCCTCAACAAATGTCCAACGCAGAGGAATCCAACCATCACCAGTAAGTCCACTTGGGGTAGTTCCAGTCATTGCCTCTGTCAACAAACCAACAGCCTTACCGCTTTGGTCGGCACTTGTACCATCGGTTGTCGAGATACCCTTTACGGTTGTACGCTGCTTATCGTAGAAGTTGCCTGTTGCAGTTCCCTGATTGTGTCCTACAATAGCACCGCCTTCATTAACAAGCGATGTAGAAATACAATATAGTACACTTGAAGCTGTATTACTATTATTTGCTGTTATACCGCCAGTAAGATAACGACTTCCAGTAACATTACCACCGTTGTTGCAATATTCGATATTAGAATTTGTATTTCTACCGGCAATACCACCTACATAATCACCATTACAACTAACCGTTGCCGCATTGGTACAACTTGACACCTTGTTGAGATTAGAACCGCTATTTCCATTTGAGTAACCGGTTATACCGCCAGCATAAGACGTTGCTGCCGAAACAGAACCTGCAACCCTACATGTATCAATGGTTGAATAATAGTAATTATAACCAGCGATACCACCAGCATACGAAGCTGCAGCAGTAACATTTCCGTTGAAAGTACAATTGTTTATCGCAGAATAATTATCGCTGTTGGCACCCTTGATATAACCGCAGATACCACCGACATTGCTCTTACCCGAAACGTTACCTGCAACATTAAGGTCGTTGATGCTTCCTCCAATAATATATCCGAACAGACCCTTGTTGTCTGCTTCTGGAGCATCGACATTAAGACCTATCACATTCTTTCCTGCTCCATAAAAATTACCATTGAACGGATAACTCGATGACTTTCCTATCGGTTCCCAGTTTTCTTCACCGCTCAGGTCATAGTTTGCACTAGCAGATGTGAGCTTAAAGTTCTTGCCTGTAAATCCGCCTACATTCGGCACTCCCATATACGAGCCAGAAGAGCCACTATTTACCGCATCTCGCAAATTCTTCAAAGATGCGACATCTGCAATAGGCAAAGGATCCTCGGTTGATGGATTGAATACCTTAGCAGTCTTCTTCCATCCTTGGTATGTAGCAGTAAGAGTTGACATATTATATGTACTGGTAGTAACAGTAGCCTCGCCGGTGCTTTGATTTATTGACACATAAACATCATCGCTACTACCCCATGTCAAATCAGACATTACACCAACATTAAAGTTTGCTGTTACCAAATTGTAATTCTGGCTTCCAAGTTTTACTGGAACTGCAGCCAACTTAGTTGCGTCAAGTGAACTTATTGCAGTTGGAACAGGATACCTATCGGCAGCTTCTGTCCAACCTGAAGCAAATAGACTATGTGTTCCTATTAAATTAACCGTCTGGTCACCAGTAGCACCAGCATCAGATGGATCACCATCCTCTCCCACTTCAGCAATACCATGCATGTCGACACTACGCTGATTGTCGAAATAGTTGTTGGTTACAGTTGCATCGGGATGCTTGAAACCTACTACACCACCACCAGTATATACAGTACCTGCATTTATATTGTTCAATACCTGAGCCATATCGTCGGTTTCGTAACCAACTATACCACCAACATTATTAGTTGCACCCGAAATATTACCTGCATTGATACAACGCTGTACTTTCGAGTTTGAAATATAGCCTGCAATACCGCCTATCGACGATACACCTGAAATATCCATGTTGCTTGCACAATCTTCGATCACAGATTCAGCATCGCTATATGAAGCATGTCCGCATATACCACCTACATAGGTAGATGTCGAAGAGCTTATTGTTCCTGCAGTTACGCAACGTCTTACCGTTGATGAAACCATCTTGCCTACAATACCGCCAATCCATGTAGAGGTAGCAGTTATATCTCCATTAAACGAACAGTCCTGTATCGTTGATTTTGTTGCACTGCCGACTATACCTCCGCAATAAGTTGTAGCCTTTAGAATTGTGCTACCGGTTCCAGTTTTTACATTCAAATTTTTAATTGTTGCATTTTCAATATAACCGAACAAACCGCGTGGAGTACTGCTCGATGTGTGACGCAAATTCGATACAGTATGACCCTGACCATCGAATGTACCTTTGAAAGGATTTGCTGCAGCACCAATAGGAGTCCAGTTGGCTGTGATAGTTATATTTGAATTCAGCTTTACTGTCGTTCCTGAGAAGCCATCAATATTAGCTATACCCTGATATTCACCTGTAGAACCGTTGTTTACTGCCGTACGGAATTCTACCAATTCATTGTAATTGGAAATTACAATTTGCGAACCGAATTCGCTGTTCGTCAAAGTAACCTGTTTTTCCCATCCGCCGAGTGATGCTATCATCACGATTCTACTAAAATCAGTGGTACCTACTGTAACATCGCTTCCTGATATTGTAATGGATTCAGCTGCAGATGCAGGTGTTGTTGTCAACGACCAGGCAATTCCTTCTGCAGTACAAATACTATAGTTGCTTTCCACATTCTGGTTGTCCTCTGTTCCTCCCAAAGTTACAGGAGCACAAGCCACTTTCGCTGATGAATGAGATGCTATATTAATAGGTATAGGATATGAGCCAGTATATGTTGTCCACTTCCCTGACGTTAGAGACGATACCAACGACATCATTTCAGCAGTTGTCTTTGCTTCTCCATTGTCGGTTCCAAGTACGCAATGCTTTGAATCGTAGAAGCAGTCGGTTATGCTACCAGCGTTAGTTCCATATATCTTACCTATATCAAATACTGTAATAAAGTTTAGACATTCGTTCAGACTAGCACCATCGAGTACATTACCAGCAATACCACCTACAACACTATTGTTTGCTGTTACTAAAGCCGCGTTGACATTATAACATACATCAGTATTTTGAGCATAACCGACAATACCGCCAACCGTTCCTGTACCACGCAAGTTCTTCGACATACTTGCACATCCAGTAATTACATTCTTCGTCGTTGCATTACCCGTAGAATAACCGCAGATACCACCAACACTTGTTGATGACCCAGCAATCTTTGCTCCAGCAGATGTACAATTGCTTATCGTAGTAAATGCAGCAGCGTATCCGCAAATACCGCCCACATTACTCGAAGCCGTCAATGATCCATTGAAATGGCAGTTGTTAATTACAACATTTCGCTCGCTATTCGTACCCTTTGCATAACCTACGACTGCACCCGAATACGACTTTGCACTTATGGTTCCGCTCAACTCAATGTTTTCTATCGTTGAACTTGTAGTAGTTGGGAATACATAACCGAACAAACCTGTGTAGCTGCCCGATGCAGAAATTGTCATATTTGAAATTGTATACCCTTCGGCACTTCCACCATCAAAATTACCTCTGAACGGATTGGTTGATGTTCCTATTGCAACCCAAGTGTTTTCGTCATCAGTCATATCAATGTCTGCTGTAACCTTGAAGTTTACGCCAGCAAAACCATTGTCGTTAGCATGTCCCTTGTAACTTCCTTCCAAACCTGCATTTACTGCATCGCGGAACATGACAAGTTCTTCGTATGTTGAAATAGTCAAAGGATCCTCATCTATGGCAACACTTACCAAGACTTTCTTGCTATAACCGTCCTTTGAAGCAACAAGAGTTGCATTTCCTAATTCCCCAGTAACAATAGCATATGTACTAGAAACAGATACTATATCATCATTTTCAGAAGTCCACGAAACCCCAGTAGATGGGGATGGCGACAAATAAAAGTTAGTTGCAACGGCATTGTATATTTCTTCATTTTCAAATCTAGCAGCCGCCTTTGCAATTGCCCTTACAGGATCATAAGTAAAATCCGACTGCAATGGATAGCAACCAGTGGATGTTGCCCAGCCAGACAATGATATACCAATGATTTCTGATGTTTTCAAACCTTCTGCCTGATCGGCTACATCTGCTGCATTAATGCCACCAAGCACCGAACGCTGCTTATCGTAGTAATTATGCTCAGGAGCAACATCATAGTCGGTATCAGCAAAGATACCAATCAAACTCGAACCCGAATTTACAGTCGCAATGTTTATGTTTTGATTAACATAAACTACCCTATTGTTTGCACATGATCCAATAATACCACCTACTGTTGTCGTCTTTCCATATACATTACCAGCGTTAAGATTGTTCTCAACATTTGAATATCTATACACATATCCGGCAATACCGCCTATATAGCCATTGCCCGAAACTTCAGCAAGGTTGATACAATTGCTCAAATTTGTCATCTGCGTTGTAGCGTTACTTCCTCCATAATAATATCCGACAATACCCCCCATATAGCTTGCTCTTTGATTAGGAGATTCAACACTACCCGTAGCAGAACATGATGTTATGTCTGAACATGTCGCTGCATAACCACACACACCACCAACGTATGCACTGCTTGTGGAAGTAGTCGTAACATTACCGACAAAGTGACAATTCTCTATTAATCCATGTGCTGTTGCACTACCTTTTAGGATACCACAAATACCGCCAAGATATGTAGTACCTCGTACATTTCCCTCCACTGTAAGGTTCACTATCGATCCCGACTGTACATAACCGAACAATCCCTTGTAGGCTTCACTTGCCGAAACATTCAACCCAGAGATTGTATAACCAGCTCCATCAAAAAATCCGCAGAAAGGATGCGCAGTATTTCCTATTGGCTCCCATGATTCCCCTTCCAAATCTATGTCTGCGGAAACTTCAAAATCATACTCAGCAAAACCTCTATACGAGACAGCACCCTTATAATCGGGTGCAACACCATTTATTGCATCACGGAAAGCCTTCAAATCGTCACGGTTTTCAATTGGCAATGGACTTGGCAATGCTTCGTCATCACGGGTATCAATAATTATCACCTTCGACAAATCACCAATAGTTGCTGAAATCTCTGTACGACCGCCGTGATCATTAGGGAGAATAGTACTGCTGCTACCGTCAGATGCTATAGTAATGTAGTCAGTATTACTACTTGACCATGTAACATCAGTGCCCGTAGCTGTAAAAGGATTATATACATATTCAGGCAAATAATCATCAGCATTCATGAATATTGTAGCCGATGTTACCTTTGCAAAATTTGATGATGCTAAAGGCAATGGAATCGGATAAAAACCCGCATTGAACTTCCAGCGTGACGTACTCCAATCGGCACCTGTAATACCCGAAGGAGCAAAATCATCAATAACACTAGTAATACCTGCAGTTAACAAACCTTCATATCTACCTACTACATCAACATAATTCTCATCATCACCACTAACAACGCCATATCCTGGATTTGAAGAAATTTGCTTGTCATAGTAACAATAACTTATCGTTACAGCTCCTCCCTTTCCAGAAATAGATCCGCCACGCGGAACATTTCCACCGTTCAAACAATAGCTTAACGGAGTAGATTTAGCACTATAGCCCAAAATACCGCCTGAATAATCGGAAGTTCCAAATACGCATCCTCCATTTACATTGTATCTAAGTATTGCATAATAAGTATAACCAACAATACCACCGACATACACATTGGAACCACTTATAAGAGCAGCATTAACGCAATTCTGCACAATTGGCTTGTAACTGCCCGTACTGGATGTACTATATGCATCACCAACAATACCACCGACATAACTATATCCGGAAACTCGTCCTGCGGTTGCACATTCCTCAATAACGGTATAATATGCAATACCTGCGATACCACCTACATACGAATCCGATGAAGAGGCATTAACCGTACCATTGAATGTACAATTTTTAATATTGGCATTTCGGCGATAAGTACCATCAACCGAATAACCGCAGATATAACCGCAGAGACCTCCCACATACTGTGAACCGGAAACACTTGCCTCGACATTGATATCCCGAATAAGAATATCTATGTCACCAACTGTGCTTAAAGTATTGGACCTTACATATCCGAACAAGCCCCTGTACGAACCGCTGGTGCGGAAGTTCTTGATAGTACAGTTATTTCCGTTAACACTTCCCCTAAAAGGATAAATAACATTCTTGCTCACCCAATAACCGATTGGTGTCCACGTATTTCCACCAAGGTCGATTGTTAGTGGATTAGACGGATCGTCACCAATGTTAATAGTTTTACCTGCGAAATCTTCAACATTCTCTTTTACTAGATACGCCAGACCTGCAAGTTCATCAGCCGTCCAAATGGTATATGAAGCATCAGATTCATGTCCAAAATACCAATCGGTATCTGTTGACGCTCCATCCCACGCCTGCGAAAAAGCACTTGTTACGCACAAAATTTGCACACAAATGCACAATAGTATAAATTTATATCTCATAATTAGACAATATTTACATTTACACAAAATTAAAATTACAAAAATTAACACTTTTAACAACTTGCAAATATACTAATGTTCAACGAAATAACAAATCTTTTTTTTCATTTATTTCACTATGCAGATTCAACGACCAATTACAAGCTTTATATTGTCCGAACAGAAAAAGATGGACAAAGAAAAATAACCATATCAAAGCAATTAAGATCCACTTAACAAACACATATAAACCAACACAATACCCGTGTATAAACGACAAGAAACGACTAATAAACGAAAGTAAATGTTTAAATACCGACTAGTGATTTAAGGACACCCGACCTTTGCAGTGGATTTCGAAAAGAAGTTCGAACAAAATGTTTAACGTTTAAAATTTTTGACTATGAAATTAGGCGGACACATAGAAATTGAATGCAAAGTCGGTTCTGTTCCAGAATTGGTAAACGAAATGTGCGGACACAAGCTCGTAAGGTTTCTGATTGCTGTTATCGACAGGCGCATAAATAGTGATAGGTACTCGCAGCGCACAAGCTGGTACACTGTAAATGCACTGAGCGATACTGCCGAAATGTTACTTGAATCGAAGCTGCATATATGCGATAATATATTTGTCAGTGGTAGATGGGTAATTGATGGAAATCGCGATGTACTCGGTAATAGTAATTATACGTATGAGATTATTGCAGAAAGTGTATCTGTGGCAAAGGATGACTGTGCGAGGGGATATGAAGTGGCATAGAGGTAAAAACTAAATTACAATGACAAAGGCAAATGAGATATTGCAAGAGGAGATTGCTGCGACCAATATGATTGATGAGATAAAACAATCTGATGATCAACTGGATATCTTAAAAAAGGAGATAGGTCTTTTTTCTGAGAACAGTCCATCCTATTGGGACTCCCCATCGGACAATGCAAATACATCTATTACGAGTAGCCCTACCGAGACAATTCGTACCTCAAAGAATCCAACGGCAAAAATTATAAAAAATAAGAGAATGGAAAGACATTCAATTATTATTCGAAAATCGGTACATAAAGTAAATTTACCCCCGAGCGCATTAAATCTTGATTTGCAAAAGCAAAAGAATTTTGTTAAGAAAAAGCAGTGTGAACATTATGTAATAAGCCTATACAACGCAGCAATTAGAGGAAAATTTTACGGCAAACCTAAAGAAATAGGACTTCTCACAGAATCAGGGAAGATTTTTCTTGAAAAATTGTCTGGATTAAAATTACGGAATAAGGTTTCATTTGTTTTAAATCCATCAGACCTATGCCATATAAACGGTGATCATTGGGGCAAAGAAAAAGATGAAGGCAATAATATTCCATTAGAAATAAAGGACATACGCAATTTGATATACATACTAATGTCCCCTGATATTGTAATGTATTTCAATGACAAATATAGTAGGAAATCTTTTTATCTATTGAAAAACAATGGAAATGGCACCTATAACATTGATGAAATATATGCAAGTAGAAATGGAAATCTTACATTAAAAACAATGTATAAAACAAAAAAGAGCGCCGATCAGCGAGTTATGGACTTAACATCCCTACTCTCTACGTCCGGAACGTACTCTGCCGTAAACTCTTCGGATGCAAAAATACCAATTTTATTCCAATGTGCAAGTGAAAATTTGGAAAACATAAAGTGAAAAACAATAGCATATCTATGAACCTACTTGACGGCAAACCGATTGTGGTACTTATTGACGATGAATTAATTGCCAATCGCAAAACGAATAGGCCTTATATCCACGTGGTTACATTAACAAAAAAACACCAAGCGGATGTTGCGGTTTCCATTGCAGTTCTTGGAGATAAAAATCTCGTCACCCATCCTCAAGGAGAGATTGCAAAGGTATTACAAAATTTCATAAGCTCAAACAAAAATAACAATTAGAAATTTTAGGAGAAGCGAAAAAATGATAGACATATTTGGCATAGAACTAACCAAAGAACAAATAAATAATGTGCTTTTGTATCTTGAGCAACACCCTGAAACCTATATACATCCAGGCACTCTTACAGAGGAACTATGGGAAAAAGAATTTGGCCTTGACAAACAGATACAGACACCAATAGGAATAGTAAAACTTGGGAACAATCAATTTGCCAAAATGTATAATAAAGGACGTAATTCTAAATTTGGAATGATTAAACCCACTTTACAAACTCCTGACATCATTGTTACAAGTGAAGGTATTTCAAAAACCGAGAAACCAGTGGAACGCAATTATTCGTACATATACATAAAGTCGTTTATCGGACATAATGGGGAAAGAATATATTACTTCGCATCTGTGACAAATCTTATTGATGGAATAGAAATATCCATCTCAAATCAAGAAAAGAAACCTAATAAGATTATGAACTTGATAAAAAGTGGCAAGCTGGTTTACATTAAATCGGCGACCATGCTATCAACACCCGCCAGCATTGCACATGGAAGCCAGCCTACCGTCCGTGGCGGCGGTACTTCGACTGCAAATATAACAAAAAATTAAACACAAAATATTAACAATTTAAATTTTTAAAACTATGGATTCAAGAAATCATGTACAATTGATTGGTCGCTTAGGTGGCGAACCGACAGTAAGAGACACAAAAAGCGGAAAAGTCGCAAGATTCTCAATCGCAATTAACGAGCAATTCACAGAGAACGGTCAGTCGCGAACAAACACGCAATGGCACAACATTGTTGCATGGAGAAAACTTGCAGAGAAAATCGAATCGTCATGCCACAAGGGTAACGAAGTTATGATCTGCGGAAAGCTTACAAGCCGCAGCTACGAAGACCAGAACAAAGTGAAAAAGTATGTCACTGAGGTGCTCGCTAGCGAGATAGTCTGCATGTCGAAGACCGAGCAAAAGGAAGTCGCTGTGGCATAATGTATTGCAAGGAACGAGACTACCTATTTACGGCAGTTTCGCTCCTTTTCGAAATTTGTTAACAAGTTTTTGAAACAACAGGCACAAAGACAAAAAATTGAAATTAACTTTGTAGTTTTAACACACACGACAATGATAACATTGAAAAAAGGAGACAAAGCGCCATCGTTCAGCGGAAAGAACCAGAACGATGAAATAATTGGCAGCGAACAGCTTGCTGGAAAGAAATACATTCTCTACTTCTACCCAAAAGACAGCACTCCTGGCTGTACCGCCGAAGCATGCAATCTACGCGACAACTACAACTTTTGGATGAAGCGTGGATATACAATCATCGGCATAAGCACAGACTCGGTTGCAAGCCACAAGAAGTTCATCGAGAAGAATTCACTTCCGTTCGACCTCATCAGCGACAGCGACAAGGTAATTGTAAACGCATTTGGAGTATGGGACAAGAAAAAGATGGCCGGACGCGAATACTACGGCATCCTGCGCACCACATTTGTTGTCAACGAAAATGGAATCATTGACGAGGTATTTACAAAAGTAGACACAAAAAATCACACAGAACAGATAACCAAAGTATTAGAATAACAAAAAAATTACAGATATGGCAGAAACACCAGAAGAAATCAGAAAAGAAAAGCTGAAAGCAGTTCAGCTTGCAATGGGAAAAATAGAAAAGGACTACGGTAAAGGTTCTATAATGATGCTTGGCGCACAAGTAGTTGAAAATGTACCAGTAATAAAGTCAGGTTCAATTGCCCTCGACGCTGCTCTTGGCGTTGGCGGCTACCCACGCGGACGTGTCATCGAAATTTACGGTCCTGAATCATCAGGTAAAACCACCTTGGCAATTCACGCAATCGCCGAAGCACAGAAAAATGGTGGTATCGCAGCAATAATCGATGCCGAACACGCTTTCGACCGCTTCTATGCCGAAAAACTTGGCGTTGACATCGACAACCTTATCATCTCGCAGCCCGACAACGGCGAACAGGCTCTCGAAATTGCCGACAACCTTATCCGCTCGGGTGCAATCGACATTATCGTAATCGACTCTGTTGCAGCTCTTACGCCAAAAGCCGAAATCGAAGGCGAAATGGGCGACTCGAAGATGGGACTTCAAGCACGATTGATGTCTCAGGCATTGCGTAAACTCACAGCAACAATCAACAAGACACAGACTTGCTGCATCTTCATCAACCAGTTGCGTGAAAAAATCGGTGTAATGTTCGGCAATCCTGAAACGACAACAGGTGGTAACGCACTGAAATTCTACGCATCCATCCGTCTCGACATCCGTCGTACCGGTCAGCTTAAGGACGGCGACACCGTTATCGGAAACCGCACCAAGGTAAAAGTTGTTAAAAACAAAGTTGCTCCTCCATTCAAACAGGCCGAATTCGACATCCTTTACGGTGAAGGCATTTCGAAGATTGGTGAAATAGTAGACTTGGCTGTAGATTTCGAAATAGTCAAGAAGAGCGGCTCGTGGTTCAGCTACGGTGAAGTCAAGCTCGGACAAGGTCGCGACAACACAATGAAGGCGTTTGAGGATAACCCCGAATTGAGAGAGGAAATCGAAAACAAAATCAGAGAAAAGATTTCTGCAAAATAATGAAACATTATTTGTATTTAATTCTGCTGTTTGCTTTTACGCTTCTTGTATATTCATGCAATGAGGGTGGAAATGGCGATGGTGGAGAAATAATAGAACCGAAGACTTTGGACGACAGCATACAGATGCTGTCGGACCAAATTCGGCAAAATCCCCACGATGCGGCATTGTTCGTACAGCGTTCCGACTTGCAATTTATCAATGGCAACCTTGATGAAGCAATAAACGATATGGAAATTGCAATGAAGGTTGACTCTACGAAACCACCGTATTACAGCAAATTAGCAAGTCTATACATGCTTAAGGCAAACGGCTCGGAAAAGGCGAAGGAAGTGCTCAACAAATGCATAAACCGCTATCCATCGTATCCGCAGGCTCACATTGATCTTGCAAAGATTTTCATGTATGTCGGTATGTTCCAAGAAGCTATGCAGGAAATACAGTTCCTTGAACTCAACAACCTGCAAAATGGTGATTCTTACTTTGTACGTGGCATGATACTTCGAAAAGCATCGGAAACAAAATCCGATACAGCCAGTACACGCAAGTGGAAACAAGATGCGCTGGCAGCCTTCAAGAAAGCCGTGGAATACGATGATGAAAACTGGGAAGCATACAACCTCATCGGCGTAAGCCTTACAGAACTAGGCGACTCAATCGCTTTGGAGTATTTCAAGACTGCTATTTCAAAATTTCCCGATAATCAGGAAATTAAGTACTGGAATGGTTGGTCGCTTCGCAACTTCGGGCACTACGAGGAAGCAAAGGACACCTACATCGAAGCAGCACAGATGGATAGTGCATCGTACTGGACATTCCTTGCATACACCGACCTTGGCGACATGTACAGCACTATCAGTCTCGAACCAGACAAGTACAACACTGCTATAAACTACTACTCCGATGCAATTGCTTGCGACACAACTGCTTTCGAGACTTTTGTAAAACGTGGCGATGCATACGCACAAAACAAACAATACCAACTTGCCGAAGCCGACTACCGCAAAGCTCTGAAGCTCGAAACAAACTATGAGCCAGCTATTGATGGCCTGAACCGAATTGCAGGAAAACGATAAATATATAAGAAGATTGATTTTCTAGAAAATGGTTATAACCTCGTAGAGGTTACATATTTATAGAACAAAATGAGTATATATAGCGTTGGCGCATATTTTTGCAGCAACAGCAATGCAAAAATTGTGACAACGCATAAACGAAGAACAATAAAATTGAATAGTATAATGCATAGAAGCATCGCGTTCCTTATCGTAATCGCTTTATTATCTTGTAGTTGCAAATCAAATACACAACAAAAAGAAACAATTGCAGAGACCATTGCAGAAGACACAATTACAGATTCTCCACGCGAAGCAAAACTAACCTTTGTCGGCGACTTCCTTTTCGAAGCTCCGTTTTTCACAGCAGTAGATAATGGCTACGACAGAAATTCCTATTTTGCTCTTGTAAAGAAATACTTTGATGACGACGACCTTTCCGTTGGCAACATGGAAGTCGTAATCGGCAACGATGGCATAAAAGTCAGCGGCGACAACTACAATTTCTGCGCACCTCGTTACATTGGAGACCTTGTAGCATCGCTCGACATGCAGGTGCTGTCAACCGCCAACAACCACACTTTCGACCGAGGCATCGAAGGTCTAAACTCCACTCTCGACTTCTTCGACAGCACCAACATTGTAACCGTTGGAACTTATCGTAGCCAGCAGAACCGCAAAACACCAAGAATCGTTGAGAAAAACGGGATAAAGTTCGGATTTTTAGCATATACGCTAAGCACAAACCAAATTGTTCCGCAGCAATACAGAAATCTCGTCGGATTGTACCGAAACCCAGAAACGCGCAAAGTTACCGATGAATACAAAACATTGATTGCCAAAGAAATGTCAGCATTGCGACCAGAAGTAGATGTGCTTATAGTGATGATGCATTGGGGAACAGAATTTACCTTCGAACCTAATAGCGAGCAAAAGGAAATGGCAATATTTCTTAACGAGCATGGCGCCGACATAGTTTATGGTAGCCATTCACATTCAGTACAACCAGTTGAATTTATCGGCAACGAACACAAAACCTTGGTTTTCTATTCGCTTGGCAACTTTGCCTCACAAGACGATGACATAGCGCGCACGCCCAAAGGTCAGGAAACATTCGACAACGCATATCAAGTTGGACTTCTGTCGCAATTCAAGATTAAACTCGACAACGGCAAAGTGGAAATTTCAGATCTTACCAACCATCTAATTGTCAATCACATCAACTACGACATGAAGAAATTTGTCCTTGTTCCTTTCGAGCAGTATGATGAATTCTACGAGAAAACCCACTACCGATACAATCTTGGTTTCAATAGAGAATTTGTCAATGGATTATACGAGGTGGTAAATAAGGAGTTGAAGTAATTGTTACAGACAACAAGATTTTTTGTTTACTGCTCGCCGAATCGGATTTTTTTGTAATTTTGCGAAATTCTAATTCAAGTTAATAACGATATTAAATATTATGAATACCAGCAAAGTAGGTCTCGACTTCGAAAAAGTTGAATACGCAAGAGGTAAAGCAAAAGAAATTGCCAATCAAGTACAGGATTTTGTTGAAAACTACACCACAGTAGCTGTAGAAAGGACATTATGTCGATTGCTCGGAATAGACGGCATCGACAGCAATGATGTTCCTCTACCAAATGTTGTGGTTGAAGAACTCAAGGCAAAAGGAGTCCTGAACCAGGGTGTAATGTTCTATGTCGGCAATGCAATGGTTGAAACGAAATTATCGGCTCAGGAAATTGCAGAACAGATTTCCGAAGGCAAGCTTGATATTTCGAAACTTCCGATTCACCCGATTGATGAAATCAAGAAAGCCCTCGAACCAACAATCAACGCCACTATAGAAAAGATACGTGGAAACCGTCTGCGTCGCGAAAACTACATTAACACAATTGGCGAAGGTAGCAAACCTTACCTTTATATAATCGTTGCAACTGGTAACATTTACGAGGATGTTGTTCAGGCACAGGCAGGTGCACGTCAGGGTGCCGACATTATCGCAGTTATCAGAACCACAGGACAGAGCCTTCTCGACTATGTACCATACGGTGCAACAACCGAAGGTTTCGGCGGAACATTCGCAACACAGGAAAACTTCCGCATCATGCGTAAGGCTCTGGATGAAGTTGGAGAGGAAGTTGGACGCTATATCCGCCTCTGCAACTACTGCTCAGGTTTGTGTATGCCCGAAATCGCAGCAATGGGCGCACTCGAAGGTCTCGATGTTATGCTTAACGATGCTCTCTACGGAATCCTCTTCCGCGACATCAACATGCAGCGTACACTTATCGACCAGTATTTCTCAAGAATAATCAACGGTTTTGCTGGCGTTATCATCAACACTGGCGAGGACAACTACCTTACCACTGCCGACGCATACGAAGAAGCTCACACCGTTCTCGCATCCGACCTTATCAACGAGCAGCTCGCTCTGTTGGCTGGTCTTCCAGAAGAACAGCAGGGACTTGGCCACGCATTCGAAATGGATCCAAAACTTGAAAACGGATTTCTTTACGAACTAGCTCAGGCTCAAATGATTCGCGAAATATTCCCGAAGGCTCCACTTAAATACATGCCTCCTACAAAATTCATGACTGGTAACATCTTCCGTGGACACCTTCAGGATGCCCTGTTCAACATCATTGGTATCTGGACACACCAAGGTTTGCAACTCCTCGGTATGCCAACCGAAGCTATCCACACACCGTTCATGAGCGACCGTTACCTTTCGATTGAAAATGCCAAGTACATCTTCAACAACTTGAAGAGCATAGGCGAAGAAGTAGAATTCAAGGAAAACGGCATCATCAGGAAACGTGCTGCAGAAGTCCTCGACAATGCAACAAAACTTTTGGAACACATGGTTGACGAAGGTTTGTTCACAGCATTGGAAAAAGGTATCTTTGCAAACATCAAGCGTCCAAAGAACGGCGGTAAAGGTCTTGACGGTGTTACCGAAAAGGGAGAAAACTACTTCAACCCGTTTGTTGAATTGATGAAGGGAAAGAAATAATGTAACGACACAATACTTTACAGAAAGGTCGTCGCGATGACGGCCTTTTCTTTTTGTCAGTAGAATACTGCAAAAATATCGTCGCAATAGATTTTTGTTTCTGATGGATTGTATAGGTATATTTTAAAATTATTGTAGGCTGAAAAATCAGTTGGCAAATCGAAATCGGCACATATATTTACCCATTGATTGGTCTTCGACGTAAGATCCATTAACATCTTGGATGACCATATATCAGCATTTTCCGGTCCATGAGCCTCGAACACTATGCTCGATTCTGGAATTGTGTCCGCCTGATGTATCCACATAGAAACGGAGAGTTTTTTAGCAGTGGCAACATTACAAATGCTATCTACCAAAGTAATTCCGTAAGGATTTTCGCAACATGTAAGCGATGAATACTTCCCCGAATGAGAAATTTCTGTTGTCAAAGTTTGCGACTGCCCCCACTCCACCTTCTCACAATCGGAACAATAAAACACAACATCTTTGTAATCAGACTTTTGCGGCACATAGCTGTCGCCTACATACTTGAACACATATAGTATCATTCCTGTATCAAAAGTAGTATAACGCTCCGTCTGAATTTCAACTGACTGCGGTTCCGATTGCAACTGATACTCAAAGCCCAGACTGCGAAGCACATCAAAAGGATTTTTTCCAGCGAACTCGCCAACGCAAACCATATTTTCCAAATCGCACTTCCTGCATGTAAAGAAATTTACAGCATCAGGATCAAGCAAAAGTTTGATTCCATATATGTTGCCGAACTTGCTTGTAGTTACATTATCGTTTCGATAGAAACCGCTGATTCCTCCGTAGGGTCCGTAGGGATTAGAGTACAATCCATGCACAATGTTCACTTTTTGTCCTTGATAATTATCTCTGATATGTTTTGCGAGATAACAAGTCTGGTCGCCTGCCGATTTCCGCATATTGGCTTCAAGTCCCCATAGATTCATATACACAAAAGCAATCAAAATGAATTGCCACGAGAATTTCCATATTTTGTTTTCGCCCAATTTTCGATTAAGTTTATCAAACGCCGACATAAACATAACAGGAAAAAGGAATGCCATTGGGAACATAAACCTAACTTCCTTGTGGGCTATAAGCGAATGCACGACAAAGAAAGGTATGAAACACCACAAATATGGATTCTTAGGATTGCGAACAAGCAGATAAATTATTGCAACTGCCATTGGAATGCCCACAAAATATGTCGGATATGATACCAAATTGTATAGGTAGAACCACCAAGGCTCCGAACCGAACCATTCTGAACTGACTTCGGAATTTACCTTGACATAGTTGTATGGTGCAAAAACAAATTCTCCGTAGAACCAACTGTCAACACCAACACCGAGCAATGCATATACAACGATGAAAGTTATTGCTGGCACAATGAAATACTTCCAACACTTTTTGTCTATCAGCAACGACCAAAGTCCGAAACCAAGTATGGCCAACCCCATCTGGAAACGGAATATAAACGACAAAGCCAGACATATTCCAAGTAAAATCCGAGTTTTATTATTTTGTTTTTCGGAAAAATATATTGCCAAAGCATACACAAAGAAAATCGCTCCGTATGTTTCTGACGAAAATCTACATGCCAAATAGGGAATAAACCACAACAGCAAGGAAAGTGCAAGGTAGACAACTCTGACCTTTGAACTTGCAAAACTGCTGGCTGTATTTCTTACAAACAGCATTACTGCAACAAAGGAAAGCAACACCGTGAATAGTCTCATCAGTAACGATAATGTAAACGGGTCGGTTACAGAAATCAACGAGAATGACTTCAAAAACAAAGTACACAATGCAGGCTGTAGCATAGGACGAATCTGTGCCTCGTATTCCCATGCAATATATGGAGTGAACGTTCCCGATTTTATTCCTGCCAATTCGATAATTTGGAAAAGCTCATCAGCATGGTGGAAGCCATAGTTTGCAACTGCTGTTACAACATATACAGCAAGTGCCAGCACGGAAATTACCAAGCACAATATTTTTCTGTCCGAATAAGGGAACAACTTATTCAGCATAAAGCATCACTTTTACGATTTTTGTACCTTTGATTTCCAGAATCCTAAAACGATACGTAACATCATTGTCGACTATTGTAACAATCTCGCCTGTCTTCGGGAAATTGCCAGAAAAATACATGATGTAGCCTGCAATAGTCTCGTACTCGTCCGATTCTGTAAGCGAATAGCCGTATTCCTCGTTGAAAGTTTCCACATCTTCAAGCCCCGACATGACATAGTTGCCGTCCTTATTGACTACAACCGACAACTCGTGCAAATCGTGCTCATCCTCAAATTCGCCAAAAATTTCCTCAAGAATGTCTTCGACAGTAACAATGCCACAAGTACTTCCGAACTCATCAACCACTACGGCTATGCTACGGTTGGTGGTAATAAGACGACCAAAGAGCTTCTTGGCTGACATAGTTTCCGGAACAACAAGTATCTGTCGCATTATGTTCTTGATTTTCTGCGGATTCTTGAAAATGTCCTTTATGTTCACATAACCTATAATGTCATCAACATTCTCCTTGTAAACCAACAAGTTTGAATGTCCTGTCTCAACGAACATTTTGCGTACATCTTCCACCGAATCGTTTACCTGCACAGCAAGAATCTTGTTTCGCGGTATAATGCACTCGCGCAGTTTTATTGAGGAGAAATCCATTGCGTTCTGGAAAATCTTCAGCTCCTGCGCCGATTTTGCCGACGATGAGAAATCGGTACTATTATCTATTATATCCTCAATATCGACCTTGCTGAACATATTGTTCTTCTGGTGGTCGTCTATTCTAACACCAAAGATTCTCGTTATAAGCCGTGCAATCCACACAGAAATCACCACTATCGGATAGAACAAGAAATAGAAGAAAGCCACGGGCACAGCAAAAGTCTTCAATGCCGAGTCGCTAAGGATGCGAAACAAAGTCTTAGGCAGAAATTCCGCCACAAAAAGCACTATCACCGTAGCTATTACTGTTTGCAGAAGCAGAATAAGCATTCCATTTCCAAGCGGAGCCAAAGGCGCAGCCAGAACTTTTGCCAAGAAAATACTGTATATGACATTAACCAGATTGTTTCCAACCAGCATGGTAGAAATGTACTGCGACGAATCCTTGGTTATGAGTGCAAGCACTTTTGAATTGAAGCCATCTTTCTTGGTCTCGATTTCAAGTCGGAGCTTGTTGGAGGTCACAAAAGCAATCTCCATGCCCGAAAAAAAGGCAGAAAGGGCGAGTGCCAGCACTATGATTATCCAGTTCACCATTATTTTTCTCCGTTACGCCTTTTTTCGCGTTTCTCCTCGTTACGGCGCTGCATGAAACGCATGATGAACATTCCAACGCTTATTATTGCCATTGCATAGAAAATCCACACATTAGGAACCTCATCGTATTTAGTCTGATAATAAATGCCTGCACCAAGGCAAAATGCGCCCATTACCAACCATAGGCACTCGACTACAATCTTAAAAATCTTATTCTTATTCATCCTTTAAACTTATTACACCTGCGGGCTTCAATATTTTCCATTCCGAGAAATCCTGGTTCGACTCGAAACCCTCGCCAGTCAATATTTCATCTTCGGTAGTAATTCTAACAAACTTGTCGGAATACACCAACTCCTTGTTCATGTCCCAATACATCAACTCAGTGTTAATCTTTTCGTTACGGCTGATATTGTCAACTTCCACATCCGACTTTATCTCCCAAAGTTCCTTTTCTATCAGAAATCTTGCATACGAACATCGGAGTGTTGCAGTAACAGTTCCATAGCCATCGAAAAATCTAACATTCAGTCCGTACCTATATTCATCGTATTTCAAGTTCTGTCCCTCGAACCTCGACAATTCCTGTGCCTTCAGTTCTACCATAACCCTGCCAGAGTCGCTATAGACAGTTTCGAATCCGAATACGGAAAATGTCGGCATATTTGAACGAGAGGTCAACAGGTTTACCTTGTCGATGTCGTTCTTACATGAAACAAATATCGTACTTGCAACAATAGCAAGCACGATACCTGTCTTAAGAAATATTTCCTTTAACCCGGACACTACTTGATAAACCTTGCGGTAGTGGTTTCGTTAATCCAACATCCAATAGTTACAGTCTGTCCAGCCTTCATGTCAACCCAGAAAGCATCCTGTTCTGATGGGAAATGTTCCGAATACCTTGCAATGAGCTGATTTGCATCGGAAGCAAGCGATGGGTCAACATTCTTAGCCTTCTGGAACTGGTCAACAACAAGCCAGTAGAGGCACTTTTTCTCGAATGCGCTTTCGCCACAATCCTTACCTCCAGCTGCATAAACCTTGCCTATAAGCATATAAGCCTTTCCGCAATTAGGATCAGCCGACAAAGCATTGCGCGCAGCCTGACGAGCCTTGGCGTAGTTGTTCATGTTTGTGAAGTATAGTAAGCCAAGTTCGTAATACATATCGGCCTTCTTCGAACCGTCCTCTTCCAACGATATTGCTTCGTTGTAATATTGTTCAGCCTTTCCCGATTCACCACGCTTGAAATATGCCTGTCCGATTGCATGAGCAGCAGCCGAACTCTTTTCGTTTTCGTACATCACGATAGCTGCACGCATATACAAGTCGGAAAGCTTACACTCGTCGCTGTTGCCTTTTCTCAAGAGGTTAACAATCTTCTTTGCCAATTCAACATTGGTAGGATCTGCCTCGAACTTAGGTGAGAACACATCGATTATCGACTTGCAGTCGGCTGCCGAACTAGTTACAAAGAGTTCTTCAACTGCAGTTGCAGCATCAGCAATCTTTGCCTTCTTATCCTCCTTTGTTTCCTTTTCCAACTGCTCGGCAAGTGCATCGGAGATAGCCGAATATATGTTAACCATAACCTCCTTCGAGATTTCTTCCTTGTTGTAACGATTCAAAGCAACCACCATATACAACTTCAACACTCCGTATGCCGTAGAATTACCAGCAACTTCGAATGTACGAGCAAGCATATCGTATACCTCCACATAATTCTGTGGGCGATACTTGTTGAGCATTATTGCCTTCGAACCAAGATACGTACCTTCCTGACCATACAGTCTTATACGCTTGTCGTAAATCATAAGCAAGGTGTCGATTGCTGCTTCACGGGCTTCGCCTTCCCTTGTTGCTATTACATTCTCAAGGATTGTCGGACCCTGAATAAATACATTCTTTGTGGTTTTTTCTGCTACCTTGTCATCACAATTGTCGAAGCACCATTTCCATGTAGGATAAGCATCCTTGTAGTTCTTCTGATTATAGAACTCGGTGTAGGTTGACATATTAACAGTGAAATCATCCTGCGCAAACACACCAGCGGAAAAAAGCATTCCCGCTATCATCATCAATATTAAATTACTGAGTTTCATAGTTATATAATTTAATCAATTCTACTTTTTTCAAACCAATGGTCAACTAAACTAAAGTTGACGCCAACAATAAAATAATTTTCCTTTACCAATTCGTTTTTTAAAGAACCTCTTTGCCCGTACTGCAAAGTAACATTGAAAACCGTCTTTGCATGTCGTGGCTTAAATCCTATTCCAAAAGTAATGCCATAATCTGGAACAGAAAGTTTTTTTGCATTCATATTTATGTATGAATTGTTGTAATACAAGCCCATACGATACGAAGACGACTGCCAAAGATTTTTTGGAGACTGTCTATTTGGAGTATACTCTCCTCCCAATGCAAAACCAATACTATTGTTTAGGGAATCGCATTCGCCGAAGAATTTGCTATCCTTCCAGTTCTGAAGGGTAAAATCTGCCGCAATAGACAATTTTGAATTATATGTATAGCAGGCGCCAAATCCTATTGTGTGCGGAAGTCCGATGTTTCCCTTTACCGTATCCTGACTGATAGTATCAATGACTGTTGTTGCAGCACTTGCCAATGTGTTATAAACCAATGCATACTGCTTAGCATTCAGGTCGCGATTGTAGGCATAGTATGCACCGAGTCTTAAATTATCGTCACCTATGTGAATATTATATTTCGCACCGACATCAAATGTTACATCAGATATTTTAAAAGTCCTTTGGCAAAACGAATTTACGTATGTACCAACTGAGTCATCGGCAAACACTATTGCATTTGAATGGTAAATTTTGCCGAACAGGTACGAAACGCCAACGCCCAAGCTCAAATCGGGAATTGGATTGAAGGCATTGGAAAAGAAAACCTTGTTAAGTCCGCCATCGCCCGCATAAACATAGTTCTTGTCGATGCCATACGAATTGTCTGGCGAAT
The DNA here is from genome assembly GCA_902791865.1 of uncultured Bacteroidia bacterium. Taxonomy (GTDB): domain Bacteria; phylum Bacteroidota; class Bacteroidia; order Bacteroidales; family ML635J-15; genus Bact-19. The sequence continues at coordinate 59,108 of CADAXK010000012.1, forward strand.
AAATTGAATAGCCGACATTGCTATACGGGGTTATGCCCAATGCCATCTTCCACCACTTTGCACAGGCGAATCCGACAGCGATCTGCGAAAGTTCGGCATCTGTCTTGATTTTTTTTGTAGATGGATTCGAAATTGAATATTGCCTAAATCCCGCATCGAAACCAAAGTTGAAGATGAATGTGAGCGTATCTATTTCACCGATGCTAGCAGGACTCTTGTAGTTCACATCGTACATAAACGGAGTAGCATACCCTACGCCCCCCATCGACGAGTTTCGTGCCTGAGCATTTGTGTTGACATCACCAATGCCATAACGCGAATAAGGCGAACCAACCTTGCCCTGCGCGAATGACAGCGTAGCAAACAAAATCGCAGACATCAACAACAATAATCGTCTAATCATTAAATTCCAATATTTCATTCAATCCAAAGGCCACCAAATATGGCTCTGCAAAATTAGAAAAATTTATTCGTTTCTCAAAGAAAAAGCTGTCGCCTCCTGTAAAAACTACAAGCAAGTCGTCGAACCGGCGGGAGAATTCTCTTACAGTTGCTTCAACTTCGTAAAGAATGCCATTCTGAACGCCAAGGCCAATAGCCTCATTGGTATTGGTTCCGAACAAGCCTTCCATTGAGTCATCCACCTGCAATAACGGAAGTTTACCCGTAAAATTGTGTAAGGCACGAAACCTTGTATTCAGTCCTGGAGAAATGTTTCCACCAAGATATTCGCCTTCGGCAGTTAGAATGTCGTATGTTATTGCCGTACCAGAATCAATCACAAGGATGTTACGCTTAGGGTATCGCACATACGCACCAACTACAGCCGCAACCCTGTCACTTCCGAGTGTACCAGGAGTGCCATACCTAATATTTATAGGGAACCGCAGTTTAGAATCGAAAAGCCTTACACGAAAAAAAGGATTGAATACTGCGGCAATATTTTCCTGCTCAACACTTACCGATGAAACTATACATTTTCCAATGCTATTTACCGGCACAGCTGATTCCAATGTCGACAGCAAATCCTCCACTGCACAGCATTTAAGGCTATGAGCAATTTCTCCTTTATCAAACAGGAACATCTTTATAGATGTGTTCCCTGCATCAACCACAAGATTATACATCCGACAAATTTTGCCACAAAGGTAAGAAAATTTTAGGGCTACGACCGTTTCTGAGTTTTATGTTTAACTTCGTTGAGGGCTTCGCCGTTCTGGTTTCATGTGCTGGCGGCGCCATGGCACGATTGTACAATTGGGGGGGTGCTTGGCTTTAATATCATACCTTATATTATATATAGCCGAAAATATTTGTCAAAAAAAAGTTAAGAAAAATATCCATATTAAAAAATAAACTTATCTTTGCGCCTTGTAAAAGAACTTAAAATTTAATTAATTATTGTATAACTTAAAATTTTAGAACAATGAAAAACTTTAAAATTGTTATGATTTTGGTTGCTGCTGTTGCATTTTTCTGCAGCTGTGGTGAAAAAACTGTTACCGTAAATGTGACAGAAAAGAACGATGTAGTTACTTACGATCTCTCTTCGGCAGCTTCACTTCCAATCGAACTTACCTGCACAGTAAATGCTGACGCTGGTATTAAGACTATCGAACTTTCAAGAACTATCATGAATGGCGAAACTGTTGTTAAAACTGAAGCTTACGAACTCGAAAACGCTGATTTTGAAGGTAAGGCTGATTTCTCATTCCCATGGGCTGACACTTTGTTGAAGGCAGACCTTGCTGCTGGTTACACTGTAGAATACAAAGTAACTGCTGCTGACAAGAAAGACAACCAGGATTCAAAGATCTACCCTATCAATGTTGTAGAAACTGCTACTCCACTTTCAGCTAACTGGAGCGAAGTTATCTACTTGACCCGTCCTTCTATGACTGGCTATGCACAGATTGGTAGCACTCGCGTTGATCAAGCAGAAAACACAACTATCGGTGTTAAGGTAACTAACACAAATACCAGCACTCAGACCCAGATTGAAACTGCAGCTGGTTGCGCTGGTTTCGTAGTTGTTAACACTGACGAATTTGCATCAGCAGAAGCTTTGGCAGAAGCTTACAACGCTGGTACAGCTGAAACTTCTTTGATGTTAGACTTTGATTACCATGCAAAAGCATACACTGAAAAGAATTTCATCTCAAAGGTTAACAATGAATACGTATTGGTAAAATACACACAAGGTGATGTTTGCCCGAACGGATGGAATAACGTTGCTGGTAACGTTTATGGATTCAAGTACAAAAAGGCTGAAACTTCAACTCCAGCTGCAAAGTAATTTGAACTACGTTTAAATTGAAAACATAAGAGGCTCGAAATCGAGCCTCTTTTTTTGTGTATATAAGAAAGCTACGGAAGACAAAGATGGTGGCAAAAAATATTGAAGAAACTTATTGCAGATAAGAAAGAAAGGAGTAAATTTGTCCCACATTTATGAGATTTTTGGGACAAGTTGAAAGAAAAATGGTTAAAGAAACTACGCAAAATATTGTTGGAGAGAGAATTACAAGAGAAGGAAGAGGTTCTTTTTTCTTTTGTCAAGATTTTTCGGATGTAGGAACACCGGAAGCTGTGAAAAAAGCTTTGCAACGCCTAAAAACATCAGGGCTACTTATCCGTATAGCACCAGGCATATATTATTATCCAAAAATTGACACAGAACTTGGACTTGGCACATTGTGGCCATCTATGTTAGACATAGCCTATGCCATTGCAAGACGCGACAGGGCGACAATAGCACCAACTGGCGTATATGCCCTTAATATGCTGGGATTGTCAACTCAAGTGCCTGCAAATGCCGTATTTTATACTACTGGTTCCTCACGACGAGTGCCTATAGGAAAAGGACGGGGAATACTATTTATCCATACATCATCAACAAAAAAATTGGCTTACAAGTCGCGGCTTATGATGCTGATAGTTTCGGCAATGTGCGAAATTGGGAAAGATGGCATTAACGATACACATTTAAAAATACTAAAACAGTATTTGGATAATGTTGAAAAAGAAGAATATAACCACGATATACAACTTGCCCCTATTTGGGTGCGTAAAATATTGAATGAATTATGAAGTTTTCAGATTTGTCAGATGACAACAAAAGAGAAGTCATCAACCAAGTAAAGATAGCATCGGAAGAAATAATGGGAGAACAAACTATCGAGAAAGACTGGTGGGTTACGCAAGTGCTACGAGCTGTTTTTTCGTTGCCATACGCCGAACACCTATCGTTCAAAGGTGGTACAAGTTTGAGCAAATGCTGGCATCTGATTGAACGTTTCTCTGAAGACATAGACATAGCAGTATCGCGAGATTTCTTAGGCTACGGAGGCACACTCTCTCGGACACAAATAAGCGACAAACTACGTCGTGCAGCATGCTCGTTTGTAAGAGAAAGGATGCAGTTTGATTTGCGAGATGCACTTATAAAACAAGGTATTGCAGAGGATAAATTCAATGTAAAAGTAAACATAACGCCAGTAAGTACAACAGACCCCGAAACCATAATAGTAGAGTACGGCTCGGCTTTGCCCGAAAGTCCATATATACGACATTCAGTCCTTATTGAAGTAAGCGGGCGCTCGATGCAACAGCCTGTCAAATGCGAGTCTATAAACTCACTCATCGACCAATATCTACCACAAACAGTTGTAGCAGAAAAAACTTTCTCTATTCCCAATGTGGTAACACCAGAACGCACATTCCTTGAAAAAATCTTCCTCCTGCACGAAGAATTTCACAAGCCACAATCTGAAATACGAACTAACCGAATGTCAAGGCATCTATACGACATCGTCACAATGATGAAATCAGGTATTGACCATAATGCTTTTGATGACGAAGAACTTTACCATTCAATAATTGAACATCGGCGTTGCTTTATCAATCTCAAGGATTTTGACTACGACACACTTTATCCTACCACATTGACAATAGTTCCACCAGATTCAGTCGTTGATTTATGGCAAAAAGACTATACAAAGATGCAACAGTCTATGATATATGGCGAAGTCCCAACCTTCGAGGAAATAATGTCGGCGTTGAATAGTTTACAACAAAGAGTTAGAAAATTGCCATACAGAAAAAACACCGATTGGATTATGGAATAAAAAAAGAGGCTAGTGCCTCTTTTTTCAATTATATAAGTCTTAATTAAATCTCATCCGAAGATATTGCCTTCAGTCCTGGCAACTCCTTGCCCTCGATGTACTCGAGCAAAGCACCACCTGCTGTAGAAGCATAACTGATCTTTTCGCTGAGGTTGAACTTATTGAGTGCTGCAATGCTGTCGCCACCACCGACGAGGGTAAATGCGCCAAGTTCGGTAGCACGGCATACTGCCAAAGCAACCTTCATTGTACCATTGCTGAAGTGCTCCATCTCGAACACACCCATAGGTCCGTTCCAAAGGATGGTCTTCGAATTCTCGATAACCTCGGTGTAGCGCTGTATGGTCTTTACACCCATATCCATACCTTCCCAACCGTCGGGAACGTTGCGAACATCGGCCATGTGAATGTTGGCTTCGTTATCGAACTTGTCACCAATCATGCAGTCAACTGGCAAATAGAGGTTTACATTCAGCTTCTTAGCCATGTCAAGGATTTCGTTTGCAATAGGAATACAATCGTCCTCAGCCAGCGAACGACCGATATTTCCGCCCATAGCCTTGATGAAAGTGTAGGAAATACCTCCACCGACAATAAGATTGTCAACCTTAGTAATCAACGACTTGATAATGTCAATCTTGGTCGAAATCTTTGAACCGCCAACTATTGCCGTAACAGGCTTTTCGCCAGTGGTAAGCACCTTGTTGATGTTGTTTACTTCGTTTTCAACCAAATAGCCGAGCATCTTGTCCTTCGGGAAATACTTTGCAACATAGTACGTCGATGCGTGTGCGCGGTGAGCAGTACCGAAAGCATCGTTTACGTAGCAGTCGCCATACGAAGCAAGAGTCTTTACAAACTCCTTCTGCGATTCTTTTATGGCAGCCTTTGCAGCCTTCTTTTCCTCGTCTGAAGCATCGTCAGCTAATCCACGTGGTTTACCTTCCTCTTCGGCATAGAAGCGAAGATTTTCGAGTAACAAAACCTCGCCCGACTTCAAGGCAGCAGCCTGTGCCTGAGCCTTCTGGCAGTCGTCGGCAAACTGTACTGGAACACCAAGGCATTCACTTACGTGCTTAACGATATGCTTGAGCGAGAACTTATTGTCAACCTTCTTGGGACGACCGAGGTGCGACATGATTATTACAGCACCACCGTCCTTCAAAATCTTCTTGATTGTTGGAACTTCGCAAACTATACGGGTATCATCGGTAATGTTGAAGTTCTCGTCCAGCGGAACGTTGAAATCAACGCGCAACAAAACCTTCTTGCCATTGAAGTTGTACTTGTCGATTGTGTAGCCGTCCTTCGGTGCCTCATCGGTGTGTACGACCTTGCGTTCTGCCTTTTCAACGAGTTTTCCACCTTCGTCGAAGAACATTCCACCTTCGAGTCCATAGCGCAAAATTGCAGCCATTGTGTCATCGCCATCGACCATTGTTTTCAGTCCGTTAGCAGTGCCACGAGCGGCAGCAAGAGCGGTCTTATAGGTTCCGTATGCGAAATGAGGCATTTCCGAATGACCAAGAGTGCCATTCCAGACGAAAGTCTTTGCGCCTTCAATCTTATCTGCAAATATGTCAACAGTCTTTACACCGATGTCCATGATGAAACGTCCGTCTGGAATTTCGTCAAGTTTAACATGCTCGATATTGGAATCGTTTTCGGACTTGTCGGCAACGTAGCAGTCAACTGGCAGACAAATCTTTGCAGCATATTTTGCAAGGATTTCCTTTGCACGAGCAACACATTCGTCGCAGGTCTTCGAATTTCCGACGTTCATTCCGCTTGCCTTTGCAAAAGGAGCAACGAGTGCGCCGCCAACAAGAATCGTATCAACGCCCGATGCAATGCTTTCGATGGCTTCCATCTGTTCCTTTATCTTGTCGCCACCCAACAATACAGTAATCGGATGCTCAGCGTTCTGAAGCATCATTTTCAAATTATTTTGCTTATCCATATATAATATTTTTATTGTTTTTGTTATCCCACAAACTTAATAAAAAATATTGGATGCGCGAAATAAAATTATTATTGTCCGCTAAATTGTGCGCTGTCACAGTTTTTGCATGGTTGGTGAACCGCAAAAACATGCGCCAACGCTTTCCCACCGCAGCTATCGCTGCTACATATATGTGACCCCGCTGGGGTCAAGGGTGCGACCTACAAGGAAAAGGGGCGGGAGTATAAACCAACAAGTAATCTCCACAAAAAAAGCCACCTCGAACGAAGTGGCTTTCTCTAATTCCGTAATGAATTATTATTTCTTTGTCAATGCTTCGTATGCTGCAGCATCGAGAAGAGCGTTAGCCTGTGAAGGATCGGTCATTCTGATCTTAATCAACCAACCGTTTTCGTAAGCGTCGTCCTTCAACATTTCTGGATTGTCGAGAGCGTCCTGGTTAACTTCGAGAACTTCGCCCGATACTGGCATATAAACCTTCGATGCAACCTTTGATGCTTCGATTACACCAAATTCTTCACCCTTTTCAAGAGTTTCACCTTCAACCTCAATTTCGATATAAATAAGGTCGTTCAATTCTGATACTGCGAAATCGGTGATACCAATGTATGCTTCTTCGCCCTTAACGCGCAGCCATTCGTGTGATTCTGCGTACTTTAATTCTTTTGGAAATGCCATTTTTATTTATTTTTAATGTTAATACAAAATTGTTTCGCCAAAAATAATACTATTTTATCAAGTAGCAAGTGTAAATCTCATCATAATGCCAACTTTTGCATTAACAGTCTTAAATGATGTACCAACAATCGGATTGTTAATGCTTTGGTCGTAGAACAAACTTACGTTGAACCTATTGCTAAGCACATAGTCAGCCGAAAGTTTGAATGTATATTGTATATTTCCTGACGTAGGCTGGTCCTGAGCCTCCTCAAGCTTACGAATCATTGTAATCTGCTTGCGAGCCGAGAAGTCGAAACGAAGGTTAAGGTCGCTCTTGAGGTCACGCTTTCTACCGCCTACACTGATAGTAAGAGCAACATCCTTGAAGCGGTAGCCAGCACCAATTATAAGTTCGTTATTCTTGACTTCGGTAAGCTGGTTGTTAGAGAAACTCATCGTCAAGTTACGCGTCTTCTTTACCTCTACCTTTACCGACATACTGTTCACTAGCATCATGTCGAACGAAATAAGAGGACTCAACTGCTCGCTAATGCTAATGCCATTGATTACATAACGTGAATAGAAATTGTTGAGCTGATCGCGAATCTGGTTAAGTCCGCTCTCATCCGGATCGTACTCGTTAGCCAGACGTGTCTGGAACGAACCAATATTGTATGTAGAACGATAGGTATGCTTAATGCTTAACGAACGGAATACCTTCTTGAGTTTTGGAATCTTGCTTAAACCATCGTATACGATCTGCCAGTTTGGAAGTGCCGACCATAGTCCCGGGATAGTGCTAAGGTTAACCTTGTGAGGATCCTGGCCTGTATATGCAGCGAAGAATGCTGGAATAAGCACGTCCTGGGATGTGCGTCCAAATCCATTGGGGAACCCATCTTCGTCAACCGTTCCGTCATAATCGGGACGCTCCTTGGCCAAGCGTTCCGCAATTATTATCCTGTTCTCAGAGAACTGGCTAAATGTTTCAGACACATAGTTTTCGGACTTAAACTTCTCGAATGCCGACTTTATTGTTATGGTTGACATGGAGAACGTACCTGTCATCGAAGGATTAAGACCACGGAATTCACCTACGCCAGTAGCGGGATCAACCATATAACGGTAATACTTGGTCTGGTTTTCGGAATAATTATGAAGCATTGACAGGTCAATCTTGAGGTCACGTACCGGTTCGAGAGATGCCCTAAAGTTCCAATTACGGGAATGTGTCTGCGTATATGCCTGAATCGAGGATGTGTCCTTGGTTACCAAATTGTGTTCGCAAGCCCATTCACCGAAATTCTTTACCTGCCAGCCTATGACAAACGGGAAAGTTGGTGCGATAACAGAAGGTTGAACACCAAACATCTCCTCATCGGGAGTGTACTTCGACATACCTATAAGCTTAGTCTTGCCCATATATCCTGGCAACAGCGTTCCGTTTGTTTCGCTCACATTTGCAGAAACGTTCTTGACACTCATCAGCACTACTAACAAGTTGTCGAAAATCTTCTTTGCAACAGAATCCTTCTTGTCGCGCTTACCTGTTACCTGAACCTTTATATTCTCCACATCCTTCTCAACAGTAAACGACAATTTATTGTCATCTATCACACTCATTTCGGCATTAATAGGACGACCCTTATCATCAGTAACCTTTATAGTAACATTCTTAGTCTTTAGCTTATGATTTATGGTCTTCTTCTTACCAGCAGCCAATTTGCCAATGTTTTCTTCGTAGTTTACGGTTTCCGTCTCCTTCTTCTTGGTAGAAGCCCTTCCACGATATTTATTGTTTACATTCTTCAGGTACTTGACCTTATTGTATAAGTTTAGCAAATTGAACTGGGTGTTTGCCGACATTGTATTAGAGTTCTGCACGACATTACCAATATTAAGCGTATCGGCAGTAATTGCGCCAGCAGTCCAGTTGTACGAACCCTGATACCTTACACTTGCCGAAATCCAGTCGAAAATAGGAATCTTGTTGATTGGCAATGTATACGATGCGCTCCATTGCTGGTAGAAACTTGTATTTCGTCCAAACGTCTTGAAATTCTTCCAGATAGAGTCCATCTTCTGCTCGTATTCGGGATCACCCTTGTACAAACGACCTTCAGGTTCGTCGATACGAGCATTATTGGTAGCTGTGTATTCAAATTTCAAGTTCTTAGAGAAGTTGTACTTAAAATCGTACTGCCGTATTATTGTAAAATCCTTTATTACACTGATTGGCAATGTATATGACGGATCATAGACATTTCGTATCTGGGTTTCACCATACTGGCGGTTAAGATTTGATCTGAACGAAATCTGCGATGGCAGATAGTAGAAGTTGAAATCCTTGATAATCTTGAATGCCTTCTTCTTAAACAATTTCACATCCTTGAATGGCTCGACAATCTTAGGTGTCGCATTGTAATTGTAGAATACTGATGCCGTATGGGTTATATTTGTACGGAAAATTGTATTCGGGTCGCGCTGGAAAACATTAGTGTAACCGTAGCTCAACGAGAAATTGGAAAGATTATACACATGAGGTTTCTGTCCCTGCTTTCCGTTAACTTTCACATTGGTAAGATTAATGCTTGTACGCTTCACATAGTCCTGAGACAAATGCTTAATACTATCCTTGTATTCCTTGGGCAAGTCAGGATTTTTCAATGTATTCTTCATAAGGACATCCGGACTTAACGGGTCGTACTCAGGATTTGAAACATTCTCGGACACAGCTACATACAAAGGAATTCTCACATTGAAACGTTCTGGGAAGAATTTTCCGAACTCGAAGCTAGATGAAAAATCGTACTGATTGATTTCCTCGGTAAGACGATCCTTAATAGTGGAGTTCAAGGCACCGAAACCAGGTTTCTTTGTTGTTCCAGAAAGTGTCACAGTTCCGAAATCGGCAAGTTTTGCTGTAGCGCGAGCCGTTGCCGCCCAACCAGACTTTTCGTTGAAGTTTGTCAAGCGTAATTCGTTAACCCAAATTTCGGCACTCTTAGGCAAACCGTCATCAGTTCCGTTGAGGCTGACCTGCTTAGGATTGCGTACACCAATCATGATAGTCTGCACATTGGAAAGATTAGGATTACCCATAACGCTTATCTTTCCTCTTTCGTTCATCTCGGAGTAAAGTTTCGTAAGGCCTACATTCTGGTTTCCAAGACGGATAAGTTCATTTCTGTTTTCCTTTACCTTCGTCAGATCCTCAAAAACAATATTAATATCGTTTTCTTCAGGCCATACAACATATCTGTCGGGAGACTCCACATCTTCGCCAGAATAATAGCCTTCGGGAGTAACCTTCAGCGGAACCTCAAATTCGTAGTAGTTGTTCTTGTAGTCGGTACCCAAGCGCACAAATACGCTTACGTCGCCATCCTTAATTTCGTCTTTGCCTACAACCGACTCAGCATGAACGAACATCTGCATGCGCAAGTATTTTCTTACATCAAGGTAAACATTCTTGTATACCGCACGGGCATCACCATCGGCCAAGTCGAGCACCTTGATTGTCATTGCCTGCTCGTTGAGCTGTTGCATCTGCGGATTCATGGTATTCTGTTCTCGCGTAACACCTGGAGGCAGCACATAGTTAACCGGCCTACGACTTGCATTTTCCTCGATATTGACCGCTGAAACATCAAACGAGGTGTTTTCCAATTCGGTGACAATATATTCACCAGGTTGCATGAACGAGTCGTCATATTTTCTCCATTCGCCACGCACAAGATCCAAGGTACCGAAACGCAAACAAGTTGTCGTGTCAAAATTTGTCATGAACATTCTCATGAAACGAATCGACTTAAAATCAGAAATCGAACCTACTCTCTTTGAATATTCTGAAATAGGAATTTTGAACTGATACCATGTAACCTGTGATGTTTCATCATTAGCCAGAGTAACAGACACGACTGTTTTATCGGCAATATAGTTCTGTCCAACGATAAGATCCTGAGGACGTATACTTACCCTATACTGGAAGAAATTTTCCGATTCGCTAAGGGTATTGTCCCTGTTTATATCCTCGACATCGGGAGTGGTAGTTGCGTTTGTAATATAACTTTCGGTCTGGTACTCACGCGGGATTGAGTTTCCGTCCAAACCGTTAAAGTACTTGTACCTCTGGAGAATGTTAAGTCCCTTCTCGTCGTAGTCGGTTCCCTTGTAATGGTGGAAGTTATCTGACGAAGGGTCAGCTAGCGCCTTCTGGTAAGCCTCTGAACTTTCTCCAAACATATTCTTTACCTGCTCAAGATATTCATCGAAGAATGTGACCTCATTTTCGGTACTAAGTCCATCAAAACCAACATCCTGAGCGAATCGGATTTCGGCGTCATTGTCGAAAGCACTCACAAGTGCCTGTGATGTCGGCACAAGACCCCACACTGTTGTATCAACAGGATTTTGAAGTGACGGAGCAGGAAGTCCCTGTTCAAACGACTTTCGACCATCCTTCAATATATCTTCGCTCACATCACCGAGGTTGAAATAGAGGTCGCCACCGGGGTTAGTCGAGTCTTCGACAAAAGGATCCATCATCCAAAATTCGATGTACTCAATATTTGCATCCTCGAAGTCGGTAGTTGTAAGTTGTCGCTGGATACCAGCCCATCGCTTACGCGGATTTTCGAGCAAACCGAGAGAATTCATTCCTGCAACATCGTAGTTGTAAGGACCTTTCTCATTCGGATAAAACACGAGATTCAGCGGAGCAATATTCTTTTCCAAGTTGGTTTCACTCTCACGATTCGGGAAAAGTTCTGTCTCATAAACCAATCTTGTATAATGGCTCGACCTATCTTCAATACTTATTGGAGAAGTGCTTTCGTGCAATGTCTGGTCTACAACAAACCACGACAACAAACCTCTGTTCCTACCATAATCGAGGTCGTTTATCTTCGAGCTTTCGGGGAACAGTACCGAGTCGTTTGGTGTACTTGCAATCGACCAGCTTACATAACTCTTTATGTCATTTGTTATCTTGGAACTTTCAAAGTCGTCGATATATGCAGCACCCTCCTTACCAATCACCTTTGAATGGCCAGGAAGCAATTGAGCAAACTCTGCATTGAAAGTTATAGTCGACATTTCCTTTGTCTGCAATAGCGGCAAGAAATCGATAGCCTTGGTCAAAAATGGGACATCGGTACGATACGACAAATTTGCACCCCAGATTGTATTCGACAAAGGTTCCTCTCCAATGTTGACCTTTGGTGTCATTGGCTTTTCCTTCAAGTGAAGTATAGTAGCACCGATATTGAAATTATTCGAGAAATCGTAGTTCGCATGCAATCCTGTAAGGACTTTAGTCTGCATGGAACCGACAGAATTACTTTCAAGATTAATAGAAATTGGAGTTCCTGCCTCTAGAATTCCCTGGTTCAATATTTTTACCCTACCAAGGTTATAATCAACTGTATAATCGACATTCTCGACCAGCAGAGCGGAACCAGCAGTAACAGAAACACTACCTTGCGGAACATTTATAGCATTGAGAGAAATTTCACTACTGCTTGTTGACTTGTATCGTCCCTTCAACTTGAACTTATTCTTCTCGGCTAACTGCTGTGCCTTGCTCTTTGTGCTATCATAAAGTTCAGGGAACACATACCCATTGGCTACATTTGCAAGGGAACTGTTTCCACCAGTTATTTTTTCATACAAGTACGAACCAAACGGTTCTCGCACTGGAAATATAATCCTACCACCAGACGAACTAATCGTGAAATTTTCAACGAAGTCAAACATTCCATCAGGATATGGGTCATTTTGCGTATTCAAGTTATCAAGACCTAAAACCCTAAGCAACTGTATATTGTCGATAGCACCTGCAGGAATATATGTAAGATCGGTACCTGTCTTGTCGTTGGTATAGAGAATGTCGAGGGTAAAGTCGTCGCGAGTAATCTGGTATGCCCCGATATTGTATATGTTCTTCATCATGAGGTCCCAGTTTTTCTTGCTAGGAGTAAATGAAGTACCCTTTATCAATTTGACCACCAATGTTTGCGGAGCAGCTATAGCCGAGTTTGAAAATTCACCGACAGTATAAACCTCGCCACCGACAGTATATTCGTATGCCACAGCCAGAACCTGGTCGGCATTCAATTTTGAATTAAGTGAAATATAACCCAACTGTGCATTGAGCGTATATTCCGAAGGACTAAGCTTACGAGCAGACTCTATCTTTTCGAAATCGGTACCTCCCGACATCTGCAAACCAAGCAAAGTACTGCTAACCATATTTATATCCCTAATATCAGGATAGTCCAATGCTATATTTCCCAGAATATTGACATCGTTGTACGGCGGTATTGTGGTGGTATTATGCAACGAACTGCTCACATACAACGACTGTACATCGTTTACATTCGACTCACCCAAGTCGGCAAAAGCTATAATATTTCGAGCATCGGTGTAGTTGCCAGTCTTATTTGTAACCCACACCTCGATTCTGTTAATCGTAACGCCTCCAGTTATAACCGGCAGAGTGGACATTGCTCTGTCGTAGTTTTCCTTGAAATAGTGAGATAGGAAGAAGTGCTTGTTTTCTTCGTAATTGTCGGCTTTGATTTCAAATTCCTTAGTGGTACTTCCGCCTTCTACATTAATCGTAGATGTCTCACTCTTTTTCTGAGAAAGCAAGCCTGTAAGTGTCAATTTTCCGAATTTCAGTTCTGTCTTTACACCGAAAAGGCTCTGGCTACCCTGAATAAGGGTTCCTGTAAGAGGAAGCGAAACATTTCCTGCTTCAATTTTCTGGATGATGTCGTCATCGTCGCCAGTATATTCAAGTTTTACATTGTTCTCGAAATCGAAAGATGCCTCGGTATCATACGAAATGTTGACCTTCATCTTTGTACCAATCTGTCCAACAACATTCATCTGGATTTTCTCGTCGAAATCGAGATTAACTTGCCGTTGTTGCTTTGAATCCAAAGCAGGATTATCGGTACGCGTATATTCCAATCCGAGTGTTAGTTCTGCCGAACCCTGAGGCTTTATGTCGATTACATTTCCACCGAATATTCTATCGAAAATTTCACCTCCAACTTCGAGTTTTGGAATGAAAGTACTGTTAATCTCCTGATTCTGCTCACGGTTCATCTTTGCCTTCTGATGCCAGTATGAGTTCATAGCCTTTTCAAAATTATAATTCACATAATCGTCGAAAGGCATATTGTATGGCGTTCCAATAGGCATACCGTCGACATTCTTCTGGAAATTGTAGCTATCGGTTTCGGGATCGTATTCCACCGATGTGCTCACATTTGACGGATCGGTACCGTATAACGGGCTATTGTCGGTATTGTCTGAAGGATTTACATTCTCTTTGGGTAGTGGAAATTTTGCGTTGCCTTCGGTCTTTGTTGTATCATCGTCGGGGCCAGGAAGTTCCGAGAATGCATTGAGAGACGGATAACGGCCACGACTTCCGTTTCTTGCACTAGACGGAACAAATGCCACGACCATCATCGCAGCCATAAGTCCACAGACCAAAGTATATTTTAATATTCTACCGAACAAAGTTCAATTCTACAAATAGTTCAACGACAGCTTGATAACTGTTTCAAGGGAAGCATCGGGCTTTTCCTTTAGCACCTTGTCAAGCACTTTTTCCACTGAGGCCTTTGCAAAGCCAAGAGTAGTTAAAGTTAATAACGCATCTTTCTTAATTGTATTGTCCGAAGCTGCAAAAATTTCTGCAGTATCGAAATCTCCCGACATATTTACCTTATCCTTGAGGTCGAGAATAATGCGTTGTGCGGTCTTTGCACCTATGCCCTTAACGCTTTTCAGCTTTACAAGATTTTCGCTAAGGATAGCATTTGTAAGTTCTTGCGGTGTAAGCGACGACAATATAAGCCGTGCTGTGTTTGGACCTACTCCGTTCACTGTAACCAGTAGACGGAAAAGTTCTCTCTCTACTTTAGTAACAAAACCAAAAAGCAAATGAGCATCTTCTCTAACCACCTGATGCAAAAACAATTGAGCCTGCTCACCCTGCCGCAATGCGGAATAGGACGTAAGGCTTATATTAACAAAGTAGCCTATGCCGTTAACCTCAACCACTGCATAAGCAGGATTAAGTTCAGCAACAAGTCCCTTGACATATTCGTACATAGTTATCCTAAAATAAAATTAGGCGCAAATTTAATAATTTTTTTGGTTCACATACCAATAAATAAAAAGGGATTTTGAATGTATTTGTATCCAAAAATACACTTAAAACTGATAGCTTATTTTTACTACTGGATTTGAGTACAGCGAGTACATGGATTCGTTGAAATTGTACATTACCGACAGCACCATATACGACCTTCTTCCAATGGGCACCTGAAACCCTAGACCTAGCATTGGAGAGGCAATCCACATGGGTTCTTCGGCAGAAAGTACAGTATAAAACTTGCCCATGTTGGTGTACGAAAACTGCCCATATATAAGTATCCCCATATCTGTTCTGAAAAATGGAATAAGGTCACCTATACTCTTTATGACAGTAAAACTTGCAAACACATTGCCACCGAAAATACTGCCTTTGAAATTATAAAACTCAGAGTACACAAACATATAGTCGATTCCCACACCAGCCGAAAACCTGTTTGTTATCCTGTAGCCGACCTGCGGGCTAAGTGAGATCTGCGTTACAGTACCAAAAGCCAAGTCGAGGTCGCCACCATAGAAAATGCGTTGTACTGGACTTGGTGGCGGTTCTGTTTCAAGATATTGTGCCCTAAGTCCACATGCAACAAATGATAGAAATATGAACAGCAACAATTTTTTCATTGTCATTTGTCATATATGGCATTATACAATGCCTCCTCGATGTTGGTACGTATGTTCTGCTTCATAAGTTTTCCATTTTCGGAATCTGTATAAACGCGGTTGGTAAGAACAACCACCGCCATATTGTACTCAGGATCAGCCCATACCATTGTACCAGTATAGCCTGTATGTCCAAACGAGCGGTCTGACGAACTTTTGCTTCCTGTTCCTTTTGAACGGTCGTGAACAGGCTTGTCCCAACACAATGCCCGACGACAGAAAGTAGGCTCGTAATGGTACTCGGTGAAACGTTGTACAGCAGTATCCGAGAAATATCTAACTCCGCCATACTCACCATTCTCAAGATAAATCTCCATTACCTTTGCCAAATCGTTGGCATTGCCAAAAAGTCCAGCATGACCGGAAACTCCTCCCAACATTGCTGCTGCCTGGTCGTGTACATGACCATGGAGTTGCTGCATACGAAAATATGTATCGTTTTCTGTAGGTATAATCTGTTCCAATTTGTATCGGTCCAATGGATTGAAACACAATGAATATGCACCCAATGGCGAGAATACTTTCCTATACGTATATTTTACATAATCCTCACCGGTAATATGCATTATCACATAAGGCATTACAATGAATCCCAAATCGGAATAAACATATTTTCCCTTGTTTTCGAGAGCCGACTCTTTTATTAGCCTGAACATTTCGTCCTTGTACGACTTTGCCATAAACAGGTCATCGGCAACCTGAATTGAAAATTTGTCCGACTTGGTATCGCTGTAAATCTTGGGATACATCTCCTCGGTCATGGTTTTCTTGTAGAATGGAATCCACGACCTCAACCCTGCCCTATGCGTGAGCACCTGCTCGAAAGTAAGATGCGATTTGTTTGAATTCTTCCACAAATCGTAATAATCCGACACTTTATCCTTTATAGTAAACTTACCCTCATCGTATAGCATTATTATATCGGAAGTTGTAGCAATAACCTTTGTTAACGAAGCCAAATCGTACACATCAAAGTCATCAACTTTTTCCTTTTCATCATAGGTATGATATCCCATTGATTTATGGTATATTACAATGCCGTTTCGTACAAGTACAACCTGACCGCCCGGATATGCCTTGGTGTGAATACCGCTCTTGAAAATTGAATCGACTTTGTGAATTACTTCCGATCTAACACCTGCATCTTCTGGAATGTTGGAATACTTCAGACGTATCTTGTGGGTTTTCTCTCCCATGCCTTCCTTTATGTTCTCGGTTGCCGAAACTGGCATCACACCGCAGGCTGGGATTCCGCCAAATACAAGCTGTGCCGAAAAATCATTAGTTATCTCCCAGTCGTTGTATGAAACTATTATCGACTTTGCTCTATCAATATTGCTAAAATAGGCAAGTCCGTAAGGATTTGCAAATAAATCGAATACCACATTTTTGCAATTTGCAAGAATTTCATTGGCGCCATCTATTGTTGCCTGCGAAATACCAAATTTCTTTGCAACAGAACGTTGATTTTGTCCATGAACACTTACAATGACTATATCGTACGAAGCAAGCTTTTTCTTGCGTTGTTCGGCTGATAAGCCTTTAAAATCCTTAGAATACACGAAATTTTTGACATCTGCATAATAGCGCAACCTTTTTTGGAAAAAGGTCTCTTCGGTGCTTTCAAACGATACAGATGCTATTTTTACCGAGTCAAGGTTCATTATCGGCACTATCGAATCCCTATTTACGGCAAGGGTCAAGGCGTTTTCTATCAAGTGCTGCTGCATCAATCGAGCCTGCACATCATTGAGGTCGGCATAAACATTTTTTGTCGAAATGGGTTCGTAACCCTTATTTAGCCCAAGGCGCAGCTTTGTGAGCAATACGCGATTGCATGCTTCATCAATGTCCTTTTCAGAAATTTTTCCTTCCTCGATGGCTGATTTCAATTTTTCTATCACGTCCTTAACATCGGTGGGGAACATAATCATGTCGTTGCCAGCAAGCAAAGCCATGACATCGGCTTCGTTGCCCTTGTAATTGGTTGTAATTCCGCCCATGTTCATTGCATCTGTAAATACCATTCCGTTGAAATTGACATCCTTGCGTAATACGTCCTTTACTGCCTTTGAAGATAGCGAAGCTGGAAGATTTTCGGTAGGGTCTATTGTCGGCACAAAAAGATGCGAAACCATCATTCCTCCCACGCCTTTTTCAGACAAATAACGGAAAGGATACAATTCGATGGAGTCGAGACGAACTCGGTCGTGGTTAATTACAGGCAAGGCCTTATGCGAATCTACATTGGTATCGCCATGACCGGGAAAATGCTTGCCAACAGCCAGCACTCCATTGTCCTGCATTCCTTTGGCATACATCCAACCTTTTTCGGCTACGTTGTACTTGTTTTCGCCAAACGACCTATCGTTAATAACTGGATTAGAAGAATTTACATTAACATCAATAACTGGAGCAAAGTTTACATTTGCACCGACCCTTTTGAGCTGTCGTGCAAATTCAGCACCCATGTCGTACACCAAAGCATTGTTTGTAATTGCCCCCACAAGCATTTGCCGTGGATACATTACCACACTATCGAGACGCATGCTAAGCGACCATTCGGCATCCATACCAACCAACAATGGAACTTTGCTTACCTTCTGCAAACGGTTTACCAGATTTATCTGCCTGCCGGGACCGCCTTGCATGAAGATTACTCCGCCAAGCTGATATTTTTCCACAAGAGCAACTGTTTCCGAATTATAAGATGCTGATCTGTTTGAATATACAGGAATCATTATCAACTGTGCAATCTTCTCATCAAGAGTCATCTGGTTCATTACAGAATCAACCCACGATATATCCATATTCCAGAACCAAGGCTCTTCTGTCTGGACAAAACCAGTGCGTTCCACTTCGCTTACGGCCACCTTCATTCCTATGCAACTGAATGCTGCAACAAATATCAGAACAGCAATTATCTTTCTCATTTTCTTAACATTTGCGAAAATACAAACGACAAAAATAATTTATTATTCCACGGCTTTACAGTGGAAACGAAAAAAGTACCAACAAATGAATGTTAGACAATTAGAAGATTAAATAGCATTGTTTATTATCGCAGAGTTCGCAGGAAATTTGTTCAATGAACTATGTATATAAACAAAAAAAGAGAATGACTTTTGCCATTCTCTTCTATCGTTAAACAATCTGTTACGCTTTTACTGTGTTTCCTCCAAAATTCATTGGAATCTTAGATGATTGAACTTGAATCTGTCCGAAATTGGATTCATACTTCTGAATATTGTCCTGCAATGCAAACAAAAGTCTCTTTGCATGTTCGGGAGTTAAGATTATCCTCGACTGTACCTTTGACTTAGGTATACCAGGCATAATCCTTACAAAATCGAGTATGAATTCGGATGTGGAGTGACTTATTACAGCGAGATTTGCGTATGTTCCCTGTCCCGTCTGCTCGTCCAATTCAATGTTCAACTGGTTGTTGTTCTCTGCCATAATTATTCAATTAAATTTCTGTTTCTGGTTGCTGTTGCTCAAGCGTATCAAGATAAGGAGCTACCTCGGCCTTGTTGCACACGCGCAGGCTCTGGAATTCGCGCAGACCTGTTCCTGCAGGAATCAAGTGTCCTACGATTACATTTTCCTTCATGCCTTCGAGAGTATCTTCCTTAGCACGGATAGCAGCCTCGTTCAATACCTTTGTGGTTTCCTGGAATGAAGCAGCCGACATGAAGCTGGAGGTCTGCAATGCAGCCTTGGTTATACCCTGCAATACCTGGCTTGATGTTGCCGGAATTGCGGGACGAGCCTCAACCAACTTCTTGTCTTTACGCTTCAGCATCGAGTTTTCATCGCGAAGTCTTCTGTACGAAACAATCTGACCTGCTGTGAAATTCTCGGAATCACCAGCATCAACGACTACCTTCTTGTCGAAGATAGAATCGTTTTCCTGTCTGAATTCCCACTTGTCAACCACCTGCTTTTCAAGGAACTGGGTATCGCCTGGATCTTCTACAACAACCTTTCTCATCATCTGGCGTACGATTACCTCGAAATGCTTATTGTTAATCTTAACACCCTGCAGACGGTAAACATCCTGAATTTCGTTTACAAGATATTCCTGTACTGCGGTCGGACCCTTGATAGCAAGGATGTCTGACGGAGTGATAGCACCATCGATAAGCGGAGTACCAGCCTTGATGTAATCGTTTGGCTGAACAAGAATCTGCTTTGACAGCGGAACCAAATATTTCTTCGAGTTGCCTTCCTTCGGAGTAATTTCGATTTCACGGTTACCACGCTTAATCTTACCGAACTGAACAACACCGTCGATTTCGGAAACAACAGCTGGGTTGGATGGGTTACGAGCCTCGAACAACTCGGTTACACGTGGCAAACCACCCGTGATATCACCACCCTTACCTACAACCTTCGGCATCTTGATGAGGATGTCACCAGCCTTAATCTGGTCTTTCTCGTTCTTCATCAGACGTGCGCCTACTGGCAAGTTGTAAACTGCAAGTACTTCCTTGTTCTTGTCAATAATCTTTGCAACTGGAATCTTGGACTTATCCTTGGTTTCGGTAATTATTCTCTCGATGAAACCTGTCTGCGGAGCAATTTCCTGCTTGAAGTTAACACCTTCGACAACATCTTCGAATATAAGCTTACCAGTGTATTCGGAAATGATTACTATATTGTACTGGTCCCATTCACAAATCTTATCGCCCTTCTTAACGAGGTCACCATTCTTGAAATACAACCTTGAACCGTAAGGCAATGTCTTGTTAACCAAAGCAATCTTTGTTCCCTGGTCAAGAATCTTGAGTTCGGCCATACGGGTAACAACGATGTCAACATTACCTTCTTCCTCTTCGTGGGAAACTGTACGAAGTTCATCTATTTCAAGAATACCGTCGTATTTTGCTGTAATTGTTGATTCACTTGCAATGTTACCTGCAATACCACCAGAGTGGAATGTACGAAGAGTAAGCTGTGTACCTGGTTCACCGATTGACTGAGCAGCGATAACACCAACAGCCTCGCCCTTCTGAACCATCCTGTGAGTTGCAAGGTTACGACCGTAGCACTTAGCACAAACGCCCCTATGCGATTCGCAAGTAAGAACCGAACGTATTTCAACCTTTTCGATTGGTGAATCGGCGATTGTCTTAGCTATGTCCTCTGTAATTTCTTCTCCAGATGCAACGATAAGTTCGTTGGTCTGTGGGTGGAATACATCATGAACACTGATTCTACCAAGAATACGATCGTACAACGATTCGATAAGTTCGCCGTCGTCCTTTCTGAGTTCAGAAACTTCAAGTCCGCGCAATGTACCGCAGTCTTCCTCGGTGATGATTACATCGTGAGCCACATCGACAAGACGACGGGTCAGGTAACCAGCATCAGCCGTCTTAAGAGCGGTATCGGCAAGACCCTTACGAGCACCGTGGCTGGAGATAAAGTATTCGAGAATCGAAAGACCTTCCTTGAAGTTAGCAAGAATTGGGTTTTCGATGATTTCGCTTGCGCCTGTACCAGACTTCTGCGGCTTAGCCATAAGACCTCTCATACCGCACAACTGGCTAATCTGTTCCTTAGAACCACGAGCACCAGAGTCAAGCATCATGTAAACAGAGTTGAAACCTTGGTCGTCGGTCGAAAGTTTCTTCATAACGGCGATACTCAACTTAGCGTTTACATTGGTCCAAACATCGATAACCTGGTTGTAACGTTCGGTATCGGTAATGAAACCGTTGCTGAAGTTGAACATGATTTCGTCAACCTGGTCATAACCATCCTGAATGAGCTGAGCCTTTTCGTCAGGAACGATAACGTTGTCGAGGTTGAATGACAGACCGCCGATAAAAGCGTTGTAGTAACCCATATTCTTGATGTCGTCGAGGAACTTAGCAGTAGTTGCAGTTCCACACTTATTGATAAGGTTACCAATGATGTCTCTCAAAGATTTCTTTGTAAGGAGCTGGTTGATATATCCGTATTCCTTTGGAACAACCTGGTTGAACAATACTCTACCAGTTGTTGTCTCAATAATATGTTCAATGAAGTTGCCGTTTTCGTCAACATCGTGATGTCTAACCTTAATCTTTGCATGAAGACCGAGTTTACCTTCATTGTAAGCGATGATAACTTCCTGCGGACCGTAGAATGTCTGACCTTCGCCCTGCTCGCCAGTTCTTTCCTTGGTAATGTAGTACAGACCAAGAACCATATCCTGAGATGGTACCGTAATAGGCGCACCATTTGCAGGATTAAGGATGTTGTGCGAAGCAAGCATAAGAATCTGAGCTTCCATTACAGCAGCATTGCCCAACGGCAAGTGAACAGCCATCTGGTCACCATCGAAGTCGGCGTTGAATGCCGTACATACGAGTGGGTGAAGTTGGATTGCCTTACCTTCGATAAGTTTCGGCTGGAATGCCTGAATACCAAGACGGTGAAGCGTAGGAGCACGGTTGAGCAGAATCGGGTGACCCTTCATTACATTTTCGAGGATATCCCATACAACCGGATCCTTGCGTTCAACGATTTTCTTAGCCGACTTCACAGTCTTTACAATACCGCGTTCCATCAACTTGCGGATAACGAACGGCTTGTATAATTCTGCAGCCATATCCTTTGGAAGACCGCATTCGTGCATGTGAAGTTCAGGACCCACAACGATAACCGAACGAGCCGAGAAGTCGACACGTTTACCGAGCAAGTTCTGACGGAAACGACCTTGTTTACCCTTCAAGCTGTCGCTCAACGACTTGAGTGGTCTGTTAGCTTCGGTCTTTACAGCGCTCGACTTTCTTGAGTTATCGAACAATGAATCTACAGCTTCCTGAAGCATACGCTTTTCGTTACGAAGAATTACTTCTGGAGCCTTTATTTCGAGAAGTCTTCTCAGACGGTTGTTTCTAATGATAACCCTACGATAGAGGTCGTTGAGGTCAGATGTAGCGAAACGACCACCATCCAGCGGAACCAAAGGACGAAGCTCGGGAGGAATAACAGGAACAACCTGTACAATCATCCATTCCGGCTTGTTGATGTCCTTCGACATTCTGAAAGCTTCAACAACATTCAGTCTCTTCAAAGCTTCAGCCTTTCTCTGCTGAGATGTTTCCTTACCAGCTCTATCGCGAAGTTCGTATGACAACTTGTCAAGGTCAATCTTTCTCAAGAGTTCGAGAATAGCCTCGGCACCCATCTTTGCAACGAACTTGTTAGGATCGGAATCATCAAGCATCTGGTTTTCACGAGGAAGAGAATCAAGAATCTGTACATATTCTTCTTCGGTGAGAAGATCAAGTTCTGCAACACCTTCTTCTGCCTTTGGACCTGGCTGAAGCACAATGTACCTTTCGTAGTATATTACAGCGTCAAGCTTCTTTGATGGCAGACCGAGAAGGTAACCGATCTTGTTAGGAAGAGTCTTGAAATACCAGATATGAGCAACTGGCACTTCGAGCTTAATGTGACCCATTCTTTCCCTACGAACCTTCTTTTCTGTTACCTCGACACCGCATCTATCGCATACGATACCTTTATATCTTATTCTCTTGTATTTACCGCAATGGCACTCGTAATCCTTGCACGGACCGAAAATTCTTTCGCAGAACAAACCATCTCTTTCGGGCTTATATGTCCTGTAGTTAATGGTTTCGGGTTTTGTAACTTCGCCGCTCGACAAGTCCTGAATCTCTTCGGGAGAAGCAAGGCTTACGGTTATCTTTGTAAAGTTGGTCTTAACTTTTGTATCTTTTCTAAAAGCCATTTTACCAGATTTTTATCAATTATTCAAGATTAATTTTCAAGCACAAACCTCTCAATTCATGCAACAACACATTCAATGATTCGGGAATTCCCGGTACAGGCATCTGTTCGCCCTTAACGATGCTTTCGTAGGTCTTTGCTCTTCCGACAACATCATCAGACTTAACAGTAAGGATTTCCTGCAGTACATTTGCTGCACCGAAAGCCTCAAGTGCCCAGACTTCCATTTCACCGAAACGCTGACCACCGAACTGAGCCTTACCGCCCAAAGGCTGCTGCGTAATAAGTGAGTATGGACCAATTGAACGAGCATGCATCTTGTCCTCAACCATGTGACCGAGTTTCAGCATGTAGATTACACCAACTGTTGCCGGCTGGTCGAACTTGCGGCCTGTGCCACCATCGTACAACCAAGTCTTTCCGTAACGTGGAACGCCTGCCTTGTCGGTGTATTCGCAAATCTGTTCAAGGCTTGCACCGTCGAAGATAGGAGTTGCGAACTTGCAACCGAGAACGCGACCTGCCCAACCAAGAACAGTTTCGTAAATCTGTCCGAGGTTCATACGAGAAGGCACGCCCAACGGGTTAAGTACAATGTCGACTGGAGTACCATCATCAAGGAACGGCATATCTTCCTGACGAACGATACGAGCAAGGATACCCTTGTTTCCGTGACGACCAGCGAGCTTATCACCAACTCTGATTACACGCTTGCTTGCGAGGTAAACCTTAGCCATCTGCATGATGCCCGATGGAAGTTCGTCACCAATGGTAATATCCAACTTTTCGCGTCTGTACTTACCAGTAATCTTCTTGTATTCAACCATGTAGTTGAACAAAATCTTAGCTATCTGATCGTTGCGCGACTTGTCAGTCGTCCACTTGTTCGGATTAACATTGATGAAATCGATTCCCTGCAGGAGCTTCTGCGTATATTTTACACCCTTCTGGATAACAATCTGGTCGAGGTTATCCTTTACTCCCTGAGAAGTTTTGCCGTTAACGATTGCAAACAACTTATCAACGAGGATGTCTTTCAACTTGTTGAGTTCCTTTCTTTCAACTTCTTCGATAGCTTCGACCAACATCTTGTCCTGAGTCTTGGTCTTTCTGTCCTTAACAAGTCTTGAATAGAGTTTCTTGTCGATTACAACACCGCTTGTAGAAGGAGAAGCCTTCAATGAAGCATCCTTTACATCGCCAGCCTTTTCACCGAATATTGCACGGAGAAGCTTTTCTTCTGGTGAAGGATCGCTTTCGCCCTTAGGAGTAATCTTACCAATCATTATGTCACCTGGCTTTACCCTTGCACCAATACGGATTATACCGTTTTCATCAAGGTCCTTAGTAGCTGCCTCACTGACATTTGGAATATCAGATGTAAGTTCCTCAAGACCGCGCTTTGTTTCACGAACATCAAGCTGATAGTCGGTAATGTGAATTGAGGTGAAATAATCTTCGCGAACAACTCTTTCGTTAAGAACGATAGCATCCTCGTAGTTGTAACCCTTCCAAGGCATGAAGGCAACCTTCAGGTTTCTACCGAGAGCCAAGTCACCACCCTGAGTTCCGTAACCTTCGGTAAGAATCATTCCCTTGGTAACCTTCTGTCCCTTGCTTACAACTGGACGAAGATTGATACATGTGTTCTGGTTTGTCTTCCTGAACTTCGGTATCTTGTATTCGACAGAATCGCCAACGAAGCTAACGAATCTTTCTTCGTCAGTCCTGTCGTACTTTATTATTATCTTTTCTGCATCAACGTATTCAACAACGCCATTGCCTTCGGCTACGAGAAGAATTCTCGAATCCTGAGCAACCATGTGCTCGATACCAGTACCAACGATAGGTGCTTCTGGACGAAGCAGAGGAACTGCCTGACGCATCATGTTCGAACCCATCAATGCACGGTTAGCATCATCGTGCTCCAAGAACGGGATCAATGAAGCAGCAATAGAAGAAATCTGGTTTGGAGCAACGTCCATCAACTGAACCTCTTCTGGAGCAACAACTACATAGTCGCCTTCCTTTCTTGCCTTAACCCTACTATTCTGGAATTTGCCGCTATCGTCAACTTCTGCATTTGCCTGTGCCACAACAAGACCAGTTTCCTGTTCTGCACTCAGGTATACTATATCGTTAAAGCTAACAGCATTGTCTGATACCTTTCTATATGGTGTCTCGATGAAACCGAGGTTGTTGATCTTAGCGTAAACGCAAAGCGAAGAGATAAGACCGATATTTGGACCTTCAGGTGTTTCAATCGGGCAAAGACGACCATAATGTGTATAGTGAACGTCACGAACTTCGAAACCAGCTCTTTCACGCGACAGACCGCCAGGACCCAAAGCCGAAAGACGTCTCTTGTGTGTCATTTCTGCCAATGGGTTTATCTGGTCCATGAACTGCGACAACTGGTTTGTGCCGAAGAATGAATTTATCACAGAAGAAAGAATCTTTGAATTGATAAGGTCCATCGGGTGGAATACCTCATTGTCCCTTACATTCATTCTTTCCCTGATTGTACGAGCCATACGAGCCAAACCAACGCTGAACTGGTTTGCAAGCTGCTCGCCAACGGTTCTTACTCTACGGTTGCTCAAGTGGTCGATATCATCCACATCAGCCTTCGAGTTGATAAGTTCAATCAAATATTTGATTATGGCGATGATGTCTTCCTTTGTCAACACACGGGTTGTATCGGGAACATCAAGAGCCAATTTCTGGTTGATTCTATAACGACCAACATCGCCAAGGTCGTATCTCTTGTCGGAGAAGAACAACTTGTCGATAACATCGCGAGCTGTTGCCTCGTCGGGTGGCTCTGCGTTTCTCAACTGGCGATAAATATAGAATACAGCTTCCTTTTCGGAGTTACATGTATCCTTCTGCAAAGTATTGTATATGATTGCATGGTCGGAAATCTTCTGGTTCTCCTTGTGCAAGAGAATTGTCTTGACTCCCGATTCAACAATCATGTCGATATGTTCATTTTCTATTACTGTCTCACGGTCGAGGATGATCTCGTTTCTTTCGAGGGAAACAACTTCTGCTGTATCCTCGTCAACGAAGTCCTCAATCCAAGTCTTCAGCACCCTTGCTGCAAGACGGCGACCAACGACTTTCTTCAATGCTGTCTTTGAAACCTTTATTTCGTCTGCCAAATCAAAGATTTCAAGAATATCTTTGTCGTTTTCAAAACCTATAGCCCTCAACAATGTTGTTACAGGCAATTTTTTCTTACGGTCGATGTATGCATACATCACAGTATTTATATCGGTAGCAAATTCTATCCATGCACCCTTGAATGGGATAACTCTTGCTGAATACAATTTAGTACCGTTGGTATGCATTGACTGGCTGAAGAAAACGCCAGGAGACCTATGTAACTGGGAAACTACAACCCTTTCTGCTCCGTTTATAACGAAAGTACCGCTTGGTGTCATATAAGGGATAGTACCTAACCATACATCCTGAATCGAGTCCTCGAAGTCCTCGTGTTCTTCGTCGCTACATGTAAGTCTTAACTTAGCCTTCAGTGGAACACAGTATGTAAGACCTCTGTCTATACATTGTTCGATACTATATCTCGGAGGATCAAGAGTATAGTCGATGAACTGAAGTTCAAAATTGTTGCGGGTATCGGTTATCGGGAAGTTTTCGGCAAACACCTGATACAGACCTTCCGACTTTCTTTGTTCAGCGGTGGAATCTAGCTGAACGAAATCTTTAAACGATTTTATTTGAATTTCCAAGAAATCTGGATATTCGAGCTGATTTCTTGTTGTTGAAAAATTTATTCTTTGATTTGTATTAACAGCCATTGTCGCAAATATTTAAAAATGAACCTAAACCAACAAAGGTTTAAACCCCCCGAGGGGGTCTAAACCTATAAATTATGCAACAAAAGTCGTTTATTTAAGTTCAACTTCTGCTCCAACTTCTTCCAACTGCTTCTTCAAAGATTCTGCTTCGTCCTTAGCAACACCTTCTTTTACTGGTTTTGGAGCTGCGTCAACTAATTCCTTAGCTTCCTTCAATCCGAGGCCGGTCAAAGTCTTAACAACCTTTACAACGTCCAATTTCTTTGGACCAGCTGCCTTAAGGATAACATCGAATTCGGTCTTTTCTGCTGCTGCTTCTGCTGCGCCACCTGCTGCTGGAGCTGCTACTACTGCTGCTGCTGCTGCTGGTTCAATACCGTATTCTTCCTTCAAAATATTTGCCAATTCGTTTACGTCTTTAACAGTAAGATTAACTAATTCTTCTGCCAATTTCTTAAGATCTGCCATTTTTATTAAATTTTAACTTTTTAACTTTTTAATTTTTTATTCTCTCTCTGATAAGGTTTTTACTAAACCTCCTAATAAATTCTTGCCTGACTCTAGTTGTCCCAATACGGTCTTCATCGGCGACTGCAACAATAATATAACATCACCAATAAGTTCTTCCTTAGACTTAAGGCTAGCAAGTGCCTCAAGATTGGACTGTCCGATATAAATTGATTCCTCTGCATAAGCACCCTTGAATAGAGGCTTGTCGCTCTTCTGGTTCAATTCCTTTATAAGTTTTGCAGGCACGTTAGCCGTGTTGCAGAACATTACTGCTGAATTTTCAACCAATACGGGATACAATTCTTCGTAACCGTTGCCGATACGTTCCAGTGCTTTTCTAAAGAAGGTATTCTTAACAACAATCAGTTCAATGTCTTTCTCGAAACATTTCTTTCTAAGCGTATATGTCTGCTTAGCGTTCAATCCCGAAATGTCTGCAATGTAGAAGTGATTGTACTGTTCTACTGCCGACTTCAGGTTCTCGATAAGAGCATTCTTGTCTTCTCGTTTCATACTCGTGTGTTACTAATTAATTGTTTTTGTATCGATTTCTATTCCAGGACTCATTGTGCTAGAAAGGTAAACGCTCTTTACATAAGTTCCCTTAGCTGCTGCTGGCTTCAACTTGATAATAGTCTGGAGCAATTCGTTTGCATTTTCAGCAATCTTGTTTGCTTCGAACGAAACCTTGCCGATTCCTGCGTGAATGATACCAAACTTGTCAACCTTGAAGTCGATTTTACCCTTCTTAACATCTTCTACTGCCTTGCCAACTTCCATGGTAACTGTTCCGGTCTTTGGGTTTGGCATCAAGCCTCTTGGACCTAATATTCTACCCAACTTACCTATTTTTGCCATTACCATTGGCATGGTGATGATGATGTCAACATCGGTCCAACCACCTTGGATCTTCTCGATATAGTCATCCAAACCAACATAGTCAGCTCCTGCATTCTTAGCTTCCTGTTCCTTGTCGGGAGTACACAATACCAACACGCGAACTTGCTTACCAGTTCCGTGAGGCAAAGTGGTGATACCCCTTACCATCTGGTTGGCCTTACGAGGGTCAACACCGAGGCGAACATCCAAGTCAACAGATGCGTCAAACTTTGTGTAGGTTATTTCCTTTACCAATTTAGCAGCTTCCTGAAGATCGTACTTCTTGCCATTTTCTATTTTAGACAAAGCAACTTTTCTTTTCTTACTAATTTTTGTCATTTCAAAAAGTACTTAAATTATTTCTTAATTGGAGAGTCGCCCTTTACTGCGATTCCCATACTTCTAGCTGTTCCTGCAACCATGCTCATTGCTGAGTCGATTGTGAAAGCGTTCATGTCAACCATCTTACCTTCGGCGATAGTCTTCACCTGATCCCAGGTAATCGAGCCGACCTTAGAACGGTTAGGTTCTGACGAACCTTTCTTAACCTTTGCGACTTCCATCAACTGTACAGCAACCGGCGGAGTCTTTACTACGAAATCAAAAGATTTGTCACTATAATAAGTGATAACAACTGGCAATACTTTACCTGCTGTCTGTGGAGTCTGTGTTCTGCCGTTAAACTGCTTGCAGAACTCCATAATGTTCAAACCTTTCGAACCCAAAGCTGGACCTACCGGAGGAGCGGGATTTGCAGCCCCACCTTTAATTTGCAGTTTAATAAAACCGCCAATCTGTTTTGCCATAACTTTTCCGTTATTACTTTAGATTACTCTTTTTCGACTTGCATGAATCGAAGTTCAATTGGGGTCTTCCTACCAAAGATGGTTACCATAACCTTCAATTTCTTCCTCTCATCATACACTTCTTCAATTACACCACTGAAACCATTAAACGGTCCGTCGGTAACCTTTACGGCTTCGCCGACAAAGAATGGAACGCTGACTTCGTCTGCATTTTCAGACAATTCGTCAACCTTGCCAAGAATCCTTGCAGCTTCATCGTTTCTCAGAGGCACTGCCTTTCCGTCTTTGGTTCCAAGAAAACCAATCACACCAGACACATTCTTTATCACATGCTCAACCTCACCATCGAGGGCTGCATAGATAAGAATATAACCTGGGAAGAAATTTCTTTCCTTGTGAACAGGCTTTCCGTTTCTAACTTGATAAACTTTTTCAGTTGGAATTAGCACTTGCGGAACTTGTTCGGTGAGATTGCGGTGCTGAATTTCGCTTTCGAGATATTCCTTTACCTTCTTCTCCTTACCGCTCAATGCGCGTACCACATACCATTTCTTAGAAACTTCTGTCATAACTCCAAACTAAAAAAAATGGTTTAATAAAATAACCCGTAAACCCATTCCAACAGACCTTTGAATGCAAAGTCCATTACGAATATTACGAGGGCAAATATTAAGGAAGCAACCATTACCACTATTGCACTACTTTGAAGTTCTGACCACTTAGGCCAGGTAACTTTCCTTACCAACTCATCATAAACGTTGGCAAAATATGCTTTTATCTTCTTCATTATAGCGTAAAATTCTTTATCTTGCACGGGTAGAGAGGCTCGAACTCCCGACACCTAGTTTTGGAGACTAGTGCTCTACCAACTGAGCTACACCCGTATAAAAAGTGACGGGACGAGTCCCATCACTTTTAGTTAATAATAATTATTCAACAATTTCGGTAATCTGACCAGCACCAACTGTTCTACCACCTTCGCGGATAGCGAAACGGAGACCTACGTTCAATGCAACCGGGTAAATCAAAGTAACGTCGATTGTTACATTATCACCAGGCATTACCATTTCGGTTCCTTCTGGAAGAGCGATTTCGCCAGTGATATCCAAAGTTCTCAAGAAGAACTGAGGACGATAGTGGTTCTGGAATGGAGTGTGACGTCCACCTTCTTCCTTTGTCAAAACGTAAACTTCAGCCTTGAAGTGAGTGTGCGGATGGATTGAACCAGGAGCAGCGATAACTTCACCTCTCTTAACTTCGTCCTTGTCGATACCGCGGAGCAACAAACCTACGTTGTCACCAGCTTCACCTTCGTCGAGGAGCTTACGGAACATTTCAACACCAGTAACTGTTGTGTCCTTGAATTCGTCGCTCAAACCAACGATCTGAACCTTATCACCAACGTGGATAACACCAGTTTCGATACGGCCAGTAGCAACAGTACCACGACCTGTGATTGAGAATACGTCTTCAACAGGCATCAAGAATGGCTTTTCGTTTTCACGCTTTGGCAATGGAATCCATGTGTCAACAGCGTCCATAAGTTCTTGAACCTTTTCTTCCCACTGTGGTTCACCGTTCAAAGCACCAAGTGCAGAACCGCGGATAACAGGAGTATTGTCACCGTCGAAATCATACTTGGTAAGAAGGTCGCGAACTTCCATTTCTACGAGGTCGAGCAACTCAGGGTCGTCAACCATATCGCACTTATTCAGGAAAACAACCATCTTAGGTACGTTAACCTGCTTTGCGAGAAGTACGTGTTCGTTTGTCTGTGGCATAGGACCGTCAGTTGCAGCAACTACCAAGATAGCACCGTCCATCTGAGCAGCACCAGTAACCATGTTCTTTACATAGTCGGCGTGACCTGGGCAGTCAACGTGTGCATAGTGGCGGGTTTCGGTCTGGTATTCAACGTGTGCAGTGTTGATGGTTATACCTCTTTCCTTTTCTTCTGGAGCGTTGTCAATAGAATCGAAGCTCTTTATTTCTGACAAGCCCTTCTTTGCCAATACAGTTGTAATAGCAGATGTTAATGTGGTCTTACCGTGGTCAACGTGTCCAATGGTACCAATGTTAACGTGCGGTTTAGTCCTTTCAAATTTCTCTTTAGCCATGACTTCAAATTTATTTAATGATAATACTTAAATTATTTCTCTATTATACCTATTAACTAATATATATATATATACAAAAAAAAGAGCCAATGATGGGAATTGAACCCATGACCTCTTCCTTACCAAGGAAGTGCTCTACCCCTGAGCTACATTGGCTTTTGGAGCGGGAAACGAGACTCGAACTCGCGACCCTCAGCTTGGAAGGCTGATGCTCTACCAACTGAGCTATTCCCGCACGTTCTTCCTTGTAGTGGGGAGAGAAGGATTCGAACCTCCGAAGTCTTACGACAACAGATTTACAGTCTGCTCCAGTTGGCCACTTTGGTATCTCCCCAGACCATTTTTCGAGCCGATGAACGGATTTGAACCGCCGACCGGCTGATTACAAATCAGCTGCTCTACCGCTGAGCTACATCGGCTAAAAAATAATCATCAACACTTTTAAAGATCGTTTTTACACCCTCGAAAGGGACTGCAAATATAGATGATTATTTTTTACTGACAAAATTTTTTTTAGTTTTTTTAATCACGCTGTTTTTCCTTTGCCTTAACAAGCTGTTTTTTCAACGCATCTACCGATAGATCAACAGCTTCCTCAAAAGTTTTGCACTGACGTTTTGCGAATAAACCAGTCAGTTTTGGCACCTCAAGGCTAACTTCTGCTATCTTATTTTCGTTAGTTTCCGACTTATCGAGGCGTAAAATTACTTCAGCGCTCAAAATATTGTCAGCCATCTGCGACAATTTACCAACTTTTTTATCAACATAATCCAATAATTTCTGGTCAGCATCAAACTGAACCGACTGTACTTTTACGTTCATTTCTTTTCCCTTTCATTTTTATGCTCGTGGATGAGCTTGTTTATAAACTGTTTTTAATTTCTCGAATGTATTGTGCGTATATACCTGCGTTGCCGACAGACTTGCATGTCCAAGCAACTCCTTTATTGCATTCAGGTCTGCTCCGTTGTTGAGCATCTGGGTTGCAAATGTGTGACGAAGCACATGCGGGCTTTTCTTGTCAATGGTTGTCACCTGCTCCAAATAATGGGTAATCTTTCGATATACAAACTTCGAATACAACTTCTCACCCTTATCGGTAACAAACAACCACGCCTGTGAACTGACATCGAATCCCTGCTGCTTTTTCGACTCAAGATACTCGTTATACCTATTTATAATATAGTCGTTCAACGGACAGATTCTTTCCTTGCTTCGTTTTCCGAAAACCTTCACCTGGCGTTCCGAAGGCATAAAGTCTAGATGTTTCAGATTGATTAGCTCCGACAAACGCATTCCTGTAGCATAGAAAAGTTCTACCATAAACTCATCACGTTTGCCGGCAAAATCATCTGAATAAAAGTCATTGGTAGTCATCTTGTCCATATCGTTTTCGGCGACGAACTCGGGCAGACGCTTGCTAATTTTCTGGCTTGATATCTTGGATAATGGATTTTTGTCCATCTTGCCGACCTTTTTCAAATAAGTTGCAAATGCTTTAAGGCTCGACAGCTTGCGGTTAATACTACGGGATGACAGACCTCTTTCCTTCAGGTTCATCATCCACATCCTTACATTTCTGTCGGTAAAATATTCGGAGCAAGATGTCGACTTTGAGTTACCACAAATAAAATCACGAAACTGAACCAAATCAGTTTCGTAAGATTTTACCGTGTGCTCGGAACTTCTACGTTCGAGCCTCAAATATTCCGTGAACATCTTTATTTCCATTTGCCATCTCCAATTCTTACGGAGAAGCAAATTTAAGAAATAAAAATGAAAACAAAAATATTTTTAATTATTTTCCTGCATGCTCTGCAATTTCTGTACGTAAATTGCATGGAGCTTCTGCTGACGCTTAATAACAGACTGCTTGTCAAACTGCTGACGAGCTCTTAATTCCTTTACTACGCCAGTCTTTTCAAATTTCCTTTTGAATTTCTTCAAGGCTCTATCGATGTTTTCGCCTTCTTTTACAGGTACAATAATCATTTCGTTATCTTTTTAATTTTTAAATTATGTTTCTTAAAATTTTGGACTGCAAAAGTACACATAAAATCAATACCGACAAATTTTTTTGAACGATTTTGCAGATTTTTTATTCTTTGTTTTACAACAAGTTACGAAAGCAATGTTAATTTCTGTGCTATTATCGGCATTATTTTAGAGTAAACGCAACCATAGAAGACATCCATTTACTAATTGTCGCGGACACAGCGGACTGGTTTAGCGACACCATTTACATAATAACCAGGCACAAGATTATCTATAATAATCATACCGCTAAAAATATAACCAATATTCACATTTTCTAACCATATTCCATCATTATCAGCTACATTTGTTGATGTCCAATATCTCACACTACTACCAAAACCATGAAATCCATGTTGGTCTCCTCCTCCATGATACATATAATATCCAGTAGGAACAGCATTAAAACAACTAGCGCCAAAATTAACATCATTAACATACAACTGATCGGCACTTGGCCAAAGTTCTGGACTTCCTGCTAATTGTGGAGAAGTAATAGTCCTATCGAACATATCTATCAGTTGCTGCCATTCACCGCTACTTGGCAAATGCCATCCATACGGACAAACGCCACGCAATCCGCTCGGTATTTGCGATGACGTAACAGTTCCATCTAACGCTGCGACCGCATCATACAGATAACCATATACGGCAACATTTGTGCTATCGTTATTTGGATATGCTACATATTGGTCTGTTTCGGCCCATGGTATTTGACATTCATTATAAAGAGGAAGATTACCTCGGTAGCGCAAATTATCGGACATCCACGTCTGCTCACCAATAGTTACCGTTGCATAAACATTTCCATCGCGAGAATCAGTAAAAGTACCAGTTATGCAATTATCAGGATCTGCAGCCGTAATAAACGAAAGAGTCCTGCCGTATACGGTTGCAACCGAATTTGAAGCAAAAGTCTTGTAATAATATTTTGTAAACGGTTGCAAACCTGATATTTCGCGACTAAACTCTCCTATACCAATGCCAATTGCTACAGAATCTGTCATATTATGCTCATCAGCACCATATATGAAACCACAAGTCGCTGGGTCGCCATTATTATAACACAACACACCAAATATAGTCGCGCTATTGGAAGTCAAATTACGATAACCAGCTGAACTCACTACTGGTGCGACAATCGCTGGCGGATTAGATATATGTTCTAATGTGTCATTTATAGTATAATACAGCGAATCAACATACAACTTTGTTACTGCATCAGCAGAATCAATAGGATTAGCAAGACCAGAAATTCTTCTGTCATCAGCCGAATTGCCAATCGAAAGAATCTCCGACATAGAAGGAGTAGGCAGTCCGACATAATAAATGCTATCCAAAGCCACAGGCATAAAACATTCTGAATTATCCCGATAAACTAACACATCTCCATCGTGTACATTGCCAACATAAAAGTTTATATTCGACAATTTCTCTGCTTTCCTCGATACCAATGCATAATAGGAACTAGCAATTTCCTTAGTGCCTAAATTAACATAATCGCCATCGGTTCTGTACTCTACCCGCATCCACATATTGCCGTCGTGCCAAGGAATACCAGCAAAAGGCATGTTAAGCGCACCATTGCAACCGCATGTGTATTCGCCTCGGTTCATTTGGAACGAAACAAAACCATTGGCATCAGTAACAGCATTATGCTCGGCACAATATAATACAGTGCCATATTGTCCTCCTGCAATAAATGAAATTTTCACAGTTACTGGAGTATTAACAAGCGGAACACTATCAGCATCACTGATAATTGCCGAAAAATTTACAGTCTGCGGAACTACCTGTGCATACGAAACAACTGCAACAGTCATTATTATAATTAGCGAAACTATTCTTTTCATACAATAATCAATATTATTCAAAATACAATTACTTCCTTACTCTTCAGGATGGAAAACTGGACGAACAAGACAACCACCGACACGATTATATTTACCCGATATTTGTAATTGATCAAAAGTCAACACATAAGCAGAACTTGGATTAGTCGATGCCGTTAGGTGCGCACAATAGGTTTTAGACCTATAAATAGCATCAACATATGTATTGCTAGCACTTTCTTTCATAAAAATAGGACCTCCATCATATCTATACTCGTAATAGGGAAGAAAAATGCTATTTCCATTAAGACTTCTGACCATATAACCTTCAACTCCATTAACCTCTGTCCATCGCCAAGCACAATAGGTTCTTAATTCCAAAAACTCGGTTTCTGTAGGCATACTCCATCCTTCCCCCCAATTTACTGTTGCCGCATCCATTTCTGGCGGAAGCGGATTTGGGGTACTCTGTGGCGTGTATGTTTCACTGGAATATTCATCCTTTGGTCTTGTTTCCCCAAAAGCATAATAATTACCACAATCTTCTTGCCTTGATGCTCCAACATTGCAGGTAGCCCACATTGTACCACTTGGCAATCCAAGGTCAACATATTCGTGATTCCTATACACTCCATTAACACCATTAGGAGATAAAGTCAGAGAACCTCCCATAGAATCGATTATGCTCACATATACATTTACTACAGAATCAAGATATGACTTTGAGACAGCATCATGAGCATCAACAGGCGACATAAGGTCGGTTATTCGTCTTCCTTCAGCCGAATTTCCTACTGCAAGCACTTCCACCAATCCTGAAACTTCTGGGTCATGCGCCAAAGTAAACGACTCAAAACTGCGTGTATCTTCATTATAACTAAGCACATCAGCATCTTGTACTCCTTCTACATAAAAACTCATATCTGTAAGTTCTAATGCCTTATCTGCAACAAACGCATAAATCGTAGATACCAGTTCAAGCCTTCCAAGCAACAAAAAATCTCCAGTTGTATCGGTTCTGTATTCCACCTGCATCCAATAATCACCATTCTCCCACGGTATATCCTCGAACGACAAAACCGACGCATCATTACAACCACACGATAGCACATCGCGGTTCAGTTTAACCGTCATACTTCCCGATGAATTTGTCGTAGTCCTATGTACTGCACAATATACAGGATTTCCATATTGCCCACCCTCGAGAAATGTAAGTCTTACATCAATCTGGGAATTGGCAACCACCTCGTTATTTGTATTTCGCACGACAGCCGAAAAAACAACCGTCTGCGGGATTCCCTGCGCCATAACTGAAGATACTATGGCTAAGAAAAATATTAAAAGCGAAAACCTATTCATAATCAAATACATTATCAATTATTATTTTCTGGTCTAAAAACAGGCCTAATTGGGTAAGCAACATAAGCACTCGAACTATCCAACACCTCTAGTAAATTACAACTCCCTCTTAAAATATAATTCACAGAACTTGACCTAATATAAAAATATTCGCTACAATAATAATCATCACCAGTGGGACTATACACCGGCAATAATATCGAACAGCCGTTTGGTCCAGTAACAATATAGCCAAAATCATTCCATTCAAATGAACAATAAAACCTCAATTCATCCATTTCTGCAATTGTTGGAATATGCCATCCTCCGCCCCAGAAAACCGAAGCCACATCGGCTTCTGCTGGCAAAAAATCGCTTTGCTCCCCCGTATATGTAGATGTACTGGAATTTGTATTAGGATAGAGTTCTCCATAAGCATAAAGACCTCCTCTATCTTCTGGCGCTGCAGCACCTACATTGCATTTTGCCCACAAAGTTCCGCTTGGAAGCCCAAGGTCAACATACTCGTGCCCGTTATGCGAACAATTCAAGTTAGTGATAGCGGCAATAATCCTATGACACACAGAATCTGCGTATTCCTTGGTTACTATGTCATTGGAGGCAACTGGAGCAGCAAGATTGGATATGTTCATTCCTCCAGCATCGTTTCCTGCCTCAAGCACCGTCGACAAGGCAGGTGCTCTGGGAGGAGTCAATGCTTGCGCTTCAAATCTGCCAGTTTCGGAATTATATACCAAAGCATCGCCATCCTCAGGATTCTCGACATAAAAATCAATTCCTTCGAGTTTGTTCGCCTTGCCTGCCATAAATGAATAGAAATTGCTGGTGAGTTCAAGCACGCCCCAAGTCCTATAATCATTCATGTCGTCGGTCTTATAATCCAACTGAATCCAGAAGTCACCATTCTCCCACGGAATCTGAGTAAAAGGCATTCCGTTCGATGACAGACCTCTGTTTAGCATCACCGATACATAACCATTGGCGTTAGTTGTTGTCGTTGTTTGCGTAGTATATACAGTGACCCCATTTGCACCTCCTTCGCGTAAAATCAGATACAAACTCACATTGGTATCTGACAGAATATTGCCGACAGAATCGCGTAGCATTGCCGAAAAATTAACAGTCTGCGGAACATTCTGCGCATACAATGTAGCCACAGCCAGCACAAATAGGATCAATATAGCTATTCTCTTCATAATCATTCACTTTTTACTGTTTCACAATTTTTGCACTTGCCTTACCTATCCTCATTATATAGGTACCATTTGCAAGCTGCGACAAATCTACAGAAAACTCACCGCCATAGTTGGCTATTGGATGAGAAATCACAAGCACTCCATTCGTATCATAAATTTCCACAGTTCCCGAAGCACAATCGGAATCCCTTACCGTCACATTTACAAAATATGCTGTAGGATTCGGATACACCGAAATGCCTTCGCCCAATGCTATATGGTGATTATTGTCATCGTCATCTGTAAGCGAACCTGTATCGCCAAGCGTATCCACATATTCGGATGTAATTGTCAACGAACCGTTTTCGCCATACAATACACTGCCAAAAGTTCCACCAAATGAATACTGCACAAACTCATCACCGCCCGACTGGGAATAAAAACCGATATTGCTCAGATTTTGGGCTTTGACAATTGAATAGCAAGCTATTAGAACTACTATAAAAAACAAACTTTTTATTCTTCTCATACCTATCATTGAATATATATTATGCAAATATAATTATTTATTCCATCACTATGACAACTAAAATCTCTATTTCGTTGCCTGACGGATGAAAAAAAATTTAAATTATTTTAAGTGGTAATAAAAAAAGCGAACTTGCTTTTGCAAATTCGCTTGTCGGGGTGAGAAGACTCGAACTTCCGGCCTCTACGTCCCGAACGTAGCGCGCTACCAACTGCGCCACACCCCGTTCCTAAAAGGCGGTGCAAAAATAAGATTTATTTTTTACATGGCACTACTTTTTTGATTTTTTATTTTTATGTGCAAAAAAAACAAAAAATCCGAGATATTACTCGGATTTTTGTTTTTATAACTAGAATGCAATTGTCACTGTTCCTTCGTATGCTTCATGTCCAGTATGCAAATGGATAATGTACATATACGTACCTGCCGGAGCCATGCTTCCGCCTCTTATCCTACCATCCCAGAACTCGCTGTCGGTAGTACCTGTATAAATCATTTGACCCCATCTGTTGAATACGTATATCTTCGCTTTCGGGAACATGTCAATATTTCCAATCTCCCAGGTATCATTGATGCCGTCGCCGTTTGGTGTGAATACATTCGGTATCTTGAGGCAGTCTGCATAGCTCGGATTGATTGTAACATTGGCAGAATATGCACAACTGTTGGCATCGACTACGCTTACCGTGTACTCACCTGCATAGAGCGCACTTATTACTGGCTGGTCGCTGTAGCGGTCCGACCATCCGTACATGTA
>CADAXK010000013.1 GCA_902791865.1 uncultured Bacteroidia bacterium
AGCCATTGTGTAGTCCTTTTGTGTACGCCTAACATACTTACTTTCTTTATTTTCCATTTCGTTACTATTTTTATTGTAACGCTATTTTAGGACGAGACAAAGAAATAAAAGTAAAAAGGCTGCGATTGCAGCCTTTTTTTGTTTTGAGGGGGATTACAGATCCCTTTCGCTGCCGCGGGCAGCCTTAAATGTATCATATTGTATATTAACAACGAAACGAGTGAACTAATTTTTTTTGAAAAAGATATAATAACCTCGGAGAGGTTACATATATTTAGAACAGAATGTTCGTTTCGGAAGCGCTGGCGCATGTTTTTGCAGCATAGCAATGCAAAAACTGTGACAGCGCGTAATTTAGCGGACAACAAATAATTAAAACAATGAAGAGTTGTGAGAAAATGGGGGATTGCAGATCCCATGCGCTGCCGCGGGCGGCCTTGCAAAAAAGAGAAAACTTGTTCCACTGCGTTTTCACTTTTGTTTTTCGGCAAATCCTTTAGAAAGCAAGCTTTCACGGATTTGCCGAAAACAAAAAGAGCGAAGCACAAACTTCGCTCTTTTTTGCGGAGAGAGGGGGATTCGAACCCCCGGTACCGGTAACCCAGTACGTCAGTTTAGCAAACTGGTGGTTTCAGCCACTCACCCACCTCTCCGTGCTAAATCGTGAGCTTTCCTGAAATCAGAAAAAGCGAGCGCAAAGATACACATAATAATTGTAATGCAAAAAATATTTATGAAAATATTTTTCACAATTCTTTATTGGTAGATTTTTTTCAAAATCCTTCGCTATGAACTAAAAATGATTATTTTTGCAGTTTACAAAAAAAAGACATACAGTTATGAATCGTTATTTATCCATGTTTTTAGTCCTGCTTCTGCTCGCATCATTGCCAATGCTGTATTCGTGCGGAGGAACAAGCTCTGGCAAGGCAAACCTAGTTGCCATGTATGGACTGGTGAACGGTTCCAACTGGCGAGGCGCCGATCCCACTGCAATCGTCAGCGAACACAAGATAAAGGTTAACGGAACATCCGCCAACGGACAAACAATAATTATAACTCTTAATACAAAAGAACTTGGTGAATATACATTTTCGCACACCAACGGACATTATGCCGAATTCATTCCGAACATGGCATCGGGGACAGAACGATACTCGACGCAAACTGGCGAAGGAAGCGGATTCGTAAGGTTGTCGTCGCTGAACGAGGAAACACACACTGTTGGCGGTGAATTCTACTTCAAGGCCTACCGCGAAGACGGCTCTTACAAGTCGGTATCCGAAGGTAAGTTCACAAATGTCCCGTATACATACTATAATTTCGATGATGATACATACAACAATACATTTATATTTACGCAAGGTGGCAGAGTCTGGAATGCCAAAGAGATATCAGGAATCAAAAGCGATACTGCAATCGTAGTGACAGGAGTCTGCGACCGCTCAGAAGCATGGCAGAGCATAACCTTGCAAATGCCAAACAACGTATCTGAAGGCGTGCATTATTTCGGAGCCGATGTGTCGGGAATTTTCCAGTCGGGATTTTACGACTTGCCAGCAACTGCAGGTGCAATAACAATTACCGAAATAAACAGTCAAAATAAAGTGATTAAGGGAACTTTCTTCTTTAACTACAGAGACAACAACGGCGAAGTACAATCAATTACTGATGGTTCGTTCGATTTGAAGTACAATGATTTGACTGTGGTTGAGTAAAAATATTATTTGAAATACATTTATAAACAATAAATAAAACATTTTCACATGAACGAAAAGATATTGAAAGACCTTGCCAAAATTGGCATAACAGGTGTAAAAAAACTCCATTATAATCCCTCATACGAGGAATTGTTCAAATTTGAAATGGACCCGTCGCTAGAAGGTTTCGACAAGGGACAACTTACCGAACTTGACGCTGTAAATGTAATGACTGGCATTTATACAGGTCGTTCGCCCAAGGACAAGTTCATCGTTATGGACGAAAACTCAAAGGACACCGTATGGTGGACAACCGATGAGTACAAGAACGACAACCACGTATGCTCGCAGGAGACTTGGAATGTTGTAAAGGACCTTGCAAAGAAGCAGCTTTGCGACAAAGAACTGTTCGTAGTTGACGCTTTCTGCGGTGCCAACAAGGACACACGCATGAATGTACGCTTCATCATGGAAGTTGCATGGCAGGCTCACTTTGTACGCAACATGTTCATCAAGCCGACCGAGGAAGAACTCAAGACATTCGAACCGAACTTCACAGTTTACACAGCTTCGAAGGCAAAAGTTGAGAACTACAAGGAACTCGGACTGAACAGCGAAACCGCAGTTGTATTCAACATCACGAGCCGCGAACAGGTTATCCTCAACACATGGTACGGTGGCGAAATGAAGAAGGGTATGTTCTCGATGATGAACTACTACCTTCCATTGCAAGGCATTGCAGCAATGCACTGCTCGGCCAACACCGACATGCAGGGCAAGCACACCGCTATCTTCTTCGGACTTAGCGGTACTGGCAAGACCACCCTTTCGACCGATCCGAAGCGTCTGCTCATCGGTGACGATGAACACGGCTGGGACGATGACGGCGTTTTCAACTTCGAAGGCGGCTGCTACGCAAAGGTTATCAACCTCGACAAGGACAGCGAACCCGACATCTACAACGCAATCCGCCGCAACGCACTTTTGGAAAATGTTACCGTTGACGAAAAGGGCAAGATTAATTTCGCCGACAAGAGCGTTACCGAAAATACCCGCGTAAGTTACCCGATTGACCATATCGAGAAGATTGTTCGCCCGATAAGCGCAGCTCCGGCAGCAGAAAATGTTATTTTCCTTTCGGCAGATGCATTCGGAGTTCTTCCACCGGTTTCAATACTTACACCAGAACAGTGCAAGTACTACTTCCTCAGCGGGTTCACTGCTAAGTTGGCAGGAACAGAGCGCGGCATCACCGAACCGACACCAACTTTCAGCGCATGTTTCGGACAGGCATTCCTCGAATTGCACCCAACAAAATATGCCGAGGAACTTGTAAAGCGCATGGAAAAGAGCAACGCAAAGGCTTATTTGGTTAATACCGGCTGGAATGGTACAGGCAAGCGTATCTCGATAAAGGATACCCGTGGAATCATCGACGCAATCCTCGACGGTTCTATACTCACAGCACCGACAAAGATGATACCTTACTTCAACCTTGAAGTTCCGACTGCATTGCCAGGTGTAGATCCGAAGATTCTTGACCCACGCGACACATACGCAACTGCCAACGAATGGGAAGTAAAGGCTCGCGACCTTTCAGAACGTTTCATCAAGAACTTTGTTAAGTTCACCAGCAATCCTGCAGGCAAGAAATTGGTTGATGCTGGTCCAAAGCTGTAAATTTCGATTTTATAGAATAAAAAAGTTCCGCCGTGGCGGAACTTTTTTGTTTTGAGACATTTTGAGACGATGCACGTCTGTACTATTATCAATTATCCATTATATTTGTTAATTATTTAGTGTCCTGCGGACAGAAATAGTCCAAATTCTTTTCAAATCGAACAAATAATTTGTAAGATTTGTTTAATTTGGCTTACGCCGAGCTAAAGGTTAACTTCGTTGAGGGCTTCGCCGTTCTCGCGTAGCGACTTCCATAATTCCTGTTTGCTCATTGTGCGACGCGGCACGCCACGTCGCCACATTTTATATCAATTATCCATTATTAATTGTTAATTGTATATCGCCTCTATTTCCTTCATTATCCTTTTTGCTAGCGCATCGGCTTTGTCGATGGTGCAGCTTTCGGAGTAGATGCGGATTATCGGCTCTGTGTTCGACTTGCGCAAATGTACCCATTCCTTGGTTTCGGGAAATTCTATCTTCACGCCATCAATGGTTGAAACGGGATTTCCAGCATATTTGGCAGCCATTGTCTTCAAGATATTGTCGACATTGATTTTTTCGTTGAGCTGGATTTTGTTCTTCGAGATTGAATATTCTGGGAAAGTACGGCGCAATTCGCTTACTTTCATTTTCTTTTCTGCCATAAGCGACAGGAACAATGCTATTCCGACAAGAGCATCGCGACCATAATGTACTTCGGGATAAATTACTCCACCATTGCCTTCCCCACCGATGACGGCATTGGTTTCCTTCATCTTTGTTACGACATTCACCTCGCCTACTGCAGCCGCATTGTACGAACAGCCGTACTTTTCTGTTACATCGCGCAATGCTCGGGTGGAAGACATATTGGAAACCGTATTGCCCGGAGTCTTCGACAAAATGTAGTCGGCAACTGAAACCAAAGTGTATTCCTCGCCAAACATCTGTCCGTCTTCGCAAATGATTGCAAGTCTATCGACATCGGGGTCAACTACAAAGCCGACATTTGCGTTCTGCTTAGGCATTTCCGATGCAATCTGGGTAAGGTTCTCGGGAATTGGTTCGGGAGTATGGGCAAAATGTCCGTTTGCTTCGCAGTTGAGTTCAACTATGTTGTTTACCCCGAGCTTTTTCAGCAGTTTTGGAAGAACGATTCCGCCAACGGAGTTCACGCAGTCGATTACTACCTTGAAGTTTGCAGCCTTAATTGCATCGAGGTTGAGAACTTTCATCTTCAGAACCATATCGATGTGCTTGTCCTCGTAGTTGGCAATCTTCGTTTCCTTACCTATGTGGTCAATGTCGTTGTAAGTAAAATCTTCCGATTCGGCGATTGCAAGCACAT
This sequence comes from uncultured Bacteroidia bacterium, assembly GCA_902791865.1. Lineage (GTDB taxonomy): Bacteria > Bacteroidota > Bacteroidia > Bacteroidales > ML635J-15 > Bact-19. The sequence continues at coordinate 4,711 of CADAXK010000013.1, forward strand.
CCTTGCCTTCCTTGTCGGTAAGGAATTCTCCATGGCAGTTGAGGAGCTTCAAGGCATTCCACTGCTTGGGATTGTGGCTAGCGGTGATAATTATACCGCCATCGGCCTTCTCCATTATTACAGCCATCTCGGTGGTAGGCGTGGTTGCCATTCCGATGTTTACAACCTCGAAACCAAGCGAAACCAATGTCGAAACCACAATGTTTTCGACCATCTGACCAGAAAGGCGAGCGTCGCGACCAACAACAATCTTGTTGCTGCCAAGATTCTGCTTACGATTCCAAATGCCGTATGCAGTAGTAAACTTTACTATGTCGATTGGGGTTAGGTTTTCCGAAATTTGTCCGCCTATAGTTCCGCGGATACCTGATATTGATTTAATTAATGTCATGTCCTTTTATGTTTAATTTGTGCAAATGTAGTGAAGTTTTTTCGTAGCGTCCAGCAAAAAGAAGTGCGAATTCCCATTTTTATCAACAGCACGGGTGAAATAACGATGAATTAATTTTTGTGCTATTTGCTGTATTCATTGGTTGCCGTGTCGAATAATGTCTTAATTTTGCCACTGCATAATATTCAGGTATGGATACGATTCAGCTACAGATTGACGAACATAACAGGCAAATTATAAAGCACAACATTGAACGCAACAGGCTTATTGTCGAAAATAAACTCGGAACCGACATGCTTGTTCCTGAATACAAACTCGATTCGAACGGAAAGTTCATTAGCGTAAATATAAAATTCGCCGAAATGCTTGGCTATTCATCTGTGGCAGAAATTATGTCGGAGATAAATACAGGCAGATACTTGATTCTCAAATCAGACCTGCTGTCGATGTTTGCCGACAGCGACTACATTATCGACATGCCCATTTGCCTGCGCACAAAAACAGGCTCGTACCTCAACCTTATGGAATCAATGATAAGGATTGAAGAAAAAGGTCAGACAAGATATATAGGGCTCATGAAATACCGCGATTCGTATGGCCGGCAAAAACAAGGCAACGCTTTGTTCTGGAACACCGTGAACCAGCTATACGGAAACATAAAGTCGGGAGTAATGATATGCGACCGCAACACCATATTGATGTACGAAAATTCAGCCATGCGACAAATCATCGGACTTGACGACATAGAGGACCTGCCAAGTTTGTACATCGAGAACTACATTAATCCTAAAGACCGCAAAAAAATAAAGCTATCGATTGATAAGCTTTTCCGCACCGAAATGCAAACATCGCAAATCGGCTTCTCGTTGATGAAAAAGAGCGGAGAATATGTCAGTGTAACCGCATATTCATCGATAATAGATTTCGAAGACCAAAAATTTTGCGTAGCGATAATAACTCCAGTAAACGAAAAGGACAATATCGAAAAGAAAGAGATGCACAAGGTCATGCGTCCATTTCGTGAAACAATCGATGCACTGTCGGAACTATGTCTGCTTGTAACTCCCGAAGGCGACATTTGCGACATCAACAATGCCGCCGTAAAGATGTGGGGATGGAACTACAAATCATACCTTAGCAAGTCAATCTTTTCGCTTGGCAAGTTCAGCAAACACGAAACAGAACGCAACATCGGAAAATTATGCAACGAAGATGGCATAAGCGAATACCTTTTTATTGCCAAGAATACCATCTGGGGCGACATACCCTTTACCGCCAAAGTATTCTATGCCTCATCAAACGACACAAAGCACATAGCCATCGTGATGGAAAACAGGCGCGAGATTCAGCAGATAATGGACAACCTTAGCATAGAATACCGCAACAATCTGGCATTGTTCGAAAATTCGCTGTGCGGAATAATCCAGATGAAAAACGATGAAATCGTAAAGGCAAACAGCAGAGCATACTCGTTACTAAAAATAAGCAAAGACATCAGGGGTCATCACATAACAGACATTCTGAAGGTTACAAAACGGAAAAAGCGCAACATAGTAGTAACCGCCCCGAACCGCAAGGAAGAGATTTTCGACTACGAGGTAATATCAGAAGACAATAGGGTTGTCCTTGAAATGCACATCTACGATATTGACAAGGAAAATTCACTGTGCTACTTCACTCCGAAAAATGTGCGAAAATCAAACTCATTGATGCGCGATGCCGTGTCGCGCTACAAGGTCATTGTAGAGCAGTCGCCATGCGGTGTGCTTATCGGCGACAAGCACGGCAACATAATAGATGTCAGCGACCGCTTCTGCGAAATGATAAAAATGCCACCACGCGAAATACTTGGCAAGAACATAGTGGCACTTTTTACGACTAATAGTGTCATAAGCAAACCATTAGACTATGCCCACGTGGATGAAGGTGAAATAGTAAACGCCGAGCGAGAACTAAAATGCAGTGATGGAACGGTAAAGGTTGTCGAAATGTACTCAAGTGCCATATCATCAGACATGTATCAGGCTGTAATACTTGATATTACATCCAGAAAAATATACGAAAACCAGATGCTCAGCTATCGCAAGAGAATCCAAGACATGGATTTGCAAAAGGCGCATTTCAAGAAGATGTCGAAGGACGTAACTGTGATATTTGGGGCAAATGCTGAAATAAAAGATGTATTTGTCGGTGAGAAATTCCCGTTTTTCGAATACGCCAAGAGCGAAAAAGAATTTACCGAAAGGTTCATAAGCTACATGTCACGCAAGGAATACGACATGATTATAAGGCAATGCGTAACCCGAATAATCGAAGGTAACAGCGACGAAACCCAGGATGTTGAAGTTACAATAAACGGAATAATGCACGAATTCGAACTGAGATTCTCGCCGATAGAAGACGATGCTCTTATGGTCGTTTCCGATGTGACAGACAGAAACCGATCCATCAGGGAACTTAATGCCGCACTGAAAAAAGCAGAAGGAAACGAAAAACTTCAATCGGTATTCCTTAGCAACCTTTCGCACGAACTTCGCACGCCTATGAACGGAATAATAGGATTTGCCGACCTGCTTCTCGAAAGCGAAAAGGATCCGCAAAAGCAGGAATACCTGAAAATAATCCTCGATTCATCGAACCAACTGCACAATGTACTTTCGGACATTATTGAGATGTCGAAACTCGAAGCTGGCACAGTACAGGCAAAATCGGAAATTATCGGGCTAAAGAAAGTTATCACTGATATTTGCGCCTCCATGCAATCGGACAGGCTGATAGACGAAAACAATGTCCAAATTGTAAACCTAGCACAGGAACACGAAGAAGTGCTTATCATTTCCGACAATGTAAAGCTGAGGCAAATAATAATTAACCTCGTGAACAACGCCATAAAGTTCACCAAGAACGGAAAGGTGGAAATCGACTATAGCGTTGACAACGAGAAGGTCTGCATCACTGTCCGCGACAACGGCGTTGGAATAGCAAAGGAAGACATCGACAATATTTTCGACAGGTTCTACCAGACGAAGAATGTGGAGCTTGCAACAAAAGGTTCGGGACTTGGACTTGCAATAGTCAAGTCGTACATCGATATACTACATGGAAAAATTAGCGTTGAATCGGAAGTAGGCAAAGGCTCCTGCTTCTATGTTGAACTGCCTAGTCGTTACTAATATGAGAAGAAAAATTTTTGTAATCGCTTTGTTTGTGCTGACATTCGTGACAGCATTCGCACAATCGGATGAATACGGTATCCCCCAGATAAGAAACTTCGGTCCTGCCGACTATCGCCAGGAAAGCCAGAATTTCTGCGTGGTGCAGGACAAAAACTCGCTCATGTACTTCGGAAATACCAACGGCGTCATGGAATACGATGGCGAACACTGGCCAATTGTCAAAGTACCAGGAAGACCCAAACTGGCAGTAAACGACAATAACGAAATATACTACGGCGGATATAATACATTCGGCAGAATAATTTACAAGAACGGACACCTTGACCTGGATGAAATTTCAAACAATCTCGACTGCGCCTTCGGACAGATTGTTAAGGTGGTGGCAAGCAACGATGCAGTATACTTTGCATCCAGCGACAAACTTTTCATGTACGCCAACTCAAACATAAAGACAATTATCGACAGCAAACCATTCCGCCTAATAGATCTGGACGGTTCCGCATACGTGCAACGAAGATTTGCTCCGCTACAACATCTGAATCACGGAAAACTTGAAACCGATGAACTTTGTTCTGCAGTCGATTCCATCGATGTCGCCGACCTGACAAAGGACAAGGACAACCGCATTATTATACGTGATGGGCAAAGGACATGCTTTTTCTCATACTCAAAAAGCGAAGGTCTAAATTATTTCCGCACCGAATTCGACAGATACATAAACAAAAACGAATATTCTAAAATGGCTGTCCTTCGTGATGGCACATTTGTCGTAGGCACAAAGTTAGGCGGTATTGTATCGTTTGACGAGCATGGTAAAGCCCGATTTATGGTAAACACATCAAATGGTCTGAAAGACAACTCCATAAACGACATTTATGTTGACAACCAAAACAAGGTTTGGGTAGCTACCGAAAACGGTATCGGTCTCCTTGAAACCAATTCCGGACTATCTATTTTCAATTCTTCCAACGGATTAAGAGGTGCTGTGCTATCGGTAATACGTTTCAATGGAATACTATATGTAGGAACTACAGTCGGCCTATTCAAGCATTACCGACTGGAAACGCCAGCTGGCACCCTGTACGGATTCAGAAGCATCAGGGGTGTTTACGAAAACTGCTGGCAACTATGCATATACGACAACCACCTGTATGCTGTAACATCGGGCGGACTCTTCGATATTGAAGAAGGGAATGCCGAAAAAGTAATGGATGGTTCGTTAATCTCGATGATGCCAATAACCATAGGAGAAAACAAATATGTGCTACTAGGCGGACATCATGGAATCATATTTACCACAATATCGGAAGGTAAAATTGAGAAAATCGGTAACATGAAGAATATGATGCGCACGGTAAGGACTATCGCCACCGACATCGACGGCAATGTATGGCTAGGTACCGACCGTGACGGACTGTACAGATTTTCTACTGGCGACTCGCTAAACCTTGACGCTATGGTTTCAAGCTACGGAGCCTCTGACGGACTACCGCCAAACTTCGACTGGGTGGACGTTTACTCGACTACTCGTCTTGGTCCTGTATTTTCGACATCGCTGGGACTTTACCGCTACAACAGAATGCAGGAAAAGTTTGTCAAGGATACCACTTGCTTCTGCATAGGCTCCGACTGCTCATCAATATTTGGCATTATCCGAGAGGATTCGTGCGGAAATATATGGTACAACTGCTCTTTGGCCGATGCCTACGAACGCGAAGTCGGTATAATAAACTTCGACACGGAAGGCAATTTTGTCCGCGAGACTTCTGCTTTTGGACAAATGAAGGAGTCGGTAGTGGAAACTATATATCCCGAAAATGCAGATATAGTATGGTTCGGTACCTCCGATGCCTTGATTAAATATCACAAAAATAAAAACTTACAGATAAAAAAAGACAGCGCTTTCGTATGCATGATAAGAACGGTAGCCGTGGCAAACGACTCCATAATTTACGCTTTCGACCATGATTATCAAGAAGATGTAAAATTCATGCACGAGATAAAGTATCTCGACAGGAAAATCAGGTTCGAGGTGGCAGGACTTGCATACAACACCTTTGGCGACACCGAATACCAGTTCATGCTCGATGGTCTGGACGACGACTGGTCGGATTGGACAACCGACTCGTACAAGGAATACATCAGCCTATCTGAAGGTAAATACAAGTTTCTGGTACGATCCCGCAACGGATACGGACAAATAAGCAATATTGCCGAATTCAACTTCGAGGTTACACCACCATACTACAGATCTGCTTGGGCATACATTCTTTATTTTCTTTGTTTTGTTGTCATAACCGTCTTGATTGTAGCATGGAGAAACATCATCCACACCAAAGAAAAGTACCGTCTCGAGAAACTTGTTGAACAGCGCACAAACGACCTTGTTTTGCAAAAGGAGCAAACAGAACGGCTGGTAAAAAAACTTTTGCCCCAGAATACTGTTACCGAACTTCAGCTTACAGGAAATGCTACTTCGAAGAAATACGACATGGTTACTGTGCTATTCTCCGACATACAGGGCTTCACAAAAATTGCAGCGGCGACCAATCCCGAAGAGCTCATCAAGTACCTAAACGAACTATTCGTTTCGTTCGACAATATCATATCGAAATACAACATTGAGAAAATCAAGACTATAGGCGACGCATACATGTGTGCAGGAGGAATGCCCAACCGCGATGCGACAAATCCAGTAGAGGTTGTGCTTGCTGGTCTGGAAATGCAGAGAGCCCTCGATGAACTCAACGCAAAACACGACCTAAAGATGAAAATGCGTGTCGGTATCCACACTGGATCGGTAGTGGCTGGTGTCGTAGGTGCACAAAAGATAGAATACGACATTTGGGGCGACACAGTAAACATTGCAAGCCGTATGGAATCACATGGCGAAGTCGGCAAGGTCAACATTTCCGAAGCCACATATAGGCAAGTGAAGAAGTTCTTCAAGTGCGAAACCCGCGGCATGATGAATGTGAAGAACAAGGGCGAAATGGAAATGTACTTCGTTGACGGCATTCTGGACGAACTGTCGGAAAACGGGGATGGAATCACGCCAAACCATTTGTTCAATGTGCGCAAGCTTAGCCTCGACTTCTCTATCCTTCAGGAAGACATTTTCGAACAGATGCAACACGACCTGCCGAAAAACCTTTACTACCACAACATCAAGCACACTTCGGATGCAATTTATCGTGTCACCGACATCGGAACAAAAGAAAATGTGTCGGAAGAGGATTTGCTGTTACTGCGTTGCGCTGCCCTATTCCACGACACAGGCTTCATGGCAAGCTACGACAACAACGAGGAAATCGGTGCAAGATTGGCTCAGCAGGAATTAGGAAAGCGTAAGTTCTCGCGCGAACAGATTGAAAAAATCAAGGGCATGATTATGGCCACCAAAGTACCGCAGAATCCTCACAACCTGCTCGAGGAAATCATGTGCGATGCCGACCTCGACTACTTAGGACGACCAGATTTCATACCTATTTCGCAGAACCTTTTCCGCGAACTTTTCGAGCGAGGCAAAATCGATTCGATAGAACAATGGAACAAGATGCAGTACAAGTTCATTACCGAACATCACTACTTTACCGAAACTGCCAAACGCAGTGGCGAGCCAGGAAAGAAACAGGTTCTCAAAGAATTGAAGGAGTTGATTTAAAAAAGAAACTTCAAAAAAAATATATAAGACATTATGCGTTGTCATAAATATATATATATTTGCACTGTTGAACTACAAATATGAACAGTTATGAAAAGAACACTCATCATATCACTTCTAGTTGCAGCAATGGACGTGATAGCATTTGTAGGTTGCGAAAAGGAAGACACAATAGAAAAACCAACTATTACAGCGGTTGACAGCCTTTCTCAAACTACGCCAGTAACTCACAATACAACATTGTCGTATTCGGGTTGTCATTCAGGACAAAGGGATGGGTATGACCCAATAGTGTCAACAAATTATGAAAATGGTATTCTGTCGTTAACTATAGAAAATTTTCGCGTTAACTGCGCTATGGATAGCATTTTTTCAGAGTTAACAGTTGACAATCAAACAATTGATTTGAATCTCAAAGAAAATTCGTATGCTGCTAATTGTGTATGTCCCGTTGATGTAAACTATTCAATCGATAACATAAGAGCAGGAACATACGAATTAATAATAAGGCATGCTGATATAATTAAATATCAGGAAGAAATAACTTGCGAATAATCACATAAATATCATCGAAAATTATGAAAAAAACACTCATCATATCACTTCTAGTTGCAGCAATGGGAATGATAACATTTATGGGATGTAAAAAACATAACTTGGAAAGCCCTTCGCTTCCGAACACATCATGGAGACTTATTGCTTTTGTAGGAAATGGAGTATCTACACCAGTAGATTATGGTTATAAAACAAATAGTTTTACCATTAATTTTAAGAATAATAGGAAGTGGGATGGAGTAAGTTCTTCGAATCACATGGAAGGTAAATATAGCGTTTCCAATCATAATGTCAAGATTGAAATTTCATTAACAACAGAAATTAGTGAAACAAAAGACGGACTAAAGTTTGTTGACAAATTGGGAAAAGTAACATCGTATGTTTCCGCTTCCAATCAATTGAGACTGGATATAGATGAAAATGAATCTTTACTATTTGAAAGGATACAGCAATGAAAAAGTTAGCTTTATTGATAGGAATATTTGGCGTGATAGCATTTGTAAGTTGCGAAAAGGAAGACACAATAGAAAAACCTACTATTACAGCGGTTGACAGCCTTTCTCAAACTACGCCAGTAACTCACAATACTGAATTGTCATATACTGGATGTCATTCAAATCAAAGGGACGGGTATATAGTATCAACTAGCTATGACAATGGTGTTTTACTGTTGTCAATTGAGAATTTTTATATCGATTGCGGAATAGATAGTCTTAGTGTGTTTTCAGAAGTTGATAGTCAAACTATTGATGTAAATATTCGTGAAATATTGGAAACGACAACCAATTGTGCATGCCAAATTGGTGTAAATTGTTCAATTGACAATATAAAAGCAGGAAGATATGAATTGATCTTAAGGGAAGATGGTTTTGTTTTTTATCAGGAAGAAATAACTTGCGAATAGTTCGTATATCCACAAAAAAATAGCATAAAGAAAATTGGCAGATGCTTACGCACCTGCCAATTTTTTATTTGTGTTTTTTATTCAAACCCTCCAGGTCATTCCGTAAGACAAAGCGAACCGACTAAGGGACGTGTCGTGTGAGCCTGTCTATACGGAACTCTCTCACGAAACGAAGTGAGTAATCTCCTATTGAAACGGTTTCAGTTGGAGATTGTTCGCTTTGCTTCACGAGGCTGTTGTGTTCCGCACAATTGAACAATATTACGCTCCCCGTTCCGTATCGCGTTATTGTTCTAACTTGCGGACCCTTTAGTGCATGCAGCGGAGCAAGTAATGACTGATGATGTGCAAACTTCAGTCAAACTGTATATAGTTTCCATTTTTTTTGACATCAAAAAAAATCAGAAAACTCTCCATCCCAATCGTAATTTACATTATTTTTGCACGTTTTCTAACACAAACAAAATTCAACAAGATGGAAGAAAAAAAGGACTCACTGAATTTTATCGAACAAATCATCGAGAACGATTTGTCGTCAGGAAAAGTAACTAGCACATACACTCGTTTTCCCCCAGAACCCAACGGATACCTGCACATCGGACACGCAAAGTCCATCTGCCTCAACTTCGGCATCAAGAACCAGTACCACGGCAAGTGCAACCTGCGTTTCGACGACACCAACCCGTCGAAGGAAGACGTTGAATATGTAAACTCGATAATCGCCGATATAAAGTGGCTCGGCTTCGAGTACGACAAGTTGCTCTACACATCCGACTATTTCGACCAGCTTTACGAATGGGCCAAGATGCTTATCCGCGAAGGCAAGGCCTACGTCGATGAACAGACTCCCGACCAGATTGCCGAACAGCGCACCAATCCTACCATACCCGGTATCGAAAGCCCGTTCCGCAACCGTCCCACCGAGGAAAGCCTCAAGCGCCTCGAGGAAATGAACGCCGGTATGCACGAGGAAGGCTCGATGGTACTGCGCGCCAAAGTAGATATGAATTCGCCCAACATGCACATGCGCGACCCGATTATGTACCGCATCATCCGTCGTCCGCACGACCGCACTGGCGACAAGTGGAACATCTACCCGATGTACGACTACGCACACGGACAGAGCGACTACATCGAAGGCATCACCCACTCCATCTGCACCTTGGAATTCGAGGTTCACCGTCCGCTATACGACTGGTTCCTCGACCAGATTGACAAGACCGGCAAGCGTCCTCAGCAGATTGAATTTGCACGACTGAACCTTTCATATACCGTAATGAGCAAGCGCAAGCTTCTCGAACTCGTGAACAACAAGTATGTAAGCGGCTGGGACGACCCGCGAATGCCTACCGTAAGCGGTTTGCGCCGTCGTGGCTACACTCCCGAATCAATCCGCACCTTCGCCGAGAAAATCGGTGTTGCAAAGCGCGAAAATATGATTGACGTGAGCCTTCTCGAATACTGCATCCGCGAAGACCTCAACAAGCGTGACTACAGAATATTGGCAGTTCTCGACCCGCTGAAGGTCGTGATTACCAACTACCCCGAAGGCCAGACCGAAAAACTTGAAGCACAGAACAATCCAGAAGACGAAAACGCAGGAACACGCCAGCTCACCTTCGGACGCGAAATCTACATCGAGCGCGAAGACTTCATGGAAGATGCTCCAAACAAGTTCTTCCGTCTGAAACCGGGCGGCGAAGTGCGCCTGAGATATGCATATTTCATCAAGTGCAACGAAGTGATAAAGGATGCCGACGGCAACATCACCGAACTGCACTGCACCTACGACCCCGAAAGCCGTGGCGGAAAGTCGCCCGACGGCCGCAAGGTAAAGGGAACAATCCACTGGGTAAACTGCGACACCTGCGTTGATGCCGAAGTTCGTCTGTACGACCGTCTGTTCACCAAGGAAAACCCCGACGACCTTGCCGAAGGCGAAACCTACCTCACCTATCTGAATCCGGATTCGTTGAAGGTTGTCACCGCTAAGGTCGAGGAATACATAAAGGAAACCAAGGAGACAAGCTTCCAGTTCGAGCGCAAGGGCTACTTCTGCTTCGACAAGGACTCGACTCCCGAAAAGCCTGTATTCAACCGCACCGTCACACTGAAGGACTCGTGGGCTAAAATTGCAGAAAATGACAAGAAGTAGAATAGCACTTTTCCCAGGCTCGTTCGACCCGATAACCGTCGGGCACGAGTCTGTTATTCGCCGCGCACTGCCGATGTTCGACAAAATAATTGTCGGCGTAGGAGTTAATTCCGAGAAATCGGCAATGCTGCCAAGCGAAAAGCGCGTAGAACTGATAAAAAAAGTGTTCGCCGACGAGCCAAAAGTGGAAGTCGTAACCTATTCGGGACTTACGGTTGACTACTGCAAGGCAAACAATATCTGTTTCATACTGCGCGGACTGCGTACCTCTGCCGACTTCGAGTTCGAGCGTTCGATTGGTCATGCCAACCAGCTTCTCGACAAGAACATCGAAACCATATTTATGCTAACCCTGCCCGAACACACTTGCATATCGTCGAGCATTGTGCGCGACATTGCAAAGAACAACGGCGACATTTCAGCATTTCTGCCCAAGGCGATTGGAAGGAAAGATTTTTAATAAAGCAGAACAATTCGCACACAGCCTTACTTATATACAAATCAGTATATTACACAAAATTTTTCAATCAAAATCGGAGATTTTCTTAGCAAGAATCGGAGATTTTTTTCACAACAAATCGCAGATTTTTTTGAAACAAATCGGAGATTTTTATTACATGTATCATCCTAAATTTTCGCTTGTTGTGGGTGGCGACCACATGCCGTTGGACGAGTTCTTTTCTGGAAACTTAGAGAATTTGCTGTAGTGTGATATTCATGTCATTGGGGATTTGCAACCTTTAGCTCGTTGTTCCAAAAGGCAACTGTCCACATAAACCACTACAAACCAACATATTATACGTAGTACACCATTTCACAACCACTCAAAAATCAACGCAATTAAAAAAAATTGATTTTTTTCCGCCAATTCAATTTAAAGCGTTAAATTTGCACCCTCAAATTGTAATGTTATTTTTAAGAACAGATTATGTCAAACGAGAAAACTACACAGCAAGAAGGTATGCAGAATGTTGAATCTGCATTGAACCGCACAGAAAACTGGTTCGAAAAAAATCAGAAGATCATTATCATAATTTTCGCTGCTATCGTTGTAATAGCACTGGGAATCATCGCATACATGAAGTTTGTACGCGAACCTAAGAACCGCGAAGCAATGACCGAATTATACAAGGCAGAATTTGCATTTGCACAGGACAGCTTCAATCTTGCACTCAACGGAATCGATGGCGAATACAGCGGTTTCGCTGCAATCGTTGAAGATTATGGCAGAACTCCATCGGGAAATGCTGCTCGCTACTACGCTGGCGTTTGCTGCATGAGACTTGGTGAATTCGAAGATGCTATTTCATACCTTGAAGGTTTCGACAGCGACGACCCAATGATTGGTCCTATGGCTGTTGCTCTTGTCGGAGATGCTCACATGGAACTCGGTGACAACGAAAAGGCTGCCAAAAACTATGTAAAGGCTGCTGACAAAGCAAACAACGACTACCTTACTCCTCTCTTCCTCATTAAGGCTGGCAACACCTACGAACTTATGGGCGAATACCAGAAAGCTCTTGACACATACACAAGAGTACAGGAAGAATATTACAATGTACTTGAACGCAACGACAAGACAAACATCGAAAAGTACATCAAGCGTGCAGAAATGCATCTTAACAAGTAAATCACATTATCTTTCATATTTTTTGTCGGGGGACTTGTCCCCCATTTTTTTAATATTAGACTATGGCAAGCGAACTCAAGAACCTATCAATCTACAACGAAACTGGAATAGCAAAGCAAAATCCAGAACATCCATATAGAATTGGTATTGCCGTTTCCGAATGGAACCAGGAAATTACAGCCAACCTCGCTAAAGGTGCTATCGAAACCCTTAAGAAATACGGATACAACGATTCCGACATCGTTTTGCGTAGCGTTCCTGGAAGTTTCGAACTGCCACTCGGCGCAATATACCTCATCGAGAACCAAGAATGCGATGCTGTAATATGCCTCGGCTGCGTAATTCAGGGCGACACCAAGCACTTCGACTATGTTTGCTCGGGCGTTACACAAGGCATCATGGACGTGAACACCAGATATGCAACACCTGTCGCATTCGGATTGCTTACCACCAACAACCAGCAACAGGCAATCGACCGCTCAGGTGGACGACTTGGCAACAAAGGTACCGAAGCTGCTGCTGCAGCACTGAAAATGCTTACCCTAAAAAATGAAGTTTTATAACGTCATTCCACAAAGCAGAACGAACAGGCGTAGGAACGAGCCTTGTGAGTTTGCTTATGCGGAATCTCAAATCAGTGCGCAATGGAGATTACTCACTTCGTTTCGTGAAGGAGATTCCGCACAGTCGAACAATACTATGCTCCCCCGTTCCGTATCGCATTATTGTTCTGACTTGCGGAATGACTATTTGTTATAAATAATGTTTTTGAAAAAACAAAATATCATAATACACCAAATAAAGATTGTATTGCTGATTTTGATGTCGACAACGACATTGCTATCGTGTATCCCGCAAAAAAAGTGGGAAAAGGCTACCATAACATTCAACGACAATACCGAAAAAGAAGCATACGTTTACGCATCGCCTCTTTCCTACTACAATTTCTTCAGAGCAAAATATTCACTCGAAGAACGCAGGATAATCTTTCCTCCTGATTCGGTCAAATTGGTAGCCAACAATAATTTCAAATATCAATCGCTTTTCTTCGATGTAGAACGGTTCGGGATGGAATCGTATGGCTTCGTCAAGCATATCGCAGGCAAAAAGTTATATATCGCCGTTTCTAAATTCAAGATGAAAACATGCGCATGCAAAACATCTGGCGGATATTTCAAGGGATATTTCATCGTTCACGGCGACAAGTACGAAAAAATCGAAACAGACCTAAAAAAACGTGTTATTAATGTAAACCTGCTAAATATGTTCATCAAGGACGAAGGTTTCAACTTTGAAATACCTCAGCAAGTAAGTCTTGAGGAATTAATTTCATTAATCGGCAAGATGGACATTTAAACATCGTGATTTATAAAATGAATTGTATTTCCTCATTTGTCAAACGCTAATAATAAAAAAACCTCCGAAAGCTTGGGATTCTAACGGAGGCTAAAATAAAGTTTGATAATATGAGGGCAATTTTAGGAATCAACCGAGCATTTCGCTCATTTGATTCGGATGCAAAAATATATCATATTCTAATACCCGCAAGCATTTTTTTTAACGATTATACCAAATGCATAATATTTATATATTTTACATAATCATAAGAACAAATCGATTATTATAAAAATATTTAGAATTAAAGCACAAATAATCGTAGCAAAAAAGACCATCAAACACAAACAACTAACAATCAACACATTAATATCATGTACCTTGTTTCCATTTTAATTATCAATGCAAAAAATAAAAAAAGTATTTCCCATTACAAAGCAAAGCCTTATCTTTACAACCGAAATTATAAAAGGAATAGAATTATGAAAATTATCAATTTAGGTGGCAAGGGCAGTCTGCTCGACCAGTTTATGTCAGAAATACGCGACGTACAAATCCAACAGGAAAGACTTCGTTTTCGCAACAACCTCACACGCATAGGCGAAGTAATGGCATACGAAATCAGCAAACGACTTTCATTTTCCGACGAGGATGTCATCACGCCTCTAGGCATTGCAACAGTACCAACACTCAAGGAACAGCCAGTATTGGCAACAATTCTCCGCGCAGGACTACCCATGTACAAAGGCTTTCTCAACTTCTTCGACCACGCCGACAGCGCATTCATAGCTGGATACCGCAAATACAAGAAAAACGGCAAGTTCGAAGTGAAAATCGACTACATCACCTCACCTTCCATAGAGGACAGAAATGTAATAATATGCGATCCAATGCTTGCAAGCGGCAGCAGTATCGAACTGGCGTTCAAAGGCTTGCTTGAATATGGAACACCAAAGCATGTACATGTGGCAGCAGTGATTGCAAGTCGCGAAGGACTTGAATACATTGAAAAGGTATTGCCCGAAAGCATGGTTACAGTGTGGACTGGCGCCATAGACGACGAACTCACCGTAAAATCGTACATCGTCCCCGGAATAGGCGATGCTGGCGATTTGGCATTCGGAGAAAAAACGGAATAATAAATGGATAATATGTGGTAACGGGAAATGCCTCGTTGCCACTTAACAATGTAAAAACGCGCCATGGCGCGTTTCAAAAGAAAAAAACGACAAATGAAAAAATTACTCATCATCCTTGCTTTCGCAACAGCCTACGCATTATTATCGTGCACAGGCGAAAACGAAAAACCACTTCCAGCAGTGCTTACAGCCGATACGCTTGCAACTGTGTACGACTATTCAGTAACCGACACTTTCGACAGCGGAGAAACCCGCCGCATAAGATTCTTCGACAAGGCTGACAGCACTACGGCAAAGTACGAAAAGCGCTACTACAAAAACGGCAACATCTGCATGGAAGGTCCTCTCGACAGCGACAACCTTCGCGACGGTCGCTGGATAGCATGGTACGACTGCGGAAAAATTTGGAGCACCGGCGATTATTCTCACGGTTTGCGCAATGGCGAAAACAAGGTATATTATGTTAACGGTCAAGTACAATACAACAAAAAATATGTAAACGACACCGCCGAAGGCATCTGGACATTCTACCTCGAAGATGGAACAGAAGCTCTAAAAGTCGTATACGAAAAAGGAAAAGTCATAGAACAAGTGCAACTCATCGGTACCGATAGTTTAAGAAATCTTTCACGTTGACATAATCGGTTATCATTTATTTTTGCCGTCAGGAAAATTAATTAAAATTAAATACAAATGAAAAGATTATCATTTCTGCTACTCTTTGCCGTTTTAAGTATCGGAGCAGCATTTTCACAGGGCATGGCACTCTCCGACAAGTTGCCCAATGACCCAAAAGTAATTGTAGGCAAACTCGACAATGGGCTTACCTATTATATTAGACAAAACTCAATTCCCGAAAACCGTGCAGAACTCACGCTTGCCGTATATGCAGGTTCGGTTCTCGAAACCGAAGAACAGCGCGGTTTGGCTCACTTTACCGAGCACATGGCATTCAACGGAAGTACGCACTTCGAAAAGAACGAGCTCGTAAAATACATGGAATCAATAGGTATGCAGTTCGGTAGCGAGGTCAATGCTTACACATCCTTCGACGAAACCGTATATGGCATTAAGGTTCCGACCGACAACAGCGAATTCATCGACAAGGGCTTGCTCGTTCTTTACGACTGGGCTCACGAACTTTCGTTCGACGAAGAGGAATTCAATAGAGAAAGAGGTGTCATCCACGAAGAATGGCGTTTGAGCCAAGGCGCACAAACTCGTCTGCAGAACGACATGCTTACCGCTATTTTCAACGGTTCGAAGTATGCAGAGCGCTTGCCTATCGGACTTATGAGTGTTGTTGATTCCGGTCCATTGAGTGTAATAAAGGATTTCTACAAGACATGGTATCGTCCAGACCTTATGGCTGTTATCGTTGTTGGTGACTTCGACCCTGCCGACATGGAAAACCGCATTAAGAAGCAGTTCTCGCAGATTCCAAAACCAGAAAATCCAAAACCACGTCCAACCGAAATCATCCCCGACCACAAGGAAACCGTTGTAAAGCTTTCGAGCGATCCCGAATGTCCGGCAACCGTAGTTGAGATTTTCTACAAGCACCCACAGACCAAGACCGTTACAGTAGCTGATGCTCGTCGCGACATGGTATCAATGCTTATGTCACAGATGCTTTCGGCTCGTTTTTCCGAAATAGCATTGGCTCCCAACCCACCATTCATTCAGGGTGCTGGCGCATATTCATCCTTCTTGGGCGGAAAGGATGCTTTCATGAACTTTGCTATGCTTCAGAACGACAAGATTGAAAACGCTGTTAAGGTTCTTGCTACCGAAAACCAGAGAATGATTCAGCATGGTTTCACTCAGACCGAACTCGACCGCGCAAAGAAGGACATGCTCAAGATGATTGACAAGCAGTACAACGAACGCGACAAACAAAAATCTGAAAGCTTCATAAACGAATACAAGGCTCATTTTATGCCGCCTCACTCAGCATTTATGAGCGCAGAATATGAACATCAGCTATACAACAAGTACATTCCCGAAATTACCCTCGAAGATGTAAACAATTATGCTAAAACGATGATTACCGATGACAATTGCGTGGTATTCGTTATGGCTCCAGAAAAGGACGGTTTCAAGCTCCCGACTGAAGCTCAGATTAGAAAGGCTTTCGAGGAAGCCAACCAAGCAAAGACAGAACCATACATTGACAAGGTTGCCGACAAGCCTATCGTTGATGCTCTCGGAGCAAAGGGAAAAGTTGCAAAGAAGGCTACAAACAAGCAGTTCGGTTACGAAACCTGGACTTTGAGCAATGGCGTTAAGGTTGTTATCAAGCACACCGACTTCAAGGCCGACGAAATCACAATGACTGCTAAGAGCGATGGAGGTTACTCGAAGTACAATGCAAAGGACGCTCTCACTATTCAGTGCATAACTGATGTAATGGACGAAAGCGGTCTCGGAAACTATGATGCAACCGAACTCCAGAAATACCTCTCTGGAAAGAATGCACGCGTTTCGCCTTACATAGGTGAAACTGAAGAAGGATTCACTGGTAGTTGCGATGTTGAAGGATTTGAGACGATGCTTGAACTCGTAAATGCTTATTTCACACAGCCTAAGTTCAACGAGGACGCTTTCAAGTCGTATGTCGAAAAGCAGAAGGGTATGCTCGAAAATGCAAGCCTCGACCCGCAGAGCGTATGGCAGGATTCGATGAGGTGGATTATGGCAAACTACAGCGAATACCGCAAGCCTATGACTCCAGCTATGCTCGACGAAGTTAACTTCAAGAATATGAGCAAGTTCTACAAGCAGCGTTTCAACGACCCATGCAACTTTACTTTCTACTTTGTAGGCAACATCGATGCTAAGAAGGCTAAACCGATGATTGAAAAGTACTTGGGTTCGCTCGAAACGGTTGAACGTACAGAAACTTTCGTTGACCTCGGAATCCGTCCTCCAAAGGGTGGCGTAGAAAAGGATGTTAGAAAAGGCAAGGACGACAAGTGTATCGAAATCATATTGTTCCACGGCGACTTCGAATACAACGCACAAAACAACACCGAAATCGATGCTATCTGCAAGATTCTCACCACCAAGCTCCTCGAACAGATTCGTGAAAAGGAAAGCGGCGTATATTCTATAGGTGCATATCCTATGACTTCGAACAAGCCTACAGGAAGATATGCTGTCCAGATTTTCTACAGCTGCGACCCTGCAAGAGAACCAGAACTCAAGGAAAAGATTTTTGACGTGATAAAGTCAATCCAGAAGGGTGACATCAACGATGAAGAAATTGCAAAGGTTATCGAAAAGAAGAAACGTGAACACGAAACCGAAGTCAAGGAAAACAGATACTGGAGAAGCCTTGTAATTGATCTTGTAGAGGGTGACATCACTCCCGAAGAGGCAAACGGTGAAGATGCTCGTATTAATGGCATCAACAAGGCTCAGATGACAAAGGCTGCCGAAAAGTACTTCAAGTTCGATAGCTACGTAAAGGTTCGTCTTGTTCCCGAAAAATAGTACCATATTTAAATAACAACGAAAAAGAGGATGTTCGCATCCTCTTTTTTTGTTTATACCAGTTAGCAATAGTTTTCTTACTTTTGCACCAAAATATCAGGAAATGTTTCAGAAAATAATAAATGGCTGTGTGAAGCTGGTGCAGAAACTACTGCCCGAACCATTCATTTTTGCTGTGATTCTTACCGTGGTAGCTTTCGCTATCGCAATGCCGGTCTGCCATCAGACACCTCTCGAGGTTGTCGAGAACTGGGGCAATGGAGTTTGGTCGCTACTTGCCTTTGCCATGCAGATGGCACTTGTCCTTGTCTGCGGTTCTACGCTTGCATCGGCACCGCTTATTAAGCGCGGAATAAGCTGGCTTGCATCTCTGCCCAAGAAACCTATGGGTGCAATTGCATTGGTTACGGCAGTTTCATCGCTTGCCTGCTGGCTAAACTGGGGATTCGGACTGATAGTAGGTGTAATCTTCGCAAAGGAAATAGCTAAGAAACTGCAAGGCGTCGATTACCGCCTGCTGATAGCCTCGGCTTATAGTGGTTTTGTTGTGTGGCACGCAGGTCTGTCGGGATCCATTCCTCTCACAATGGCTACACAAGGCAGTGGACTCAAAGAGGTTACTAGAGGCGCATTGGAAAATCCAATTCCCATAACCGACACCGTACTAAGTCCATACAACATTGTGATTGTAGCACTGATAATAGTTGTGCTTGTTGCTGTGAATGCACTTATGCACCCTAAACCCGAAAAAGTTGTTGCAATAGATCCGCAATTACTCAACGATGACGAGCCTGCCAAGATAGAGAAAGGCAACACTCCTGCCGAAAAAATGGAAAACAGCCACATATTGAGCTGGGTAATTGCTGCATTGGGACTTACTTATCTTGTCATCAAGCTATTTTTCCGTGGTGGTTCGTTAGACCTTAACTCGGTGATAATGCTGTTCTTGTTCCTTGGCATTATACTTCACGGAACGCCATTGTCGTATGTTCGTGCTTTCACAAAGTCGGCGACAGGTGCAGCGGGCATACTTCTTCAGTTCCCGTTCTATGCCGGCATTATGGGTATTATTACTGGCGTAGGAGAATCGGGTATTTGCCTCGGCACAGTCATCAGCGATGCCTGCATATCGGTTTCTACACCACAGACATATCCACTATTAACCTTCCTTTGTGCCGCTGTGCTTAATATGTTTGTCCCATCTGGCGGAGGACACTGGGCAATTCAGGCTCCGATAATGTTTACAGCAGGCGCCAATCTTGCCGTAGATCCAGGACTTACAGGCATGGCTATCTCATGGGGCGACGCATGGACAAACCTCATTCAGCCGTTCTGGGCAATTCCTGCGCTTGCCATTGCAAAGCTTAATGCAAAGGACATCATGGGATTCTGCATTATCGATTTGGTTGTAACAGGAATAATAATCTGTGGCGGACTGCTTGTCTGGGCGTGGTAAGGAGGAGGCTACGCCGTTTCTGGGTTTGGGGCTTGCAGGCTCGAAGGCTCACAGGCTTAAAGCCATAACGAGCAGAACGTTATTACGACTTTGGTTGTTAGCCTGTTCGACTTTTAACCATTTTTTGCTACGCCCGTTTCAATGGCTGACGCCGTTTATGGGGCTGGCGCCCGTTTGAGGCTAGCGCTGTTTCTAGGTTTGCTTGTGCGAGCTAAAGGTTAACTTCGTTGAGGGCTTCGCCGTTCTATGCCTTCGGCGTTTCTGGGGCTAATGCCCGTTTCTGGTTTAACGTTCAATGGTTCTGTAGAATCGTGCCATGGCGCGATTCTACAGAACGATTATCTTCTTCGTGACCACCTTTCCGTCATTCATTGTAACCCTTACAAAATACGAACCTGCACCCATTCCATCCGTGGAGATGACATTATTGCCATTGCATTGTTGCATTTCATACACAACACCGCCAAGCAAATTGCAAATCTCTATCCCTGCAATGTTCTCGCCAGCAATGTTTATGTATTCTGTGGCAGGATTCGGATATACCGACAGCACAACATTTTCATTCTCATCCACTTCCACCTCGTGGCAGGGATTTACATACAGGTCCTTGTAGATGGTCTTTGTATTGCCGTAGAAATCCGTGAGGGTTATTGCAAGCTGCTGTTCGCCGGGAAGCGTGGGGGTGGCAATGTTGTAGTGGCGGGCGATGATGTTCTCGGATGTATCCTTTAGCGTTGCTTCGGTAATGTATTCCGTATAATCGTACATGCCCGATGATGCCAGCAATACATCTATGCCTGTTGATTTAAGCACAAAAACATCAGGATAATATATGCTGTCGATTACCTGACCGGTGCTGAACTCCAATGTGTATGGAGCCGATGGTCCGCTAATGTTTACTACACAATTTATTGTGTCCAGGTTGCATACCGTATCGGGAATGAACACATCAAAATCCAGTTCTGGCAGTTCCGTATAGCACAACCCATCCAGTCCATCCTTATCTGTTTTTATTAGCCACGGCTGCTGGTAGTAGCCGTTGAAAAACTGGCCGTAGTAGCTATTGCTGGTGGTTCCTCCCATTATAAGGCCACCATCGGCAGTTGGCTTTATGCATGTAAGCTTGGCAAGGTAATCGTTATGGTTACCCATAGGTGTGTAGCTACGGCGGTACATTATGTCGCCGTTGGGCGACAGCTTAGTAAGGAATCCTGCATATCCATCGAAGTTTATTCCGTTTCCCACATAGTATATATATCCTTCTTCGTCAACATATACATCCCAATAATTCTCGTTTGGATATATGCTTGGCTCGTAGTCGTAGTTCTTTATTATCTTTTCCCACAGCAGGTTGCCGTTGTCGTCTATCTTGCGCACGCACGAGGCATATTCTTCGGCACCATGAATGCTATGGTGGGATGCACATACTGGATAATGACCACTTATTACATAGCAAGTGTCGGGGGAGAGTGAAACATAATTGTATGAATTATTATTCCATCCTTCTCTGCCAAATGTTCTCTGCCAAATAATATTTAACGATGTATCAATTTTAATTATCTGTGTAAAAAAAACATCTCGCCCAGCAACTATCAACGCACTATCGTATGTTGACTTCATTTGCACAGCAGAGCTTGAAACAAGCAACTCTTGTAATACATTGCCCAATGTATCTAATTTCAACACATTGCCCCAGTACATAGTTTCTGAAGAGTCTATTTTCTGTCCTACAATGAATGTACTTATATTATTAATAAAGGATCCTAATATGTTTTGACGAAAAGACATATTGGTATATTCTTTATCAACCCTATGGGTAACATTCAAAACACTATCGAATTCACATAAAATAAATTTGCGATTATCTCCATCAAAAGCATATTTATATGAGTTGTTGTTTGGCAAATAGAATTCATTCGAAGATACTCGACCTTCATACACGTCATAAATGCTATCTATAATAAAATTATAGTTTATTATGTTACCTCCAGCATCTATTTTTGCCACTAAAGAACTGCGTTTCCGATTATTGTCAATATTAGTATGAGTTCCGCACACTATCAGATAGTTGTCATTTGCAGGTGTTAAAGACACCAAAAGATGGTTCTCGCTTCTATTAAAATTTAGCATCTTATTGTATGTGTTCTGCGGAAACAAGTTTCCGCAGAACACATAAATTACAATGAATAATATCAGGTATCTTTTCATATTTACATTTTTATTATCTTGGTAGAGAATACATCGGAGAAACAGCTCCTAATCTCCACTATGTATGCACCTGGTACATAGTCGCCAATATTAAAAGAAAGTTCCTCATAAATGTAATACTTATTGCCACAAAGATAATAATATTTTTATAATATGTGCATGAATTTTTGAATATGCCAAACCTATCTACCTATATCACCACATTTCCCTCTACGCTGAATTCTCCACCGATGTACAATTTGGCTATTTCGGATAGCTTTTCGGGTGAATCGGACGAATACATGCTTACTGTGCGATGAGCATTTTCTGTACGCATTGTATTGGTAGTCATAAGTATGTCCTTGGTGCGACGGGCAATTGCTTCGGACGAATCTATAATCCTTATTCCATCGCCAGCAATGCGCTCTATCACAGGGCGGAAAAACGGATAGTGGGTACAGCCGAGCACTATATGGTCAACATTGTTCTGCTTGAGCGGATTAATGTACTTTTCTATTACTGCATCCACCTCATCGCCAACAAAAACGCCACGCTCGGCAAGCTCAACAAGCTCTTTGGCAATCTCGAGGTGTAATGAAACATATTTGCGGTACTTGTCGCTTGTATTCTTGAAGTGTGCGCCACGGAAGGTGCCCTCGGTAGCAAGCACACCGACATGTCGGGTGCGTGTCTTCAGGCATGCTGGTTTCACGGCAGGTTCAAGTCCCACAATCGGAATCTTGAATACACGGCGCATGGAGTTCACTGCTGCAGCGGTGGCAGTATTGCAGGCAATTACAACAATCTTGCAGCCCTTGTTCACAAGGAACTGCACAATCCTCGACGACAATGCTGTAACATCCTCCACTGAACGTGGCCCGTATGGCGCATTTTTGCTGTCGGCAAAGTATATGAAATCCTCATCGGGAAGTTCGGCAAGCAGCTCGCGAAGGACGGTTAGTCCGCCTATTCCGCTATCGAATACTCCTATGGGGCTGTTTTCGTTCATAATAAACCGTCATTCCACAAATCAGAACAATAACGCGATACGGAACGAGGAGCGTATATTGTTCGACTGTGCGGAATCCCCCATATAAAGGAGATTCCGCATAAACAGGCTCACAAGGCTCGTTCCTACGCCTGTTCGCTTTGTTTTGCGGAATGACAACATTAAATATTTATTTCTTTATTCCCAGCTTTGCCTTTACATCGTTGGTAATGTCGGTTGCATCGGGCGAAGTATATAGCAAAGTGGTCTTGTCGTAAACGTAGGTCAAACCTTGCTCGGAAGCCACAGCGGTTATCGCCTCCTTAATCTTGTTTGTGATAGGTTCGAGCAAAGCAGCTTCACGGTTCTGCAAGTCGGTTTCGGCCTGCTGCTGGAAGTTCTGTATGCGCTGCTGCAACGACATGATAGCTTCTTCCTTGTCCTGACGGATAAGTGCCGACCATGTATCCTTGTTTTCACTATATTCCTTCATCTTAGTCTCGTATTCCTTATACATTACCTGCATCTGGTCTTCGAGTGTCTTTGCATAATCTTCTACTTCCTTGGTTGCAGCTGCCTTTTCGGGCATTTCACCGAAAATTGCCTGCACATCAACATGGGCGAACTTTACTGCCTTCTGCGAAAACATCGACAGACAGCCTAAGCACAGCACCAACACTAAAATTATCCTTTTCATCTATTCTAAATTTAAAATGTTTCAAAAAATTAATTCTTGTATCCCAATTTTCTAAGAACCTCATCGCTCTTGTCGTGACGCGGGTCGGTATAAAGCATGTTGAGGTTGTTTGCGGTGTCGAATATTACAGCATAATTGCCTTCTGTTGCAATTTCCTTTATTGCATTGTAAATGTCGTCCTGGATGGGCTTTATAAGTTCCTCACGCTTCTTGTAGAGCATTCCGCTTTCACCAAAATACTTCTGCTGCAACTGCTTGAGTTCCTGCTCCTTTTTCATAATCTCATCTTCACGTTTTGCACGAAGTTCCTCGGTCAAGAGAATCCTTTCAGACTGGTAGTTCTGATACATCTGGTCGATTGACGACTTCTTGGCATCGATTTCCTTCTTCCACTCTTTTGTAAGGTCCTCCAACTGAGTTTTTGCCGATTCGTAAACCGGAATATTGTTCAGTATGTATTCGGTATCAACGTATGCGTACTTTTGACTGAATGCAAATGTCGCAAACAAAATGGCTACTGCAAGTAAAATAATTCGTTTCATATTCCTTAATTTTTAAGTTTCTAGTTTCTAAGTTTCTTTGCCGTTTCTTGTAGAATCGCGCCATGGCACGATTCTACTACAAGAATTCGGCAAAGTTAATTCAAAAATTTCATTTATAACATACCAAGGCGCTTGTCATTGCAATAATCATTCCATTTAGAAATTCTGTCCAATTACAAAGTGGAACTGACTGCCGTTTGCACTCGGGTTTCCAGGAACCTCATCGAAACCATAACCCCAGTCGACACCAATAAGGCCAATCATCGACATGTAAACCCTCACACCTACACCAGCAGAACGTTTGACATCAAACGGACGGAAATTTTCGATTGAATACCAGCAGTTACCAGCCTCTGCAAATGCAATGGCATAGAACGTAGCATTTGGATTAAGCGACATAGGGTAACGAAGCTCTATCGTATATTTGTTATAAACATAACCGTTTGATGCTGGTGTAAGCGACTGGTTGGAATAACCTCTCAAACCTATGTTCTCGGCTCCATAAAGGTTATATCCGTAAAGTCCATCTCCACCAAGCTGGAAATACTCGAATGGCGATTTACCGACGTTCTTGTTGTACATTCCAAGCAAACCGAACTCTGCCTTAGTAACAAGCACCAAAGCCCTCGAGCTACCGTCCTTCGAACCGAACAATGTGGTAAACCATTTTGCCGAAGCCTTATATTTATGGTATTCTATCCACTTGTAGCGCTCCTGCATTGTCATGTTTTGATCGGTGTAATCCTTGCCGTTCATATATGAAAATGGCGGTGTTAACTCGGCGGATACCGAGAACTCGGAACCCATGGTCGGGTAAATAGGATTTGGTCCCGACGATGAACGGCCAAACACAGCCTTGAACGACAAGTTATTTGATACTCCCTTGTCGAATATCATAGAATAGCCTTCGTAGTTGTTAATGTTGTAACGCTTATACGCCAATTCGAGGTACAAAGTGAAATAATCGTCGGGAACTTGCAAGCGTTGTCCCAAACCTATACCGGCACCAGTGACCTTGAATGTTTTTCTGTCTTCCTTCGCCTCTTCGGTGCTCTTATACTGCCTTACATTTGAATGGTATACCGACACCGAGAATGAATTTGGCTTACGTCCGCCAAACCAAGGATCGACAAACGAGAAACTATAGTTCTGATACCACAAACCACTTGCCGAGGCCTGAATCGACAACCTTTGTCCATCGCCCGATGGCAAAGGACGATACGATTTGGCATTGAATATGTTGCGCAAGGAGAAATTGGTAAATGTAACGCCAAGTGTTCCCACGAACATTCCCGAACCATAACCGCCAGAAACTTGAATCTGGTCGGATGGCTTTTCTTCTACCGTATATTCCAAATCAACGGTTCCAGAAACTGGATCGGGATCAAAATCAACATTAAGCTTTTCCGGATTGAAATAACCAAGTTGAGCAAGCTCACGGATTGTACGCTGTACTTCGGAACGGTTGTACAGGCTTCCGGGGCTAGTACGGATTTCACGCATAATCACATGGTCGTTGGTACGGGTGTTGCCTACTAGCGTAACACGGTTTACTGTTGCCTGCTTGCCCTCGTATATTCGCATTTCCAGGTCTATTGAATCGTTCTCCACCAGCACCTCTACGGGTTGCGCATTTGAGAACAAGTAGCCGTTATCCTGATACAAAGCCATTACACCCATAGGGTCATAAAGCAATTTCTCGTCAAGTATCTTGCTGTTGTACACATCGCCCTTCTTTATTCCAAGCACATGCGACAATTGTTCTGACGAATACTTAGTATTGCCAAGCCAGCTGATATTGCGGAAATAGAACTTATGTCCTTCATCTATACCAATATAAACATTTATGGTCTTTTCATCGTATGGTGAAATAGAGTCGTAGGTAATTATTGCATCACGGAAACCATCCTCGTTATACTTCTCGATTATCTTCTTCTTGTCGTCGGCATAATTCTTCGGAATAAATTTCGATGCCTTGAAGATATTATACCATGTCTTCTGTTTTGTTTCCTTCATCTTACGACGAAGTTTCGCATCCTTTATCGAATTGTTACCATCGAAAATAATCTTGTTGATCTTTATCCTATTGTTCTTATGAACATCGAAAACCAATGTCACGCTATTCGCAAGACTGGAATCCACTTCCTCGGTAATATTCACATCAGTATTGAAAAATCCCTTATCAATATAGTAGTCCTTAATGTACTTTTCGGCCGAAAGCTTCATGTTTTCGGTAACCTGTGAACCCTTGGTGAGTTTAATCTGTTCGCGTATGTCATCGGCTTCGCCCTTCTTTACGCCCTTGAACGAGAATTTCGACAATCGCGGACGCTCCTCAAGGTATATGTCGAGAAAAATCTTGTCGCCTATTGTATTTGTAACAGAAATCTTAACATCGGAAAATAAGCCCTGCTCCCACAATTTCTTTATTGCATCGGCAATCTCCTCGCCAGGTACAGATATTTTCTTTCCAATTTCAAGTCCAGTAAGATAAAGAAGTACATTGTGGTCGAGATATTGCACACCGGAAATAGTCACACCGCCTATTTCGTATTCCTTAGGTGATAAATAATTTATCTTGTCGCCACTTGAATATATGTTATTTTGAGCAGTCGCTACAGAAACAACGGCAGCAAAAAGTATTAATATCAAAACAAATCTTCTCATCCCTCTACTTTTTTACTTGTTCACTTGTTTTTCCGAATCTGCGTTCACGGTTTTGATAGCTGATCAATGCCTTATACAATTCCTCACGGCTAAAGTCGGGCCATAACACATCGGTAAAGTATAACTCACTGTATGCCAGCTGATACAATAGGAAATTGCTAATTCTTGACTCTCCGCTGGTTCTAATCATCAGTTCCGGATCGGGAGTTCCATCGGTTGACAGATAATGAGAGAACATACTATCGCAAATATCATCTGGAGAAATCTTTCCTTCGACACAATCTCTTGCAATTTTTCTAGCCGACTCAACAATATCCCATCTGCCACTGTAGCTCAACGCAACTATAAAGTCCAACTTAGTGTTATCCTTTGTTCTTTCTATGACATAGGCGACCTTTTCGCGCAAGTACTTTGGCAATCTGTCCATCTCGCCAATCATCTTTACGCGAACGCCGTTCTTCATCATGTTTTCGATTTCGTCGTCGATAGCAGTCGAGAGAAGCCCCATTATTCCGCTAACCTCATCGGCAGGCCTACTCCAGTTTTCTGTCGAGAAAGCATATACAGTAACGTATCTTATGCCCAAATCACCGGCGGCATTGAGGATTTCCTTAACAGTCTTTACTCCATTCTTATGACCGAACAGCCTTATCATACCGCGCTTTTTAGCCCAGCGACCATTCCCATCCATTATGAATGCGACATGTTGCGGAAGTTTTGTCCTGTCTATTTGCTCCAGTAGGTTCATTGTCATTTGTCGTGTTTCTTATAATATGCAGGACAACCTAGTCCACCGATTTTAAAAGTATATGATATTCCCACAAGCGCAACCGAATACCAGTCGTTAGTATATCTGAACCCGAGTTGCTTCCTATTTACATCTTCTGTCAATGCAGTTCCGTATGCAGTCTGATAATCTCTTTTTATATCCTCGTTGGTAATGCCGTCAATCCTATCGGACAATGTCCAGCGGAAAGCCCATTCCACGCTCAGCACAAGTCTAGGAAGGATATTCTTCTTGAATCCGAAACCAAACGGCAATGCCATCGTGAAGAAATCCTCGTCGTCAGCCGTTTTCCCAATAAATGTTCCAGCTACACCAACCTGCAAATATGGGGTAAAGCTATTTCGTGAAACATCGCCATACAGATACGGGAGAAAATTAATTTCCAATTGTGCAGATATTTCGTTGAGCGACACATTGAACGACTTATTGCGCACCTGCTGAAATACGTTATTGAAATCGGCATCATTTCCAACGAGCATCGAGTTGAAATAACCGAGCCTCAAATCGAATCTGTTACTGAAATGGAACTTTATCGATGCGCCTATGTTATGTCTAGGATGATAGAATTGCCTTACATAGTTTATATCGCCCATGTAGTACGAAACACCGCCGTTGAAACCGATTTCCAATCCGTACTGTGCCTTGACAGACAATGCCGAGAATAAAAAAACAAAAGACAGTAACGATGTTACCGTCATTTGTTTTAGATGTTTATATGTGCTACTCTTTTGCCTATCCATATTGGATATAACGAAGAATCATCACAAATATTTTTAAAATTATCTTAAAATTTCGATCTACCTCTACGAACCGAGAACAACTTATATGTTGCCTTTATTGTAAGGAACATATATGCATCGTTAAATTTGCTGTCGCCACGCTGTTCTCCAGCACCAACCCTATATTTGCTGTCTGGGTTACTAAAGTAACGTGCGATGGGATCTTCGAAAATGTCCGGATCTACGTATGTGCTGCTAACATCATCAATATAATCGGTAAGCGTGTAGCGGAATCCGAAGTCGAAACCAATACCCCAGCTCTTTGTAATCATGCAGTTCATTCCAACACCAAACGGTATAGACATTTGGATTCTGCTATACTTCTGACGAGTTGGCACATAACCCTGACCTTCGGTTCCCAGTGGTTGCAACGAGTACCACTTGCCATAATTAGGATCCGATTCATCCGGATTACCACTGGCATCTTTAGGAAGGTACTGTGCTCTAGGATTGAAATAGAAACCACCTACACCCGCAAAGATGTACAAGTTTGGCATAGCTCTCTTGCCTCTTGCTCTCTTGATATTGTAGCGATGTCCAAGTCTTTCGCGAAGAATCGAGAATTCAACAACTTCACTCAATTCAATAATCGGAGAACGGAAACTTAAGTTTCGTCCATTACGTGCATATTCTGGAGTAAATTCGTCACTACCATACACGCGACCATAATAAATGCCAGTACGCAAAGCAAACCTATCGCTAAGTTTATAACCATATCCAGCCATAAACGCCCAGCGGTTTGCCTGAATGTCGAAGTCCTTCACGAAATGAGAACCAACACCCTTGCCACCACCAAGGTCACCCATAAATGCGGCAGTGCCAGCTCCGAAAACCAATTCATGCCTGTATCTCCTCCAGTCTCCTGTCTGTGCGACGACAGAAATCGTCACAAAAGCCAGAAAAATCGTCAAGACTGCAAATCTTCTCATGTTTTATTAATAATTCTAAAAGTATAACATTCAACAAGTTACATGCGGTTAGTTCCTTAAATCAACGCCCCACATGAGTTTTTCTCTAAGGGTGCAAAAATATGTATTTTTAAATAGATTTACAAAATTAATGTAAAAATTTGCACGCCTAACTAAAATTTGTTTCAAATTTTTTATCGAATACGACTTGTAATCCAGTGATGCTAAGACACTTCCCTCGTTAGAATCGACCGAAATTTTTATTTCAGAATCGGCAGAAATTACCAAAGGACGAACGGTAAGATTGTGGTTGGCAATCGGCGTTATAAGCATGACATCCGATTGCGATGTTATGATTGGTCCTCCGCAACTTAGGGAATATGCCGTAGAGCCTGTAGGTGTTGATACGATTAAACCATCACACCAATATGTATTGATGTAGTTGTCGTCGGCCGAAACCTTGATTTTTATCATGCTCAGGCGCGACTTCTTAAGTATCGAGAAATCGTTGAGACAAAAGTTAATATCTCCATAGAACGGAGTTTCGGCTGACACATCAAGAAGCATCCTTTTTTCGATGGTATAATCGTGATTCCTGAGTTGTTCGATTGCCTTTGCAATGTTCTGGGAATTGACATACGACAAGAAACCAAGCCTTCCCGTGTTTATGCCGAGCATTGGAATTCCCGACGCACCTACAAAAGTCGCCGATTCGAGGAAGGTGCCGTCTCCTCCGACACTAAGCATAAAGTCAAACTTAACATCTTCTGGCAATCGGTCGGAATACAAGCCTTTGACTTCTGGTTTGAACAGAGTCTTCTCGACCATGAAGTTGTAGAACTTCTCGTTGACATACACATCCATTTCGTTTTCCTTCAGCAGTTCGAACAACTGTATAAGCATTCCACTGAAACTATTTCCAAAGTTCCGTCCATGAATCGCTATATTCATCCTTTCCATCCTACCAAATTAAAATTTCTTATAAATAGGTGTCCTATAGTCAACAAAAAATCCAACAAAATTAAAGTTCCCATTATATGCCGCATACACCTTCAGTACACGGTCATAGTAAGTTTCGAAGCTCAAACCAGCGCCAGCCGAATATATAGGCTTCTGAGCCAAAGGGTTCTCTGCTTCAAAATCGGATGCAAAATTACTACAATACGCTAAATCGGCAAACAAATCAACATAAATTTGAATATATGGATTTCGGAATTTTGCCGGTATCCATTTAGGCAACATAAAATCACGCCTGTTAAGGATTTTGATGCTGAAAGTATTCTGCAAGGCAGAAAAATTCCTACCTAATATATAATAGTACTCGAACCCGCGGATAATGTTATCACTGCAAAGGTCAATGCGCTTGTTTACAGGAACCTCGTCGTACGAACCGATGAACTGTCGGTGCGAAATAGATCCATGGTAAAAAATCCGACTACGATAAATGCTTGTATTGTACTCTAAGCCAAGGCTTGCAAATGCAAAAGACGATGATTCAAGTTCGGAAAAAACATCCACATCCATTTTGGCATGTATTCCCGATGTAGGACATACCTTGCTGTCGCGATTGTCGTAGTCGAAAGCAAAGGAAGGAACAATAAAATTCTGCACCGACCTGCCTTCAGGTGCTAGCAATGTGTCACGACTTATAATGTTCTGATACGCAAGCGACAACGAAAAATCGTAGTTGACACTAGGGCGGAACACATATCCAATTCCCGCATCAAACATTCGGCGGATATATACATTTTCATTTTCGGCATACACAGGCTTGCATTCGGCAATGCTTGCAATATCCTTCTTCTGCCTGAAATATTCCACTTTAGCCCAAACACCGCTGCGTCTGTTGCGACCTATGTTTGGCTTCTGGTACGAAACGGCATAATGCTCCTTGTAGCCAAGCCTCAACTTGAAGTTTAGCATTTCGTTGCGCCCGCGAAAGTTGAGCCAATCGAAAGCCACACCATAATTTATCTTTCTGTAGTCCTTGTAATGGAAATAAGATGTAAGGTTGCGGTCGGCAATCTCAAGAATCGGGTATACCCAATAGTACCAACGTTCCACAACATTCACATTTACTGTTATTGCGTCGGTGCTATCGGCTTGCGAAGACGACACTTCTATATTGTTGAACAACATAAGGCGATGCAGATTGTCAGCGAAGTTCCGCAGTTCGGATTCCAGATTGTCTTCGGGCAGGCTATCACCTGCTTTGCATCTAAATTCGCGTAGAATTGTCTGAGGTTTAGTTTTTTCGTTACCAGAAATCGTAATGTCGGCTATGTGCAGATACCTTTCCTGCGCAAGCGCAACAACCGAACAAACAAAAAAAACTACCGACAGCAAAACCGCTCTCATATCTTCATGTAGTTCATTAGCAGTTCGTACCTTTCGCGATAGAAATCGTCGATCTTGTTGCTTCCCGAGAAAAATGTATTCACCTTGTAGCCATAACGTTCGAGCGACTTCACCACAGGCGATATTTCCGCCATATTCAATACAAGCGTCACATCTATTCGAGTAGAATCCTCATATTCCGTCACATACGACGAAATCAGCTTTGCATTTTCCGACTCTACAATCCGTGCAATCTCCGACATCGAATAGTCGTGTACGCCCATCTCGAGGACAAGCACAGCGCCTTTCGACTGCACATTTGTAATCTTTGCCACGGCGTCAAGCAAATTTTGCGAAGTTATTGCGCCAAGATATTTACGGTCAGCATTTACAACTGGGACTATCGGCACAGAAAAATGAGTTGCTATAGCCAGCACATCAAGTATATGCTGAGTTGACAGTACATACGGAGTCCTCATAACGCCAAACTCCGACAATTTTTCCTCTAACAAGTTCTTGTCGTATAGTTCGTCTTCCGAAACCACACCTATATATATATCGTTCTCGACAACCGGCAGATGCGACATCTTGAAAGTGTCCATCAGCGACAGCACGCGCGAACATGTGTAGTCGGGTGTAACATACGGAATCGAGGTGTCTATGTAGTTTTCAGCGGTCAAAATCTATTGCATTAAAAATGAAAGTGCAAAGATAAAGCAAAATGATTTACGAATTACGATTTTAGATTTACGAATTATGTTTCTTTAAGTCTTCATTGCCATTCCAAAACTTTATTGTAAATTTGTGCATCAATTTATAATTCATTACCGAAAATGAGAAAGATATTTCTACTTGCGACATTCGCTACCTTATTAATAAATATAGCATTCGCACAGCAAGTCAGCATCACCAATGGAGAAAACATTGCCATAAACATAATTGCAGAACGCTTTCCTCTGCTTGGACAAAATCCCGACAACTACAAGATTGCAAACTCATATACCGAAACATTCAACGGTGAAGAGGTTTTCCATGTCTACAACCTTGAACCA
This sequence comes from uncultured Bacteroidia bacterium, assembly GCA_902791865.1. Classification (GTDB taxonomy): domain Bacteria; phylum Bacteroidota; class Bacteroidia; order Bacteroidales; family ML635J-15; genus Bact-19. The sequence continues at coordinate 37,555 of CADAXK010000013.1, forward strand.
ACGGGATTTGTAATAGTTTCGGCTGAAAGGTCGGTAGAACCTCTGCTGGCATTTTCGTACGAAAGCACCTGCTCCCAAACCGGCAGACACCCAAGCGTAGAAGCCGTGCTGAAATCGTACTCGGAACAAATTGCATACGCAATAAAGAACGGACAAATTGCATCTTCGCACACAAACGCCGAATGGGAACACTATTCGGCAACCGATTTCAGTGCGCGCAACATGAGAACTGTCGCACCACTTCTTATAACAAAGTGGGATCAGGGCAAATATTTCAACAGTGCCTGCCCCGAAGATGCACATGGCAAAGACGGTCATGTGGTAGTCGGTTGCGTAGCCACAGCTATTGCCCAGATTTTCAATTACTTCAGATACCCGACACAAGGTACTGGCAGTTACGGATACGACCATCCCAACTATGGTCATCTGGAAGTAAACTTCGCAGAACAGCACTACGACTACGACTATATGCCAGTAAAGCCCACCGACTACAACGAAAACCTTGCACGACTTCTGTACAACATCGGCGTGTCGGTTGACATGAATTATGGTCCAAATGGCAGCGGCATGACCAACCACAAGGGAGCCTACACAATGCGCAACTACTTTGGATACAGCGATGATGCCCGCTACATCTTCAAGGACAGCCTGCCAACAGTAATCCCCGACAACATCGAAAACGACACCGTAATCCCCGATAGCATCTGGAACGGCATACTCGTCAACCACCTCGACCGCAAAATTCCACTCTATTATGCAGGCTGGGGCGACTATGTATACGAGAGCGGACATGCCTTCGTGTTTGATGGATACAACGATTCAACGCATTACCACATTAACTGGGGCTGGGGTGGTTCGTATGATGGATTTTTTACCATTAGTAGCCTTTCGCCAGGTGGTTCTAATTTCCGACTTGCACACGAAGTAATTATCAATGCCACACCCAAAAACGAAACCCATACATGCGAAGGACTTAAGGAAATGAATTTCTACGAAGGCACAATTGAGGACGGTAGCGGTCCCCTTAGAGACTATGCCCCAGAAAGCAACTGCTCGTGGCTAATAACACAGCATGATTCGGTAAACGGCTATACACTTACAATTTCCAAGTTCGACATTGATGCAACCGACAACATAATCGTTTACGCAGGCGACAGCGAAGATGCCCCTGTTGCATTAAGCCTATTCGGAGACGACACACCAGAAACCAGCTATACGATAAATTCAACATCAATGCTCATTAAATTTGTTTCCGATGAAACAGCATCAGGCGATGGCTGGCTTATTTCGTACGAACCTATAAAGCCTACATATTGCGAATTCTCCACTCCACTAACCGAACTGCGTGACACCATAACAGATGGCAGCGGCCGCTGGAATTATCAAAACAATAGTGATTGCAGATGGAGATTGACTCCTGAAACGACTTCAAAATTTAGATTTGAATTTTTGGAACTCGACACCGAATACGAAAAGGATTTTGTGAAGATTTTGCGCAACGGAAGAAAATATGCAGAATTTTCCGGCGACACACTTCCAGAGCCAATAAGCTTCGATGGAGAAACAGCCACAATTGTATTTACTAGCAACGGATCAAGGACTGCCGGTGGATTCAAGATTGTATATTCTATTGGCGAAGCAAGTGTCGAAAGTATTGACAACAATAATGTATCGGTTTATCCAAATCCTGCAAGGGAGAATATAATAGTGGAAGGCGAGAATATTGAAGAAATACAAATCTGCAACCTACTCGGCGGTGTTGTTTATGAAACGCAACAATGCAATGACAATAATGTAATTTCCACGGATGGAATGGGTGCCGGCAACTATTTTGTAAGGGTTACAATGACGGATGGAAAGGTGGTGATGAAGAAAATAATCGTTCTGTAGAATCGTGCCATGGCGCGATTCTACATGAATCGGCGCAAGCCCTTGAAACATTGAAACGGGCTTTAGCCCATTGAAACTTAGAAACACAAAAGGCAATCGTCGATTGCCTTTTGTGGAGAATATCGGACTCGAACCGACCACCTTCAGATTGCGAACCTGACGCTCTACCAGATGAGCTAATTCCCCTATCGCGAATGCAAAAATAAAACTTATTTACGAAGTACGATTTACGATTTTGGATTTTTATTCTGATTTTTTGCCAACCCTCTGTCGTCATTCCGCAAAATATAACGAACAGCACAAGGAACGGTGCTTGTGAGTTCATTTATGCGGAATCTCATTTGTGTACTAATGGGAGATTCCGCATAGTCGAACATTACAACGCTCCCCGTACCGTATCGCGTGTATGTTCTGACTTGTGGAATGACGGTCTTTTTTTATAATATGACCATAATAAAAACTGCAAAAAATCAGTCAAATACCAAACTACAGCCTAGATTAAGATCAGAAAGATGTCCAACCTTGTGCCTTCAGGTCAAGTTCTGCTCCGTTGCGAGGCACAAACTTTTTGCCTTCTGATGCATCACATATATAACCAATAAGCGAGACATCGCTAATTTCCTCAACCAGATCCTTCTTATCCATCGGCACGGTGAACAGAAGCTCGTAGTCCTCGCCACCATTCATAGCAGCAAGACTCGGATCCATGTGGAACCTATTAGACACGGCTTCGGTCTGCTCGTGTATAGGAATACGCTCCTCGTAAACCCTACATCCTACGCCAGACTGCTTGCATATATGCATCAATTCCGACGACAATCCATCGGATATGTCCATCATCGAGTTAGGTACAATGCCTCGCTTTGCAAGTTCGCGCACAATGTCACGACGAGGTTCGGGCTTCAACTGCCTTTCGATTACATATTCGTAGCCCTCGAGTTCGGGTTGCATTTCCTTGTCTTCCATATAAATCTTTGCCTCGCGCTCAAGGACTTTCAGTCCGATGTATGCTCCGCCAAGGTCACCGCTAACACATACTAGGTCGTTCTTCTTTGCTCCGCTACGATAAACAATGTTCTCCTTCTTTGCCTGACCTATTGCAGTTATGTTGATGAACAAGCCCGACATCGAACTTGTTGTGTCACCACCAATAAGCTCCACATCGAAACGGTCACAAGCAAGTTTAATGCCCTCGTAGAGCTGTTCCATAGCCGTTACCGAGAATTTACGGCTGACTGCTACCGAAACTGTTATATATTTAGGTGTGCCGTTCATGGCATAAATGTCGCTCAAGTTTACTGCAACCGCCTTGTATCCCAAATGCTTCAACGGAGTATAAACAAGGTTGAAATGCACACCCTCGACTAGCAAGTCGGTGGTTACGAGGTTGCAAATGTCGCCACACTCAAACACGGCACAATCATCACCAATGCCTTTTACAAGGTTCTTGTCGATTACTGTAAAATCCTTTGTCAGATGGTCAATGAGCCCAAATTCACCAAGTTCCGAAATATCAACGGGCTTCTTGTTTTCTTTCTTGTCCATTTTTTCGCTTTAAAAACATCGCAAAGATAATCTATTTTTGAAAAACAGGCAGAATAATCCAAACATCGGGAACAAATATGCATCAATGAAAAAAAACAAAAAAATAAACTAATTAATTTTGTTGACATTAAAAATTAATGCTTAACTTCGTGCTTTCAAATTATTAATTGCAAACGGTAAAAAAACAATAAATTATTATGGCAGTAAACAGATTCATAACCCTCGACGAGGTTATAATTCAGAGACAATCGGCCTTCCCATACGCAAAAGGCGAATTATCAAGACTTTTAAGTAACATCGGTCTTGCCGCAAAAATAGTCAACAACAGCATCAACCGCGCTGGACTTGAAACAAACATCCTCGGCGCTACCGACAACATCAACGTGCAGGGCGAAACCCAGCAGAAACTGGATGTGTTTGCAGAAGAAATGTTCACAAAGGCTCTTCAGGCTTCCGGAATCATCGCTGGTATAGCTTCAGAGGAAGAGGACGACATCATCATCTTCGACGACGACCTTTCAATCAACGGCAACTATGTCATCTGCATCGACCCGCTCGATGGCAGTTCAAACATCGATGTTAATGTTTCGGTTGGTACAATTTTCTCAATTTACCACCGTATTTCGCCACAAGGCACAAAGGTCGTAAAGGAAGACTTCCTACAGCCAGGCAACAAGCAGGTGGCAGCAGGATATGTAATCTATGGTTCGTCTACTATGCTCGTTTATACCACAGGTCTTGGTACCACAGGTTTCACCTACGAACCATCTATTGGTGAGTTCTGCATGTCAAACGAACTGATGGTAACCCCCGAAAGCGGTAAGATTTACTCGATTAACGAGGGTAACTATCTGAAATTCCCGGAAGGCATAAAGAGATACATAAAGTATGTTCAGGAAATCGACAAGCCTACCAACCGTCCGTACACTTCGCGTTACATTGGCTCGCTCGTTGCCGACTTTCACAGAAACCTGCTGAAGGGTGGCGTTTACATTTATCCGCGTACAGCATCATCGCCAAACGGAAAAATCCGCCTACTCTACGAATGCAACCCAATTGCTTTCTTGGCAGAACAGGCTGGTGGCAAGGCAACCGATGGCTACGGACACCGCATTCTCGACATCGTTCCGAAGGAAATTCACCAGAGAACTCCATTCGTTGTAGGCTCAAAGGAAATGGTTGAGAAAGTAGAAGAATTTATGGCTGAATACGGCGACTAATTATGAATTTCATTCAAAAAATATTGGCAACTGTGGCATTTGTCTCAGTTGCCTTTTTTGTTTCCGCGCAAGTTGACGACCCCACCGTGCTAGTTGAGGAACTCGACCAGGCAATAAGCGAAACATCGGGGCTTGCATTCATTAACGGTAGGCTATGGACACACAACGATTCGGATGGAGAACCTAAAATCTATTGCATCGACACAACTTCTGGCCAAGTGATTGGCACAAAGGTTATTGCTGGTGTTACAAACGAGGATTGGGAAGATCTGGCTAAAGACAAAACTCATCTCTATATCGGAAACTTTGGTTCAGTAAGCTCCAATCTGCAAATTCTGCGCATAAAGATTGAAGACCTTGAAAATCCAGCACTCGACACTTTGGTTCCCCGAATTATAAAATTCACATACGGCAATAGCGACTATCCTGAAGCCGACTTTTCGGCAACCAACACTCGCTTCGATTGCGAAGCCATGATTGCAAAGGACGACACTATTTTCCTGTTTTCCAAAAACTGGATTGACCATAAGACATATCTATATGCAATCCCCAACAAGGCAAATGATTTTCATACGATAACGCCAATCGATACGCTACAGCTAGATTATCTTGTCTGCGGTGCCGACTACGACTATACATCAAACACCGTTGCACTAGTTGGCTACACCTACGATGTTTCGGGCAGCATTCCCGATTCGAAACCTTACATCACCTTGCTGAGAAATTTTGAAGGGAACAAGTTTTTCTCTGGCACTGTCGAAAGCAAAGACTTTTCGGCAATGTCAACCAAGTACAGCCAGACAGAAGGAATTGCTTTCCGCGACTATGGCAGGCTTTGGGTGACAAACGAAAAATACACAAGGAGACTCATTACCATAAAGTCGAAACTTCGCGAATTCAGAATAACCGAACCGCAACAAATAAACGACCCTGATACAGAGCCAACATTTCCAGAAGAACCAGACCCAGCAATAATAAATGGCAATGATTCTAACGACAAAACATTTTTCCCAAATCCCGCACACGATATACTAAATGTATGCTTAACCGAACCATACAAAATAGACATCATTGATTTAAAAGGAGTTACTGTATACAAATCGCATAAGGAAAGCATTGGACACACAACAATAAATGTCTCTTTTCTTCCACAAGGGAGTTACATTGCAAGGCTTATAACAAAAGACTCAACCAGCGAATTCAAGTTTATAAAACTTTAACTATTTATAAATTTTTACCTAATAAACTAATCGGTACTTTTGCAAGCAAAGAATATAAAATTAAAACAGAAATAACTATGAAGAGAATCAGTACATTATTAGTAGCCCTTTTTGCAGGCGCACTATGGCTGAACGCAACACCCGACCCTGATGAGGGCATGTGGTTGCCTAACAAGATTGCACAGTTGAACTACGGACAGATGCAGAAACTTGGCTGCAAACTTACAGCAGAAGAAATCTACAGCATCAACCATTCAAGTCTTAAGGATGCAATATTCCAGTTGCAGTCCGCAGAAGGCAGTGGTTTCTGCACAGGCGAAATCGTCAGCAAGGAAGGTTTGCTTTTCACCAACCACCACTGCGGTTACGAATCAATAACCAAGCTCAGCACCACCGAGCACAACTACCTCGACAATGGCTACTGGGCAAAGAGCAAGGAAGAAGAACTTTCGTGTCCATGGCTCAGAGTTAGCCGTGTAGTCCGCATCGATGATGTTACCGAACGCGTACTTAAAGGCATAACCAACGAAACTCCCGAAAACGAAAGAGCTAAAAAAGTTAGCGAAGCTATGAAGGAAATCATCGCTGAAGCTAAAAAAGACAACGATTATGAAGCATCTGTTGAGGAAATGTACAAGGGTGGCGAATACTACCTCTTTGTATATGAAATCTTTGGCGATGTAAGATTTGTTGGTGCTCCTCCTTCATCAATAGGTAAGTTCGGTGGCGATACCGACAACTGGATGTGGCCGCGTCACACTGGCGACTTCTCGGTATTCCGCGTATATATGTCGCCCGATGGCAAACCATCCAAGGAATACAACAAGGACAATGTTCCTTACAAGCCTCTCCACTACCTCCCAGTTTCAATAAAGGGCGTAAAGGAAGGCGACTTCACAATGATTATGGGTTACCCGGGCAGCACCGAACGTTTCCTCTGCTCATACGGTATGAAGTACAAACGCGACTGGTACAACCCAAGCGCAGTTAATGCTCTCGGCGTTAAGCTCGGTGCAATGAAGGAAGATATGGATGTTGACGACAACATCCGTCTCGCAATGGCCGACACCTACGCATCGCTCGCAAACGGCTACAAACTTTGGGGCGGTGAAATTGAAACATTAAAGACCACCAACGCAATAGAACTCAAGGAACAGGAAGAAGCCGAATTCCAGAAATGGGCTAACGCAAACGATAGCCGCAAGAAACTCTACGGAAGCGTTCTCGATGAACTTAAGAGTACATACGAATCATACGGACAGGCTACAGAAGACATGCTCCTTATCTCATTGCTTCTCAGCCAGGGTAGCGACATGACAATGAACTCATTGCAGATGTTCATGCTGTCGAGACTCCTCGAAGACGAAAAAGGTAATGCCGAACAAATTAAGGATTTCTGCAACGAATTCAAGGAAGGCGTTGACGACATGTTCAAGAACTACTATATAAACACCGACAGAAAGTCATTCGAAAGAATGTTGAACCACTATGTGAAGACCATTCCTGCAGAAAGAAGAGTTTCTGCTTTCAGCGATTATCTGTTCAAGAACTTCAAGGGCAAAACCGAAGCTGAATCGATTTCAAAATTCATAAATGCAGTTTATACTAAGTCTATTTTCACCGACAAGAATCGCCTCAATGCTTTCCTTGACAAGCCTAGCAAGAAGGCTCTCGATGCAGACCCACTATTTGCTTTTGGAAAGAGCGTTTACAGCGGAATTATGCCATTGCAAGGCGCTTTCGTAGGTCCTATGAACAAGATTGCTACTCTTGAAAGAGTTTACACACAAGGACTTCGTGAATTTGAAAAGGACAGAGTATTCTATCCGGATGCAAACTCAACACTCCGTCTCACCTATGGTACTGTACAGAGCTATGCTCCACGCGATGGTGTTAAGTACAAATATTTGACCTACATCGATGGTATCATCGAAAAAGAAAATCCAAATGACCCGGAATTTGTTGTTCCGAAGGAATTGAAAGAACTCTACAAGAAGAAACAATATGGTCGCTATGCCGACGAAACTGGAAATCTTCCTGTTTGCTTCCTCAGCGACAACGACATCACCGGTGGTAACTCAGGTTCACCAATCATCAACGGCAAGGGCGAACTCATTGGACTTGCTTTCGACGGCAACTGGGAATGGCTCTGCTCGAACCTCATCTTCAGCCCCGAAATGCAGAGAACAATCAATGTTGATGCTCGCTATGTACTTTGGGTAATTGATGAACTCTACGGAGCCAAGAACCTCATCAACGAATTGGATATTAGGAAATAATAAAAGTTCTCATTATGTAAAAAATCCTCGCTATGGCGGGGATTTTTTATTTGTAGCGTTGCAATGCTTTGCGCCCGCTAAATGTAATATTTTGAGTGCCCAGAAGGGCAGAAATAAAACAAATTGGATTCAAATCAAACAAATGCCATAGTACCGTCATTGCGGAAGCCTGACTGAACACGCGATTGTCAATAGACAGAGCGTTGTGAAGACGGTTATCCGCAATCTCCTAATAGTACACAAAAAGGAGATTCCGCATAAACAGGCTCACAAGGCTCGTACCTGCGCCCGTTCGCTTTGTTTTACTTGCTTCGCCGCGTGAGCTAAAGGTTGCGGAATGACTGTGAATAATCAAACAAATAGATTTGGGAAATTTGGTTCAATTTGAAAGATTTAACTTCGTTGAGGGCTTCGCCGTTCTCGCGAAGCGACTAAAAAATAGCCGTTACCGCTAATTATCAATTATAAATTATAAATTGTTAATTGAAAAGTATCCTCGTGCAGAACGCCTGCCTGTCGCCTACCTTGCCTTCTATCAGCGTGCTACGCACAATCGGCTTGCCGTTCATCGAAAGTTTTGGCTCGGCAAATGGCTCGTCGTACATATAGAGGTCGAGGATTTCGCCGGGACGGGTTTCGTGAGCAAATGTTATGAAAACTTCGGCAACCGACAGCTTCTGCACTTCGGCATAGTCGAAGCAGTTCATTGCGTGCTGCATATAACGTGCATTGTTGGTGTGGGCGTTCATGTCGGTATCGGAATAGCCGAGCACTTCGCTGCGCACAAGGCGAGGCTCCGCACTGCGCGGCATCATCACCTTAGGCGCTGGCGTTTCTATTGCGTTTTCGTGGCAGGCCGAATCGTCGGGAATCATATCCAGAATATCGCTCATCCTTACCATCGCACGCTTTTCCAAGTCGAGAACCACCCACGAACTTGTACCGACAACCTTCTGCGAACCGTCGGCTCCGCTAATCAGAAAGTCCCTGAGGAAAAACGGACCGCCAATGCCCTTGTGCCAGGTAGTAACCTTGATTTCGTCGTTCCACAGCGGAGTGTCCATAAACACGAAGTGCATGCGCGAAAGCACCCACGCCATATTCTTCTTCAGCATCTCGTTGTAGCCGAATCCAAGCGGGTCGGCAGCACGGGTTGCCATTTCCTGCGCTATGTTCATAAATGCAACAGGCTTCATGCGGATGTTGGAGTCAACATCGAAGCACGAAACGACATCATTTAGAATGTACTTTCCATCTTTTATTTCGTAATCCTTGACCATATTCAATTTTTTAAGACAGGCAAAAGTAAAGAATTATTCCGAACAAAAACTTTTTTTCTTACCTTTGCCCTTGTATGGACTACGAAAAATATATGAGAATAGCCCTTCAAGAAGCAAGGGAAGCCGAACTTGATGGCGAAGTGCCCATCGGAGCTGTCGTTGTATGCGGCGACAAGGTTATAGCAAAAGCGCATAACCGTACCGAACATCTGCACGATGTTACCGCACATGCCGAAATAATAGCAATCACATCCGCTGAAGACTACATGAACGCAAAATACCTTACCGACTGCACCTTGTTTGTGACGGTTGAACCATGCGTTATGTGCGCAGGGGCAATCGCGTGGGCGCAATTAGCCGAAGTCGTCTATGGTGCAAATGATGAAAAGCGCGGATTTTCAAAGTATTCAAGCCAAATTTTACACCCAAAGACAAAGTTGACCAAAGGAATTCTTGCCGAGGACTGCGAAAAGATTATGAAGGATTTTTTTGCAGGAAAGAGAAAATAGAGGCTGATACCTGTTTGAATGTTTCTAGGTTTGAATGGCTGACGCCGTTTCTGAGACGCAAAATTTTGCGTCTGTACAAATGGCTTTTAGCCTTTTTGCCCTTTGCATCAGTCATATTCGTACAAGATATCGGCATCATCGTCAAGGTGACCAATTACGCGAAACTCGGTACGGCGGTTCTTCTGGCGTCCTTCGGGATTGTCGGAACCATCTGGATTGGAGTTCGGTGCTATCGGTTTCGATTCGCCATAGCCCTTTGCGACAAGCCTATCCTTGCTTATGCCCTTTTGTATAAGGTAGTTTACAACCGACTGTGCCCTATTTTGCGATAGCGTCATATTGCTCTGGTCGGTACCAACGCTGTCGGTGTGCGAACTTATTTCGACAATGATTCTAGGATATGCGTTTAATATCTTCAAGATTGTGGTGTCAATTACCGTTTTCGATTCCTCGCGCAAATTGTACTTAGCGAAATCGTAGTAAATGTTTTCAACAACAAACGATCTGGTTGACAATGCGTTAATGATAATCGGGTCGAGATGAAGCGTATCGGAATGTATTATGCCGTTTGTGGTGAAAGTAAGCTTTTTCTCCTTGTTATTAAAGTCCTTAACGCTAATAAAATAGTCAACATCGCGTTCAAGACTGAAGAAATACATGCCATTTGCAGTTTCAGTGGATTTCAAGAAATGATTTTTGCCTTCCTTGTCGGTCATATACAAGTCGACACGATAATCGTATAGAACCTCGACATTATCCGAGTTCTGGATTTCATCGAGACTGAGAGTCCTTGTCTTTTCGTATTCTTTCTCAATTCTGCGGTAATATGCCGAATCGGTAACGCCCAGCACCTTTCCATCGACAGCGATTACAATGTGGTCGCGATAAATGAACTCGTAAATGTCATCGCAGCAATTTTCGTTACGCAACGAGTATCCACCATCACGGTTTGACGAAAGGAAACCTTTTCTACGGCTCTCGTCGATGGTATAGTACAGGTCGTCGTAGCTTGAATTTATTGGTTTGCCGACATTCTTTATGTCGTTGAATCCCTTACCCTCGCCAACTGTCTTGTATATGTCGAATCCGCCATAACCAATCATACCGTCCGAACTATAATATAGCGTTCTGGTTGTTACATCATAGTACGGGGTTATCTCGTCGCCGATAGTATTCACCTGCTTTCCGCAGTTCTTGGCTTCCTTCCAACTATTGTCCTTAGGGTTGTACAGCGAGAACCACAAGTCAAGCCCTCCACGTCCGCCAGGACGGTCGGTTACAAAATACAACACATCGGCATTCTGGCGCGAAACGCCAAGCGACGGCATTGTGGTCGTATATCCGCTTGCGTTTATCACATCGGGAAGCCTTTCGGGAGTCTGCCATACATCATCCACAAGCTTCGACATGTAAATTTCGCACAATCTTTTTCCCTTATCGTCTTTCTGGCACTTGGAAAAGAAAAATCTTCTCTTGTCGGCCGACAAAGCGCCATTGCAAACATCAGCATCATTGGTATTGAAAACGGTGTCGAATTCACCAAGAAAACTCCATTCCATTTCGTTGTCTTCGCGCGCAATGTAGAACTTACGTACCGGCAACGTATCGCCGCATGTATTGTAATAGTTTATTTCGTTTTCGCGAAGCGAACCGAATACAAGAGTATTCTCGCCAAATGGAAGCGGCGAAGTATTAATGTGCTTGCTGTTAACTGCAGAATCGAGGTGAACTATTGCAATATTTTTGTTTACACTGTCGTTTGCAATCCTGTCCATTTCCTCGGCAAGCGTTTTAGCATACTTCACGTTTTCGCGCAGATTCTTGTCGGACTTGCCCCTTGCTGCAAAAAGTTCGTATTCGGCCTTGGCCTCATTGTACTTGCCCATTATTTGCAGGCATTTTGCCGAATAGAAAAGTTCCGACAAGTTAGCTTTTGCATCGCTTTCGTATACAGCCCTGAAATATTTCTGTGCTAACGGATAATTCTTTTCCTGCCAATAAAGGTTTGCCAATGTCTTCTGCACATTTACATCTCCCGGATATTTGTCATCTACCTTCTGGTAGCAGTCGGTTGCTGTGAATATGTCGCCCTCGTAGAGAGCATTTTTTGCCATTTTTATTAGTTTGCCTTTCGACTGCGACTTTTCGCCGTTAGGATTTTGTGCATAAACGCTTACAGCCGTTGCAGAAAAAACGACAAGTGCCAAAAGCACCGCCATCCGCCTGAATATGCCGAATGCGTTTGTATATATTGGACTGTATTTTTTCATGTTAGAATCTATCGCAAGGTAGTGTTATATAGTTCTTCTTTTCAATTTTCAGCTTATATATCAGCGAAATCTCGAATGCTCCACGAGAATTTGTTGCCTGCATGAGTTTCGAAAGGTTGATGTCGTAGCTTGCGCCCACGGTAATTCCATAGAATGTAAGTCCTGCCGTAAGCATTGCCGCATCGAAATTGGAGAACGATGTACGACCGCTAGCACCGAAAAATATGGATGTTATCACCTTTGTTGGTATAGAGCGTTCTGCCAATGCTCCGAAAAGCATTTCCTCTGTCTTCTTGTTGAATGTTGTAAGAATATGCGGAATTAACGACCATGATTTTCCCAAGAAGACTTTCACCTCACCATTGAACAGCATACGCGGAGTAAGCTTACTGTTGGTATTGCAATAGGTTTCCTGTGGAGAATTCAGGTGCAGTACCGAAAGACCTACTGTTGGTTCTACCTTAAGGAATTTACCATGATAAGCGACACCAGCATTCATATCAACATATCCGAGAGATGTTTCCATGTCGGTGACATTGTTTGGCAAAGTCACATCGAAAAGACCTGTTTCTGGGTTATACTGGCTTGGCAAGGTTATTCCATCAAGGGTAAAATATTTGTTTACATATCCGCCCTGCACTCCGATTGAAATTGTGTTCTTCTGGTTAATCCTCAGCAGGTACGACAACGAAAGCATAAACTTGTTTGCCGTAAGCTTTGTTCCGCCCGACTTGTCGTGCAGGAACATGAATCCAACGCCCAAGCCCGACTTTCCCCTAAAGCGGAAAGGTGCATCAACCGAAACGGAAACAGTCTGGTAAGGTACGCCCACTGCACTCCATTGGGTACGGTAATTGTTTGATAGTCTTAGATTTTCATCAAAAAGACCAGTTGCTGCTGGATTGAAAACCAAAGGTGTAGCGTAATACTGCGTAAAATGTATGTCCTGTCCGAAACATGCAAGTCGGCAGACAATAATTATAAGGATTAAGCACCATGTGTATCTCATACGCCACAATAATTTTTTGCAATATTAACACTTTTTTATAATATGCAAATTAATTTTTGAAAAATTTGCCAATAAAAAATTTATCGTCAGCAAAAACTTTGACAAAATATACACCAAATGACAGTTCGGAAACATCAAACTCAAAAGAACCTGCAGATGAAAAATTCTTCATCTCAACACCGGTATTATCCAAAATGGAAACATCGTACACACATGTATTTTCGTCTGGAATTTCAATGCGTAAAATGTCATTAACTGGGTTGGGAGAGACACTTATGTTTTCTATTGTAAATGTTTTGTTTTCTGTCAACGCCTCAACATCTTCCATAGTGCAGTAGTTTCTAGGATAATAAGCACTATAGTTATAACCAGGATGATACTGACTTGAGTTATGAAAAATCATAGAACCATTGAACCACACGCATAGCACCTCTTGCCAGCCTCCCGCCCATCCTGGTAATGGGTATATATTGTATTCGCTAATAAATCCACGTTCACTGCCAAATCCCGAAAACCATACGGAAGAACAATAATTATCAGAACAACCACCTACCCATTCAACATTTCCATTTACATACTCGACATATACAGGTGCTATTGTCCACATTTTATACTGATTGCCCTCGTTTTCAATAGTATCCAAATCGCATACAACGATTTTATAAACAGAATATACATTTTCTAAAAAGCCATCAAGAGTTATTGTATCACCAATTTGCGCCTTATAATCAAAAATCAGTGCCGGATTTTCATTAGGATACTCAAAATATAACAAACTGTCTTCTGTAATACGAACATTGAAAAGGACAGGACATTCGTCTATATTATCAAGAGAATACCCCTCATAACTTCTGCCACCTTTCATTTGATACACATTGCTTTCTGTTGAAGCTTCACACAACTTGAAATAGTGCACAATCCAAGGATAATCTGGAGACTGAGAATAGTTTCCTACACTCCATACCGTATTTGGCCGTGCAAACAAGGATATGTCGGGAGTTTGCGAATAGGCGCTTGCTGCAAGCGAAAACAGCACTAATGCAAACAAATATCTCATAGCATAACTTTTTGTAAATTCAACATACTTTTTAAATTATAAAACAATTCTCACCAATTAAATTTCCGCAAACTTAGGCATTATGTGCGAATAATCAAAATAATCTTAAACTTTTTTAAATTTTCTTTAAGACATATCAAAAAAAATCTTACCTTTGCAAGATAATATGTTGTAATTTGCAGTTAAACTTATGAATATAAAAAAGTTAACCGTACTAGTTGTGGCATTGATCTTGATGCAATTTGTATCGCTAGCACAACTTTCAGTTTCGATAACAGGGAATTTCAGCGGATGTCCACCTTTGATACAGCAGTTCGGATGCAATATTTCGGGAGCAAGTGGCGATGTAACTTATTCGTGGTCATCGGGTAACGGCGATGTATCGCAACTGCCTACCCCAACGTTCTCGTACATCAATCCCGGACGATACACGCTTTCGGTTACTATTACAAGCGGCGGACAAACTGCAAGCGACAGTCATGAAGTTGTTGTTTTCCATGTACCTACCGCACAATTCTCCGACACACCAATTAGAGGCTGCATACCATACGACTTTGTCGCCGCTAACCAATCGACACAAGGCGACGCCGAAATAACAAATTACCTATGGTACTTTGGCGATGGACAATCATCAAACCAAGCATCACCCACACATACCTACCAAAGTTCAGGCGTATATACCGTTTCACTCGAAGTAACCGATGCTAACGGATGCGTTGACAACAAGACTGCAACACAGATGATTACTCTGTCGAAAGCCCCAGAGGTATCGTTTACTGCACGCGATGCTCAATGGTGCGTAGCTCCCCACGATGTTTCGTTCACCTCCAACATTTCAACTACTGGCGGACTTGGCGGACAATGCACAACAAACTGGAATTTCGGTGATGGAAGCTCAAGCACACAAGAAAACCCATCGCACACCTACACAAGAACTGGCGAGTTCGATGTAACGCTGACTGTATCCGACGAATACGGATGCAGCACCACTGTAGAAGAACCTCGCCTGGTAATTATTGGCATGATGTCGCCCGAATGTACCGTTCCGACACAAATGTGCGTAAATCAATCAGCCGTATTTACAAGCAATGTAGATAACGAAAGCATCTGGAATTTCGGTGACGGCACCGGAGATCAACAAGGTCCAACAGCAACCCACAGCTATTCGCAACCAGGAGCATATCCCGTTACATTTACGGTAGACCCCAACGGACCATGCCGACAAGTGAGGACTTTCACAGTACAAGTTGAACGCGTAGAAGCATCATTCCGCACCGTACCTACCGATTTGTTCTCGTGCACATATCCTTTCGAAGTGCAGTTCATCAGCACTTCTGTCGGAAACGATCTGTCATACTTCTACAATTTTGGCGATCAGCGTCCTGGAAACGAGGCAAATATGTCGCATTCGTATATGCAAAACGGAGAATTTACCCCCACCCTCACAGTTACTTCGCCAACGGGATGCTCGTCGCAATTTACTGGACCGACTATCGTTGTTCATGAGCCACAAGTATCGATCAGCGCCTCTGAAGACGGCGGTTGCTGGCCTCTTGATGTCGAGCTAACCAATGGAGGTTCCGACAATAACATCATAACCGACTACTATTGGGAATATGGCGACGGCACATCGGCGCACACAACAACACCTTCAACCGAACACACTTACAATTACGGAACATTTACGCCAACTCTTACCGTTACCGACCAGAACGGATGTACCGCCACAAGAGAAGGTCCAGAAATATCGACAGGATACCAGATATTGCCAGAAGATTTCGGCGCAATGGACTCTCTGCACAATTATATTCCAAAAGCCAACATTTGTGCATCAGACACCATTTATCTTTACAATTCAATGTACGAAGACCACGACACCCTTGACTATACATTCATAATAAATATGAACGACAGCCCATTCGAGGAACAGAGCAGCGAAACATACCACCAATACTCTTTTGAACAAGATACAGGCTGGGCATATATCGGATTGAGGGTCGACTACAACCAGTGCAAATCGGATACACTATGGTGGGACAGCATATATGTGGCACCTCCTATCGTAAAGATAAGGTCAATATCCGACTGCCAGTCGCCTCGCGACTATACATATAAGATAAGCCAAAATATCGGTGCAGATTATTGGGACTGGACTATTACCGACCTTGAAACAGAAACAGTAATACAGCAGGTTCTACATTCCACCGTTGACTCAATAAATATAACATACGATTCATACGGCAGGTACGAATGCAAGATTGTAGCATACAACGACACTTACGGAGAATGCGAATATGAAAAAACAATTACAAGCGAAATAGTAGAACAAGACATGACTTGGTCGGTTACGCACGATACCATCTGCACCGGACAAAGAATTTCCATCACTATAAGCGAGGCAGCAGCATACAACGAAGTCGCATATAACTGGACAGGCGAAAGCGTTTCATACGATACCCTAAACTGGATTCCTGCATCACCAGGAATGCAATCGGATATGTATCAATATGCAGATAGCGGGAATTACAATCTGACAATTTATGCCCGCAAAGCGGATAATTGCGTATCAATCTTTACAAAAAACATATATGTTGTTGGCGCCAGAGCACACATGGTGCCAGAAAGTCTTGCAACTGGTTGCGCACCGGCATCATTCGAATTTGAAGCAATACCCGAAACAAATGACCCATTGCAGTATGTAGCATGGGACTTCGGTGACGGCTCGCCAATTGATACCACTTACACTCCAAATGTACCAGTAGAACATACATATACAAATGTAGGCACATATAGAATCATTATGCGTATATCGACAGAACATGGCTGTAAATTCTCGAAGATATATTCAAACAGAATACGAGTAATAGATGCTTTAAATGCAGATGTTACATTCGGCGCCAGCAATATATGCCTAGGTGAAGGCAGCTCCTTCACAGCCGCCGATAACGACAACTCAATATGGCACGAATGGGACTTCGGCGATGGAACGCAACTATCTGGAAACTATAGCGTTGTCAACCACCAGTACGAGCAAGCTGGCAACTATACAATTACGCATATAGTTTCGGGAGGCGAAAATGGCAATTTTGCATGCAACGATACCGCAATGTATGAAAACGCCATGACGATAGAAAGCATCTCAGCTGACTTTGAATTGGACAGCACATTTTTCTCGTGCTATCCAGTCAGTCCTAACATACAAAGCAACGTGCAGTATGCTCCCGATGACATAAATGTCTCATACACATGGGATATGGGAAACAACGAGCAGGGCATACATGTGCCTAACCCGCAATACCTGTACACCACACCCGGCACATACACCATTACTTTGGAAGCAGAAACGCCAGCAGGATGCCGTTCAACGGCAACCCACACAATAGAAATAACAGGTCCTGTTGCCGATATTCACCTGAGCGATACTATTGTATGCGCCGGCGGAATAATAAGCATGTCGATGGCCAATGCAAGCAATGTGGATAGTTTGGTATGGGTTGTTGGCGGCGGATACAACTATTTCACGCCGGAAGTTACGCACCAATACGACTTTGTGCCCGAATCCGGTTACTTCCCCGTAACATTGTCAATACATCAGGGACACTGCAAGATTGACCTTACCGAACGAATATTTGTATATAGGTTGCGTGGCGACTTCACGCTTGCAGATACAGACGGTAACATCATCGAATACAATGAAGGCGTATGTTCGCCTTTGGTTGGAACATTGGCACACGACTATCCAGATGACTGCACACTGCAATGGCTCGTAAACGGAAACCCGCATACTGGAGAAAATGTAAACTGGCAGAACAACTCCGTACAGACAGACTCACTGTTCACTGTCAAGATTCTTGCCACCGATACGCTGGGTTGTATCGACAGCATATCGCACCGCTACTATGTATACCACCTGCCGACGCTTAGAGTAAGCAACGACACAACCATCTGCTACGGCGATACCGTAAAAATGTCGGCAATGGATGCTTACGCATACTACTGGGAAAATCCAATCGACGACAGCCTTCCAAATCAAATTGCTACACCAGAAGAATCAATTGTATATCATGTTAATGCATACACCGAAAACAGATGTACAGTATCGGATTCCATTTCGGTTATTGTAATTCCAACATACGAGGCATCGGTATCTGATGATTATTTCAGGATAAACATGGGCGACACTGCTGTAGCAATCATTACAACCGACAACAGCGACATTTCTTGCCAAATTTTACCTGAAGAATCCGTAACGATGCGCAACTGCGACTCGATAGTATTTTATCCAGAGGAGAATGCCGACTATGTGCTTATCCTAAAGGATACAAGCATCTGTCCAGACCGCAAGTTCGACATACACATTGACGTGGAAAAGATATTTACACTTGACGTTCCAGGCGCATTCACTCCGCTAAGCGAAGGTGACGGCAACAATATAGTTTATGCCCGTGGACTTGGCATAAAGCATTTGCTACAATTCCGCATTTTCAACCGATGGGGCGAAGAAGTCTTCTTTACCGACGACCTGCATACTGGCTGGGACGGAACCGTAAACGGAAAGGTGCAGAATAGCGACACCTATTCGTATTATGTCGAGGCAGAAATGTTTGACGGAAGCATACAAAGCAAGAAAGGAAACATTATGCTGATAAGGTAGGCGGAGACCAGTTTCTGGGTTTCGGGTTGTTTGAAATTGTTCATTTGTGTTAAATTTTTGTTAAAACAACATTCATCAGGCAACGAAAATGTATTTTTGGGTGTCATATTTATATTAGAGATTATAAATATTGCAACATGAGAGAATACATTTACAAGATACTAAAATACATAATGTTGGCGCTTATTGCCATTCTATTGCAGATGGTGACGAAAGCCCAGTTGTCGGTTTCGATAACAGGTCGTTTCGAGGGTTGTGCGCCACAAATCCTCTCTTTCGGATGCAATGTAAACGGAGCAACAGGCGAAGTTTCGTATTCATGGACATCGGGCAACGGAGACGTTTCGGTGCTTGCCGAACCTACATTTTCATATCTCACACCAGGACGATACACCATTTCTGTCACAGCATCAAGTGGCGGACAAACAGCCACCGACAGCCACGAAATAGTTATTTTCAACGGACCTACGGCATCATTCAACGACAGCACCATTGTAGGATGCGTATCAAGAGGATATTTGTTCCAAAGCAGCTCTACTGCTGGAGATGCCGAAATTACAAACTGGCTCTGGTATTTTGGTGACGGTGTTTCGGCACAAGGTCGGTACAGGGCACACACATACACATCGCCAGGCGTTTACACGGTTTCGCTCGAGGTTACCGATGCCAACGGATGCCGTGACGAATATCATTCGCAAATGCTAACGCTCTCCAAACGTCCAGAAGTTTCAATAACGGCCAACAATGCACAATGGTGCGTGGCTCCGCACGAGGTAAATTTTTCATCGGAAATATCAACCGATGTCGGACTTGGCGGACCCTACACGGCAACTTGGGATTTTGGAGACGGCACAGAAAGCAACGAGGACAATCCATCGCACACCTACGAAAACACTGGTAGCTACAATGTTACACTCATAGTGGTTGATTCGTACGGTTGCACGTCGGTAGTACAAGAAAATAACATGGTTGTGATAGGAACACTGACACCTACCTGCACAGTGCCAACAGAAATGTGCCTCAATACACAGTCCACCTTCCGTAGCAATATCGACGACGAATTAGCTTGCTATTGGGATTTTGGCGATGGAACTGCCCTGCAATGGGGTGCAGAAGCTAGCCATACGTATTCGCAAGTGGGAAACTATTCGGTGTCGTTCACTGCCGATCCCAACGGCCCATGCCGACAGACACAGGTTTTCAATGTCAATGTGGTGGACGTCCACGCATCTTTCCGCACCGAACCCGAGGACTTGTTTTCATGTACATACCCTTTCAATGTCAGGTTTATTAGCACTTCCACAGGTGAAAATCTTACATATACCTACAATTTCGATGATAATTACATTGGCTTTGATGAGATTTCCAACCACTCGTATTCGCAGAACGGCAGATTTACGCCAACACTTACGGTCACATCGCCAGGCGGTTGCATATCGAGATATACAGGACCAGAAATTGTTGTCAACCAACCCGATGCGGAACTTCATTCCACCACGGCTGGCGGATGCATACCAACAACCGTAGGTTTTTACAACGATCCAGAATATACAAGCAATTCGGCTGTCGTGGATTTCTTTTGGGATTTTGGAGATGGCACATCAGCCCACACAACCACATCAACTGTAGAACATGTATATTCCGAGTTCGGCACCTATTATCCAACGCTCACAATTACCGACACTTCTGGATGCACAGCCACAAGCCAACTGCACGAACGACCACTAGCAAGCATTGTTACAGGAACTCAGGTTTCACCAGAACAATTTGGAGTAACTGATGCCTCGTTCAATTTTATTCCAGGCGATACGATTTGTCCATCAGACACGGCTTATCTTTACAACTCTATGTATGGTAATTCTACAGAGTACAACTATTTCTTTGTGATTAGCGCAGGAAGCATGTCATGGGATGTAAATTCTGATGATGAATATACTTCTTATTTATTCAAGGTTGATACAGGATGGAACAATGTAGGATTCACAATAGAGTACCGCAACTGCAAGTCGCCAGTAGAACCATGGGACAGCGTTTATGTGAACCCACCCATCGTACATCTAGCTTCGCATTCCGACTGCGCTGCACCTTTTGCATACTCGTTCAATCTGACCGAAAATCTTGGCGCAGAATACTGGGACTGGCTAATATGGAATAGTGAGAACAACTATATCTATATGAATCTCATTCATTCTACTGAGGATTCCATTTCTGTTGTATTTCCTGGCTACGGCAACTATCACTGCAAACTTACCGCCCACAAAGAAGGATCGGATTGCGAATTCGTGCGGGAAGTCGTCTGCGACATAAAACCACCTACTTTTAACTGGGAAATCTCAACCGACACTCTTTGCCTCGGAAACAGGCTTACCGCCGTGGTGCTTAACGCACCGGCCTTTGCCGAAGTCGCTTTCGACTGGGAAGGCAGAGGGATACCAACAGACCAGCTCGAGTGGATTCAAATAAACGGTATTACTGATTCGCGACACACATACGAGCAAGGCGGCAATTACGAGGTTGTGGCATACGCACGTCAACACGATGGATGTATTTCGGTATTTACCAAACAGTTGTATGTAGTTGACCCTCATTCGACTATATCACCAACAAATCTTGTCGTTGGTTGCAATCCTGCAACATTCGAGTTCCATAACATCACCAACACCGACGATCCCATTTATTCGGCAACATGGAATTTTGGCGACGGCTCGGGAAGCGCGTCTGGCGAAACCGTCACACATACCTTTGCTGAAGCTGGCATTTACGATATTTCGTTGAGCATTATAACATGGCATGGCTGTCAGTATTCAGCTACCTTCAACGAAAGGGTGAAAGTCCTTAATTTTCCATACGCTTCCGTTGATTACACGCGAGAGGTTTGCCTCGGTACTGTACAAACTTTTGTGTCCAGCGAGTCGGATAATTCCATCTGGCACGAATGGGACTTTGGCGACGGCTCAACAATTTCGGGAACAGGGAGTACGGTCACCCACTTGTACGGACAATCTGGAAACTACACTCTTAGACATATAGTTTCGGTGCGAGGCGAAAATGGCGCTGTATGTAGCGATACGGTTTCGTATGGAAGGGATTTATTTATTGAAAATATCGTGTCGGCAGACTTTACCATCGACAGTTCTGCATACAACTGCTATCCTGTAAGCCCCACAATACATTCAATAGTGGTTGTAGAACCAGAAAACATCTATCTAAATTACAACTGGGACATGGGCAACGGAGATGCTGTACACGTGGCAAATCCGCAGTACCTATATACCGCTCCTGGTAACTATACAATTGGACTTGAAGTTACAACACGCGGAGGTTGCAACGCATCAACCTCGCACAATGTGACGATTACCGGTCCCCAAGCAAACATTTCGTTGAGCGACACATTGGTTTGTGCTGGTGGCGAAGTGCATTTCTCTATGACAGATGCCGTTGATGTTGAAAGCTTTATGTGGGTTGTAGGCGGTGGATACAACTATTACACACCCGAAGTCACCCATCAGTACGGCTACGTTCCCGAATCGGGATATTTCCCCGTAACTCTTTCCATACGAAACGGCAACTGCATGATTGACTTGACCGAACAAGTTTATGTATATAGGATTAATAACGACTTTAGCCTTCGGGATTTTAAGGGCAACGAAATACTTGAAGGCTCCTGTTCTCCATTGGAAGGAAATCTGTCGTATTTGGGAACTGATGGCGTGGAACAGCGCTGGTATGTGAATGGAGTGGAACTGACAGAAAATTCGGTATCGTGGACAAATTCTTCTACGCTGATGGATTCGCTGAATGTGGTTTCCCTTGCAATTACCGATTCACTTGGCTGCATCGACAGTATTTCGCATGAATACTTGGTCTACAGGAATCCAGAGGCACATACCACTGGCGACACCTTGATATGCAAAGGAGGTCAGACACACATTTCTGCATTTGGCGGAAACTCCTACTACTGGCTTTCTCCTATAGACGACAGCACACAAAATCAAAATATTTCTCCAAACGAGGCAACCATCTACTATGTTTTTGCGTTTAGTGAGAAAGGATGTTCAAAATTGGATTCGGTCATGGTTGATGTGTTTCAAGATTTTGATGCAGGAGTTTATGAGCAGTCGCTGTCCATAAATATCGGTGATACTGCCTTTGCGCTGGTATTTTCCGACATGGAACCGCTCAACTGCTACATTTCGCCAGCAGAATACGCTTTTGCAGGAAATTGCGACACGTTGTTGCTTTATCCGCTTGAAAATACCGATTTCACAATCATCCTGAAAGATACGCTCGGATGCTACGAAAAGACTATCGACATTTATGTCGATGTTGACATTAAGTACACACTCGATGTGCCTGGTGCGTTCACACCATTGAGCGAGGACGAAAACAGCGTAGTATATGTGCGAGGCCTTGGCATAAAGGAGTTGCGCCAGTTCCGCATTTTCAACCGCTGGGGCGAAGAGGTTTTCTTCACCGACGACCTGCATACTGGCTGGGACGGAACAATCGGCGGAAAGGTGCAAAATCAGGACACATATTCGTATTATGTCGAGGCAGAAATGTTTGATGGAAGTGTTAAGACAAAAAAGGGGAATGTGGTGTTGATTAAATAATTGTAGAGACGTTGCGTGCAACGTCTGGCAGAAATGTTGCAAACAACGACAAAAATTGTAGAAATGTTGAAATAAAAGTAGAAACGAAAGAATAGGAAAATGTATGTTAACAAAACGATTTGTAATGTTTATGATGTTTTTTTTCTACATAAAATTTATTGATTATCGTTTGTAACGAATTAACCTAAAAATTTGTAATATGAAAGCGAATATTAAATTATCAGTAATCCTTCTCGGAATCGCGTTTGCCTTTTCGTTCTCATCGTGCGAACGCATTAAATTTGAACCTGAAGAAAGCCCAGTAGGTAGCTCAAGAAACATCCTGCAGGAATACGAAACCGATGGTGGCGATTTTGTGTTTTTGAAATCGTTGTTAGGTAGACCAAATCAGGAAGCAATTGATTTTGTCACTCAGCACGGCTATGTTGAAGACGAAGGACAATCTAATTCCAGTAGAAAAGTGTATTATGATGCCGAAACTGACACCATATCAAAACGTTTGACATTGTACTTTGAACGTGATTATTACCAATATATGCAAAATGCAGCCATGAGGGTGGAAAGTGATGAGATAGATAAGTTAATGTCTGTTTTTAGAACGTGGCTTGTTGAGATACAACATTCCGAAGCATATCATCACATAGTCAGGGCAAGTTATTCTGCGCGTATTGATAATAGTTATCAACATTTTGATTCTATGGAACAACTTGTTGATGCGTTGAATAATGTGTCGCCCGAGTCGGAAGGATACGTTTCATTTGCAGCATACGATGATATGGCATACAATTATGATTTGTCTTTATGGCTGGATGATAATAGACCCGTCATATTTATGCAGATTATGAACGAGCGTATAAACAATCCGCTTCCCGAAGTGCCAACCGTAAATCTTACCGAGGAGTATTTGGAGAAGGACATACTAATTGCCAAAGTTGACTATATGACTTTTGAATACGGTGGATTCTACTCGATGAATGTTACAAACAAGCAGAACGAAGGAAACGAGATTCCTTTCCTTGCTGACTATATGTCTCCTGGTGATTTTGGCTACATAAAATTATACTATCGCGACCAATCGAATTTATTAATGGACGGTTCAATAATTTGGGCTGGCTGTGGTGAATTGAATTTTCCTGAAACTTTTGTCAAGGGTAATTCGTCGAACACATATGTTCCTGAATATACAATGAAACGCGGTCTGTCATTCCCGAGCGACAGAATTTCGTACATAGATGCCGATGGAAATTATGCACAGGATGTTGACGAATCGGATAATGATTTGGGCTATATATGGCAGACACTTTCGGCACAAGATGAGTTTATGTCGTATTATGAGCAGACATCGAAAAAGGTCGCTGTATATCTGTATACACCAAGCGTAGGTGTGGGCAACCCATACGATGCTTATTATATGGTATTTGTGGAGAGGTAAAAATTATAATATGAAAGTGAACATTAAATTATCAGTAATCCTTCTCGGAATCGCGTTTGCCTTTTCATTGTTATTGATTTATAATTATATGTGTATGGGATAATTCATTTCCTCGCAAACAAACCTATATCTCAAATTATGCCTGTCGAAAAATTCCAAAACAAATATCGCATTGGGACAAAACGCGCATCGTGGCACGATTACAACGATGGCGAATATTTCATTACGATATGTACAAAGGACAGAAAACATTATTTCGGGGAAATCGTTGACGGGGAAATGCAATTGTCAGCGGTGGGGAAATACACGGATGAATGTGTACAAAAAATTTCGGAACACAACCCATACGCGCAAATTCCCGAATATGTTATTATGCCCGACCATATTCATTTGATTGTAATAATTTCCGGTGACGATTGTAGTAGGATCGCACCATGGTGCGATTCTACAGAAAACAAAACCATGCAAAAAATGGCCAACGACAAGGGTCGTTTATCAATTGCAATGGGCGGTTTCAAACAATCCGTCACACGATTTGCCCGTCAAAACAACATTCCATTCCAATGGCAATCCCGTTTCTACGACCACATCATCCGCGACCAAAACGAAATGAACCAGATTGCAGAATACATCGAAAACAATGTTGCGCAATGGGAATCCGACAATTCTAATCAAAGAACCATAATTATTTGACGCAAAAGAATTAAAATTATGTTTCGGAAAGTCTGCATATTGACAATATTGTTACTGCTTTCGGCATTCGCCGCAAAGGCGCAGCTTTCCGTAACCATTATAGGCGATTCGTTCAGCGGATGCTCGCCACAAAACCTTACTTTCGGGTGCAATGTCACGGGAGCAGGTCCCAATGTTGCCTACTCGTGGTCGTCGGGCAACGGCGATGTTTCGCAACTTGCAACACCAACATTCTCCTACCTCGAAGGCGGAACATATACCATATCGGTAACCATCACCAGCAGCGGACACACTGCCACCGCCAGTCGCGAAGTCGTGATTTTCCAATCGCCTGAGGCGCGCTTCAACGAAACACCAGTCTCTGGCTGTACACCCTTCGACTATTCGCTCAGCGACATGTCAATTCAGGGCGACGCACCAATTACAAGCTGGCTGTGGTATTGGGGCGACGGGCAGACATCAACGGGACAAAATGTTTCGCACACATACCTTAATTCCGGACTTTTGACGGTTTCGCTACGCGTTACCGATGGTAACGGCTGCATAGGCGAGCATTATGCGCAGTCTGTAAATGTATCGTCGCCTCCATCTCTGTCGGTTACCGCAGAAATAGACCAGTGGTGTGAACCACCTTTGCAGGTGCCTTTCAGAACAGATGTCACAACTGCTCCAAATGTTTCGACAGCATATACTCTCACATGGGATTTTGGCGATGGACAGACCGGCACTGGCGACAACCTGACACATACTTACAATTCTCACGGCCATTTCGACGTTAGCGTGACTGCAACCGACAGCTACGGCTGCTACACAACGCAGGTTTATCCCGACATGATTTCAATCGCAGCATTAGTGCCACGTTTCGATGCACCTTCGCTTGCGTGCAGAAAGGTTTCCACAGCATTCCGTAGCCTTATGTCGCGGTCAACTAACTGCTCATGGAATTTTGGTGACGGCACTCCTGTTTCATACGACTACATTGCATATCATGCTTATATGAGCGAAGGCACTTACATAGGAACTTTTACTGCCGACCCGGGTGGTCCCTGCGAACGGTCGGAAACATTTACGGTAACTGTGCAATATGTAGAGGCTTCGTTTGTGGTTGACGAGACATTCTCGTGCGACTATCCATTCACGGCACATTTTACAAACACTTCAGCAGGCGATGACATTTCGTACCGGTACGATTTTGGAAATGGAGTTCTAAGTTCTGACGAAAATCCAGATGTAACATACCATCGAAATGGCGTTTACGAAACATCTATGACTGCCTATACTAGCGCTGGATGTTTCGACGAATTCGATGGGCCGACTATAATCGTAAATCATCCTGAAGCTTATCTGGAATCAAATTCGTGTGGCGACTGCATTCCGAAAAACATTCAGTTTGATCATCATGTTGTATATACAGAAAATAGCGAAATCGTTGACTACTTCTGGGACTTTGGCGACGGAACAACACTTCATACCACCTACAGACCAGTAAACCATACTTATACCGTACCTGGAGCCTACATTCCCACTCTTACGATAACCGACCGCAACGGCTGCACCGACACTCGCAGATTGCACGAATTTGACTCTAACAGATGCGACACTATAGAAGTAGGCATACAGATTCCTCCAGAGGATTTCTGGCCGACCGACACAAACCACATCCGTATAAACGGAGATACAGTATGCCCACAGGATTTATATCTTTTATACAACTCAATGTATGAAAGTTCCGACAGCATCGACTTCACAATTCTGGTAGATGGAGCACACGGACCAGCCAACAACATGTATAACGGATTTATGTTTGATGTTCATACAGGCTGGAACAATGTCGGCATAATGACAGAATATCTGAATTGTGAATCTGATTCTTACTATCAGGACAGAGTTTTTGTTTTGCCTCCAATTTTGCATATCTCCTATCAAACCCCGCCATGTACAACCCCATTCGACTACACATTCTATATTTTCGACAATCAAGGAGCACAATACTGGGACTGGTCCATTACCGGCGGAGCATACAGCAGTGGCGATGCCCAAGTGTACTACGAACCGCATTCCACAGCATCAACCATTCATGTCACTCTCCCTGGATATGGCATGTACGAATGCAATATAATTGGATATAATGATAATTCAGGATGTACATTTACAGATCATTTTATTTTTGAAATACCTATGAGGGATTTTATCTGGCACATGGATCCCGATACTGTCTGCATGGGGAAACACTCATCGGTTGAAGTCGACCGTGGCGGAGACGAATGGATTGCCTACAACTGGGGAATTAACGATGTGCCCGTAGAAGACCTCGAATGGTTTGAATTTTCATCTAACATATCGCACCCGCATAGGTTCGATGAACCAGGCGACTACACAGTAACCGTATATCTAAAAGGAGACGACGATTGCATATCTATTTATACCAAACCGATATATGTTGTCGACCCATCTTCGACCATAATGCCTCCATCACAGAATGTGTGCGCACCAACTACGGTTGAATTCGAATGCGTACTTACAAATACCGACGACCCGATTAGAGATGTGCAGTGGAATTTTGGCAACAACGAAACCGCTTATGGTAATCCAATTACACGCGAATACAATGATACTGGCTACTATTCGATACATTACATGGTAACCACAAGACATGGCTGCACCGACCAACAATCGTTTGATGACTATTTGCACGCAATATCAAACCCGGAACTTTCGGTTGAATTTGACGACAGCATCTGCAATACCGACTTGGTTATATTTACATCGAATGTTGAAAATCCAGATTTTAGCTACACATGGGACTTCGGCGACGGCGAGATATGGGACAACAGCGGACCAGTGGTTACTCATCGCTATTCGGCTCCTGGCAGGTATTCTGTTTCGCTTAATATAAGTGGTGGTGTCGGCTGTACCGATGCAGTTGATTACCAGAATGGCGTATATGTAGAAAGTCTTAACACAAGCCTTTCGCCAGAATACCAAAATTTCAATTGCTACCCTGCAGAACCAGTTTTTGCCGTTTCGGCAACAGCTTTGCCCGATGGCACAGAGCCGTCGTTCCACTGGACCATGGGAAACGGCGACAACCTGTATGTCGAAAATCCCGAATACCTTTACAATGTTCCAGGTTACTACACAGTTTCATTTGAAGTAACAACTCCTGCAGGTTGTCGCGTGGTGAAAAATGCAAATGTAGCAATAAGCGGACCTATAGCCGAAATATACATCAGCGATACTGCCATCTGTGCTGGCGATGATGTAACTTTCAGAATGCTGAACGCACAGAATGTGCAGTCGTACCAATGGGTTGTTGGTGGCGGATACAACTACACCACGCCAACGGTTACGCATACTTACGACTATGTTCCGCAGTCGGGATATTTCCCTGTGGTTCTTAGCCTTACGAGTGGCGAATGTTCGGTTGACATAACCGAAATGATATATGTTTACGAGGTCGATGCTCGTTTCGGTCTGTTTGCCGACAGCGTAGAAATAACATCTGGCTTGTGCGCACCGCTGTCTGCCACATTGATAAACCAGTCATCCGAAGATGCTCAGCTGAGATGGTACAAGAATGGTTGTATGCTTAGCGAAACTAATGAGGAAGTCCCTGTTTACTGGACAAATACATCATACAACGATTCGACATTTATTGTTTCGCTTGCCGTAGCCAACGAGCACAACTGCTACGACAGCGTATCGCACGAATATGAGCTTTTCCCAAGCCCACATCCACTGACAAGCAACGACACCATATTATGCTTGGGAGACGAAACCGACATTATGGTTGCAGGCGGAATTTCGTACTACTGGGATGCGCCTATCAACAACAGCAATCCGCGCCAAAGGGTTTCTCCAACCGAAAATACGACATATTATGTCGATGTATATACAGAACATTTATGTTCGGCAACCGATTCGGTTCATATCGATGTGATTGCGCCAGTTGAAGCGGAAATTGATCCAGATTACGCATCCATAAACATCGGTGACACCATTGTTGCAGTAATTCTTTCCGAAACCGACCTAAACTGCCGTTGGGTACCACTTGACAGTGTGATTTCAATCGGTTGCGACACCTTGTTATTCTTCCCCAATAGAAGCACCGACTATTCTGTTTGGCTCAGCGATTCGCTTGGTTGCTACGAAAACAGGTTCGACATACATATAGATGTTGAAATGAAGTTTTCGCTCGATGTGCCAGGCGCTTTCACTCCGCTCAGCGAAGGTGACGGCAACAACATTGTATATGTGCGTGGACTTGGCATCAAGCGGCTTCTGCAGTTCCGCATTTTCAACCGCTGGGGCGAGGAAGTTTTCTTCTCCGACGACCTTAACAAAGGCTGGGATGGCAGACTAAAAGGCAAGGTGCAAAACATTGACACATATTCCTACTATGTAGAAGCCGAAATGTACGATGGTAGCATTAGGACAAAGAAGGGTAATCTGATGCTGATAAAATGATTATTTTTGCCAAAATTAGAAATATGAAAACGAACCATAAAATATCGGTGATGCTTGTAGGAATTGTACTCGCTTTTTTCTTTGTCGCATGTGAACGCGAAAGCATTATTCCGCCACATAACGAGAACCCTACTCACGGACGAGAAATACAAGATGCACATCCTGCTGGTGACTTTGCTTTTTTAAGAGCTATTATCGGAATGGAAAAACAAGAAGCAATAAATTATTTGACACAGCACGGATATGTCGAAAACGAATCGAATTCATACAATGATACAGAAGCCGACAGTATTACAAAAAGAATTGGTTTGAATTATAGAAATAATGATGTAAAAATTCCCAATGCATCGATGGCAATAGGATGTGAAGATTTTGACACTTTATCCATTATCTTCAAGAAATGGCTTCTAGAATTTAGAAATTCCGACACTTACCCGATTATGGTCAGGACTTCATACAATGTACAAATAGACAATGAAGCAGAACAGCATATATATTCACTGGCACAACTTATAGAAATACTTCCGACATTGCACCCGACAACAAATGCATGGGTAAATTTTTACGGCAACGATAATCTGGGATACCAGTACTATTTTGACATATATTGGGAAATTGAGTATAGCACATTCATGGGCATGCAAATTATCAACGAACGCGTAAACAATCCGCTTCCTGATGTACAAATAGTAAACCTTACTGAAGACTATTTAAATAAAGACATACTCATTGCCAAAGTTGACTATATGACATTTGAATATCGTGGTTTCTATTCTATGAATGTTACAAACAAATTGAACGAAGGAACCGAGATTCCATTTATAGCAGATTATATGTCGCCAGGCGATGACGGCTATATAAAACTGTACTATCGCGATGAAAGCAACCTGCTAATGGATGGCGATATTATTTGGATGGGATGTGGAGAACTACATTTCCCCGAAACATTTATCAAGGGCAAATCGTCAGGAACATACACTCCGGAATTCACTCAATATCCGGGAAACGAGAAAATCTCGTTCATTAACCACTATGGAAATTACACAACAGAAATAGATTTCCCCGAGACAGACCTGCATTATGTATGGCAAACGCTTTCAGATTGCGAGGAATTTATGTCGTATTATAACCAGACATACAAGAAAGTTGCGGTATATCCATATACTCCGAGCGTTGGCGTTGGCGACCCATACGACTGGTACTATCTGGTTTTTGTGGAAAGGTAGAAAAGAATAATCGGATCAATATAATCTAAATTACTATTCCTTAATTCTCATTTCGTACAATTTCATGTACTTTAGGAATGTTGTAGCGGCATTTATCGCTGAAATCAGCAGTCCGCGATAACCATAAAATATGCCTTTGCGGAAAAAATAGTCCCTGTTGAATGTATGCAACGACTTGAAAATCGCTGCGGCAACGCTTGTTTTCTTACCTGCCTTAAACTTTTCCTGCGCGGCAAGCGAGGAATAGCTTTCCATCTTTGCAATTAGCGAACTTATGTTGTCGGAGGTATAATGCTTTATTGCATCCTTGATGTAAACCTTCAGGGTGTCGGACAAAATTTCGATGCCCTCATGAACCATATTTTCGTTGAAGCGGGTATATTTCCGATTGAAAATGCGCCATACATAGTCGGGATACCATCCGCAACATTTCATACAGCGTCCGTTGTAGTAGTTGAGCCGCGACAGAGCGACAACGGCATTGTCACTCAATTGCATGGAATTTATCTTGTCAACGACATCCAGCATAAGCACCTCATCGGAATCGATGCTCAATACCCAGTCGTTGGTAGCATGGCTCACCGCAATGTTTTTCATTTTGCCGAAACCATAGAAATTCGGTTCGCTGAAAATCTTTACATTTTGAAATCCGCCAGCAATTTCAATGGTTCGGTCGGTGCTACCGTTATCAAGCAGGACAACTTCGCCAAACGCACGAAGCGACTCAAGACATTCTGCAATTGTCTTTTCAGCATTCTTTACGAGTATTACGGCACTTATGTTGGCGGTATTCTGCATTAAAATACAATTTATAAAGTTTCAAGTTCAAAGTTTAACAGTTCAAGGTTCAACAGTTTAAAAGTCTCTTGGTTTCTACGCTTCGCTGTTTGAATGCCTGCGGCGTTTCAAAGTTTCAAGTTTCTCGTTTCTGGTTCGAGGTTCAAAGTTCAACGAATCGAAAATCGTAATTCATAAATCATAAATACTTTTGCATCTTGTCGTCAACTAGAAACCTGAAACCTTAAAACAAGAAACCTCTTTCACGCGTTTCTGAACTTTATTGCTGCAGTCTTGTCGAGCTTGCTTTCGGCGTACTCTTTGGTTACGGTAAATGTCTTCTTGTTTTCCGATGGCATTTCGAACATGGCCTCCAGCATTATCGACTCGCATATCGAACGCAATCCACGAGCACCAAGCTTGAACGATATTGCCTGATCGACAATATAATCTAGGGCAGCTTCCTCGAACTTAATGTCGATTCCATCAATCTTGAACAACTTAATATATTGGTTCACAATGGAGTTTTTCGGCTCGGTAAGGATTTGTCTCAAGGCTTCGCGGTCGAGTGGATTCAGGTAGGCAAGCACTGGCAGACGCCCGACAATTTCGGGGATGAGACCGAACTTGCGGATGTCCTCGGGAATGACATACTGCAACATGTTCTTGCTGTCAATCTTCTCGATGTTCTTCTGCGTTCCATAACCAACAACCTGAGTGTTCATACGGCGGGCGATGATTTTGTCAAGTCCCTCGAATGCGCCACCGCAAATAAACAGAATGTTCTTCGTATCAACTGCAATCATCTTCTGCTCGGGGTGCTTGCGTCCTCCCTGCGGAGGAACATTCACTATCGAACCTTCGAGGAGCTTCAGCAGACCCTGCTGTACGCCTTCACCCGACACATCGCGGGTAATGCTTGGATTGTCGCCCTTGCGTGCAATCTTGTCAATCTCATCGATGAAGACAATGCCCTGTTCCGCCGATGCCACATCATAATCTGCAGCCTGCAAAAGTCGGGTAAGAAGACTTTCGATGTCCTCGCCCACATAACCTGCTTCGGTGAGAACAGTTGCATCAACGATAGCGAAAGGAACATTAAGCATCTTGGCTATAGTCTTGGCCAGCAAAGTTTTGCCTGTACCAGTCTCGCCGACCATTATTATGTTCGACTTTTCAATGTCAACATCGTTTTTCTCCTGACATATACGCTTGTAGTGGTTGTAAACGGCCACCGACAGTACCTTTTTTGCAAAGTCCTGACCTATTACATAGTCATCGAGGAAGGCCTTTATCTCTTTGGGCTTCTTGAGTTTAATACCCTTTGCCGGCTTTTCTTTCTTGAATTGCTCCTCCTCTTTCAATATTTCGTATCCGCGCCTAATGCAGTCATCGCAAACATTTCCGTTGACACCCTGAAACAGGATTCCAACATCCTTGCGCGGGCGACCGCATAGCGAACATCTATCGTTTTTGTCCATGAGATGGTTCGAAAATTTGATGATTTGATAATCTGTAGCGACGTGCCATGGCGCGTCGCTACAAAATTATCCATTATTCATTGTCAATTGTCCATTATTTAATATTCAATTTCTCTATACAGAATTTCGTCAATCATTCCATATTCCTTTGCTTCCTCGGCAATCATCCAGTGGTCGCGGTCGGAATCGAGGCGAACCTTTTCGATGTCCTGATGCGAATGGTTTGCAATGATTTCGTACAATTCCTCGCGAAGCTTCAAGATTTCCTTTGCGGTGATTTCGATGTCGGAAGCCTGACCTTCGGCGCCACCCATAGGCTGGTGAATCATCACGCGCGAATGCTTCAAAGCCGAGCGCTTTCCGTGTGCGCCAGCGCAAAGAAGCACAGCCGCCATGGATGCTGCCATGCCAGTGCAGATGGTAGCGACATCGGAACGAATGTACTGCATGGTGTCGTAAATGCCAAGTCCTGCATATACCGAACCGCCTGGCGAGTTGAAATATATCTGTATGTCCTTGTTAGGATCGCTACTTTCGAGGAAAAGCAACTGTGCCTGAATTATGTTTGCAACATCGTCGTTGATTGGTGTCCCGAGGAAGATAATCCTGTCCATCATCAAGCGAGAGAACACATCCATCTGCGCAACATTGAGAGTGCGCTCCTCTATAATAGTCGGATTAATGTATCCATTGTAAATACTTGTGTACTGGTCGAAAACAAGACCGTTTACGCCTCTATGCTTTACGGCGTATTTGCGAAAATCGTTATTATAGTTCATTTGTCATTTTTTTAGAGGTGCAAATATACGATTTTTATTTGAACCTTGACAGAGCTTTTCGAAAATCATTCTGCAATTTGATATTGAATAAAATGTTGTATATTTGCCAGTGAAAATGCTTAATAAACATAATGGAACGGCTAAGCAGAGATAAGGTATTGGACATGATTCGCACTACGATTCGTGACAAAGAACCTGATGCGCAAATAATCCTATACGGATCTCGTGCTCGTGGCGACAATCGCGAGGATTCCGATTGGGATATAATTGTCCTGCTAAACAAACCTCCTATGCCTCACATGGAAAGATATGAAATTGCATGCGACTTATGGGACAAAGGTTTCGACATCGGGGAAGAGATAAATACGCGTGTTTACACCATTGACCAATGGAATTCTGCTCCTCCATCATTATTCAAGCACAATGTAAAAGAAGAAGGAATACAATTATGAGTCTATCACAGGAAGAACGCAATGCAATAGTTGCATATCGAACAGAAAAAGCTCGTATGGCATTGGATGAAATAAAGAAGGTAATGCCATTGGAAGTATGGAGCATAATAGCAAACAGAATGTACTATGCACTATTTTATGCAGTTTCGGCATTACTAACAAAAGATTCACATCCAGTAAACACACATAAGGGAGCCCTTTCATTGGTCAATCAATATTATGTAAAGGCTGATATTCTTACTAAAGAAGACGGACATTTGTTTGGTCAGGTCTTTGCTTTTAGGCAAGGTAGCGATTATGATGACTTTATTGATGCTACTAAAGAAGATGTCGAACGACTATTTCCAAAGGTAGAGGTTCTTGTCGAGAAAATAATTGCACTAACAAACGAGGATAACTCAAAATAGCAGTATTTTTTAGATCAACGCTATTTTTGCACGACTAAATTTCTTAGAAATGATTTCATTTGAAAGCGACTACATAGCAGGTGCTCATCCAAAAATACTTGAGCGACTGTCCGAAACAAACATGGAAGCACTCATCGGATATGGCGAGGACAAGTATTGCC
This sequence comes from uncultured Bacteroidia bacterium, assembly GCA_902791865.1. Classification (GTDB taxonomy): domain Bacteria; phylum Bacteroidota; class Bacteroidia; order Bacteroidales; family ML635J-15; genus Bact-19. Next base: position 72,976 of record CADAXK010000013.1, read on the forward strand.
AGATGGCTGAAGAAAAAATCAAAAAGGCATGCAACCGCCCCGATGCAAAAGTACATTTCCTCGTTGGTGGTACGCAAACCAACCAAGTTGTCATTAGTTCGATGCTTGCCGACTACGAGGGCGTAATAGCAGCCACATCGGGACATATCAGCGTACACGAAGGTGGCGCAATAGAATTTACCGGGCATAAGGTACTCACTCTCCAAGCTATTGATGGGAAACTGAATGCTCAGGACATTGATGAATATGTCACCACTTTCTACAACGACGGCAACCACGAGCATATAGTTTTCCCAGGAATGGTATATATCTCCCACCCTACCGAATACGGAACACTTTACAGCAAAAGCGAACTTACCGCAATTTCCAATGTTTGCAAAAAGCACAACATTCCGCTGTTTCTGGACGGAGCACGCCTCGGATACGGACTTGCAAGCCGACAAACCGATGTTACTTTGCCCGACATTGCCGAACTATGCGATGTATTCTACATTGGCGGAACAAAAGTAGGTGCGCTGTGTGGCGAAGCAGTTGTTTTCACTCACAACAATACACCCAAGCACTTCATTACCAAGATGAAACAACGTGGCGCATTGCTTGCAAAAGGCCGTCTGCTCGGCATACAGTTCGATACGCTTTTCACCAACGACCTTTATATGGAAATAAGCCGTCATGCAATCGAAATGGCTGAAAAGCTAAAATCACTGCTGAAAGAAAAAGGATACCGCTTCTATCTGGAATCGCCAACAAACCAGCAATTTATAATTCTAGAGAACGAACAAATGAGCAAACTGGCACAAAATGTATGCTTCAGTTTCTGGGAGAAATACGACGACAACCACACTATTGTTCGCTTCGCCACAAGCTGGTCGACAACCGATGACGATTTGAAAGAATTGGAAAAGGTACTGTAAAAACCATTGGCGCTAAATGTAAGTTCGCTTGTGCGAAACATTAGCAGATTACGGACAGCAGTCTTCACAACGCTCCCCATTTCGTATCGCGTGTTACGACTAGCTTCCGAAATGACTACTTTTTCACCGCCCTGTTCAATATCTCCAGCAAGACTTATGCATGAAAGATATTTCTTTTAGCATGCAACTGTTAATGTTATTTCATCCGCGAATAGCAGTCCTTGAAATCCTGAAACCGAGCCATCCAGTGCTTTTCGCGTTCCTTCTCGAATTCGTCGCGCTCGATGGTCGAGTATTCGTCGAACTGATGCAGAATCTGGAAATTGCCGTCGTCGTGATGCTGTGCGGCAGTGAGTTCGGCAAGCGGTGAATCGGGCTGCTGTCCGATGTGATGTAGTTCGTACGGGTCGCCATTCTCGTCGTGAGGCGGGTAGCCTTCGCCCATAAGGTCGGCATTGCACCAGTCCCAGTATTCGGGATGCTTGCGTCCGTACCAGTTGCGGCAGTTGTAGGCCTCGCCAACGATTGTCGGGTTAAGCAAGGCTGCCTTGCCGTTGACGCGACCTTCCTTAAGCCCTGCCTTGATATACACATTTGCTTCGTCCATGTCGCGGATGTAGTCAACTATTGCCGACGACCAGCCTGTGCGAAGCTTTAGAACCATTTTTTCTGATAACGATAACATAAAGTTGATTTACGATTTTAGATTTTAGATTTACGATTTTTGCTGACAAGATGCAAAATGATTTACGATTCTGGATTTACGATTTACGATTTTTCGCACCCTGAGCCTATCGAAGGGCAAAACGGTAGAAGTATCTTCCAACACTTCGACAAGCTCAGTGTGCCTATTGATTTATGTAAACAAATTTGCAATTCCGACCACCACAAGTGCAATAATTGCGATAATTAAAATTCCAAGCACTATCAGAACCCATTTGATGCCCTTGACAATCTTTGCAAGGTGCTCGTTGGATTCTTTGAGGTACGACTGGATAAGATTTAAACCGCCCGTTACTGTAATCAGTATATCATCTACCCATCCTGCAATAGGAATTGCATCGGGTAATAGGTCTATTGGCGATATTGCATATATTATCCCAAGCACAACCCAGATCCATGCACCAACATGCGATTCTTTTTTTTCTAAATAACCTGACATATCTATTTCCTTTCTTCCATTTGTTTCCAAATATCTTCGTAAGTTGACTTGCTCAGGAACGACATGAATCCCCACGGCATAGTCCTTATGCTCTGGCAGTGTGGACAAGGCTGTGGAACCGAAAGCACAGTGGCGTTCAGTTCAATATCGTCTGCGCGAAATTTTTCGCCGCATTCGGTACATTTGAATATTCTTTTTCCTCTAATCATAATTCGTGCGTTTTTAAATTCATTACAAAAATATCACTTCAAATTGCCAAAACTTGGCAATGGAGAAAATTGTTTCAGGAAATTTCCAAGATAGCGTGGCAACAACTCTGTTTTATATTTGCAGCCGCCATTACAGTAACGACATTACATATCCTCAAGCGAAAGTCCCACGAACTCAATATTCCAATTGCGGTGCTTGGCGACTATGTCAACAGCCTTGTCCTTTAGTGTATTAAGGTTTATTCGTTTTGCTTGTCGCTTACATTCGGCCACGACCAAATGCTTGTCAACTTCGTTAACTGCAATCATATCTATTTCATTTCCGCCACCCTTCCAATAGTTGGTAATTATGTTATAGCAGCCCTTTTCGGCATAAAGCTGATGAAAATAACGCTCAAGCACAATTCCCGAAAATGTATCATAGTCGGCAAATACCTTGTCCTGCACATATTCAAGATTACCAATCTCAATGGCGCTACGATACTTATGAATAAATCTAAACCAAAATGTCAGAAAGTTATCGCGAATAAAATATTTCACGCTGTGGGTGTTTGGCGACTGCATATAGGCTCTGTGCCGATTCAACAGGTTGTAGTTCTTTTCTAGTTTGTCAAGGTAACCGCCTGGCTCAATTCCCGTAACATTCTTAATGTTGCCACGTTCCGTATTTCCATCTGCTATAGCCTGAAGTATTGAAAAATAATTGGAATACTCCTTGCCAAATTCATCGCGAAGCATTTCGTAACCTTCGGTGATGAAATACGACCCGAACGAAAAAAACGAACGAATCATATCGTCTTTTGTAAAAGCATTGTCCATAACCAACTGCTCAACATACTTAGCAACACCGCCAGTGAGCATATAAAGCGTAAGAAGGTCATCGGAATTATAGTTGGGATTTCCATCGGCAAGTATCTCTTTCAAGGTAGATATCTTGAAAGGCTTCAAATTGATTCGACTGGTTGCCCTGCCATATAGAGGTTCCTTGGAATTGTCGAAAATCTTTGTCATCATCGAGTAAACCGAACCGCATAGCACAAGATTCAGCTTGCTATCTTCCTTATTGGCATCCCAAATATTCTGGATGTCGGAAAAAAGGGCAGGATTGGCATAGTTTAGATTCTGAAATTCGTCGAGCACCAATGTGAAGTTAATGCGCTTGGAAAGGTTCATTATCGCATTGAAAAGCCTTGAAAACGATGAGAAATCACCAATATCCTCATTCAGTACATAGCGAACATTCTCGCAAAGTTCGGCACAAAGCATGGCTTCGCTCTTGCGCGTTACAAAGAAATAAACGAAAGGAATCTCGGCAAACGAATGCCTTATCAAAGATGTCTTTCCTATCCGCCGTCTTCCAGTTACTACTGTCATCTGTGCGTATTTTGCCGACTTCTTTTCAACACTTTTCAGAGTCTCTGCCTCTATCTCTCTGTCATAAAACTTCATAATTTACAATATTTTACAATTGCAACCGCCGTTACTGTAACAGCCGTTGCAATTCGATTGACAATGCAAAAATATTATTTATTATTGAAATGTGGTATAGAAAAAATCAAAAAAATGAAAGTGAAGGATATGCAACTATTTTTAAAATAACTTTTCACACACTATCACAACAGCAAGCGCAATGACAACCAATGGTGCTAGTCCTATCACTATCCACTTGATGCGCTTAATCACCTTTGCAAGTGCTTCGTTTTTCGGCATCAGGTACGACTGGACAAGGTTGATGATGCTTATTACCACTACAATTATATCGTCCACCCAGCCGTATGGGGCAATGACATCTGGAACGAAGTCCAGCGGTGCAATTGAATACAATACGGCTATCGCAATCCAAACCCACGCGCCTGCGTGTGGCGAAACGCTCTTTCCTCTCGATAAAGTTTCTGTTTTGTTGGTCATAATCTTTGTTGTTTTTTAGTTTGAGAGGACAAAGGTATGGGGGAAGATTGCCAAAAGGTGGCAATGCTTGGGTGAGATTTAGAAAAAAGCCACCGCAAATAATATGCGATGGCTATAGAAATTACAATAGAATCTTATTGATTTCGGTAGTTTGCGTTTCTATTGTTTCAATATTAGATTTTAACGAAACAAGTTTCTGATTAATCTCTCCGATTCTCTTTTCCTTGTCAGTTTTCTTATCCTTACATTCTTTTATTTGTTCTTTCAAAGGATTGATAAGACCATCAATGAATTCTTCTTTAACAAAGTTAATAATCTTGTCTTTTTTGTCTAATATCCTGTCAAGTAATGGATCTGGATCAAAAGATGTACTAATATCAGATATGTTGCGTTTCACATCATTTACAATAGAACCATGAGAGAGAGCATTAATTATTGGTCTGAATTCCCAGAAAACACTTTTAAATATAATTTTAATTATTCCATCATCATCTAAAGCAGTTATGTCTTCGTCAAAAAGATTCTTGCTGTCAATATCCATGTCTAGTTTTGTTGTAACATTCTTAATGAATGATTCCGAATCGAAGTCTTCAATATTATTGTCAAAAATAATCTGAACATCATCAAAGAATGCTGATATTGTTGATTTCAGCTTTCGTTCGGTATTTTGACTAAGGTCCAATAAGGTTCTTGGTAATCGCCTTTTTTTCAGGTAGTCTAGTTCATTGTCCAATTTAGTGCTTAGATTTTCTGATCTTTCAAACCTACCCCAAGCGTCCACAATACTATTCATTTTTTGGCATGAAGCATCTACAATATCTTCTAAATCGTTTTTACCTTTTCTGATAGTTGCCTTAAAGTCAGATTCCAAATCATCACCAAGACTATTTATCTTTCTGTTCAGACGCCTCTCCGCCTTTTCAAGTTTTTCTTCTCTTTCTTCTAGTTCGGAATCAGGCAGATTCAAAAGTTTCAACTCGTTTTCAAGCAAATCCTTTTCCTTTATATATTCGGCCTTTTTGGTTTGACCTGCAGCTTTTATAGCATTTAATGGTTTCGCTATCAATATCGTATTTTTCTCCTTATCAATCATTTCCTTTATTGCTTTAATAAGGTTGTCAATGTGGCTTCTTTGTCTCATTTCTGACTGTGATGATATTTCAAAATTAGCGCAATGCCTTTTCCATGTGTCACTGTAAATGATGTCTGAAGAAATTTTACTCATTGGTATTTCGGAAAGAAGTGCCATCTCTGCAGACAAGGTGATTGGAGTGGTTTCCTTAAGTATGCTATTGATAGTATCGTCTCCAAGTTCATTGCTGGCTTTTCTTATTTCGCGCGAAACATAATCAATAATTTTATCTTCGGAAGTGGGATGTTTGTCATCGTTGTATGGAATATCATACTTATTGATAGCTATGAGTACTTTGCCAATACCACATGATTTTACATTCTTGAAAAGAATATCCCTGTCAGTTGAATCGAATGGACGACCTGCATACAACATAAGCAGAACAACATCTGCCTTCTTCAAAAATTCCTTCGTGCGTTCTTCACGAGATACAATAGGGTCGTTAAATCCTGGAGTATCAACAATCTCTACGCCCTTGAGATATTCCTTCGGATAATATATTGTTACGGATTTTGTTATAGAAACATACTTTCCTTCTGCCCCAACATATTCCACAAGATTTTCAAAGTTATCTTCCTGTGTCTTGCCAAGATATTTTTCGACATTCAATCCCTGTGATTTCTCAACGAGTTCTTTTGCCGCTTTTATCTTTGATTTTTCCGAATCGCTTAAAATTTCCTCATTAAGGTTACGGCTAGCCGTCATTTTCTGCTCGTTCCACTCATTGCTGTTGTAAAACTCGGCAACAATACGTTTCTTTTCTCCGTATGTAATTACCGACAGAGCAGCAGTCATTGGAGTTGTTGCTGCTGGAAGTACATCATCTTCAAATACAAATGAATTCAAGAATGTTGATTTTCCACATTTCATCTGTCCAATAACACCAATGCACAATGTATCATTGTCAAGTTTTTCTATAATCTCTTTTTTGCGGTTTTCGTCAATCCAACCGTATTTGTTTGCTTTTTCTGCAAGTGCCTTGAGATTATCTTTTTTCTGTCTTATTTCTTCAAAAAAATTCTGTGCCATAATTTTATCTATCTAGTTTGCTGATTAAACTTTTTAATTTGCTCTGATGCATTTCCATTTCTTTCAAAATTGCGTTGCTATCTGACAAGTCATCACGTGTTGCCTGTAATCTTTTAGCTGCTTCAACATTCTCTGAAAATGCGGTTTCAACATTGGGAACATCATCTTCTGATACTAATTCAAGAAGTTTTATTAATCGGTCTCCTTCATATTCAGACATTTCATACCGATCTTTTCGGAAAAAATGAGTTTCCCAGTGAGGAAGATTCTTTGCTTCTTCGCATTTGTTGCTCATTGAGGAAAGTGTTTCATAGAAAGAATTTTCTAATTGTTCACAGTCCTTTCGAGCCGAAGTGTATTCGTTGTTTTTATTAGACACATCGTTCCTTAACTTAGATATGCATTCAGGAATTAAATGGTTCATAATATTATTCAAATAATTTTCAGAATCAGCAGTCTTTCTAATTGATTTTACCACATTCATAATTGTTTCAAGTGGTGCTTTTTGTGAAAATCGAATATACTGTTTTGGAACAACTCCTTCTCTTGTAAAAGTTTGCTTTATCAGTTGCTCAACTCTTTCAACCTCTTTTTCTGCTTTAGTATCGGTCTTGTTTATTACAACATATAGCGGTTTTGTCAGTTTTTCCTTTATTAGCGAAAGAGAGCTTCTGTTTATTGTTCCAGCATTTACATCTACAACCCAGAACAAAGCATCACATTCATTAATTACCCCAAGAGTACGTTCACCATCTTCTTTATCGTTAGAGTTGAAACCTGGCGTATCAAGGATACTCATACCATTGAGATTAGAATTTTTATATGTCATTACAAAATACCTAATGAGTGATGATATACCTTTTACTTGATTTAGAATTTCCTTATTAACCCTACCAAAAGTTTCTTTTGATATGGTTTTTAAAATGTTGTCTGGAGAATATAAACAATAAGAAGTTGCAATGCCACCCGAAATATATGTAGGTATAGCGGTAGTCGCTTCGGTACTTACAGGTAGCAATTGTGCGTTAGCATCGTTTTGAGAAAGGATTTTATTAACTATTGATGTTTTCCCCGCAGAAAATTCACCTACAAAGGCAATCTTAACTTTACCTTGTACCCAGTGCTTGCTGGCAATTTCTGCCCATTCATTAAGTTCGTTGCCAAAATATTTGTTCCACTTATCCGAACCCTCTCTTATTTCATTAAAGTTTTCTGTAATGAATGGTTCTAAGTCTTCTTCTATGTAATCCTTGATTTCGCCTATTGCCTTCAATCGGTCAGAATACGACTTGTCGTTTGCTCGTTTGGCAGTCATTACTTCCTGAACAAATGAAAGAGATTGTTTCTTTAGTGATATTTCCTCTCTTGCCTCATTTAATGTGTCCTTTGTTTCTTGAAGTTCCGATGAAATCTGCTTGTTCTTATTCTCCAGTTGCCCTATTATTTCATCTTTTTCGGCTTCAATTTTCTTTGTTTTTTTCTTCTGGTCGTCACATTCATCCTCAAGGTCTTCAATTTCATTTTCAAGTTTCTTGATTTTTTCCTTCGCCTTGGAGATTTCGTCTTTAAGCCTATCTTCCTCATCGGATGTAATTGTTACATTACCGCCCTTTTCTACTGTTTTCAGTTTTTCCTTCAACTCGGAATATGCCTTTTCTTTTTCGGATAATGCTTGTTTTAACGATTCGATCTCATTCTTGTGACTTGATTTGTCAATATTGTTTTGCTGCGTATTTTTCCTTGACATTAGTTTTACCACAACAAATACAATTATTCCGCCAAGGATGGCAGCCCCTATTGTCAATAAAATTATGTTAGTGATATTCATTTACTTACTTTTTTAATGATTCAACTTCATTTTCCAACGATTTTACAGCGAGACTATATTCTTCTACTTTGAGTTTCAACTCAGAGTTTTCTGCAGACAGAGCCTTTATCTTCCTTTTTGCCGCATCCATTTCATCTTCAAAGGAATCATTGTCTTCATCCCTTTCTTTTAACTGGCGGTAAAGTTTTTTGTTCTCGGCAAGCAAATCTTCAACCTGTCGTTCAAAATCTCTATTTCTGTTGCGAAACTTTTCGTTTTCCCTATAAAGTTCGTCGATTTCTGTTCTTTTTTCGTTAGACGGCTGCTGTCCAGTAAATTTACCGATTAAATACCCAACCGACAATCCTAATATTGCAGTTATTATAATTCCTACCATAATTTTTCTCCTTATTTATAACATATTCCTATAGTTACGTAATTGCGTCATCCTACGTTCAAACTCATCCTGATTTGCTTTGCGTTGCTCGGCAAGTTTCTGTAGAATCTGATTTTTTTCTGTAATTGTTGTTTTCGCTTCTGCATACAAAACTGTACTTATTCCATTCACAATCTCATTTCCAATACGGTCTATTTCGGCTTTAAATGCAGGCATCAATGTCGAATCAACATAATTGTTAATTGCTCTTATTCTTTGCGGTTTACCCATTGTGGCATCTGTAATCTTTCCAATAAGATTTCCGAGAACACCGCCATTTTTCTTTTCTATGGATTCTGCTTTTTGTTGCACTTGAGATGCCTTAGACAATGCTCTTCCTGCCAATGTAAGTTCTGTACCTTCGATAAGCAGAGTTGAAGTGCTGATACCACTTGCTGCGCCAGAACCTGCCGCTCCTGCTGCCGCAGTTCCCGATGCTCCTAAAACTGCGGGGGCAGCCGCAACTGCAGCAACTGCAGCTATACCAATTACGCCAATCTTGATTGCATTATCATATTCGTGTCCTGCTTCATTTAAATTCATTCCGTAACCTATGCCAGACATATCAAAATCAGGCAAGGAAATGTTATTTAGCGACTGGATATTTACGCTATCATTACCCGAAAGCGAAGTGGCTTTTGTCTTTATTGCTTGACGTACATTGTTCTTGAACTCGTTTTGCAATAATGTTGCAGTGTTGTTTATCGCACTTATTGCTTCCGCATCATAGTTAATTCCTTTGGCTGTTGCAATTGAATTTAAACGAGAAACAATGGAATCCTGAAAATGGCGAGAAACATTTCTTCCTATTTCTTCTATGTCGCCTGTTGAATCGGATATAAGCCTGTTTATGCTTCTGTTGAAATTGTTTAGTTCTGCTTTGTGCTTCTTGATGCTTTCTTCCAATTCATCATCAGAAGAAGAAGATACCTTCAACATTTCATCTATGCAACTTTTCAATTTCTCCGAAGCAAGATTCATTCTTTGTTCATTTACTTTTTTTAAGATATTGTTTTTCTCTGCCATAATCGACTGGAACAAATCGTACAATTGCTGTACATCGTTGTTTTTGGCTGAGACACAAGCCGTCTGTTTTATATCAATTTCGCAATTTTCAGATATGTATTTCTTTTGAGCCTCAACTTCTTTTTGTGTCTTAGTATCGCATTTTGTTATAACTAAAAACAAAGGTCTGTCAGACAATTTCATAGTTTTAACGAACTCTGTCAACGAGCGAGTTATTGGCTGGTTTACATCAATTACCAATATTATGCCATCAGCTTGTGGCAAAAAGTTTACAAGTGCCTGCTTGTGTCGTATATCAGGAGAAGAAAGTCCTGGAGTATCAACAATTACTGTTGTTGATGGAACTCTTTTTGATGTATCGTGTACAAGAACGAAAGGATTATTGCCTAATTTGTCATTCTTTAAGTCGGCAATATTGTCGTAGTGCGTAGATTTGCCGTCCTTATCAAAAACTTCAGCGCAACAGGAATTACATCCAAAATGAACTTCAAAAATTGTTGCCGTGGTAGGGTCAAAATTTGTTTCAAGTTGCTTGCTATCTGTTAAGGCATTTATCAATGTTGTCTTTCCAGAACTAAATTCACCCACAAATGGTAAAATCAAGTCGCAATCTGTTTTCGACATTTTTACCTTTAATTGTTCCAATTCTTTTGTAATTGTTTCTGCATTAATCTCCTTTGAGATTTCGATTAATTTGTTTATTTCCATGATATTATTTTAATTGTATTTTATCGTTTTAAGAAACTCTTTTAGATTATTGAGTACATCATTCCTATTAAGTATTTTTATCAAATCCATATTATCTATTTCCAAAGAATCTTCCATGTCATATAGTAAAGTATTTATCCATTTAACAAAATAATTTATTTTTCTCCTTTTATTACATTTGGTATATGGTATTAGAGAGTTGCATAAAAATATTAGGGATTTTAATTGATTTTTTATTTTCAAAGTACGTTTACTTCCAAAACTAATAGCACATGATTTATCGTACTCTTCTATGCATTGAATAATTGTTTCAGTAATGTTGCCTATTTTAGATATAATAATATGCTTATTTGCTGCTTTGAAATTAATTAGACCAGAAATTCCAATGATAGCACATATTGACGCAATAATTGAAATTATAGAACTAATAATGTTTAATGATTCCATGATATTAAATTTTTTGTCATTATTTCTTTTATTCCTTAAAAAAAATTGAGCGTGTTCCAACTATCCTTCATTTCGGTTGGAAAGGCTCTGGAAAACCCGTAATCGCAAAAAGAAGAAAGCAGTCCACGCCCATAATAGGTCGCGTACGGTTTTCGGACTCTCTGCGCGATTACTCGTAAAAAGCTTCCAGACTTCTTCCAATCGGCAAAGCACGCCAAAACGTACTCGTTATATTTTTTCACAAAGATAAGAAAATATTTACGATTTACGAAGTACAATTTGCGATTTTTTTGAGCAGCCGGGATGTCAAACAGCCTTGCAGAAGACCAGTCGAGCTGTCGGGCTGCAAGCCTGTTAGCCACTCATCACATATCAGCCATATCAAGCATCAACAATTCGGGGTGTTGCGAAATAAAATAGTAACCGTCATTACCGTAACCACGGTTGCGATAAGTTTTATTACTGTGATAACACATTGGTATCAAGCAAGTAATAGTTTCTCAAAAAAACAGTCCACGCCCATACCTTCCAAAATCCTGCCGCAACTACTGTCAAATTTCCAGAGCCTTTCCAACCAGCAGATATTTCCAAACGGTATGCTTTGCGCGGACTGCCGTTGCCGTGTGGCAACTGAGAAAAACAAATGTCTGAACAGCAGTCTCACAGGCTGACTGGCTAAAAGTCGAACAGCCCAGCCTGCCTAGATAGGTCTTCTTTAGCCATCAAATCAGCGTAGCCATTGTAAAGACGTGCCATGGCGCGTCTCAACAGAACGGCAAAGCCCTCAACGAAGTTAAACGGCTTTAGCCATTGAAACGGGCATAGCCCATCAAACATGAAACTTGAAACGGCGCAGCCATTGAAATCTAGAAACAGCGTTAGCCATCAAACTTTCAAACGCCGTAGGCATTGAAACAGCGCAGCGAGAACGGCGAAGCCCTCAACGAAGTTAAACGGCGTCAGCCATTGAAACGGGCGAAGCCCCTACGCTGTTATCTTTTCCGTCCTTTTGCTGTTGCTCGCCTGCAATTCCTTGCCTCGCTTGTAATCTTCGTGGGCTTTCTTGGCAAGCGTTCCGCCTGCAACCACCGCTGCTATTGCTGCCAGTGCCTTTAGACCGGCTTTAATGAAATCAGAACTCATATTCAAATGCTTTTAATCGTTAATAATAATTTGAGCCTTAATCTTGTGATAGAAGTCGCGGCAGTATATGAAATCGGTTATTGCGAAATTTGTCCTTAAGAACAAGTCGCTGAATTGCCTGATTAGATGCAGGTCCTTGGTCAGTTTTTCGTCGAGACCATAATTCCAATTATCGTTATACACTTTTAGCGTGTTGTTCATTCCGACGAAATCGTTGAAACTTTCGTTTGGATTGAAACAATAGCCTACGCCCCACTTGTACTGATGATTCCAGCAAGGTTCGCACAAAGCCGACCATAGTTCTTCGCAGTCGGCATGCTGTACCGGATGCAGTGTAGGGTATTCATGAGCGAAAAAACACCGTGCATCAATTTCGACATCTTCGCCAAGCGCCTTGTTGGCTTCGAAAACAAGGCGAGCTTTCTCGTAAGTCGTCCGCAAAGCATCGCGCAACGCCTCATTGAAGGCGACAATGTCAGGCAATATCAGTTCTTGGTGCTGCAGTATATTATGGTCGATTATGTTCTTTCGCATTTCCAGCAGGTAGCTAATGTTTTCGGCATCGAAAGAGGATTCGTGGAATCTGATTATTTCTTTCTCGATTTGTTGCACCGAATAGTCCTGCAAAATTTCCTGTATTTTTCTCGAATCTTCCATAATTATACTGTTTTATTATACTGTCGCAAATATACTAAAATCAATAAATCGTTTTTGTATCTATTTATTCTATCTACTTTTAGTTTCGTCGTCATCGCAGAACAGGTCAACAATTCCGTCGATAAGGTCGGAAACAAAATTTCCTGCCGCCTTGCCAACTGCCACCGCTGGACCTACGCCTTTCTCAAATGGCTTCATTTCTTCGGGAAACTTTCCTTTCGTCAGGCACGACGAAGGTGTCGCCCGAAACGGAAACAATATCGCCCACTGTAGTGGAAATCGATTTATACTTGTGACCTTGCATGTCATACAAGTCGTAGAACCCGTTCTTTACCACGATGAAGAACTTGCTGCCATGTCCTACCAAAGTTCCAACATAGTCGCCAACGGCTTTAACTTCCACATTTTTTTCGTTGTAGATGCGGTAGAAGTGATTTTTATTCTCGATGTGTGAGATACTTTGTGAGAATGCTGTGGCACATATTGCCACGAACATCAGTAATACTAATAACTTTTTCATTTTCAATTAAGTTTAAATGTTTATACTCTTGTTATTCAATAATTTATCTTTACGGTAATTTCGTGATAAAAGTCACGGCAATAGATGAAATCGGTTATGGCAAAATTGCTTTTCAGGAATATTTGACTAAACGGGAGGGTCAAGTGCAAATTCTTGGTAAGTTCTTCATCGAGACCTGCGTTCCAATTCTTCGTCCAAATATCCGAGTCATGTTTACAACGACTACGCTTGCCTATGAAATCGTCGAAACTATCGTATGGACTTACCACCCAACCAGCCACGCAACTATCCCAACCAGCATATTGAGAATTCCACAATGCCCACCAAAGTTCATCGCGGTCGCTATCTTGCAGCGGATGCAGTTTAGGGTAGTCTTTACCTAAAAGGCACTTACCGTCGACTTCTATGTCTTCGCCAAGGGCTTTGTTGGCTTCGTAAACAATGTGATATTTTTCGTAAGTTATCCGCAATGCCTCAATCAGTGCGTCGTTGTAGGCAATTATGTCGGGCAGAATCTCCTCCTGATGCTGAAGCACATAATGGTTGATTATGTTCTTTCGCATTTGCAGCAGGTAGCTAATGTTTTCGGCATCGAAAAAGGATTCGTGGGATCTGATTATTTCTTTCTCGATTTGTTGCACCGAATAGTCCTGCAAAATTTCCTGTATTTTTCTCGAATCTTCCATAATTATACTGTTTTTATTATACTGTCGCAAATATACTAAAATCAATAAATTGTTTTTGTATCTATATATTCTATCTACTTTTAGTTTCGTCGTCATCGCAGAACAGGTCAACAATTCCGTCGATAAGATCGGAAACAAAATTTCCTGCCGCCTTGCCAACTGCCACCGCTGGACCTACGCCTTTCTCAAATGGCTTCATTTCTTCGGGAAACTTTCCTTTCGTCAGG
>CADAXK010000014.1 GCA_902791865.1 uncultured Bacteroidia bacterium
ATAAAAAGGAAAATAAAAATACACAGTCGGATATCCGACTGTGTATTTAATTGTATTTTTGTCCCGTAAAAACCTGTAACGGTTATTTAGGACTAGTCAATATACAAAATCGGTATAAACCTTACCCTTCGATCACTCCCCCAACAACCACATCATCGCCTTCATAAAGCACGGCTGACTGTCCGGGTGTAGCCGCCGATACCGGCTGGGCAAACTTTATGTGCAACCTATCACCTTCCTGCACGGCTTCGCATTCCACACCTCGGCTATTGTAGCGAATCTTGCATTCCAACCTCATCGGAGAATACAGATTTTCGTATTTCATGAAATTAAGGTCACTGACAACAATTTCCGAGCGCATCAAATCTTCGCGTTCACCAAGAGTTACGGTATTCTTTTCGGGATTAATCTCCGTCACAAACACTGGATGCCCAACCGCCACATTCAAGCCCTTGCGCTGCCCGATTGTATAGAACGGAAATCCTTTGTGACGACCAAGAACCTTGCCGTCGGTAGAAAGGATGTCGCCCTCCCCTATTTTTTCGTCAATATCGGGAACCTGTGTGCGAAGGAAATTGCGGTAATCGTCATCTGGCACAAAGCATATTTCCTGGCTTTCGCGCTTTTTTACCAATGCCTTGAACCCTTTTTCATCGGCTATGGCTCGAATTTGGTCCTTTGTGTATTCGCCAAGCGGGAAAATAGTCCGCGCAAGATTTTCCTGCGACAATCGCCACAGAAAATAGGTCTGGTCCTTGCTCAGGTCAACGCCCTTGCGCAGAAAATACCGTCCATTTTCGTGCATAATCCGCGCATAATGACCTGTTGCAATGTAATCGCAGCCAAGTTCATCGGCTTTCTGCAACATAATTCCCCACTTTATTTCGCGATTGCAGACAACACAAGGATTTGGCGTGCGTCCGTGAAGGTATTCGGAAACGAAATTACTGATTACAGTCTCGGCAAAACGCTCGCGAAAATCGACAATATGATGGTCGATTCCCAACGACAGCGCAAAACGCTTGGCTTCCATTATGCTCTCGATGGTACAACAACCTTTCTCGCGAGCAATGCACGATTCCTTCATCGAATCGTAGGTACGGAAAGTTGCGCCCACAATTTCGTACTTGTCGAGCAACATAAGCGCCGACACCGAACTGTCGATGCCACCGCTCATTGCAAGGAGAAGCTTTTTCATCTCGGCACAGATTTATTTCTTCGACTTTTTGCCAGAATTACTTTGTTTTGTTGAAGATGGAGCCTCTTTTGTGTTTGATGGTGAATTGCCATAATCTACATTCGAATTGTGGCGGAAGAATTCCATCGGGTCGTCGAGGTAATCCTCGGGACGCATAAACTGGTCCTGATGTTCCTTTGCCCATTCGGCCTTTCTACGCCATTCTTCCATTTGCTCCTTTTCCTTGTCAGAATGACCGTGCTTGTAAACAACGGTTTCGCCCGACTTGTCAGTACGGTAATCTTTCCATTCGCCTTCCTTTTCACCATTCACATAATCGCCTTCCTCTTCAAGGCTTCCGTCTGGAGCATAAATTTTCCAATGTCCGTGACGCGCACCATCCTTGTAGAAACCGTCCTCGTGCATATTTCCGTTATCGAAATAGTACTTGTAGTAGCCATTGCGTGTTCCATTGGCATACATACAATCAAGGACAAGTCTGGTCGTATTTGGATAATACATAGTCACATTGCCTTCCGCTTTGCCGTGAACATAATTAATAATCTCAATCAACTTTCCAGATTCGGTGTATATCCTCCACTCGCCGTGACGCTTTGTTTCCTCGTCGTAACCACCAGTTGCTGATGTTGCACCGCTTTGCCAGAACATCTCAACCGTGGAAGAATGATCATCGTTGTAAACAAGAATTGACTTTTTCTTGCCGTTCTCGTAGTAATACTTGAATGTTCCAGAAGGTATATCGTTTGTGAAAAAGCCTTCGTAGCGCACATTGCCGTTGCTGTACTTCTTTATCCACTTGCCCTGCTTCTTCTTGTTGATGTCAATATAGTTTATAACCGAACCGTCGGCCTGTCTTTCGCCTATGACCTGTGCATTGCCCGAAAACGAAACAAACGAAAGCGCTGCGGCAACGACCAATATCTTGATTGCAATTAATCTCATAACTTTACAAATTTTACAGTTTGTACCTTATCATTATTTCTTATACGACAAAAATATACACCCGGTTTCAATCCCGAAACATCTATATCGCATTTTTCCGAACAACCTATGTATGAAAACATTGTTTTGCCCGACAAATCAACTATTTGCAAATCCGATGCCACATTTATTTCAACGGAAATCATATCGCGCGCAGGATTGGGGAAGATAGAAATTTCGTCCGAAAAAACGTCATCCACAGACAAATCCAGACCAAATGGCGCTACAAAACCGCACCTGTCGTTACGCCCCTTGTAAGTGCCAAACATATAATCGGGATTATAGTCGTAGTCGGTCTCAAAAACGCTGACATGAATAGAATCCGCGCCCTCGCCCATCTGGTCATACGACTGCACAACAAGGTCGAGCTTGCCGTTTCCATTGACATCGCCAAGATTCACTGCACTCATAAACGAAAGCCCCTGAACACGCAAAGGCGACTCAGCGGTCTCGTGAAAATCGGTCAAATCTGAATCTGCTTCAAAGATATGTACATAGCCCTCGCCGTTTGTATCGCCCGAAATTGATGTTCCGAAAATGTAAATCTTCGACAAATCGGTTGAATACATGTAGGTGGTCACGCCTTCACTGCCTCCTTCATCCAAATCGGCACGAGGCACAGGAAAACCGCTTATGTAGCTTCCATCGGGATGCATTGCATGGATTGCTACCTCAGATTCTCGCTGGGTAAACATATAGAAATCGAAAGTTTCACCGAGTCCGCCAACAGTGGGTGCCGTATAAGTCCACGCATTACCTGCCGTTGGAACAGGCCATCCATCACTAAACTGCCCATTTGTCTCAAGCGAGTAAAAAATTGATGAATTACCATGACTAGCACCAACAATAACTGTCTTTTCAGCAGTATGGCAAATCAACGGCGACTGGTACGAAAACTTAACATTGTCGTCCTGCACGGGAAAACCATCGAGCACATTGCCATTGAGGTCGAATGCATAAATTGCAGCCGTGGTATTCAGTACGATAACGCTATCTATCATTTGTCCCGACTTGCTGTCGTAGCCTACCGATGGAGTAACAGCAAACCGTCCAGTTACATTCTTAGGGAAACCGCTACGCACAGAGCCATCGGGTTCATAGACATACAATTTGCTCTGCGACGAACCGAACTTTGCCACAATAATTTCCATCTGTCTGTCACCATCGAAGTCGGCAATAACAGGACTACCAATTATAATTTGCGTACTTGCATACGACTTTGGGAAACCTTCGCGTATGTTGCCATTCTTGTCGAAAATATAGAAGTATGATGTGCTAGTTCCTGCTGGTGCTCGCGTGTACATCAGGATTTCCAAGTTGCCATCGTTATCTATGTCGGCACACGAAGGCGGATAGTAGGCGACGCCCTGCAAATCGGTACGCCATAGGCAAGTTCCATCGCCCTTGTAAGCATATATTGCAGTGTCGGCTCCAAAAATTATCTCGTCGGTGCCATTGCCGTCCAAGTCGGCAAGACACAAGCCACGGGCATTCATATAGTACTCATCCTTCGAAAAAGCCTTAGGCCAACCTGCAATCTGCTGCGAACGCGACTTTTCGGCAACGACAGAAATGTCACTCGATTTCAAAAGCACAGATTCACCAGCACCAGTACACACTGCATTATACATCTGGGCATTGGCAAAAACCGACATACCCAAAATCAAAACGAACAGCAAAAAATGTTTCATATCATCGAAATTAGTTAAATACAAGGCACATACAAATCCTTCTTCGGGTTCACGCACAGCACTGGAATACCTTTTTCGTTGGCAATAATCTTGGCTTCGGGGAAACCGAAAATCTTGTGCCACAACCGTTCCTCCTTGGTGGTGGTTATCACAATCAGCTTGCACTCGTTGTTTGAAGCATAGTCAACCGCCTGAAGGTCGATGCTCTTGCGATCGCCAAGCACTATGCGGTTGTAAACCAGCTCGTAACGGTCGAAAAACTTGGTACAGAACTGCAGATTGTTTGCCAACCGTCCGTCATCAGTTTTCTTGTGAACAATGTCAATTACCTGTTCAAGATGCTTTGCGAAATAAGTCACCCAGCCGGTCTTTTCCTTCATTTCCTTGGCGACATCCATCGGAAGCACAATCTTGTTGCCATAACTTGGGAAGGGCGTATTCTTCTGGATTACAAAATAGGGAATTCGTGCCTTGCGGATTATCTTCACCGCCGAAGTCCCTGATAGGAACTGCAAATCGTCCTTGCCGTGAGTGCCAAGCACAATCAGGTAAGCATCGATACGCTCGGCCGTAGAATTTATTATCGTGCAGGTACAGCCTTCCTCCACATAATACTCAGCATTTACGCCGTGGTCCTTCTTTATGGTTTCGCAATATTCGGCAAGAGCCTCCTTTGCATCCTGCTCTGCTGTACTTTTGGGAAAATATGTATATGTATTCTCGTTAATCACATGCAACAAAAGCAGTTCCATCTTGAACTTCTCGGCGAAATACACGCCCCACTGCACACTTCGTTCACCTACCGCCGTAAAATCGGTATAAACCAAAATCTTCCTAACTTGCTGTTGTTCTTCCATATCATTTAAGTATCGATTTGCGAAGATAAGAGTATTTTTTGCAAAAAGGTCAACATGTTAGCAAAAGTTGTCAACAACATTATACATACACTTTTCCAAAAACATCACATCGGACATGTTGTATATATATAAATAGGTACATCGACAAATCGGCACAAAACAAGCTTCGAACCACGGCATAAAATGAAGAAAATCCAGCATAGTATCATTCAACATTTTATCTACAAAATATTTTTTAAAGAAAAAGCAAAAAAAGATTTTTGGATAATAAAAAAAGCATTACTTTTGCAGTCCGTTTGGTCATCCAGCCTAAGGAACTTAATTTATTAATTTTAAAGAAGATTTTTTAAAGTGAAAACATTGGTTTACAGAACAATATCGGCAAACAAGGAAACTGTTAAGAAGCAGTGGTATGTTGTCGATGCCGAAGGCGAAATCCTCGGACGTTTGGCTTCGAAAGTAGCTTACGTATTGAGAGGAAAGCACAAACCCGAATACACACCTCATGTTGATTGTGGCGACAATGTCATCATCATCAATGCAGAGAAGGTTGTTTTAACAGGCAATAAACTCACCGACAAGGAATACATCAGACACTCTGGTTATCCTGGCGGACAGAAGGTTGAAACTCCTATTGAAATGCTCGAAAAGCACCCAGCACGCATCATCGAACATGCAATCAAGGGAATGTTGCCGAAGAACCGTCTCGGAAGCGAATTGTTCAGAAATTTGAAAGTTTATGTTGGCAGCGAGCACAAGCACGAAGCTCAAAACCCGACAAAGTTGGATTTAAACACAATTAAATAAGCATGGACGTATTTAATGCATTAGGTCGCAGAAAAGCTGCAGTCGCAAGAGTTTACTTAAGCGAAGGAAAAGGAAACATCACGGTTAACAACCGCAAAATGGAAGAATACTTCCCGATTATGCAGTACCAGTATATCGTAAAGCAACCGTTCTTGACATTGGACAAGATGGACTGCTATGATGTAAAGGCCAACATTGACGGAGGTGGTGTAAGAGGTCAGGCTGAAGCATTGCGCCTTGGTATCTCAAGGGCATTGTTGAAGGTAGATCCGGAATACAGGGCTAGCTTGAAGCCTTGCGGTTTCCTCTCACGCGACTCGAGGGTTGTTGAAAGAAAGAAACCCGGACAGAAGAAGGCTCGTAAGAGATTCCAGTTCAGCAAGCGTTAGTATTTTTTTAGTGAATTATAAACAAAGTTTAGTATCTAAATCGTGGAGATGGTCTTTCGAGATTCTACTCCGCGATTGTTACTACAGAATGTAAACTTAAATTTTTAAAAATGTCAAGATTAACATTTGATCAGTTGCTCGAGGCAGGCGTACACTTCGGTCACCTCAAGCGCAAATGGAATCCCGCAATGGCTCCTTACATCTTCATGGAGCGCAACGGTATCCACATCATCGACTTGCACAAGACAGCCGTAAAGGTTGACGAAGCTGCAGAAGCAATGAAAAAAATCGTAAAGGACGGAAGAAAAGTTTTGTTCGTAGCTACCAAAAAGCAGGCTAAGGACATCGTTTCCGAAGAAGTAACAAAGGTTGGAATGCCGTTCGTAACAGAACGCTGGCCTGGTGGTATGCTCACCAACTTCCCGACAATCCGTAAGGCAGTAAAGAAAATGTCGTCAATCGACAAGATGATAAGCGATGGAACATTCGCATCATTGTCGAAGCGCGAACAGTTGCAAATCAGCCGTCAGAGAGCTAAGTTGGAAAAGAACCTCGGTTCTATCGCCGACTTGTCAAGACTTCCGGCAGCTCTTTTCGTTGTTGACATCCTGAAGGAAAAGATCGCTGTACACGAAGCTCAAAGATTGGGTATTCCTGTATTTGCAATGGTTGATACAAACTCGGATCCTAAGAACGCTGATTTCCCAATTCCAGCAAACGATGACGCATCTAAGTCAATCCAGCTTATCGTTTCTACAATGTGCCAGGCTATAAAGGAAGGTTTGGACGAAAGAGCTGTTGAAAAGGAAAACACCGCTAAGGAAACTGTTGAAGAAGGCGAAGAACAGCCAGTAGAAAGAAAGAGACAGAGAAGATCTTCAGCAAAGAAGGAACATGTTGAAGAAGCTCCAGTTGAGGTTGCAGAAACCGAAGAAAATTAGTATTAACGTAAAAAACGAAAGACAATGGCAAATATAAGTGCTGCTGACGTAAAGAAACTTAGAGACATAACCGGTGCAGGTATGATGGACTGCAAGAAGGCTTTGACAGAAGCTGACGGTGATTTCGAAAAGGCAAAGGATCTTATCAGGGAAAGAGGTCTTGCAATCGCTAACAAGCGTGCTGACCGCGAAGCTACCGAAGGTGCTGTTCTCGCTGGCACTGCTAAGAACAATACCGTTGGTGTTGTTATCGCATTGAGCTGCGAAACCGACTTCGTTGCTAAGAACGATGATTTCGTAAACCTTGCAAAGGACATCCTTAAGATTGCTTGCGACAATCTTCCAGCCGACCTCGAAGCTCTCAAGGCTTTACCTCTCAACGGAAAGACTATAGCTGACGCTATCACCGAAAGAAGCGGTGTAACAGGCGAAAAGATGGAACTCGCTTATTACAATAAGATGGAAGCTCCATACGTTGTAGAATATATCCACAACGGAAACAAGCTTGCTACCGTAATCGGTCTTAACAAGGTTGTTGATCGTCAGGTTGGTCGTAACGTTGCAATGCAGGTAACAGCTATGAATCCTGTTGCAGTTGACGAACAATCAGTTCCACAGAAAATTAAGGACGAAGAATTCTCAGTTGCTATCAACAAGACCAAGCTCGAACTCAGCGCTAAGGCTGTTGATGCTGCTTTGAAGAAAGCAGGTATCAACCCGAACCTCGTTGACAGCGATGACCACATCGAAAGCAACATGGCAAAGGGATGGATTACTAAGGAACAGGCTGACGAAGCTCGCAAGATTAGAACAGAAGTAACCGAAGCAACTGTTGCTACTATGCCAGAAGCTAAGATTAACGCTATCGCAAACGGTCGTCTGCAGAAGTTCTTCAAGGAATCAACACTTATGAATCAGGCATACATTTCCGATTCAAAGATTTCAATCGCTCAGTACTTGGAATCAGTAGAAAAGGGACTCGTTGCAACTGGTTTCGTAAGATTCGGTTTGAAAAATTAATGTTTCATAATTCTATCAGGCAAAGGGCATTCCTATTAGGATGCCCTTTGTTTGTTATATATAGTTGCCAAATCTCATTTTACATTATATTTGCACAATAAAACTAAAAAACATTAATAATGAAGAAAACAACTATTATTTCGGTAATCGCGCTGGCATTATGTATTTGCGCATGCACAAATGGTGAGAAACAATCAGAAAATCAAAGTGAAAATCAAAACGAAACAAAGGAAATGAAAACATTAGTAGCTTATTTTTCAGCCTCTGGTGTGACAAGAGGTGTTGCAACACAACTTGCAGAAGTCGCTGGTGCCGACCTTTACGAAATAGTACCCGAACAGATTTATACCGATGCCGACCTCGACTGGAGAGATTCTCTATCGCGCTCGTCGGTTGAAATGAAGGACAAGACCTCACGTCCTGCAATAAAGAAAACAGAACTCAAAATCGATGATTACAGCACAATATATGTCGGTTTTCCTATTTGGTGGTATACATGCCCTACAATAATCAACACATTCATGGAAGCATACGACTTTGCTGGCAAGACTGTCATCCCATTTGCAACATCTGGCGGCAGTACAATCGAACAAGCTTGTAATGACTTGAAAGCAGCATATCCGAAGGCAAACTGGAAGGAAGGTCGCCTGCTCAACGATGCCAGCAAGCAGGACATTGAGGAATGGGTAAAAAGCCTGTAATTATCAATTGACATTTATTTCGTCACGTTGGCTTCTGTAATCGCGTGGCGAACAGCCGAGACGAGTTCGTACGAACTTGGAGAATGCGCTTATGCTTGAGAATTCGAAAGCATGAGCGATTTCTTTTATGGAACGGTCCGAGTAGCGCAGTTCGTGGGCAATAGCATCGGTAGCGTATTCGAGAATCCATGTCAGGGCGTTCTTGCCACTTAACGACTGTACGGCATGCGATAGATATTTGGGCGATACACACAGCATTTTGGCATAGTCGGCAACAGTTCGCGAGTGAATGCTTTCGGTCGAGAGCAAGTCGATGAACTTGCGGAAAACCAAGTCTTTCTGCTTGGCGATTACGGTGAGCACATTTGTATCGATATGCCTGTTTATGATTACACATATTTCATAAAAAACGGTTTCCATCAGCAGAAGCATGATTTCCTTGTAGTAGAAGTCGCGCGGCGAAGCAATTTTCTCGCGCACTATGGAAAAATAGTCAAGTGCAAGCTTCATTTCCTGCTTATTCATGTGGATAATCGGGTGCGTGCGCGTGTACATCATCAGAGGCCACAGACCGCGTCCAGACATTATAGTCTTTTCAAACTTCACGTACGACAGAGCAAAGAACAACCCGTCGAAATCGTCGTCGAGAACAACGTCATCAATCGACAGGTTTGGCGGAAGTATCACAATGTCGTTCGCCATAGCGGTGTATGTCGTGCCGCCGAGCGAGAAACTTACTTGTCCTGCCGTGCATATTACAGCCGAAACCATGGTGGTGCGTATGGTCCCTGCGAGAAAAATGTCACCGAAACTATCCTTTATAAGGATGTCGCCATCGTTGTAGTTTATGTTGCGTTCCATAATGCAAAGATATAAATTTATCACTAAAAGTTGTCTATTTTTCCTAATAATTTTTTCAGTCGGTTTATTATGTATTATTTCGCGCCGATTTTTAAAAGACGAATATGGATAATTTATCATTCAACAAAAGACTGGAAGAAAGCTTCCGTTTAAACTGGGGAAGGCCAGCACTTTCTAATTATCAAGGTATTACACTTACCTATTCGGATATTGCAAGACGCATATCAAAATTACATATAGCATTTGAACAGTTCGGTCTGCATACTGGCGACAAAGTTGCTTTCTGTTCGCGCAGCCAAGCCAACTGGGGAGTCTGCATGTTGTCGGCACTTACCTACGGAGCCGTACCTGTTCCTATTCAGCACGAGTTCAAGCCAGTTGTCATCCAGCAACTTGTAAACCATTCGGAGGCTCGTGTGCTATTTGTTGACGACGCAGTATGGAAAGGCCTCGACATTGCCGAAATGACTGGACTATCGGTAGTTGTAAACATTTCCGACCTGAATTTCCTGTATGCTACAAGCGACGAAATAATGCAGATACGCGAACATCTCAACGAATTGTACGGCAAGCGGTATCCCAAGCGCTTCGAGAAGGAAGACATTAAGTATTACGAAGATACACCCGACGAACTGGCAATCATCAACTACACTTCGGGAACTTCGGGACAATCGAAAGGCGTTATGATTCCCTACCGTGCCCTATCGAGCAATGTAGATTTTGCACATTACGACGCATTGCCACGCTTCGGTCAGGGGTCGAAAGTTGTGTCGATGCTACCGATGGCTCACATGTACGGATTTATGTTCGAATTTCTATTCCAGATGACAATGGGCGCACATGTTCATTTCATCACACGAATGCCAACGCCAAATCTCATAATGCAGGCTTTTGCCGACATCCGTCCCGACATTATCATTTCGGTGCCGCTGATAATCGAAAAAATATACAAGAACAAGCTAAAACCTATACTCGACAAAAACAAGCTTTTGTTCCGCATTCCTATTGTTGACCAGATGCTAGAGAAGAAAATCTGCACCGAACTGACCAACACCTTCGGCAATGCATTCGAGGAAGTAATCATCGGTGGTGCTGCATTCAACAACGAGGTTGAGCGCTTCTTCCGCAAGATAGGCTTCCGTTTCACCGTCGGTTACGGCATGACAGAGTGCGCACCTATAATATGTTATGCCCACTGGAACAACACAAAACTTTTTTCGTGCGGCAAGGTGGTGCGGAACATGCAGTTGAGGATAGATTCTCCCGACCCAGAGAAGATTGCTGGCGAAGTACAGGTGAAGGGAGCTAATGTATTCCTCGGCTATTACAAGAATGAAGAGGCTACTAAGCAAGTCTTTACCGACGACGGATGGTTCCGCACCGGTGATATGGGTGTTATCGACAGCGACGGTTATCTCTACTTGAAAGGCCGTTGCAAGTGCATGATTCTTGGTCCGTCGGGACAGAATATTTATCCAGAAGAACTTGAAAATGTTCTCAACAACCTATCTTATGTTACCGAATCGCTAGTAATAGACGACCACGGAGCTCTTACCGCACTTATCTATCCCGACTACCAGCAGGCAGAACAAGACGGAATAAGTGGCGAAGCATTGGAAAGAATGATAAGGGACTGGCTGCCTTCGGTAAACAAGGAACTGCCATCGTACGCCTCGATACACAAGATAGAATTTATGCACGAGGACTTCGAACGCACGCCAAAACGAAGCATAAAAAGGTATTTGTACCAAAGATAATAAATCAGGTCAAGCGCGGGAACTACTTTCCGCGCTTGCGTTTTGCCTTCGCTTTCAATCCACCAGAGTTTACCTTTTTGCGCTTGTCACTCCTTTCGTGGAATGCACCGCCCGAATTTTTCAACGACGGAGCTTTCAAGTATATCTTGTGCGAAACGGTAGGCTTTTCCTCCTCAAGCAGCAACGAGGAAACCTCTACTCCAACTGGGATTTCACATTCCGAAATATTTTCTCCAGCAACAGTGCGAACTTCGGCATATAGATTTTCCTCGTATGGCGCAACCAAAAGCAACGAAACACCATCCTTGTCGGCACGACCAGTACGACCTATCCTATGAATATAGTCAATCGGATTCCCTGGCGGCGACATATTTATAACATGCGAAACTTCGGTAAAGTCGATTCCTCGTGCAACAACATCAGTGGCAATCAAAATGTTGTATTTCCCATCCTCAAAATTTTTCACCGCATTGAAACGATAGTTCTGCGACTTGTTGGAATGCGTCACCCCTACCCTTTCCGGAAATTTTGCATCAAGCATATCGAACAGTCTGTCGGCCTGCTTCTTGTTTTCGGCAAAAATCAACACCTTTGGATATTCATCGGCATCTACAAGAATTTTGCTTAGGAAATTAACCTTTGTATTGAAGTTAGGCAACATATAAACGCGCTGCTCAATCTTCTCGACAGGCGTACAACGTCTTGTCACCTCAATAGTTTCCGGATTGCGGAAATGCTTATGTATAAATGCACTAACATCGTCGGTCAAAGTTGACGAAAACATCATCGACTGGCGTTTCTGCGGTAACATCTCTAGAATCTGTTCCAGCTGAGGACGAAAGCCCAAATCCAACATCTCATCGACCTCATCAATCACAAGTTTCTTCACCGAGGGAAAACGCAATACTCCAGTTACAGCAATGTCGAATATTCGTCCAGGCGTACCAATAAGCACATCGCAACCATCAGAGTAAATGTTATCCTTCTGGGTGTTGATGTTAGCGCCACCATAGACGCATTTTATGCGATAACTCTTGTATTTTGCAAGTTTCTCAGCCTCATCACGCACTTGCACGGCTAACTCACGAGTAGGCACAAGAACAAGCACGCGCGGATTCTTCTGCTCCGAAAATTCAAGAGAATTGAAGATAGGCAGAAGGTAAGCAAAGGTCTTACCAGTTCCTGTCTGCGCCACGCCAATCACATCCGCTCCCGATGAAATTTTCGGGAAACACTTTTCCTGAATCGGTGTTGGCTCCACTATATCAATGTCCTCGAGGGCATTTATCAGTTGTTTTGAAATTCGTAGTTCGTCAAAGTTCATGCTGTGTTGTTTCTATTGTTCTTGGTTGAGACGCAAAATTTTGCGTCTGTACAATTTAGATTTTATCATTTTTTTCATTCCTTTGCCTTTTAGCCCATTGTTAATTCTCCCCAATCATTCTCCTAAATTCATCCTCGTCAACCATCTTGATATTCAATTTGGTTGCCTTTTCCAATTTGGCAGGGCCAATGTTTTCGCCAGTAACAAACAAGTCGGTATTCTTCGAAATGGATGATACGTTCTTTCCTCCGTGCAATTCGATGACCTTCTTTATCTCGTCGCGCGAATAGTGGGTAAAAGTTCCCGAAATTATCACCGACATTCCTTCCAGCGACGACGACAATTTCTCCTGCTCCTTTACCTTGAATTGTAAACCAGCATCAATCAGTCGTGCAACAATCTTCACATTCTCGTCGTTCGAGAAATAATCGACAATGCTCTGCGCAATAACCTCGCCTATGTCGCCAACCGCCACAAGTTGCTCGACAGTTGCACTTGACAACGTTTCGACGTCTTTCAGCGCAAATGCCAGTTTCTTAGCCATAGTCTCACCAACATGCCTGATTCCAAGTGCGTAAACCACTCGCTCGAACGGCACTTGCTTCGAACTTTCAATACCCTTGATAATATTCTCCGCCGACTTGTCGGCCATACGGTCAAGCTTCAGAACTTGCTCTTTTGTAAGGTCGTAAAGGTCGGCAATGTTGTGGACAAGCCCAGCATCATACATCAGTGCAACGGTTTCTTCACCGATGGTTTCAATGTTCATTGCCTTGCGCGAAACGAAATGCTCAATCTTACCTTTTATCTGCGGCGGACAGTTGTTAGAATTAGGACAGAAATGCTTTGCTTCGCCCTCAACACGAACCAGCTCGGCTCCACATTCGGGGCATTTTGTTATAAATTGCGTCTTCTCCGAGAAAACATCGTGCGACTCCACCCCGACAATCTTAGGAATTATCTCGCCGCCCTTCTCCACATACACCATATCGCCCACACGTATGTCGAGCAAGGCTATCTGGTCGGCATTGTGCAACGACGCACGTTTTACAATAGTTCCAGCCAACTGCACTGGTTCAAGGTTTGCAACAGGCGTTATTGCACCAGTCCTTCCAACTTGATAATCAATGCTTAGAAGTCGTGTACTTACTTGTTCGGCCTTGAACTTGTAAGCTATAGCCCAGCGCGGATTCTTGGCAGTAAATCCCAACATCTCCTGTTGTGCATACGAATTGACCTTCAGCACAATACCATCTATATCGAACGGAAGATTGCGTCTCTCTGTGTCCCAGTAGTGTATAAAATCGAAAATCTCCTGCAGGCTATGGCAAAGCTTTATATGGTCTGAAATCTTGAACCCAGCACGGCGAAGCACCTGCATGCACTCGTAGTGAGTCTTGGCAGGAAGATTTCGTCCCATCATGTAGTAAAAATAGCAATCCAGTCCACGTTTTGCAACTTCCTTGGGATTTATCAGCTTTATAGACCCTGATGTTGCATTACGACAGTTGGCAAACGTAGTGTCGCCAATCTCTATACGCTCGGCGTTCAAAGCATCAAAACTCTTGTGAGGCATAATTATCTCGCCGCGAATCTCGAACTTATCAGGCAGTTCGCTACTATCAATCGACAGAGGAATACTCTTTACCGTGCGGATATTCTCGGTAACATCGTCGCCCTTCTCACCATCACCACGGGTTACAGCCCTAACGAACTGACCATTTTCGTACTTCACCGAAATGGACGCGCCATCGAATTTCAGTTCACAAATTATCTCCGGCTCCTGCTCTATCTCCTTGACAATGCGGTTGTAGAATTCGGTAATCTCGCCTTCCGAATAGGTATTTCCCAGCGACAGCATACGATAGTCGTGTGCCACGGTCTTGAACTCGTTTGAAATGTCGCTACCTACGCGCATTGTGGGCGAATCGGGCTGGCGGAACTCAGGAAAACGCTTTTCCAAGTCGGCAAGTTCTTCAAGCATCTTGTCGAACTCGAAGTCACTGATTGTAGGATTATTAAGCACATAATAATTGTAGTTGTGCTGGTTGAGAACCTTGGTAAGGCTGATTATTCGTTCCTGTTCCGCTGTCATAGTAAAATCTGATTTATAATTGCAAACTTATATCAATAGCGACTTTCTGCTGCCAATAAAGTTAATTATCCAATGTATTTCATAATGATGTCAACAATCTGCTCCTCGCTCTTTCCGTCGGCGGAGATGACAAGGTCGTAGTTGCGGGTGTCGTAACGCGAAAGGCCAGTGTATTTCTTCACATAGTTCTCGCGCATCTTGTCAACTTTTTTGATGGTCTTTACAGCTTCTTCCTCAGTAATCTGTTGCTTTCGCATCACTCGCTCGACACGATACGGCATCGATGCCTGAATAAAAACATTAAGATGGTTGGGATGGTCACGGAAAACATAAAAACCGCTACGCCCAGCCACTACGCACGATTCCACCTCGGCAATGCCTTTCAATATCTCCGTTTCGGACTCAAACACCTCCTTGCTCGTCGGTTTCACGTCGGTGAAATCCATCACAGCAAGGTAGTACAAGGCATTCATCTTGCCGTAATTGGGCACGCCCAAATCGACACCGAACATCGACCGTGCAAACTCTGCCCACCATGCGTGGTTTTGGCCTTTCAACTTCTCAATCTGTTCAATGTTAAGATTGTACTTCTTCTGCAAAGCCTCGATGAGAGCCTTGTCGTAAAACTCCACGCCGAGCTTCTCGGCCAGCATACGTCCCACTGTACGACCGCCACTACCCAGTTCGCGGTTGATGGTGACAACGTATTTTTCCTGCTTATTCATAATCAATATACTTTCATTTCAAATTGCAAAAATACGCCTATTTTTCGCTTTTTACAAAATGTTTGGACCTAGTTTACGAACAATAATCAAAACTATATACACAAAAAAACACCAACAGATACTAAAGACAGTTGATGTTTTTCGTTAGTTATATTATTTCGCTACTGCAAAATCTTCGCTACAAGTCCAGTAAGCACCTGTCCGGGACCAACTTCAATAAATTCGTCCGCTCCATCCTCGTGCATTTTCACCACGGAATCGCTCCAGCGAACTGCGCTAGTAAGTTGCTTTACAAGATTTTCGCGAATTTCATTTGCCATACGGTGAGGCATTGCATCTACATTCTGGTAAATG
Source organism: uncultured Bacteroidia bacterium (assembly GCA_902791865.1). Taxonomy (GTDB): domain Bacteria; phylum Bacteroidota; class Bacteroidia; order Bacteroidales; family ML635J-15; genus Bact-19. The sequence continues at coordinate 15,702 of CADAXK010000014.1, forward strand.
GGCACCTTGGCATCGTTGAAGTTTGTTGACATGATTGCCTTTGCAAGTTCCTCGCGTGCAGGCTCCATCAACGGTGAATGGAAAGCACCGCCAACCTGCAACTTCAATGCGCGTTTTGCACCAGCTTCCTTCATCTTTACACAAGCGGCATCAATGGCTTCTTCACTTCCCGAAATCACAATCTGCTCGGGACTATTGTAGTTGGCAGGAACAACAATGCCATCGGTTTCGGCACAAATGCGTTCGACAATTGCACGATCGAGACGAATTACAGCAGCCATGGTCGATTTCTGCATTTCACAAGCCTTCTGCATTGCCATTGCTCGCTTCGATACCAAAACCAAAGCATCCTCGAAACTCAGCACACCTGCTGCAACCAAAGCCGAAAATTCACCTAAAGAATGTCCTGCAACCATATCGAAGCTGTCGTTGGCAAACTTCTCGTAGAACATAACTACAGAATGAAGGAATACAGCAGGCTGTGTAACCTTTGTCTGCTTCAAATCTTCGTCGGTGCCATTGAACATTATTTCCGATAATCCAAAGCCGAGAACTTCATCGGCACGCTCAAACATCTTCTTTGCACTCGCACTTGCATCGTACAAGTCCTTGCCCATACCCGAAAACTGGGAACCCTGTCCGGGAAAAACCAATGCTTTCATTATAATCTGTTTCTGTCAATTAATGATAAAAATTCCTGTCTAGTCTTGGCTTGCTTCAAGAATACGCCTGTAAAGTCGGAAGTCGTGGTAATAGAATTCTGCTTCTGCACTCCACGCATCTGCATGCACATGTGGTGCGCCTCAATGACAACCGCCACGCCCAATGGGTCGAGAGTATTCTGAATGCAGTCCTTAATTTGCGTTGTCAACCTTTCCTGCACTTGCAACCTACGCGAGAAAACATCCACAACGCGCGCAATCTTGCTCAATCCTGTAATATAGTGGTTTGGAATGTAAGCAACATGCGCCTTGCCATAAAACGGCAACATGTGGTGCTCGCACATGCTGTAAAGCTCAATATCCTTTACAATTACCATCTGGCGATAATCCTCGCGGAACATGGCGGAACGGATTATTTCCTCTGCGTTCATATCGTAGCCCTGAGTAAGGAACTGCATCGCCTTGGCAACCCTCTCGGGTGTCTTTAGAAGTCCTTCGCGGTTGACATCCTCACCGATCAAACTGAGAATCTCGCTGTAAAGCGCAGCAAGGCGCTCGGTCTTCTCCTTGTTGAACTTCTCTATCTTTGTATATCCCTGTTCCTCAGGGTCAAGTATCGTATAATTCATTAGTTTAAAATTTGGCGCAAAAATAAATATTATTTGCGATTTATAAAGTACGATTTACGATTTTACTCTCGAAAATACAGGAACTTATAGACATAAAAAAAGCCGCTTTAAAAGCGGCTTAAATAATTTATATAATTCCTATCTTACCATATTTACATGTCCCTGTTCCCTGTGCATTATTCCATAAATATCCTCGAACTGACAATACCAGAAATAGATACCATTTTCAAGAACCTTGTCGCCTTTTTTCTTGCTACCCATATCGGTTCCATCCCAAGATCCCTCGGAACATGCATCACAACTAGCTGCTGGATAATAATCGGTTGTCTTGAATACCAATTCTCCCCACCTATCATAAATAGTCAACAAGAAATTGCTCTTCGATATACCATTGCCACAAACCCTGAAACAATCGTTCAAGCCATCACCGTTAGGAGTGAATGAAGTAGGAGCATAGAACGAGAACTGACTGTAAACTATTATGGTTCTGGATGTCGTATCCTTACAATGATGATCAGATTCAGCGACAAGCACTACCTCATATTCACCCATTTCTGGATAAGTATGACGTGGACTTTCATAAGTCGAACTATCCTGGTCGCCAAAGAACCAGAAATATCTGCTTGCATCAATTGACCTATTATTAAACAAGACTTCCGGAGACAAAACGGAAACTGCTTGCACATCAGCATCAAACAGAGCCCTTGGTGTCGGATACACATGAACCATATCTGCAATGGTCTTTTCAATCTTACAACCAAATTCGCTCCATACCGTCATCGTCACATCATAATCGCCCGGATTCTTGTATACATGCGTAGGATCTTCCTCCTCCGAGAAATCATTGTCACCAAATGTCCACAAGTACTGGGTTCCGTTTATATTCAACGGTGTAAAGTTAACAGAAAGTGGCACGCATCCTTCCACATTACTTGATGTAAAGAGTTCATCAGGATATGAATGTACGAATATCTCTATTGAATCCGTTACAGAAGGCGTTCCACACATATCACTAAGAGTAATATAGAACATTGTTGTAGAATCAGGTCTTACCGTAAATGGAGACGGTACTACGCTACCATCTTGAAGCGTAAGTGTATACGGTCCACCGCTACCACCATCAGCCTCAACGTAAATCAAAGCCTCGTCGCCTTTACATATTGTATCATAACTTGTAACAACAGACGAAATACGCAAATCGGGATTAAGTTTAACTGTTACAGGCTGAAGTTCTACAGAACAACCATGCGAATCGTAAACTGTCAAGCGATATGTTGATGTCTCAGTTGGCGATACCACATAAACGATACCATTGTACTGGGCACTATCTGGACCCATCCATCTATAGTCATAATACGGAGTTCCACCTGTAACCTGTGTTGTCAATTCAACCGACTGCCCATTGCATATTGTTACATTATTAATAGGTATCGCAGACATCGGATCTGGTTGTGGAATATTGAATTCTTCGGTATGACGACAACCATTGCTATCATGTACCGTAACAATATACGAACCCGCCGAAGTAGTAAGGATATCGGTATTATTTCCATTTGGCCACAAGTATGTATAAGGAGGTGTTGCTCCATCAACAAATATTCTAGCCTCGCCATCGGATGCTCCGTAGCACGACACGGAATCCATCGATGTGGATATTACAAAATCTTCAGGCTGTGTAATTACAAATGAACCAATCACAGAGCATCCGATAAGATCGGTTACGGTCACCGTATAGGCACCGCTACATATACCATCGTAAATATATGTATCAGATGGCCATGTATACTGCAGAGGAGGAAGACCGCCCCTCATTACAAGTTCGGCGCGCCCATCGCAATGACCATAGCACTTTATCTGACGCAACATGATGCTGTCGATAACCATTTCCGGGCTGACAGTAACCGTCATTGTCTGCATATCGCTTACACAACCATGCGCATCGCGAACATAAGCAGTATAATGCGTTGTTTCGGTCAACAAGCTCGAAATTTCTGTACCAGCCTCGAACTCGCCGCTACCAGAATTCCACATATAGTGATATGGAGCAGTTCCGCCAAAAGCTGTCACATGAACAGGAGTCGGCTCGCCCTCGCATACAGCATAGTCTGTCGTCATCTGGATAATCAAACGTTCTGGCTGCGAAAGTGAAACATAAGCAGTACTACTACAATTATGGTCGTCGCTTACTGTTAGGTAATATTCGCCTGCCGACATATTAATTCTATTTTCAGGACCATCTCCAACATCAGACCACAGATAATGCAAGTCACCAGAACCACCACCAGCATACACCGAAATTGAACCATCGTGCGATGCATAGCATGTAAGATCCTCAGTCTCTATTGTTTGAATAACCAATTCATCTGGTTCTCTAACCTGGAAAATACCTTGAGCAGTACATCCGTTGGCATCGGTTATTACGAGTGTATAGTTTCCTGCACCCACATTCAAAAGTTCGATTCCAGGAGCAGCCCACGAATATGAAATAGGCACCGTACCACCATGATGAGTTACTACTGCCGAACCTCCATTGCTATGATAACATGGATCGTCTTCTACCGATATTGAATCTATAACCAATCTTTCTGGATTTAGAATCGAAACCAATGTGTCATTTGTTATACAGCCTCCATTGTTTACAGTTAATGTTACACCATGCGTTCCTGCTTCAGGCCAAGTTAGAATATGAGGTCCGAGAGGTGTTGCACCATTCTGAACAAAAGCGCCACCAAAGTTCCATGTAAATTCTGCAGTCTGGTCCATATTACCAGTATAAGTGACCTCAGTTTCTCCGCCAAAACAAGGAATCGGAGTATATACAAAGTTATTGGTTGGTTGCTGCTTGAAAGTAGTTGTTATTTCTGTGAAACTTGTACAGTCGTCACGTCCTAAATAAAACTCAGTCCAACGGAAAGTATAAGTTCCCCAACCATTAATAACAACTTGCGTGTTAGGAGAATTCGGACTTGTAAAAGTAGCCGAGTTGTTCACATCGTCTCCATCCGGATATGCAGAAACTGTCCACTGTCCTGTATTTCCGTTAGGAACATTTTGCGCAGACAAGTTTGTCCTATTCGAGCAAATCAAGTCAGGAATACCTGCAATTGTAGGTGTAGGCTCTATACAGCATACAGGGTCAGTGTAATCGCGTACTGTCACAACAATTGTTGTATCGTATGTACATCCGAAATTATCAGTTGCATAGAAGATATAATTATGCTGTCCAGGCACAGTTGGAGCCGCAGTTGTTGTTGCGGACAATTCCTGATTCACATCATCACCATCCCATGTCAAGTCCTGTGATGTCGTAGAAATATCATATTCTGTCTGATACTGGATTATATTATCGCCAGCCGGTACCATGTGGTCAGCAAAGTGAAGCTCAACCGAGAATACCGTTCCATCATCAGATCCTATATGGTCCTCAATGTTTATGCACCATTCTCCATTTACAGGACAACCGACAAGACTTGTCCAGTTTCCTCTAGGAGTATAGTCGCCTGCAGGAATAGAAGAACTGGAAGATACTGACGAAGCAGTTGCCTCCCATGTCCGCGAAGCATTGTGTGTCCAACAATAATGATATGGAGTACCTTGCTCACATGGTCTGCTATCATTATCAATAGGCACACCAAGGAACTGACCGCCACAACTTGAACATGCAGAAGAATATCCGTTGAACAAATCCATTCTATTTCCAGACGGACAGGTTATCCATATTTCAAGGTCGCCTATGTATGAATGCTCCATATCAACGCATATCGACTCAATATCTTGTTCACTTTGTATTGTCTGACCTGCAGCAAATGCCGTATGATTGAAGCACATTGTCTGCACATAACCAGTTTCATCCACGAAGCAATGCTCCTCGATAAGTACTTCAGGAATTTCCATTACCCAAAGATCAGGCTGCTGCACATGTCCTTCAAGATCGACAGGTTCTCCTGGACAAACCAAAGGTGTTGCTGTTGTTCCAGTAAATGTTGGAGGCAAAGAAATTACCACAAGGAAAGATTCCGGATAAACATAAGTACAGCGATTAATATCTGTAGCCATAAGATTTATGTAGTAAGCACCTGGCTCAATATCAGCATCAAGGACATTTGCTCCCAAGCCACCTGCTTCGTGACGACCAGTTGCATCAACCCAGCTCCAAGTCCATGTAAGGTTTTCATCTGACTGATGATAACCGTTAGGCGGATCATTGTTCGGGAAAACACCGTGCGCAGCAATACCTAGATCGCCATTTGAGCAGGCTTCGTATCTTTCTTCTGTGGCATTCCAACGTGCAACAATATCTGGCTCCAAAGTAAAGTCCTGACACGGAAGAGCGCAACGGATACTAAGTTCAAATCCTGCATACTGAACCGAATAATCACTATGCCAAGTCAAGGTCACACAATTGCTAGTTGCTTCGATCTCCGTTCCTGCGGTAACGGTACCGCTGAGTTCATCCAACATAGTACTATTAGTTGACGAACCATTGTATATCCTCAAATAGTCACAAGATGATTCCGTTCTGAAACTTACAACTTCAATAATAATCGGAGCATTTGCTTCTCCGCACAAAACAATACTATAGTCCTCGTTGGTCGAATATTGACCACTGGCACCACCCGAATCGTAAACAGTTGCATTACATGTCGTTACAGTGGTACCCGTAGAATTCATCGTTATCACCTGAGAATAGCCTGCAAGACCTAAAATCAGGAATATTGCCGAAATAAATATTATCCTGCTATTCATGGCTCAAATGTTTATTATAGTTAATGACTAACTCACGATCAGAAAGGATACTAACGACATACCCTGTATTTCCTATCCTGTATGCATTCGACTTGTCTCGAAGAATCTCAAAGTCGTATGCCATAATATTGAAAGTTGCCTCATCGTATGCAACTTCCTCTTCTGCAGCAAGCTTAGTATCCTTGTCGTAAAACTTCAGAGGAGGGAAACTCATTGCGTCCTCTGGAGATGCGTATTTTACAACATATCCGTTGTCTGCAAACCAGTTCCAGAAAACAATTTCTGACGGCAATTTTTCCACCATATTGTTGATGGTTACTGCCTGAAACCGCGAATACAGTCTGTTATCGGGCACGACATTGCCTCCCTGCTGGGCGTATGCGCCAGCGAAAACAACGGTCAGAATCAGAATTATTAATATCCTTTTCATCTTTATGAATTTTAAATACAACCGTAAAACGCATAAAATGTTCGAGGGTTGCCTCATTTGTGAAAAAATTTTTTTCCACAAAACACAATACACTTTTTACAACTTGCAAAAATAAGAAAAAAGTTTTTGCAACAAAAAAAAAGAGGCTGAAAAATCAGCCTCTTTTCTAAAATAAATTTTAATCCCTAGTATCCCATGTCTTGACGTGCCGAATAATTTATTTTCAAAGCACTTGCTTTTCTAAGTTCCTGCTTTATATCGGTAATGATACCCATTTTCGTATCTTTATGCACCTTCAGTGAAGTTGTCATAAATGGAACTTCGGCTTCGTCTCTCTCTGCACGTTCTGCAAGAATGTACTCGTAGATGTCGGACAGTTCGGCGAACGATGAATTCAACTGAATCTTTGGTTCGGTACCGTATGTCTTCTGGTACTGCTGCAATGGTTTACCAACATAAATGTAGCTTACCAGCGACTTCTTTTCAAGTTTTTTAATTTCTGTTGCAGTAGGCAGGTCGGAACCTTTGAGTTCAATAAGCAGTTCGACTTCACGCATGGTAGTAGAAACCATGAAGAAGAACAGAATCATGAACACGATATCTGGCAACGATGCCGTTGATATTGCGCCAAGGGTTTTCTTTTTCTTTTTTCCCATTACTGCCATATTACTTTCCTCCATAATTTTTAGGTTCCGCCTCGGAGATACGCTGAGGATAAATCTTCCTTATTGCTTCCTGCTGTTCATCGCTAAGCTCGTCATACGGCTTGTTGAAATATTTGCGGGCAGCCTCGTTTCTTATCTCGTTGTATGCGGCAACCAGTTCGTTCTGAACCTCGATATAGCGTCCGTAGGTTGTACCACGGTCATTCTGCAACGATATTAGACCCTTGGATGTCTTAACTGGAGTCTTGATGCCCTCGACTACGATTTCCTCCATTTCTGGAAGTTCGGGGTCATCGGCTCTATCGCAGTTGATGAACTCCTTGGCACCTTCGCGCAGTTCCTCAAGGCTATTAACCCAGTGGTTGTTCACAGATATAGTACCCCTTGAGTTTACAAGTACCTGATAAACATTTCGTTTATTGACTTCAACATCGGTCTTCTGATCCTTTTCCGGAATAGGCGGCAACTGTCTCTGGATACCTGTATCGACATCCATTGTAGTTGTCACTAGGAAGAATATAAGGAGCAGGAAAGCGATATCCGCCATGGAACTTGCGTTAATTTCTGGGGTTGATCTTTTTGCCATAATATTAACCTTTTAAAAATTAACAATTATTTCCACAGTCTGGAGACTGCTCCATAAACCAATGCAAGAATTGCAGCTGCACCAGCGATATATGTCATCCACAAGCCAGCCTCAGCCAACTTTATATCACCATACATGTCGCCAGGAGTATAACCTGCCTTCTGGATACCGATTGTATGCGGAGCAATACCATCAGCCATTGCCCAAGCAATTATTGCAACAACAACAATACCGATAATTGCGATTGCCGGTTTTATCAAGGTCTTTGGAGAACCCATACCATCAACAACAATGCCGATAATTCCAAAAAGCACAAACATTACAGCGCAAAGTATAGCCAAAAATTCGCAGGCGTACATTATAAATCCGCCCCATTCGGACGCTGCCGCATCAACACCTGCAATCTTCTCTGCACCGGTTGCTCCGTCAAGAGCATCCATAGCAGCCTGCATCTGAGGTGCTTCGGACGGCATCAGGAAGAACAGCACCGAAATAAGTGCGGCTGCTCCCAATACGACCCAACCCAATATTTTAATTATTTTCTCTAACATCTCTGTAAATTTTTAATTGACAAACAATTACTTATTATTTTTGTTGTAATCAACAAGAACATCAATGAGTGATATTGATGCATCTTCCATTGTGTTGACAAGAGAGTCAATCTTACCAAGAATGTAGTTGTAGAACACCTGAAGGATCATAGCACCGATCAAACCGCCTACGGTTGTGATAAGAGCGACCTTGATACCACCAGCAACAACAGCAGGGTTAATATCACCTGCAGCTTCGATAGCATCGAATGCACCGATCATACCGATAACCGTACCCATGAATCCCAACATAGGAAGAAGTGCGATGAACAACGAAATCCAAGTCAAGCCCTTTTCCATCTGACCCATCTGTACCGAGCCGTATGAAACAACTGACTTTTCTACCATTTCGATACCTTCTGAATATCTTGAAAGTCCCTGATAGAATATACTAGCGACTGGTCCGCGCGTGTTACGGCATACGTCCATAGCAGCCTCAACGCCACCTTCCTTCAAAGCGTCTTCTATCTTAGTCAATAACTTCTTTGTGTTTACAGTAGCAAGGTTCAAGTAAATGATTCTTTCGAAAGCGATTGCCAAACCAAGAATCAAAGCTACAAGAAGGAATCCCATGAATATTGGACCACCTTCGATGATCTTTATCTTCAACTGCTGGTGGAAAGGTTTTTCTTCTGTTGCCTCTGGAACAGTTTCATCACTAGCAACTGGTTCGTCCTGAGCTACAACTTCGGTTTGTTCCGGAGCTGCCTGTTCTTCTGTCTTTTCGTCTTGTGCAAATGTAGCGGTTGCGAAAGTCAGCAAACCTGCCAATGTAAGTAACGAGATTAACTTTTTCATGACTAAATTCTGTTTTTAATTAATTTCTAATTCTTTTTTATTATACCTATTTTTATTTAATTCAACTATTTAAATTCAAATTCAAAAAATCGTTCAGTCCAAATCTGGCGGAGAGAGTGGGATTCGAACCCACGATACGGCTTCACGCCGCATACACACTTTCCAGGCGTGCGCCTTCAACCACTCGGCCATCTCTCCAGTGCGCCCAAAAAAGGAATTGCAAAGTAAAGAATTATTTGAGTGAAATAAAAATTTTTAATGATTTTTTTTCGCGTTATTCGCAACAAATAACAAAAGTTTCTCGCAATAAACTGACAAACAAACACATATTATCAAATCAAATTAAAAAGTTTTTTCGCATTGATGGAAGTTATATCGCACACATCATCATAATCACGACCAATTATCTGCGACAATTTTTCGGCAACACACGAAACAAAGGCAGGCTCGTTGCGTTTTCCTCGATGCGGAACGGGGGCCAAGTATGGTGAATCTGTTTCAAGAAGAATGCTCGACAACGGAACCTTTGATACCACATCGGGCAAAGTTGACTTCTTGTAGGTAAGCACACCACCAACTCCGATATAAAACCCCATGTCAACGACATGTTTTGCAGCTTCATAATCTTCTGAAAAACAATGGAAAACGCCTATCAATCCGCTTCTGTCTACAGCCGACATAACATCCATTATCTGCTTGAAAGCATTGCGGCAATGTATGATTACAGGAAGATTCTTTTCACGCGCATACACCAATTGAAAATCAAATACTTCCATCTGTTCTTTCATGTATGTGTCGTCCCAGTACAGGTCCATGCCGATTTCACCAATGGCAACCACATTCGGAATAGCACCAAAGGTCGTATCAGCAAAAATCTCATCAAGTTCTGCTTTGTAATCGGCATTTACTGATGTAGGATGCAATCCGTTTGCGACAAAAAAGTAATTGGTGTCAGACTTTGCAAGCGAGGTCAATCTTTCCATTGACGACAAATCAATGTTCGGCAACACTATATGCGACACGCCAACCGCCTTGGCTCTGCTTATAGCTTCGTTTCTATCGGCATCAAACTCCTCCGAATATATGTGCGAATGTGTGTCAATTAGCATAATTACTAACGCTTTAATGAGAAAATTTTACCCGGCAAAGAAACAATCACGCCATTCATTTCCAATTGCAAAAGTATCAGGCTCAACTCGTTGGGCGACATTTCCGACTGCCTGCGCAGATTGTCAATGTCAAGGAATTCATACTTTGCAAGCACATCTACAACTTTCTGCTCGTCTTCGGTAAGGTCATACTTAAGATCAAGTTTCAGCATCTTGCTATCATTCCTTGATGTCCAGTTCATTATGTACTCAAAATCGTCAAACGACTCACATAGGTTGGCCCTGCTGGTCTTTATCAACTTGTTGCAACCTTTGCTATAAGTTGACGTGACATTTCCCGGAACAGCAAACACATCCTTATTGTAATTGTTTGCAATGTTAGCTGTAATTATTGAACCGCCTTTCTCGCCAGACTCAACCACAAGCAAAGCATCACAAAGTCCGGCAACAATCCTGTTGCGCTTGACGAAATTTGCAGGGTCAATCTTTGATCCATGCGGAAAATCGGAAATCAATGCGCCTCCATTCTCCAACATTTTGTCGGCGACCTTCTTGTGAAGCGACGGATATATTGTTTCGAGACTATGACCAAGAACGGCCCATGTCTTGAGATTGTTTTCTAGTGCAGCCTTGTGTGCAACCACATCAATTCCGTATGCAAGCCCACTTACTACCACAGCATCGGGATACCTTTCCGCCAGTTCGGCAACAAATGCATTACAAAAATCCACACCGTATTTTGTTGCGTTGCGCGTACCGACAATGCTCAAGATATGCCTTGACGAAAAATCGGGCATACCTTTATAATATAATATGGCAGGAGAATCTGCACACTCGCGCAGACGATCAGGATATGAATCATCAGCATAGGTTACAAAACCGACATCGTTTGCGTAAATAAATTTCAGTTCTTCTTCGGCAGAGGCAAGTGCGACATCAAAGTTAGAATACAACCTAGAAGCCACCACCTCACCGATTCCCTGCACAGATTTCAAATCCTTGAATGACGACGAAAAAAAACTTTTCGCACTTCCAAAGTACGAAATCAGTTTCTTGGCATTAATATCACCTATACCGGGAACAAAAGTAAGGGCGACATCGTAAAGCCTGTCGTCATTGAGCATAACTATCTCTTTAATGTTTCTAGGTCGGCCATCATTTCGTCAAGTTCCTTCGACGACATCAGCGATACGCTAATCGGCTTAAACTTAGCTATTCCGTTGGGAGTACGTACATAAATTACAACCATCTTTCTCAACCCAGCCCACGACTTCTGCAATTCAATCTTCACAAAATCCTTCTTCGGAATTTCGAGTTTGAAATTGCCAGCCGACAGCATACCGATAGAAGTATATTTCAAAATAATCTTAAACCCATCGGAATTGTAATATATATAATTGAATTTTTTTATGAATAGGTATGCCTCGAAAATAACGAATAATGCCACACATAAATAGTCGAGTATGTGCATCGGAACCCATGCGTAAATAAGGTCGAGAACCACTACCGCTACCAGCACAAGCACCACAAGCATAGAGCCGAGCTTTACCCTTGATGCTATTTCCTTAATATCAACAATCATAACATATTTTTTTGAACTTGCAAAGTTAATGCTAATTTTAGAAACAAAGGCATAGACATCGCGACAAATAAATTTTTATTTTTATAAAAAAAAAAGAAAAAATTTTGTTGATAAAAATATTTGTATTTACTTTGCCGTCTGTATTATTAAAAGTCTAATTAGAAGTTATTAGTATGAATGCAAAGAAGTCATTGAGTTTAGCAATCGCCATTCTGGTGGTTCTTCCAATAGTTTTTTCAGGATGCAAAAAGGGGCCAGAGGATCCATTCCTCTCGTTCAGAAGTAGAAAGGCAAGACTTTGTGGAACATGGACCGTATCCAGCCTTCAATCAGAAATCAATAGAAAAGAAAATAACATAAGCACCAAAACGATAACAACTGTTGATGGTGAATCGTGGAAACAGGTCATAACTATTTTAAATTCTGACAGTACTAGGACTTTGACAGGTAAAATAGCTAAGGACCCAGGACAGAGCGAAGGCACATACACATTCTTCTTTGACAAGAATGGAAATGCAAAAACTGTATATAAGTACGAATTCGACGAAGACCAATCAGGCGAAGATGATGATGTTTCGGTAATACACAGAACCGAGGTTACAGAAGAAATGTCTGGTTCATGGGAATTCATTTCTGGCATTGACAACGAATACAAAAACAAGGAAAGAATTACCTTTATTATTGTAGAACAAAAAACCACAACAAAATTGTCTGAAATAATTTCAAGTGATGACGATGAAGGTGGTGTACCAGTACCACATACATTAAGTACTGATGTAGCAAGCGATAGATATGCACCAGGAGAGATGTGTATAGTTTACAACATTGTCGAACTGAGAAACAAGGAAATAAAACTTCATCAGGATGTAAATAGATTCCATGTTAGCGCACATAATGCAACAAGCGAATCTTATCAAGAAAATGGAGAAGAAAACCTAGTGTTGACACCAAGACAGAAAACAAAAGAATAATTTTGTTATCCACATAAAGAAAAGGCTCGGAAATCCGAGCCTTTTTTATTCTTTGAGCAACTCACCCAGACTACACCTATAATCGTATTTCCAGACGGAATCGTAAGGTAAGCCCAATATATCCACTTGCGGCAAATCTTCCTGCGCAATCACTACAAAGCCAAACTTCTCATGGAACCTTATAGCTAGATATTCCTGCTCGGGCTGACGAGGCGTAGGCACAAGAACTGCCCGTCGTCCCAATGCCGCCAAATCACACAATGAGCTGTATCCGCTACGGCAGAAGATCCGTTTTGCCGAAACAACGAGTGAGGCAATCCTATCATCCGATGGTGCATTTTCATATGTAATGTTTGCAGAATGCACAAGTTCTTTACCATCTGCCACACCCCTAATTATATGCAACCGCGCATTAGACATAGCGGAATACTTTTCAATGAATATATTTTCAAGCATGGTGCGCTGCGGTTCGATACCCGACAGCAATAGCAGGTCAAAGTCGCCATCAATTTTTTCGGCTGTTTTACCATAAAACCGCGACAATGGCCCCAAATGCCTTGTCTCTATTTCAGAATCCGACATTTTCCCCGACAACGACAGTTCCCCTCCTGTATCTGGAACAAAGCAATACCTATATTTATTCATATAGCGCCGATGCAAACTATTCATCATTCTTGCCGAAAAACGATTCAAGAACCCAGTGTCGAAATTAAGCTGATGCGTCATATAAAACGAAGGCACATGGCTTGAATACAAGCCCAACCTATTGTCGGAAAAAACATAATCAATCGATTCTTCGGCAATCAACTTCTCCAACTCCCGATGTTCCCTGCTGATATTCCGAACAAAACGAAGCATTGAAAACATAAACGGAAGAGAAATCATGCCCTGCTTGCCATAGTTCATCTTTGCGGATGGCAATTCAACAGAAACTAGACTTGGAAAACGCTTCTGCAAATAAGCAAGCGACTCTCCACTTCCGCCAATTATCACTTCAAAACCGTGTTCAACAAGGAATTGCACAATTGGCACACATCGTGATGCATGACCAAGTCCCCAATCGAGAGGAGCAACCAGTATCTTTGAATCAGCTTTCAAATTACGGAGTTACAAGAACTTTAAAACCTAAGGCTCGAATATCATTACCTATCCTCTCGAGCTCATCTGGCGCAACATTATGCAAGCCAGACAAAGGTGTTTCGCGCGCTATAGAATACACCATTACCAATGAAGGTTTTAGGCGCTTTAGAGTGTCGTAATACATGCTAAGAGATTCCGATGTTGTATTATCGAATAATTTGCCATTGATGTTACCTCGCATAAACATGGTCTGGATTATGGGATTGGCAAAGTTTTTCGCTATATCATCAACGATAGAAGCAATAGAAAGACCTGATACTGGCTGATTTATCAATTCAAAATCTGGTTGAATGAAAGTATCTATCTTCAAAATCGGCTCATCTATCATCTTTAGAGCAGCCACTACCCTATCGTTTTTTAGGTTAGATGCATTTGTAAGAACCGAAATCTTCACATTAGGCATATATTTGTCGCGCAGGCGAACAGTCTCGGCAACTATTTCGGGGAAATCGGGATTTATGGTTGGCTCACCATTTCCTGCGAAAGTAATAACATCAAGCGGCTGGGTGTTTTCGGAAAAATACTTTTCCATCGCAGGAACGATATCGCCAAGGCGTGGAAGCTCTATCTTCACACCCTTGCTGTTCCATCCGCATTCGCAATACACGCAATTGAAAGTGCAGAATTTTGCATTTGTCGGCAATAGGTTTATTCCCAATGAATTGCCTAAACGTCTGGACTTTACCGGTCCAAAGATGATATTATCGAACAGAAATGTTGCCATAATGATACATTTATTTATCGCAAAGATAATCACTTTTCAGAATAATATGACTGCAGATTTATTTTTGCCCACCCATATAAAACAAAAAAATCTCGCTTTTGCGAGATTTGTCGGTCCGAAGGGGATCGAACCCTTGACACCCTGATTAAGAGTCAGGTGCTCTACCAACTGAGCTACGGACCGCTTCGTTGATTTTGCGAGTGCAAAGGTAATGCTTTATCGCAAACCAGCAAAACTTTTTTTGATAAATTTTCTCAATGCAGTTAACAATCACACATTCAATACATTAAGAGCATCCTAGATGGTCCTGTCTCACAATTTTTCAATACATAAACCCGAGCGAACTTCATTTTTTATAACTTTGCCTCACAAAAAGTTGAAACAAAAGTCAAAAATATGGACTACTTGTCGGAAAACACACCACTGCCAAAAATAACTGGCTCGCTGATAAGCTATTTCAGCAATATGGTAAAACTAAACGGAGGAACCAACCTTGCACAAGGCATTCCTGGGTTCCGTCCACCAGAGAAACTTCTGGAAATTTTTGCACAAATCCTGAAAAAGGACATTCACCAGTATGCACCCGGTTGCGGAAACAAGAAGCTACTTGAACACCTTGATGCAAAATACAACAACCGTCCAGCTTCTGCAAGAATATTCATATCGAGCGGAGCAACTGAGGCGGTTTCGTTGATTTACACCTACCTGCAAGGCAACAAAGGCAAGAATTTCAACGCCATGAGCTTTTCGCCAGCATACGAATCATACATACACTTGCCACAGATTTTCGGCAACAACTTCTTTACCTACCCCACCGACCCGGAAATATATTTCGACAACGAAGATTTTCGCAAGTTCTTTGTTGACAATAAAATAAATGTAATTTTCGTAGCCTCGCCCGGAAATCCATACGGCAAGACATTGAGCCGAGAAAAACTCAACTACCTCATCGACTTGTGCGAAGAATTTGGCTCATACCTTATAATAGATTCGGTTTACTGCGAACTTTACTTCAACAACCAAGCGCCATACTACCCTATCGAACGTATTTCACCCAATGTGTTCTATGTCAATAGTTTTTCAAAGAGATATTCAATAACAGGCTGGCGGGTAGGTTATTTCATTTTCGATGAAAGCCATTTCGACAAGATAAGCTACATTCACGACTACATCGGGCTATCATCAGCAGCACCACAGCAACAGGCAATCGCCGAATTTCTCGACACCGACGAATCGCTCACATACATTAACGAACTGCGCACAAAGGTACTTCTCAACCTCGCCATTGGTAACGAAAAATTACAAAAGGCAGGTTTCATTTGTCCACAAAATGATGGTGGATATTTCATTTGGGCAAAACTTCCCGAACCATGGAACGACAGCCTGCGTTTCGGACTTGCACTATACGACAAAGTAAGAACAGCCGTCATCCCCGGCGTTCATTTCGGCAAGGAATGGAACGAGTACATAAGAATAAACATTGCCAGAGAAGAAGATGAATTCGTAAGAGGAATAGACAATCTGATTGAGTTTACGAAAAACGCCAATAAAAATTGTTAATAACATTATCCTCTCAGGAATGGCGTGAAGCAATAATTATTGTACCTTCGCAAAGTAAAAATAAAGACTATGGATATTTCAGGAAAATTGATAAAGAAATTGGAGCCAATAACTGGCACCAGTGCAAACGGCACATGGAAAAAACAGTTGTTCGTAATTGAATATGCTAGCGGACAATTCCCAAAGAAAGCTTGCTTCCAGATATGGGGCGATAAGGTTGATATTTCATCACTTGTAGAAGGCGAAGAAATACATGTTTTCTTTGAGCCAGAAAGCCGCGAATACAACAATAACTGGTACACCGACCTCCGTGCTTGGAAGGTAGAAGCCGCACAGAACCAAAACGGCGGATTTGCACCGCAGATGCCAACACCACCTCCTCCAACGGGCGCTCCAGCGCCAACCGAAGTCCCTGGCTTCATGGATGCAGGAAGCAAGGAAGATGATGATTTGCCATTCTAACAAAACATAAAAAAGGGAGCAACAAACTCCCTTTTTTTAGCAATAACAAAGCGGAGACAAATGATTTGCCTCCGCTTTTCAATATAAATCTGTTTTCCCTTGCCTAAATCATCTGTTCGATGTTCCACACGAAAGCCTTTACACCGACTTCACGATTTCTGTTGTCGAGTTTCTTGACTGTTTCGAGAAGTTCGGGAACTTTCTCGTCGGGGACAACGGTCATAATGGCTGAATTCATTTCCGGCCAGGTGTGAGTGCCACGGCGGGGCTCGCCTATCTTTGTGCCTCGTCCCTGCACATTCTCCCAATATGTGAAACCTCTGATGTTCAGCGCATCAAGAATATATTCAACACGCTCGGTGTTTGCTTGGTTATATACTATGAATACTGATTTCATTGCTAATCGTTTTTAGGTTCTTCATTCTGATTAATTACAACCTCCATGTTTTCTTCTTCCTTGTCAAGGTATTCGTAGTCGGCATTGTTTATGTCCATGAATACGAATGTCTTGCGGAGCTTAGCCTGGTCGTCGCGTTCGCCCTTGCGCGAGAAGATTGCGTAAAGCACTGGAACGACAATCAAGGTTACGAAGGTCGATACGGTAAGACCGCCGATTACTACAACACCCATGCCGTGCCACAATTCGGAGCCTTCGCTGGTACTCATTGCCATTGGCACCATACCGAGGATTGTGGTGAACGCCGTCATAAGCACTGGACGCAGACGCGACTGTCCCGAAAGTGCAATTGCTTCCTTAAGTTCGTAGCCACGGTCGCGCATAAGGTTGATGTAATCGACAAGCACGATACCGTTCTTGACAACGATACCAATAAGAAGTATCAAGCCCAATGCGCCCATCATATCGAGAGTTGTACCCGTAATAAGCAATGCGAGGATAGTACCGGTAATTGCGAACGGGATTGACATCATTATGATGAACGGCTTGGAGAATGATTCGAACTGCGATGCCATAACAATGTAAACCAACATCATGATGAGCAGTGCCAGGGTAACCATATCCTTGAAGGTATCCTGCTGGGTTTCGTACGAACCGCCAAGTCG
Source organism: uncultured Bacteroidia bacterium (assembly GCA_902791865.1). Lineage (GTDB taxonomy): Bacteria > Bacteroidota > Bacteroidia > Bacteroidales > ML635J-15 > Bact-19. The sequence continues at coordinate 33,418 of CADAXK010000014.1, forward strand.
TGTTGAGATGCCGAGCGGAATATTTGTCTGGTCGATAACTCCCTGAACATCCTTTGCGAGGTCGCCCAACGAAGCGTTGTAAGGTGTTACGCTAACGGTAAGGTAACGCTGGCGGTTCTTGCGCTCGATGTTTGGAGGACACCAGTATTCGCTTATTTCGGCAAGTTCGCTCAACTTTATCTTTTCACCTCTCGGGCTCATGATGGTAAGTTCTTCGATGTCGGTAAGACTATTGCGGAATTCCTCCTTTAGCCTTACTACAATGTCGTATTCCTCGCCGTCTTCCTTTAGGAATCCGGCAGTCATTCCGTTTACACGGTAGCGTACATACATTGCAGCTTGTGAGGTGCTAAGTCCGTGGCGTGCAAGCTTTTCCTTGTCGAAAACTATCTGAAGTTCAGCACGGTCTTCCTCACGGCTGATGGTCACGTCGCGTGCCGACGGCAATTCCTTGAACTTGTGTTTCAACTCGTTGGCAAGGATATTGGTTTCGTCGAAGTCGTATCCGTAGATTTCAACCGAAACATTGTTGTTGCCCATACCGCCACCGCCGCCGCTGCTTGTCGAAACCGAGTAGTTGATGATTTCGGGGTAACTCTTCAGTTCTTCACGGATAATTTCGGCCATTTCGAAGATTGTGCGCTTACGCTCGTACTTCTTCGATGTTCTGACGGTCATGTTGATCTTGTTGTTGGTTGTTCCCGAGAACAATGCCGAAATACTTGATTCGTCGTTCGAACCTGCCGAGGTAGAGATAACCTTTGTTTCGGGGATAAGTTCGTGAATGCGGCACTCTATTCTACGGGCAGTCTTCAGGGTTTCCTCGATTCTGGTACCACGCTGGAGTTCAATCTTGATAGACATATTGCCGTTATCCTGCTGCTGCATGAAGTCGGTTCCGATTGTGCCGTTGGTAAACGGAATCAGCGAAACTACGAATATTGCAAGAGCAATGAGCATAGTTATAAGCTTGTGGTCGAGGCATACGCGGAGCAGTTTAGAATACCAGAGGTCAATCTTGTCGAACAGCTTGCCGATAGTATTCTTGTGAGAGAAAATTTTCTTCTTCTGCTTTGCAAGATATTCCTTTTCTTCCTCCTTGTTGACGAAGAACTTGTTGGCCTTCAACATCTTTGAACAAAGCATCGGGATAAGCGTGATAGCTGTTGCCGTTGAGGTGCAGACTACTATTGTAACAATCCATCCGAGTTCCTTGAACATGATACCAGCCATACCGGTAAGCATTGTCAGCGGGACGAACACGGCAACGATAACAAGGGTGGTTGCGATAACCGAAACCCATACCTCGTTGGTCGCGTAAATTGCTGCCTCGCGCGGGCTGGAGCCTCGTTCGATGTGCTTGGTAATGTTTTCAAGTACAACGATAGCATCGTCCACCACCATACCGATTGCAATGGTAAGCGAAGCAAGCGAGACTATGTTGAGCGAGCTGTCGGCCATGAGCAGGTAGATGAATGATACGATAAGCGAAATAGGAATTGTCAAGCTGATAATCAATGTTGAACGCCAGTTGCCGAGGAATACTAGCACAACGAGTACCACGAACAGCAAAGCGTAGAATATTGAGTCGGCAAGACCGAAGATTGCATTCTTGATTTCTATTGAACCATCGCGGATTACGGTACATTTGATGTCTGGAGGAAGGATTTTCATGATTTTCTCCATTTCGGCGTTCACCTTCCTACATATTTCCACGGTGTTTGCGCCGGTCTGCTTACTTATCTGCAGACGAACGCCTTCCTTTCCGAGAACTTCCTGACCGTCTTCGAGGATGCTTATTCTTTCGTCGAGCGACAGGTCCTTGATGGTATCGCGCACTGTTGCAAGGTCGCGGACGAAAACCTGCTTGCCGTCGGGGGTGGTTGTTACAACTATGTTGTTGATTTCGGAACTTTCAATGTATTCACTTTCAACGCGGAGCTGGTACTGTTCCTTTCCCATCTTCACGGTTCCTGAAGCAAGGTTGAGGTTGTTGCCTGCAATGGCATTTCCGACTACTTCAACCGAAAGGTTGTAGGCGTCGAGCTGGTTGGGGTCAAGGTCAACATACACATAACGGTCGGGGGCTCCCGAAAGCGAAATGTTACCGATTCCGTCGATGCGGTTCAGCGTATTTACTACATTGTCCTCCAATATTTTGTCCAAGCCGGCATAACTTTCCTCGGCAGTGAATCCGAGTTGCATGATTGGCATTGCGCTCGAGTTCAACTTGATAATCATTGGTCGGCTTACACCGTCGGGCAGGTTGTCGTAAACCAAATCGACATAGGAGCGGATGTCGTTCATCACATCGTCGATGTTGACTCCCCACTCAAATTCGAGCGTTACAATGGAAAGGTTATCCTTCGAGGTGGAAAACAAGTTTTTAAGTCCATCGACGGAGTTAAGTGCATTTTCGAGAATCTTGCTTATGTTGGTTTCGATTTCGCTGGCGTTTGCACCCGGATATGTTGTCATAATGGTAACATACGGCGGGTCGATTTCGGGGAACTGGTCGATTGGCAGTCGCGACAGCGAGAACAAACCCATCACAATTACGGCGACAAAGATAAGTCCCGTAGTGATAGGTTTTTGTATTGCGGTTTTGTAGATACTCATCGTCTTGTCCTTTCTGCTTTATTTGGAAATGTTAAGTTTTACGCCATCGACGAGTTTTGCCTGACCGACAACAACAAGTTCGTCGCCTTCCTTAAGTTCGTCTGATATGATTTCAATCTTGTCGTCGAAACGCTTGCCCATTTCAACAACAATGCGCTTTGCATAGCCGTCGTTGTTGATGAACACATACCTTTCGTTTGCACCTTGCAGTTTCAGTACCGACTGATATGGAACGATTATTGCTTCGATGTTGTTGAGGTCGATGTTTACGCTCATGTACATACCTGGGCGAAGTTCTTCCTTTGCGTTCGGAATTCTAACCTTTGCCTGGAAAGTATGGGTATTGGGGTCAATTGTCGGGTAGATGATTTCGATTGTTCCTTCGAAAGTGCGTCCCTTGTAGATGTCGGAACTGAGTTGAACTTTTGTTCCGGTCTTTATCATTGGGAAGTAGGCTTCGGGAATGTTTACTATTGCCTTCAGCGTGTTAATCTGTATCAATGTAAGTATTGGCATTCCGCTGTACAGTTCGCCCGACTCGAAGTTCTTTGCCGAAATTACACCCGAAAAATCTGCCTTTACATAAGTGTTCTTTTCGAGAAATTCAAGGTTCTCCTTTGTAAGGTCGTACTGCACTTTGGTCTGGTCGTAGGTCTGCTGCGATACGCTTCCGCTCTTTAGCAAGGCTTCTACACGACCAAGTTCCTTTTCGAGGTTGGCAAACTGCAAACGAGTGGTTTTCAACTGCGTTTCGTCCATCTGCACAAGTGTCTGACCTTTGCTGACACGCGATGCCACATCAACATTTATCTTCTTTATGATACCTGTTACCGACGGCGAAATGTTCATAGTCTCGTATGGTTGCAACACTGCCGAAATGCTTATGCTCTTGGAGATAGTCTCCTTTGCAAGTGTCTGTACCGAAACCAATTCCGTCTTTTCTTCCTGAACATTGGCAACATTTGTCTCTTCTTTCTTCTCTTTGCATCCAGTTGCCGTCAGCATCATTGCTGCGATTAAGGCAACACCTATCAAATTCTTTATATTCATTGTTTTGACTTATTTTCTATTCAACAGTTGTTCAAATTCTATCTGTGCGTTCACGAGGTTCAGCACGGCCGAAATGTAGTTGCTCTGTGCCGAAATGATGTCGCTGCTTGCGGTTGTGAGTTCCAAGCTCGATGCCATTCCGTGTTCAAACTTGTTTGACACGTTGGTGAAAACACGCTCGGTAACTTCGAGGTTAAGTTTCTGCGCCTCATATGTTTCGTAATTCGATGCAACATTGTACCTTAGCTGGCGTTCCTGAACTAGCAAGGCATCGCGAGTATTCTCGATGGTATTCTGAAACTCCTCGTAAGTAATCTTAGCCTGCTTAACATCCGACCAAGTCTTTCCGCTGCTCCAAATCGGAACATTTAATGTCAAGCCGATAAGGTTAGGTGGTGTCATGTTGAAACCTTCCTTCTTTCCGAAGTAAGTTCTGCCTGAATACTGGTAATATGCGCTCAATGTAGGAACATAGCCCATAATCTTGAGGTCTATTTGCTTTTTCAAAAGTTCGGAATTCTTTTGTAGCAACTGATAGTCGTAGTTGTTTTCGATGTTGAATGTTTCGTTCTGCAAAGCGAGAATTGCTTCTGGCTTCAAAATATCGTCAACTGTCTGTGTGAGAACAAGTTTTGTGTTTACTCCGCAACCTAATTGCAAGCGCATTGAGTTTTCAAGCATTTCGAGCGACCTGTTGGTAGAACTTATGCTTGTGCGGAGCGACAATACCTGAACCATCAGCTTGTCGGCATCGGTCTGTTCGGCAGCACCAACATCAACCGCATTTTGGGTTGTTTCGTGCAGCGATTCAAGGTTTTCGAGACTGCGCTCTAGCAATTCGGTTGTGTTCTGCATCACCAGAATCGACATGTAAACCTTTGCGACCTGATACCTTATTTCATCTTCGGACTGCTTTTTTGTAAGATCGGAAAGATCCTTCGACATTTCTGCAAGTTGGACACCTATAATCTGCTGTCCGGAAAGAGCCATCGATGCTGTGATTCCGAGAGTTCCAGTTGCTGGCATCGACATCGACATTGGACCGAGATTCATTTCGTATCCGCAATAGTTTGAGTATCCGAGGCTTGCGCTTACCTGCGGAAGCATTGATGCGATTGCTCCCCATTTGGCAGCTTCAGCCTTCTGAATCTCAAGACTTGAATTCTTCAATGTCTTGTTGTGCTCAACAGCATAGTCCTGTGCCGCTTTCAGGGATATTGATAACGAACCTCCGTCGTCCTGTGAAAATGAATGTGCAACCGTTATCAGCAGAATTGCCACGGTTATAAAAAACGCCTTCGTTTTCATTTGTTGCCTTTACTTTTTATAATTTTCTTTACTTTTTCGTTAATTATTTCTTGTCCCTGTGGAGTGGATATTCCCAGTAAGATAGGGATTGTAATTGTGTGATGGAAAGCTACCGGAGGCTTGCTCTTTACAAAATCCTGCTCGTTTTCGTATATGCTTACGAGTTTCTGCAATGTAAAAATCAAAATATCCGTGTCGATTTCTTTCTTAAAGTAGTTTTCGATTTTGCCACGCTCAACAAGCTTGAATATTGTGGTATATGTTTCCTCTCTTATTTTCTTGTATGCGTTTGAATATATAGTCGGGTGATACTTTATTAAATCCTCAAGAGTTTTGGGATTTGTCTTCGATTTTGCATTGGTCTGGACTTTCTCTTCGGCTATGCTAAAAATTGCGTCCAGCACATTATCGCTTTCGGCGATTATCTTTTTGATTTTTTCATCAGCCTTTTTGAGCTCATACTGCATCACTTGCATCACAAGATCGTCCTTGTCCTTGAAAATCTCGTAGAGCGTGCGCTTGGAAATCTTAAGGTCCATTGAGATGTTATCCATCGTTACTGGCTTGATACCATTGGAGTTAAACATCTTCGCAACCTCTTCGAGTATGGTTTCTTTTTCAATCATAAATGTGCAATTAAAGATGCCGCGAAATTAGAAAACTTTTTCGTGTGAAAACTTTTTCTGTGGTTAAAGTTTTGTTAATGCTGATGAGGCTAGATTTTAACTTATAGCGTTTGCGATTCTTGTACTTCTAATTCCGACTCGGTACTGGCTTTTTGCTTGGAAGCTTTGCTGTTTTCATTCTTCCTACGCAAATATGCCACAATGGTTTTTCTCAAATGCTCGCCATCCGATACCTTGTGGATTTTTCCATTTTGTGCAACCGAGATATTGCCAGACTGCTCGGATACGATGATAACCAAAGCATTGGAATTTTCTGACATTCCCAAACCAGAGCGATGACGCAAACCATATTCGTTTGGAAGATTTGGATTCTGCGAAACAGGAAGAATACATTTTGCCGCTACTATCTTGTTTTTCTCTATTACCATTGCTCCGTCATGGAGTGGTGCATTCTTATAGAATATTGCCTTGATTAACTGAGTATTAATGTCGGCATTCAATTTTTCTCCAGTTTGTATTATTGTCTGAAGCGATGTTTCGCGTGCGATTACTATAAGCGCTCCAGTCTTTGTTTCGGCCATTTCTACGCTTGCTTGAACAATGCTTTCGACTCCATCGTGCGAGAAATCGTTAATAAGTTTCACCTTACCAATCAATGCGCCGCGCTTCAGGTATCTGTCGCCAAGCATAAGCAGGAACTGCCTGACTTCCTGCTGGAAAACAATAATCAGAACTATTACACCGACACCAATCACCTGTCCCATAATGGATTCCAGAAGCTCCATTTTTAGAGCCTTCACAAGCAACCACACAAAATATATTATTGCGATGCCGAAGAAAATCTTCATTGCGGCCGTTCCCTTAATCAACTGGTAGAGTTTGTACAACAGGAAGGCGACAATTAGAATGTCTATTACATCAATGACTGTGATATGTATTAGCGACAGCAACACCTTATTATATATTATGGCGCAAAAGTAAAAAATATTTACGAATTACGATTTTAGAATGATTGATTTATGTGATAGAAAAGGCTTGCCTGCTGTCTATTGGGTTATAAGTTTTGATTTTAACAGTCTGTCAATTACAACAGTATCTTTTTCTATGTGAAATACATAGTTCCATTTATGATTATGCGATATCATGCGCCTTGCATGAGGATGTATTTCTTTTATTGCAAGCAATTGACTTTCATTTACGCAATTTGCAAATATTGATAAAGATTCCATTTCTTGACCTATCATATCAAGATAACGACGCGGCTTCCCGTGACATATTTTCAAAAAGGAAATTTGCAAGCTCATTTACATCAACTATTGCAGATGGAGCTACTTCAACCCTATAAATTTTCATAGCGCTTATCCAATGCTTTCCGTACAAGAGCAATGTACTCATCGACTGTCATGTTTCCGTTTTCCTCCTTTTCTATAGATTTTGAACGGACATCAGACTGATATTCAAGTACTGGCACAATATTTTTTTGCATTTCCATATTTTTCTGTGCAACATGTATTATACATGGCAAAAATAAGACATTTGGAAGAATTGGCAAAGACTTTTTGTTTAGAATTACGATTTTGATTCTATTAATCATCATAATAAAACAGCGAAGCCCAAACGAAATCACATCAGGCAAAATTATCAAAACACACAAATAGATTTACTTGATTTCTGCAGAAAGCATTACTTTTGCCATCAATATTCGGAACAAATGGAAGCCATTGACAAAAACATAAAGTTAGCCTACGACCTGATAAAGTTTACTGGCAAATCGGTGTTTCTCACCGGCAAGGCTGGCACTGGCAAGACAACGTTCCTGAAAAGCCTGCCAAGCATGACTCGTAAACGCATGGTGGTAGTAGCTCCAACAGGTGTCGCCGCCTTGAATGCTGGCGGCGTTACAATACATTCGATGTTCCAACTTCCGTTCACACCATTTATCCCAGAAGATGCCGACCTTGCATTTGTCAGCAAGGACAGCGAAGGAAACCCAATCCGCGAACAATACCGTCTTAGCGGAAACAAGATAAAGGTATTGCGTTCGCTCGACCTGCTTGTTATTGACGAAATCAGCATGGTACGTTCCGACTTGCTCGATGCTATCGACAGCGTGCTCAGGCATTACCGCCGCTCATCATTGCCGTTTGGAGGAGTACAACTATTGATGATTGGCGACCTGTACCAGCTCACACCTGTTGTGAAGGAGGAAGAATGGAAAATCATCAGCAAATTTTATCGCTCGCCATATTTTTTCGATAGCAATGCCCTGAAGAAAGTTGATTATGTTACCGTAGAACTTACGCACATTTTCAGACAGCGAGACGAGGTCTTTGTTTCCATTCTCAACGAAATACGGACAAACACACTTACTCGCGAATCGCTTGCTGTTCTGAATAGCAGAGTTTCGGATGCCGATGACGATGACAGCATCCGCCTGACAACCCACAACAACGATGCAAGCGCGATAAACGGCTCTAAATTAGACGCATTGGAAGGAGAAGAATATCAGTTTACGGCCGACATTAGGGACAACTTTCCGCCCTACATGTACCCGACCGATGAAACACTCACACTGAAAGTTGGTGCGCAGGTAATGTTCATAAAGAACGACTCTTCGCCTGCAAAACTTTTCTACAACGGAAAAATTGGAAAGATAACCGAAATAGATGGAGAGAAAATCGAGGTGCTTTGCAAAGGCGACTATGCTCCGATAGATGTCAGGCGGGAACTGTGGGAAAATGTGCAATACTCGGTCAACAGCGAAACAAACGAGATCGAGCAAAATGTAATTGGTGAGTTTGAACAATATCCGTTGAGGCTGGCATGGGCAATAACGGTACATAAAAGTCAAGGACTTACATTCGACAAGGCAATCATTGATGTGCATGCCGCGTTCGCCTTCGGACAGGTGTATGTAGCACTGAGCCGATGCCGTTCCCTGGACGGGCTGACGCTGAAAACTGCCATTTCGCCACACTTAATTAAGTCCGACACCGATGTTATAACTTTCTGCGACAATGCCAGACAGAACCAGCCAGATGAAAAACAATTAAACTCGTATGTGGTTTCATTCCAACGCGATATTTTGCTCAAAATCTTCGATTTTAGCCTATTGCAAAAGCAACTTACGGATGTTCGCAAAGTGTATATGACAAATTTCAACAAGTTCAATCCCGAGTATTCGCAAAAGATTCTTGATGTCGTGCAGCAGTTCGACTCGCAGGTTTTCGATGTGAACAAGAAATTTGTAGTGCAGTTGTGGAAATTATTTTCAGCATCGCCAGATGTACAACTGAAGGACGATGAATATTTGCAGCAGAGGATTTCAAAGGCATCGGAATATTTCTTTGCCAAGCTAGGCGAAACCATTGGCGAACCTTTTTCGCAGATGCTTTTTGAATCCGACAACAAGGAAGTTGACGAAGAAATGAAGTCGACTTTGGATGCTTTGGAGCTTGAATACAACCGCAAGCGCAATGTCCTTGAAAAGACCATTGATGGCTTTTCAACCGAGATGTACCTTCGTATCATTTCCGACACCGAAGACAAGTTCCGCCCAACATTCAGTCGCAAGCAGGAGAAAACATATTCGATACCTGGCACACGCAAGGAGCTGTTTGCCTCGCTTAATGCTTGGCGAAAGTCGGTTGCCGATGAGTTTAATATGCCTGTTTACTATGTCCTTCCGCAGAAGTCGCTTGTTGACATAGTAGAAAAGTTACCACGTAACGCAAAGTCGCTGAGCAAGATAAAAGGTATTGGTGCAAAAAAGGTTGCAGCCTACGGCAACGAGATTCTGAACATAATCAACGACTACTGCCGCACCAATGATATTAAGGATGAATCTGCATTGCCAGAACTTCAAGAAGTTACAGATGCAGAGCCAGTTAAGAAGAAAAAAGAAAAGAAAGAGAAGACACCCAAAGTTGACACGTACAAGAAATCATTGGAAATGTTCCGGCAGGGAATGACGGTGGATGAAATTGCCAAGGAACGTTCGCTTGTCGCATCTACGATTTATTCCCATCTGCTTAGGTTTATTTCCACTGGCGAGATTCAACCCGAGGAGCTTGTCGGCAAGGAAAGATTTACCGAAATCATGAACTACCTTGAAGCCCATGGCTCGTATGAAAACATAACTCAACTTTACACCGATGCCGATGGCAAGTTCACTTACAATGAACTTCGTGTCGGTCTAATGTTTTTGGAGAGGATGGGTAAAACTGAGAATTAAAATCATTGGATATTGCAGCAACAATTCATATACTACAACAATTCGTTTCAAGCATTAGCGCTTCTCTTTTTTCCAATATTCCTTCAATCCTCTCAACAGGATCAATGACATTACCATTTTCATCGACGACAGAAACTCCACCATCAACAAAATCAGTATTCCATTTCACCACATCAACATATTCTTCCCTACAATTCCACAAATACGGAGCAGTTAATATTCCCAATTTAAAAATCTCATAAAAACCTGCTGGTGAATACAAATCAGTTATGTTCCGTTCCAACATACCGACAATATTCTTTATCTTGGAATACATAACATCACAACGCCTTTGTACATCTTCTTCAAAAGACATATCAAATCCATTACGACGCTTACATTCCCTGTAGGCTTCCAACGATGAAAATGCAATCTGAATACTTTCGTTTATGAATTCTGGAGTTGCTAATTTAACAGCCTCACAATATGATACTACATGAACAATATCAGGACTATTTGGATTCTCTGGTTCTATGTCATCCATCATAGCCGTTACAGATGCCAACTGTATTTTTGCCTTCTCCAAGTCTGGTGAAAAATAGTCTAGGCCAGCTCTAGGCTGAAGATATACCACAAAATTTTCACTCTCCAATTCCCTGACAAGTTTTATCAATGTCCTTGCCTTGGCCAAATCTTGTACGCCCCAAGTATATTTTGGCGTATTTAACATAGTTTGAACTACAAAATAGTGAATTCCCATCTTCTTTGCTGCCTTGGCGGCCAAATACCCAGACAAAATATATGTATAGTCATCTCCTCCCCTAAAAGCAAAATGATGTGGCACATTCGCCTCTAATGGTTTGGATGTTTGCGCTATATATTTAACTGTATCAAAATGCTGCTTAAGATTATCCTTAACACTATAAGCGCCCCTGCCATCAAGTTCATTAAACCACCAAAACGACAATGCATGCCACGAAATATTTATTGTTCTCTCGTACATCTCAGCCAATTGCCGAATATCTTTCGTCCCTGCGTATGTGCGTACTAGCATTGGTCGGGCTGCTTTCCAGACTTCATAGTAATCGGCTTCAGAATTAAGCGGAACTCCTCCCCCGTTGTGTTTTTCGCCCCATTCTTCTCCAAAATTAGACTGAGTAAGTTGAGAAGTTCCTATCGAAATAATGTCCAAGAACTTTGTTTCTGCCAATGTTTTGAGCCACGACAAGAACTCTTTTTTCGCTTCATTGTAATTAGGATTATATGGGCCTGCATGTACTCTAATTAACGGCAGATTTGTATATTTCCTATTATTTACAATTCGCTCGGCGACGGTGTCATTTATTGTACCAAAATTTGGATATGTTCCACGATATATTGGTTTCTGAAACTTATAGTCACCTTTCTTTAATAAATCCGAAGCAAAAGCGAATCTGTCATCATCATATTTTGACGAACACAACACCGAACTTGAAATAAGATAATCAGGCACACCCAATTTCCTTAGAGTCTCCAATCTTGTTTCATCCCCCCAGAATGTTAATATGTCACCTCCATACTCTTGTCTGATAAGTTCGCACGATTGTGGCAACCCAGCAAAATATATTTGTCGCAACGGTCCATCTTGAAAGTCAAAGCACTTCTTTTCTTTTAGCAGATGGTATGTTCTACCAAAATACAATTGAGCATCATTCGGGTCCAATCGATAACTAAAACCCAACCTCGTAATTTTATTTTCCTTTATCCATTTTACAAGGACTTGCACATTGTCGTTCCTATTGATTTCCTCTATTGCCCTTGACACCAATTCATCTGCATAAAAAACCTTATACCCGCAATCCTGCAATATCTTGCCGGCATTATAAGTACCCAGAGTATGTACATCATTATACGGATGAACCAACCCAAATATTTCGTCTCTGCCCAACATCACAAACTATTTACAAAATCACTTTTATTCATATTACATATTCCAACATTTTGCAATGTCCTGCCATTTATTGAAAAATCCCGAGCCAAAAGTGTCTGAGACATAACCAACAATGAATTCAGCAATGGCAAATCCAGATTGCACAGTTTTCCCAACTCCACCATAGGCAAAATACCAGTAGGAATATCCTCAGTAAGCATTCTGCACTCCAACTTATCAGGAGACATTATCTTGTAATATGCCTTGTTATTCTTTATCTTTTCGCACAAGGTCGTTCCATTTATATCCTTATATGCAAACGAAATCCAATCTTCTATAGAATGAAGACTTAATCCGAATTCTTCGCCAAGCAAAAGCCTTTCATTATCTACTTGTTCAAGGAAATACGCTATATGCGGTGTAATATCATTGTAAAAGAAAAAAGATTGTCCTCGCTCGATTGTTGCGGCATTAAATAAAATTATAGTCGGATGCAATATAGCGCCAAAATTCTCCAAGCCAGTTACCAACGAATTTTCTACAGCATCAAAGCAAGGATATACCTTATTCATCTCATTTGCAACCAATTCAGTATCACGAGACGGAAAGGCAGACATTAAAACATGGCTTTTTACACCAATAATATTTACACATCCTTCTGCTAATTTACGGCAAGCATATATAAGAGTCTGACATTCTGCAACATAAACTTTCTTGTCCGTATGCGAGCGAATACAATTTGAAAATTCCATTGCCCCCAACGTCCTGCCAGGATTAAGAACAAATATTTGTCCGTCCTCTACATAAGGAGCAATCATCTCGGCAACCGACTTGTGTGCATCGGCCGTTACCGTTATCATTATCAAATTAGAAAATCCAATTGCCTTACCAATGTCGGATGTAACCAAACTAAGCCGTGCAAGCCCCTTAACTTCTCCTAACAGTTCTATATAACCTTGATTATTTAATGCATCTACTTTCTTCTGATTTCTATCGAAAAGACACACTTCATGACCAAGAATACTAAAGTGCCCAGCCATTGCCTGACCACCATTGCCTGCACCTATTATGCTTATTCTCATTTTATTTATAATTCATCAATCGTAACTTAATATTGTTTTTCCACCATTCCCTATTATATATGCTGAATCTTGGTAAAACATTTTGCAAATTTACAATTTCCACCGACATACTTTCGGTACTGAACAAATATTTATATCCGCATTGTTTTGCAATATCAACCACTCGCCCATTATATTGTCCATTAGGAAATGCCAAGGACAAACATTCCGTGCCTTGTACATTTTCCATAATCATTTTCCTTGACACGGACAATTCTTCATACACAGAATCATCGAGCAAATCATTAAGTGTTGCGTGCGTGTGCGTATGAGAGCCAAACGAAACATTATATTTTGAAATTTTGTTCAAGTCAGTCCAAGTTAGCATTCGTGTATGTTCATACTCATTATCAATGCCTTGTGAAATCTCAGATAATATATTAGACCTATCGGCATTATGTAAAAGATTAAGATATACCTTAAGTGCAGTTTGCTCAACATCCTTTGTACTATTCATTTTGAATATCCCATAATTCGGAACTTCCAAATCTTTTTTCCTGAGATAATATGCTTCTACAATTTTATTTAAGTCCTGAGTCCAAAATGTATTCCCCGACTGAGCTGAATCCGATACTATATGCTGTAATGAAGGAATTTTATATTTGTCAAGAACAGGAATTGCACATTCATAAAAGTCGTAATAAGCATCATCAAAAGTTACCAATGCGTATGGTTTCCTTCTGGAATTATTCAACGAAGGCAAATCTTCAATTGATATTGCCATATACTTACGAGATATATACCTGCATATCTTATCAAACACTTTTACTGGGATAGGCGGATACGCCGGAGAAAATTCGTCCGATATACGATGGAAGCAGAATACTCTTAATTTAGCCATTACTACCTATATTTTAAAATCAATCCCCTAAAGAACGGTAACGGGTCGTACCATTTGAATAATGCATCAACACGTCTTACGCCATTTTTCCTGACACTCTTTCTCCATTCACTGTAAGATATTGCATATTCGGGAAAACCTTTCTTCTTGTTACCCCATACTGCATAAAACAAATCAACAAGCCATATATACCATATTAGTTCGTCCTTCTTATTGAAAGACTTTTCAAATGGAATACCGAGCACATCATTATATGCTTGCATAGGCAAATTTACGCCAGATTCCAAAACAGACAGATTCCACAATCCTGTTCTCGGATTTATCTCCATCAATTTGTAAGAACCATCACGGGAATCTTTCTTAAATTCTATATTGGAAATGCCGTAGAACTTAGTCGCCTTTATAAACTTCTCGGCATGTTCCAATATTTCCTCCACATGCACCACATGCCCCGACACGATTGTGCCGGTCTGTGGCGGGAATTGTCTGATTTTGTGACCTATTGAATATCCAGTTATTTCATATTCCTTATTGGCATAACTTGTAATTGTATATAATTCTGTTGGCTCACCAGGAATATACTCCTGAACTATTATTTTTTCGGAACATAGATTTGCTTCTGATATTCTTGAGATTATATCATCAAGTTCTTCTTCGCTCTTAATTATGAATGCCTTACTTCCCAACAATCGAGAAAAATTAATATTTACAGACGGCTTTATTATCAATGGCAAAGCAAGTTCTCGCTTTACGACTTCAAAATCCTCTACATTATAAACATTTATTGTTTTCGGACATGGAATTCCGAGTTCGCTGACAAATTTATACAAGTATTCCTTTTCAATTAACTTTGAAAGTATATTCCAGTCACAAACAGGAATATGGTAAAACTCCGACAATTTTTCCTTATATTCCACAACTGGCATCAAAAATAAATCTGATGTCGCGAACAAAATTGATTTGCAACTTTGCTTCTTTCCAAAATCAATAAGGAATTCTATAAGAGACTGTTTGTCCATAGGATTAGGACATATCCCAGATTTGCAAAACCGAGACACCATCGCACTATCCTTATACCAACTAAACACAATCACAGGAATATCAGTTTTCTCGAAACTTCTGACTATCCCCATAGCATTTATTCCACCGCCTAGGACAACTACCTTATTTTTATTACCGTTTTTCTTCATTACTGCCAAAAATTATTTTTGCAAGTTTACCAGTCTGGTAACTTCTTGAATATTGCTCATATCCGTGTGAATTACACTCAATATAGCCTTTTGCTTTAAATTCCGCATAAAGATTCGCTATGACATTTTCAAGATGTTCACTATTCTTCACAGAAATTCCCGCATTTGTTTCCTTCAATAAATCTTCTTGAACATGATTCGACATACCTACAACATCATGATGACTAGTCATTTTTTCTTTCATCTGATATGATGCTTCATCTTCCGTAAAACATAAGAGCACCAATCTTTGTATAGCCAAATAATCATAAATCTTAGTTCCTATCGATGAATAATAATTAAACAACAACATAGCATTACATTGTCTTAGATTAACAATTAACTCATTGTTAGGCATCATAGGAGTTATATTTATAAACGGTTCAAGTTCAATATATTTATCTTTTATTGTTTCAATAAGTTCCGCACTATTGTTGATGCCATAAAAATTCAATTCAATATTAGAATTTGGATTTGATAAGACAAAATTCTTAAAACCATCAAGTAAACCTTGTATAGGATGCCACCTGTAAACTGTCCCCACATAGGCGAACCTTAACTTGTCGCTTTTTTGTTTTGTAGATTTGCTAGCATTTATTGAATCTGGATTATAACCGTTTGTTATTATTTCCACTCTGCTATTAGGAGCTGCTGATATTTGTATTTTCCTCTTAAAGAAGTCTGATACTGTTGTTAAACAAAGAGCAGTAGAAGTTGTCCTTTGTTCATAATATGCATTCAGTTTTCTTGAAAAGAAATTAGAACTTCTTTTTACACTCTGGCTCCACGGATCCCTATAGTCAGCCACCCACGGAATGCCATATTTCTTGCTTAACGCCGACGCATATTTGAACAATACAAACGGTTCCCCTGTTGCGATTATAGCATCAACCTTATTCTGTTTCAAATACTCTTTTGCTCCACGATACAATCCAGACTTTGGACCAACGAAGAAAAGGAACTGCATAAACTCGTACCAAGCCGTAACCATTTTGCGTATCATGGCAAATTTATTACGACCATATTTCAGCATTATGCGGTTGGCGAGATTAGGCTTGTATGGTGTGCGTATTATTGTGCCGTACTCTGTTGTCTCAACGATAGTTTCATTGCTTTCGCCAGGTGCTATATAGTCTAGTTCGTTACCATACTTGTTTCCCCACTGCCGCGTAACAACTATGGGTTCTACGCCGTATTCCTTCAAATACCTGTACCACGCGTATGGCCTAAGTCCACCTACTGAGACATAAGGTGGAAAATCGTATGCCAAAATCAAGAGTTTCTTCATCATATATTCACTTTCCAATAGCCATTTTTACGAGCACCAACACGGATAACTTTACCAGAATCTATCATTTTCTTTAAACGATACCTGATAACTCTTACAGACACGCCCATATACATAGCCATTTCTTCCAATGTAGCCTTGCTATTGTTCTCTATAAAAGAAATTAATTTATCTGACAATTTATCTGACAATTTATCTGACAATTTATCTGACAATTTATCTGACAATTTATCTGACAATTTATCTGACAATTTATCATTTATTTTATCATCCTCAGTTGTTCCATAATTTGCAGTGTCTTTCACAGACAGATTATTTGACAATTTAGATTTATCTTCACTATAATCATTCCGATAGAAAATTGCAGTCACCTGATATTCAGATGACATAAATACAGGCGCTTCAAGACCAGCGTCTTTGCACTCGTCAACCATCAAGCGAATGCCCCTGCCCCAGTTCTCAAACAGTTGTCTATAATAAAAGCCTTTTGCTATCAGCGGATTATATGGAATAGACAATGTCATTTCATGCGGATTTGACGCATCCAATCTGTCGGGGATATGTCCTATGTTACTCACCTCCACACGATTGTCAAATATTGCCAACCCAACAGAACCTCCAATCGTTTGATATTCGCGATGGCACAATGCATTAACGACAGCTTCTCGCAACGCCTTATAGGGGACAGACAATCGCTCCTCGCGTATCAGTCCTTTCACCTCGCCCGACAACGACAAATGCTTGAAACAAAACTGCATAGCTTCGTCCAACATCCTAAAGGCATTGCCTTCAACGCGACGCTCATCAATAAAAACCTCCTTTGTCGTACCTGCAAACCTTGCCATTCGCAACAGACATTGTGGATAATCGATATTTGCGCCATTCGCGTACAAGACAAAAGCAGCGTTTGTCAACTGCCCATCACGCATCAGATTCATACGGCACAAAGCATCCTCTATATTATTAGTATATGCGACCTCTGGCAAACGACCTTTTTCAACACCGACACGCACCGTACGCAAAATTTCTTCCTCATCCAGATCAGAAACTTTAAGGTTTGCATTCAACTGAGTCTCCCATCTTCCCAAAGGCTGATTACGATACGACAACATAGTCTCGTACTGATGCTGCGACATAGCAACTGTCGTAGATTCTACACGCGTATATGGACGACCTTTATAAATGTATGGTTTCTCCCTGTTATTCACTACGGATAGCACTATAACGGAAAGTCCATTTTCAAGCGTGACATAGTCAACATCAACCAAAGGGAATGGCTCAAACTGCCTGATACATTCGGCAATCTGTCTTTTTGTAGAATCGGCAACCTGCTGACCAATAATTGTTCCGTCATCTCCCATTCCAAATAGCACATACCCGCCATCGCCATTCAGAAAAGCGCACAAGGTTTCCATACCTCGCTCCAACTGACCAGTAGAACGCTTAAACTCCACAGAATCCGTCTCGGTATGCGCAGACAACTGCTTAATATATTCAACGCCAATGTTCATTCAATTTTACGGCATTATGCAAAATGCAAAGTTACGAAAACATAATAATATGCCCAAAATTGGAAGACGAAGATTCAGATATAAAATCCAATCTATTTTTAGGCATGAATTATTCGCAAACAAAACCACACAACATACTAACAATAAACCGATTAATACAGCAAAGCATTTTATAACAACATAAATTAACATCAAAAATCCTTCAACAACCAGTTATTTCTCTATATTATGCGACGAATTATCCATATATCATCTCCCTCCAATATGCAAAATTTTCTAAAAATAATTCCATAATTGCAAACGGCACAAATCATTGCACCGCTACTGCATGCCAAAATAAATGTAAATCGGAATTTGGAAATCGTATATCAGAAATAATATTGTATCTTTGCATTTTATTTTATGTGTATATGGAAACATGCAACACGCATCAGAAAAAGAATAAACTATTCTTCGAAAATCTTGACGGGTTAAGATTTTTATGCTTTCTATCGGTTTTCTTATTTCATAGTTTCTTTACCGAATTCGACTATATAAAGAATGACGCAACATATACATTTATAAAAAGATTCCTATTTGCAAATGGCAATCTTGGAATTTCTTTTTTGTGATAAGCGGGTTCTTAATAACCTTCCTGCTTATAAAGGAAAAAGACCAAAACGGACAAATTAACATAAAAAATTTCTGGGTGCGGCGAATTCTTAGAATATGGCCACTATTTTACTTTTGCGTATTCTTTGGATTTGTAATATTTCCGTTTTTAAAAACAATGTTTGGCCAAACACCCAACGAAACTGCGAATTGGATTTATTACGTAACATTTACCAACAATTTCGACTTTATTAACAAAGGACTACCTGACGCATCTATACTTGGCGTACTTTGGAGTGTTGCCATCGAAGAACAATTTTATCTTGTTTGGCCGATCATACTATATTTTTTACCGAAGAACAAATATTGGATTGCCTTTACAACCATTATTTTGGGAAGTTTGATATTTAGAGGCATATACATAGACAACCCTGCGATGCTCGAAAACCATACACTATCGTGCATAGGAGACCTCGCTACCGGAGCAATGGGCGCCTGGCTCATAAATGAAAGAACAAAATTCAAATCACTTATTGAGAACCTAAGGAAATATCAAATTGTAATTATATACATAATATTTGCTGTAATTTTCTTATTTCGAAAAGAATTGCTTATGTATATTAGCACTATCAGAATATTCGAAAGAGAATTCATTGCTATCATAATTATGCTCATCATCCTTGAACAATGCTTTGCAAAAAATTCATTATTCAAAATGAAAAATCTGAAACTGATATCAAATTTAGGGATAATAACCTACGGCTTATATTGTCTGCACTTTATTGGAATACTCATTACAATAAATATTACAAGAATGCTTGGCATAAACACACAACTATGGCAAGTTATGTGCATAGATATGCCAATGTCTCTAATCATAACAATAATAATTGCAAAAATTAGCTACCGGATATACGAAAAACCATTCTTAAAAATAAAAGAGAGATTTTCATACTTTACAAAATAGTCAGAACTGTCCAAAGCCATAAGCGGACACATTACTACCGATATGGTTATAATGGACGAGGTTCAGCGTTTGAAGAACTGGAGCACCAAGATTGCAAAGGCAGCACGAAAAATTGACTCCGCCCCGTCTGCCCAAGCAAAGCAAATCGTATAAAGCCCCATTTCCTTGGCTTTCTCAACCAAAGGTTGCTGTAAGTAACTTGCTCCGATAATGGCTAACTTTTTCATACACATAATTTATTTTCCAACACAGACAATCCCTTTCCCGTCAAATAATATGCCTGTCCTTTCCGCTTGGGACTTTCGGGATAAAGCATTGCTATATAACCGCCTTCCAATGCTGGTGTCAAATAATTCTTTCTAAAATTATCATCACCTCTAAGTCCCAACTTTTCCTTAATCGACCTAGCCGTCAATGTTTGACTTCCAATCGCTACAATCACCTGCTTGACAAATAAATCTATCTTGATTTCATTACCTGTTTCATTACCTGTCCTTCTCCAGAGTATAACCCGGAATTCTTCCTGCTGATAAAATTCCGGTCGTTGCAACCCCATTAAGACACAACGATTTATCATATCATTAGTGCCTGTTCCAACTTGCTCAATATAACCAGTATTTATTTTTTGCAAAAGAGCATCCTGCCGAATAAATCTAGCCAGTTCTCGGCGTTCGCTTTGCAACTCTTTCTGAACACTGCTTATGAATATCTTTACAGGCATATTAGACAATATTGAACGCAAAAATAATACACTATTACTTATTTATCAAATCCAATATCACCTTTTCTTGATTTTCCCAATTATATTCCATAGCTGCCTTTTTACAATTGTCCTTATACTTGGACAAGTCCGATTCAGACATCTTATTAATAGCATCTGCTATTTCTTTGGGATTGTTTCTTACCAACATACCCAAATCATATTTCTCAATAATCAATCTGTTTTCCGGCACATCGGAACCTATTGTCGGAATACCCGAATGTGTATATTCAAAAAGTTTATTGGCAGAAGCCAGATGTTTGCTTATGTTTATACTTGCCTGAAGATTGATTCCTGCGTCGGCTCCTCTTGTGTAACGAAGTAATTCTGACGATGGCACCTCGTCAATAAAATGTACTTTTTCTTGCAACGAAAGTTCTGCCATCCGCTTCTGCATATCCTTTTTCAATGTTCCATCACCAATAACAAACAGATGCACATTTGATTTCACATAAGCCATCGACTCTATCATTTCAATCAATGCCCGTCCTGCATTTAGTCGCCCCTGAAACAACAATACAAAACTATCACTGGACAAATTATATTCACTGCGGAAATCATAAAAATCATTTGCTGTTTGTATATTCGGACAATTCATAACAATTTGTATATCATCCCTCTTATATTTGTTCTTGAAATAATTTTTAAACGAAATACTTGTTGTCACAAACTCATCTGCACTTTTTACCATTTTTTTCTCCGCCCAATTTCCGAGCGTTGACATCACAAACAAAGCCGTCTTATACAATATCGATTTATACCATTTCGCCTTGCTCGGAAAAAACTGATTCAATGTGCCGACAAAAATTTCGTGGGAATCGTATATCACCTTAGAACCTATTTTTTCTTTCAATTTCAACGCTGGCTTCAAGTCCGGCAAATCATTGGCCCATATATAATCGTATGCAATGCCCTGCTTTAGAACCTCAGGCACAAAGAACATAAATTCGTTGTAAAAGCAGGTGTGCTTTACAAATTTTGACATTATGCCTTCTTTCTTTTCACAAGAAAACAAACGAACATTATCGCCAAAAATATCTTTGTCTGAATCCTTGCCATATACATAATAAAGATCAACATCCGCAACTCTAGACATTGTCTTTATTTCGCGGATTACCCTAGAATCGCTTGCTATTCCACCATTTAAAAGTACGCAAACCTTCTTCATTTCTACCTTTTTTCAAATTCATCCAAAAATGCCTTAACATCTGAAAAGCGGTCCTTATGCCTTACCAACTCGCTTTTATCCAATTTCCACCATTCCGATTTAAGTAACCGCTCAATTGTCGCCTCATCAAACCTATACCTGATTATTTTTGCAGGAATTCCTGCCACTATAGCGTAAGGCGGAACATCCTTGTTGACAAAAGCGCCAGCTCCGACTACTGCTCCTGTTCCAATTTTCACACCAGACATTATCATTGCATTTGCCGAAATCAGAACATCGTCACCTACCGTCACTGGCACCTGACTTTCCATATAATTTCTATCAACCCAACCACGCTGTTTTGAATAAAACACGGGACTTGTGCCTATTCCGTCAAGCTTATGGTTTTCCAATCCTATTTTCACATCGTGCGATATTGATACATATCTGCCAATTTCCTCGCAATTCAAAATTTCGGCTCTATCGCCTATATATGTATAACTGCCCAAATGCTTTAAAGAATTGCTTATAAATACATCCTTCCTTATAATAAGCTCTTCGCCAAGAATCGACTCGTCAACTATATAAGATTCTATTTTTGAATTCTTATATCTACGAGGATAAACCGCATTTATCTTGTAACAAGTCTTAAAGTCTGACCATATTTTTTTTAAGAAACCCATCTTATATAGTGTTCTAAATTCGACTTGAAAGAATACCTTTTTTGTACCGTATCCTTTGCCAATATACCAAAATTTGAATATTCATTTTGCAAAGATAACACTTTTTTCAGCACCTCATACCAATTTGAGTTATCCGGCTTAACTAAAAAACCATTCTTTCCGTCTTCTATAATCTCCCCATTTACAGTAACATTTGTCGCCACACCGACAACACCCAACCCCATATACTGCAAAAGTTTGAAACCACACTTACCACGACCAACCACATTATCCTCAATAGGCATCAGACCTACATCGAAACTTCTTATCAAGTCCTTTTCCGAATCAAGGCTCCACTTCTGGTTTTCAATCTTGAACTTTGCCTCTGTATTCTCATAGTCACGACCAGCAACTACAACAAGCTTAAACTTATAATCGACAGCCAACCTATTCAACTGCACCACAAGCATATCCAGATAATGCAAGTTGTGATTTCCTCCAATCCACCCCAAAACAATCTCGGTTGCATCTTCGTCATACACTTTAGCAAGATACTCGTCATAATCGACACAAGTCGGAACAACTAATACAGCATCTCCATCAATGCTTTTGTTTTCAGACAATACTTTATCCTTAAGATAATTAGACCCCACAACAAATCGTCTATACAACCTCAACGAATCGCTGAACTTATTGCCATCCTCCTGCATAAGTTTAGCATACAAGCTTGTTATGTTTCTTGGTTCTCTCTTTGCCGCGGATATGTCATCGTCAAAATCGAGCATTACATTAGGATGAATCTTCAGCAGAAACTTTTCCATAAACAGGTTGCCGTAGTCGTTAAACTGCAAAAGCTCCCTTCTGACAATTACAGCCTTAAATTTTCTTGCGCAAATACACTGACGGAATCTCTTCCTCATAGCCCGAATATACAGCAATGGCATATTTCCGAACTGCGAATCGAAGTCATTTTTGTCGGGGAATATTGTCCACACTTCGCAACGCAAACCATTCTTCTCGAATTCCGTCTTCCACTTTCCAGCCCGATACTGGTAGCCAGCATTTTCTACAGGGAAATTTTCAAGGAACAATACGCCATCGCTGGCGTTTCGCCTACTCATAAAAACGCCACAAATCCACGCAAGAATGCGATAGAAATAAAGGGCGAAAAAGAGATATATGTTATAGAAGGTTTTCATTGAGAAAAAAATATTATGGTTTCAAACATCCGATGGGAACAACAAAAACACCATCCTTACGACGATAAGCATATTTACCGACTCCAATCAACACCAATTTAAACGATGGAGACGGCATTCTAGTGGTATCAATTATTTTTTCCAATGAAAGTAAATTATCAGAAGCTTCCTCGATGCTTGTTTCTCCTCCAAGCTTTATTTCAATCAGACCATATGATCCATTCCTACGATGCAAAACAGCATCACATTCTAGACCATTGGAATCCCGATAATGATACACGTTGCCGTCCATAGTGTCGGCAAATACACGCAAATCACGAACAGCTAACGTTTCGAAAAACAAACCAAACGTATTCAAGTCATTAAGAAAATCTTGAGGGCCAATACCTAAAGCAGCAACCCCAATGGAAGGATCGACAAAATATCGTGTATCAGAAGTCCTGATTGCACACTTGCTTCTCAAGTTCGGATTCCATGCCGGCATATCTTCGACAACAAAAATTTTCTTCAATGCAGACACATACGAAGCAATTGTATCTGTATCAGGAACAACGCCATCGTTAGCCTGCATATCATTCGCTATTACCGAATAATTGACCGAAGCCCCCTGATGCCGGGCATATGAACGCATCAACATCTTTGTCCGTTCTTGCGAACGTCTTACCCCATCTACCCGAGAAATATCGTTTGCGACAATTGCATCATAATAATCGTAAGCCTGGTCAAGCGCAATGTCACCTTCCAGGAATGTCGCCTGAGGCCATCCTCCGCGACAAATAAGATATGCCAGTCTATCAATATCAATCGTATTTTCGGCAAATATCTGCTCTGGAACATCAAACAAATCTTTCAAACTGACATTTCCATTTGAATCGCCAGACTCATATAGCGTCATTGTCCGCATCTTAAGACGAGATATTCTACCGGTACCAGAATGGATAAGTTCATCCGGACTTACAGGCACCGATGAACCAGTCAGAACAAATTGAGCAAATTCATTCCGTTCATCAACTGCAGATCGTACAGCATCCCACAACTCTGGGATTGTTTGCCATTCATCAATAAGACGTGGTGTAGCACCTTTGAGCAACATAGCCGGATTCATTTCTGCCAATTGCCTGCTTTGCCGCAATATATTCACATCACCCAGATTCAAAATACTTGCAGACCTCTGCTTTGATGTAGTTGTTTTTCCACACCATTTAGGACCTTCTACAAGTACAGCTCCTTTGCCTTGCAATTTCCTATCAAGCAAAGAATCAACAAGTCTCGCCCTATAGTTTATCTCTTTCATACATAAATTTTTGACATCGCAAATATAATCATTTTTTATTGAGATACAAATATTTAAGAAGTTTTTCGGTAGTTTGCGGTATTTTCATTCGGTAGTTTGTGGCATTTTCATTCGGGAGTTTGCTGTATTTTCATTCTGGAGTTTGTGGTATTTTCATTCGGGAGTTTGTAAATTCATTTCTGAACTTCTTCATTCGCGAATTTATTAATACACAACAACATATCTATATTTTTCGGTAATTTGAAGATTTTATACCATTGGACTGTTTTTCATTTTAGGATTAGGCTATTCATCAAAACCCAATTTTAACCACCACTAAAATAACGGAGGTTATTTTTCGCGAAGAAACAATTTATGCTTACGATATAAATCTTGGCAGCCTGCTATAATACCTTCCAATCGTCAATGCACCTTTTTTCCGTCGAAAAGTTCACCCCTATCTTGAACAATTTGCGTGAGTCATCAGCAAACGGTCGTGCATAACCCTTTTCTTCTATTTGCTTCATAGCAACATCGGCACTCTGGTCTATCTTGAACTCAAAGATGTAGATGTAGTCTTTGGTCTGCATAAGCATGTCCATCCTGCCATCGGTCGTATGACGCTCCACATCGACATAAAAACCAAGCAATGTAAAAAACACATACATGGCATTGTGGAAATACAATTCCTTGTCGCCCATAAGAGCATAGTCGCCATTGGCAAAGAAAGAGTCCAGCCTTTGCATAAAGCTTTCCGCCTTGCCTGACCTAACTTCATTGACAAACTTTGAGACATCAAAATTTGACCTTCCTGTACTCTTTGGCATATAATAAGGCTGCAAATACTTTACAAAGCCCTCGCGAACCTCTCTGTTTGGGAAACCGAGAGTATAGAACTTGAATTCAGTGTCGTAATCCTTTATAGTCAGGTAGCCGCTCTGATACAACAAGGGCAATGGATTTTCGTCCATTATATCAATGGAATTAAGCGTATCGGCTGAGAGTTTCTCCTCGGTCATTTCATCGAGACGATAATTTGCTTTCTGCAACTGATAGACAAGGAAAGTGGGCGTACCAGTCTCGAACCAATAGTCGCGGAACTGACAACTCGAAAGTGTATTTAGCAAACTGAAGGGATTATAAATTCCAGGAGTGTTCCAGTCGAAGTGGTAGCCGTCGTAATCCAATTTCAATTGTCCGTAGCACTCATCTTTTGTCATGCCATTTACATCTGCCAATTCGGCCACGCTTGCATCAAAGTACTCGTGCAGTTCGGCTTCCGTAACTCCGCATATTGCAGAATACCTACGGTCGAAAGATATGTCCGTCAGATTATTAAGGTCGCTGAATACGCTAACCTTGCCAAACTTTGTTACACCTGTAAGAAATGCAAAGCGAATATATTTATCAGCCGACTTCAGAGCACCATAGAAAGCCTTCAGGATGTTGCGATAATCGTCCTGCAACTGCTTGTTTCCAATAGCCTGCAACAACGGCTTGTCATATTCATCCACAAGGATGACAACCTGCGAACCAGTCTTCTCGCTTGCCCTCCGTATTACACCCTCGAACCGAGTACCCAGCGAACGCTCGTTGGGATTGCTTCCATACAGTTCTTCCCATTCCGACAATGCAAGATTCAACTTGTTGTTCAACGCCTCCGTAGTATTGTACATTTCGGTATTCAAGTCAAGGTGCATAACCGGATATTTATGCCATTCCTTTTCCAACTTGCTTATAGCCAAGCCTTCAAACAGTTCCTTCTTCCCATGAAAATAAGCTTCCATAGTAGATATCAGCAAACTTTTCCCGAACCTGCGTGGACGAGACAGAAAGTAATAACAGCCCTCACTAGCAAGCTTATAGACAAAGGCTGTCTTGTCAATGTACACGAAGCCTTCCGTCCTTATTTTTTCAAAACTCTGTATGCCAATAGGATACTTCATTGCATTTTATTTTCTGCAAAGATATGATTTTTATGCTTACGACATTAAAGATGGCACAATATTTTTCGGCAGCAACATTCCAATTTTAACCACCGCTAAAATAACGGCAGTTATTTTAACAAAGATAATTTATTATGGCAAGTCCTTTTCTTTCCTCATCCGGAAAAAATCACTTCTTATTATTTTGTCCGATAATGAGTAAGCCTCATCCACTGTTATTAACCTATTATTACGAACTACACTATCCGTAAGATTTACCCCAAATCCTTTCCAATAATAATCAGTAGCACCTATACAATGCATAATAGTCGGATAAATATCCATTTGAAAACACAAGTCATTTACTTCCATGTGTTCTTTTATCTCTGGTGAATATATTATTAATGGACAATACGATTCTTCCTTTGGAATTGGCATGTTATATTTCTCTGCATATGGCTGATAATCACGCAATGTAGAATACTTAAAAACAGTGTGATCTCCTGTTATTCCAACCGTTGTATTTCTTAACAACGAATCATTCTCCAGTTTATTCCAAAACAACCCAATACAACTATCAGTATAATGCAAGCAATTAAAATATTTTGCCAAATCATTAGAAAATCCATCTTCAAAAGACAATGCATTATAATCTATTCGATCAAAAGGTCCGTGCATTGAGATTGTTATTGCTTGCACACAATAAGGAGAACTAGATGTATCGATATAAGACTCTAGCATATCAAATATTACTTCATCTTTTCCTGTACTTGGCTTGGGCTTTCTTGAGAATTTATATCCGTACGATTCGCTTACCACAGTCTGATTCCATGCATTATTGGGATATAAAACACCTCCACAGGCATATAAATGGGCAAAACCTGGATACATATTGGTTCCATACTTCACGCATGCAGCGCCAGGCTGAATTGGCAACAATCCTGTATTTATAATCATCTGTCCATCACCAGAGGTTCCTTGCAATACTTGGGATTTTATATTTGGACAATACAAACATTCTCCTTTTATAATTCTATCAAGATTAGGTGCTACAGGCGTACCATAAATATCAGTTAATCCAATTGGCCAACTTTCCAGACTTTCAACTATGATTACTATTAAGTTTGACTTTGGTGCAACTGATTTTTCATCATTTTCTCCGTTTACCAACTTATCCATCAAAGAATAATCGGCATCTGAGAAATGAATTTCAGGCTCACCAGCTATAAGCTTATCTATAGCAAAGACACTTTCGGCAACAGCATATTGCAACACCGAACTAGCTTCGATATAACCAGATTCCCATAATGCATAATACCCAGCAGCAGCATACCTCGGAGTAACAAACAGCCCCTTATATTTGGGCCAATCTCCTGGACGAGGGGCATGTTTCATATCGTAGTCGGATCCAACCAATAAATTTACTACATACAACAATACCGCGCATCCCGCCGAAATACCATATTTACGCCAATTACGCTCACCTCCTCTGCACATTACAGAAACAAAAAGTACATAGAAAATACTGATTACAAAGATCGCTACACATTCCCAGTTGACATACAACCATATAGATGACCAGAAACCATCCATATTGTCAACCATAGCCATGGCATCTGTATTTATAAACAATTCATTGGCTCTAAAATATATTATATTGGCAATCATCCACAAGGCTATCAATACAGACATTATTATCGACCACCAATATCTCTTTGACAAGAAGATGAACGAAGCGATAAAAACAGCTGGCAATAATTTTGATCCATAAAAAGCGAAAAACTCACTTGGCGACTTCCATAATGATGAAAACGCAATATATCCAAAACAAGAATAATGAAACAATATGCATTGTACAAAAATAAAAAAAGCAAACACACCAAAAACTATATAGTGTGAAATACGAATCTCTTTTTTCGTCGTGATATCATCCATATCTTTCCAATTATATCAATTAACAATAGCTTCAAATACACAACCAAACGATGCCTTTATTTCTCTTGGAATATACGACATAGAATCCAATTTACCCTGCTCCTTTATCATCAGCAATCGCTTACGACCTTCATCCGTATCATATTCCTTTAATATTGCAAATACATTACAAACATTGTAAAACAGGAGACCATTCTCCGCGTATCTAATAATTCTGCGACAGAAAACAATAGCATCCTTCGCTTGCCAACTTGCGAACAAACACAGTCTTGTCAACATATGCAAATCCACACGTTCTAAACCATTCAAAGTTCTGTATGCCAATAGAACACTTCATCGTATTGTATTTTCGCAAAGATATAATTTTTATTATTACTATATTAAAGTTGGAAAATATTTTTCGACACAACATCATTCCAATTTTAACCGCAGCTAAAATAACAACGGTTATTTTTTACATACGCGAAACTACCATCCGCACTATTTTCTAAACAGATAATTTTTCACCCAAGTCTTAAAATCAACAAATGTCCTAACATATAACAATGTAACAAACAACTCTTTAAAATATTTTAAATATTTTGCTTGCTTATAATACTCCAATGTAAGCACACCATGCCACTCAAATACTCGTTTTGATAATATTTTTTTTCTACTAACAGGGAGCCAATCCTTTAAGGCAGAATACAACGAAATATTTCCTTGATATATTTTAAATAAATTTCCAGACATAGACAGGCATGCCTCATTTCGTCTCCAAACACTCATTATAGAAGGCATATACGCAATATTACCTTTATCGGAAATCAATGCAGACAATAATCTGTCCGCACTATAGTACGAATATTTTGCCAATTTATCAAACCCAACAATGACATCTGAATTTCTTCTAAACAACAAACTTGCAGTCGGCATAAACCATCCAGATACAATTTTGTCAAAATCATACTCGCTCTGCATTTCGCCATTATGCATAACACCTATAACACGACCTGCGTCATCTACCTTATTAGCATTATGGAAACAACCAGCATACTGCTTATTTTCATCCAAAAACAGAACCTGCTTCTGCAATTTCTTGGAATCTGTCCAATAGTCATCCCCTTCGCACATAGCGACATACTCGCCCTTACACTCCATTAAAACTCTACGCCAATTTCCAGCCACGCCCAAATTCTCTATCAATGGCAACAATCTTATTTGTGGATATTTTTCTGCATACTCTTCGCATATTGCACGCGTTCCATCAGTCCCATGGTCTTCACCAATTACCACCTCATAGTCAAAACCAACTTCTTGCATCAATATGCTATCAAGACACTGACGGATGTATTTCTCCTGGTTATATGTTACAACAAAGACTGAAAGTTTCATTTTATTTTTTTATAAATCGTTTTAACAAAATAAATGGATACAAAATAAAATGACCAAGACGATATGAAAATGAACTATATACTGCCTCAATTTTTTCTTTTTCTAATTGTGGCATTATTGATTCTGCATAAGACCTCATTATTGAGCCAAAATCTTTACATATTATATTGTCCGCATCAAGGCCTCGTCGCAAACATGTTGCCCTACGAACCTCCAAATTCCAATACCACAAACTCGCTTGATTTGAATATGATGTTATCGCAGTAGGTCTCTTCATAACATATTTGTATGTAAATTCATCCAACACATATATCTTACCAACTTCCTCGACCTTAAAATACAAATCCTGATCAACTCCTGCCTTTATATTAGCCGAAATACCTTCAGTTCTATCATAATATCTCTTTTTATATGCAGTAAAATGAGCCAACCCTTTTCTATCAAAAAAAGTTTCATCATTTTCTAACTTAACACGATTTTCTCCTATTATATCATAATCCTGATTACACAAATAACACCAGGAATACACAATAGCGACATCCTCATGCTTTGTATGCACACCAACCATTAATTCTAATGCCTTTGGCAACAACATATCATCAGGGTCTAAAAATCCACACAACTCCCCATTCGCCAATTCAGCACATCTGC
This sequence comes from uncultured Bacteroidia bacterium, assembly GCA_902791865.1. GTDB lineage: Bacteria > Bacteroidota > Bacteroidia > Bacteroidales > ML635J-15 > Bact-19. Next base: position 63,617 of record CADAXK010000014.1, read on the forward strand.
GCTTTGTATAGCCACATCCCATATTTTTTTCATTATAAAAAATATGGATCCTTGCATCTTTCTCCAGTTCACTATATACCTCTTGTGAATTATCCGTAGAAGCATCATCTACTAAAATTATTTCCCAATTTTTATAGGTTTGAGCATATACACTAGCTATTGCTTCATGCAAATACTTGCCATTATTGTAATTGGCAATAAGAACAGAGAATAGAGGATTCGATTTCATAATTTCAATTGCTATTTTTTAATTTTCTATATTTATTTATAACAAAATTCGGAATCCATTGCCTTATCTTATCCATAATCTTTTGTTTATATTTCATTGGTGGTTTTATAATCGAATTTGTTTCAACACAAAATACAGGCTTCCTCGATATTTTTGCAATAGTATTTGCTTGACGCAAAGAACTCTCTATGAACAGATTACAATTACTTTCCTTATAATATTCGCCTTTATATTCTCCGTGCTTACCCCATTTTACACGATCAGCCTTTGTCGGCATATCCAGCATTACAAGTTTCTGATATTTGATATTGTATTTTGACAGCCATTCTTCTGTTTTCTGTCTATATTTCTCCAATCTACATGTAATTATTGTACCAATTGGAGATGTTGGGATAAACAAAGGCGTTGCTGTTTCTAAAAAGCGAATATATTTTTCTCCATCATCATCTATTTCTGGATCTTGACATAACACACCATCTAAGTCAAAACAAGTATTTTCAAGAAGGCAATGATGAAACAGATTCCATTCAAACACTCTTGCTTCATCAATAATTTCAAAAGCAATATCTACATATTGTATTCCATTAGAAGAAGTAATTGGCGCTAAATAGGTAAAATCATATTGGGTTGATATTGGTTCTAATTTTTTCTTAACATCAATTATTGAGCCTCCTGACATTACAGAATCGTCAACCACAAGAACTTTATTGATTTCATGATGACTCATAAATGATTTGCGTGTTCTACCTATAGCGAAAAACTTATTTCCTAATAAACTTTCTACATCGCCCAAATTAGTATTCAAATATAAAGCAATCATACTTGCCGGCAACATTCCACTACGAGGGACACCAACAACCAAGTCAATGTCATGTGGAATTTTCCACAAATTACGGCGAATAATATCACTCAATTCTGCAATGGTTACATATCTCATGTTATACATTATTTAATTAACTCATTCTTTTTACATCTACACTTCCGCTTTAACACAAAAAACTTTAGTATTACATACAATATAAAATATTTAAACATATTACGTTTCCCCTTACTATAATACACCCATTTATCCAAATATAAGAACAAATAATCATTCCCTAATACATTTCTTCCTCTATATATAATTAGTCTATATCTATCATTTCTGAATTTATAATCAGTAACATTATTACTTGTACCATTAGCAGAAAACACAGATATTATTCTATTAATATAAATTGATTTTGATTTATCATTCAAAAACCACTTCAAATTAAAATCATAATCTGCATTTACCTTATATTTTAAATTATACAACCCCAGTCGTTCAAACATATATTTTTTATAAAATATTGCCTGATGAATTCTTGTGTATAACAAATTATCCAATGCCCATTCACCTTTATAATTATCACTTAAATGCGGAGCATCTGCCTCTCCATACACTACATCGTATTTAGAAAAATCATTGTCACTAAAAAAATATGCCAAAACATCCTTATCGTACAACCAGTCATCACTTCCCAAAAAGTACAGCCACTCGCCCTGAGACTTTTTAATGCCCTTGTTCATTGCATCGTATATGCCTTTGTCTGGTTCGGAATAGAACTTTATACGCTCATCGTTATATGATTGTACAATTTCAGCAGTATTATCCTTTGAAGCACCATCCATAACCAACACTTCCCAATCGCCAAAGGTCTGCGCGACAATGCTATCCAAAGCCCTTCCAATAACCTTTGAACTATTAAATGTCGGTATTATTATTGACAACTTCATCTTTCATTCATTCTATGTTCAACTTTCTAGTTCTGAGCGAAGTCGAAGAACAACTCTCAACTTTCAACTTTCGTCTTTCCACTCTCAACTTCAACTTTAGTCTCCAAACCTTCATCTTTGCAAAATTACAAATTATTGCATTTCCGCAAACGCCTTCCTGACATAAACTTTTTACCTTTCCACTTTTATAGGATTATTCAAAAAGTCTTCATACGCCAACCTTATTCCATCTTCGAGTTCTGTCTTGTATGCCCATCCTAACTTTGTTGCCTTGCTTACATCCAACAACTTACGCGGTGTTCCATTGGGCTTGGTTGCGTCCCACTTTATTTCGCCTTTGTAGCCGACAACCCGAGCAACAAGTTCTGCAAGTTCCTTTATCGTCAGTTCCTTTCCTGTTCCAGCATTTACCGTTTCATTTCCGCTATAGTTGTTCATCAGGAACACACACAAGTTTGCCAAATCGTCAACATACAGGAATTCCCTTAAAGGACTTCCATCGCCCCAGCACACAACCTCAGGCAGATTGGCTTCCTTAGCTTCGTGAAACCGCCTTATCAATGCAGGCAACACATGGCTATGTTCGGGATGGTAATTGTCATTCGGACCATAGAGATTGGTAGGCATTACGCTTATATAATCCGTTCCGTATTGTCGATTAAGAAATTCGCAATACTTAAGCCCACTAATCTTTGCCAGCGCGTACGCCTCATTGGTTTTCTCCAGTTCTGATGTCAGCAGGCAACTTTCGGGCATCGGCTGCGGAGCCATACGGGGATAAATGCAACTCGAACCAAGGAATTCCAGTTTCTTGCAACCATTCTTCCATGCCGAATGAATAACATTCATTTCAAGAATCATGTTTTCGTACATAAAATCCGCCAATGCATTCTGGTTTGCCATAATACCACCGACTTTTGCCGCTGCTAGAAAAACATATTCTGGCTTCTCCTGGGCGAAAAACTTTTCCACATCTTCCTGACGGCATAGGTCTAATTCCTTATGGCTACGGGTTATTATATTTGTATATCCAAGGCGCTGAAGCTCGCGAACTATTGCGCTTCCTACCATTCCGCGATGACCGGCGACGTATATTTTTGAATTCTGTTTCATATAGACGAGAGTTTAAAGTCTAGAGTTGAGAGTCTAGAGTTGATTGTTTGACACTATTTGTTTTTAATGATTTTTTCAATCCTGAGAGCATTTTTGCAATTTCTATCGTATATTTATTTGTTTCTTCTAATTCACTATTTGATATATAATTTAATAAATTGGCCAATTCCAATTGACATTGAGCTTCCATAAATGAGCCATAGCTAATCTCCACAAAATGTCCGAATTCTCGTCCAGAAGATCTACTGGCACCTTCTGCTATATTAGACAGTACTGATACCGATGCTCTGCGCAGTTGATCAGCCAAAGCATAAGTTTCTTCCTTGGGGAATTTTTTTATCAAAGCATACACCATCAAAACCCAATCCTGAATCTTTGTATATACCTGTAACTTTTTATATGAGAAAACTTCCATCTTCAACTTCCTTCTTTCGTCTTTCAACTATTAACTTTCGTCTCCAGACTTACTTCACAATCCCCTTCTCCAAATATTCCTCCAGATTCAACTTCACCTTTGCCGCAGCACCTTCCGATGCTATCTTTGCCATATCCGACTTTACCATTAACTTCACAAGGTCAGCAAACGATGTCTTATTAGGATTCCATCCCAATAGGCGTTTAGCCTTTGTAGGGTCACCGAGCAAATTCACAACATCAGTAGGTCTATAGAAATCGGGACTAACCACAACCAATACCCGACCTGTTGCCTTATCAACACCAACCTCATCAATTCCTGAGCCCTGAAATTCCAATTCAATGCCAACTTCATGGAAAGCCAACTGACAAAATTCCCTGACACTATGCTGTTCACCTGTAGCAACCACAAAATCGTCTGGCTTATCATTCTGCAACATCAGCCACATACATTCCACATAGTCCTTGGCATATCCCCAGTCTCGCAAACTTGACAGATTTCCGAGATACAACTTATCCTGCTTGCCCTGGGCAATACGGGCAGCAGCAAGCGTTATCTTACGAGTTACAAAAGTCTCGCCGCGACGTTCGCTCTCATGGTTGAAAAGAATTCCATTGCAGCAAAACATACCATATGCATCCCTGTACTCCTTTACAATCCAGTAGCCATACTGCTTTGCTACAGCATACGGGCTGTAAGGGTGGAATGGCGTCTCCTCGTTCTGCGGAACGGCCTCCACTCGACCATACAATTCTGATGTACTGGCCTGATATATCCTGCAAGTCTTTTCTAGTCCGCACTGGCGAACCGCCTCTAAAATCCTCAGCACTCCTGTTGCATCCACATTTGCCGTATATTCCGGAGAGTCGAAACTTACCTGCACATGGCTCTGTGCAGCAAGATTGTATATCTCATCAGGTCTAACCTTATTTATCACCTGTATAATACCAAGCGAATCGCCAAGGTCTCCATAATGAAGGTGGAAATTCATATGACCTTCCAAATGTGCAATTCGCTCCCTATAGTCCACGGATGAGCGGCGAATTAAACCATGAACATCATATCCTTTTTCCAAAAGAAACTCGGACAGATAACTTCCATCCTGACCTGTTATTCCTGTTATTAATGCTGTTGTCATTATCTTGCTAGCATTTATTTTGTTGTATAAATTTGTCAATATCCCAGAAATTTCTCTCAACTTCCTTCAATTTTTCATCATCAAACTCCCACCACTTTATACGCAACAAATCATTGATCTTATCGGAAGCGAACCTATATCGGATTATTTTTATCGGACATCCAACAGCAACCGCGTATGGCGGAATATCCTTAGAAACAACAGCACCAGCCCCTATCACTGCGCCATCTCCAATTGTCACGCCATCAAGAATTGTCACATTAGCCCCTATAAAAACATCATTCCCAATATTTATTTCCTTCCTTTCTATGACTTTGTCAACGGAAGACAAAGTCATGCCATTTTGCTTTCGTGTAGAAAAAAACATTGGAGCAGTACTAATACCGTCCAACGGATGGATTCCCCATCCGCAAACCAAATTTGGTCCAATAGAACAAAATCTGCCAATATTAGTCATAGAAATATAAGGATTCATTGCAATATATGTGTAATCACCTATACTTGAATCCGAAATATGAGATGGGGAATAAACCAATACATTCTTTCCCAACATATTATTATGCTGACAATTATCCATAAATAACCAATTATGGCGTTGCGATAACACATTCATCTCCGGACAACTTGCCCGAATTATTTTATGAAAAAAATTTAGAATAAACTTCTTCATCAATATTATCTCTTTTTTTAGTTAGATTATTGTTCTTGGATTCTTATCATATAATTCGTTAATTAACAATAGTTCGCACAAATTCAATAACACCCGGAATCCTTTTTGAATATGTATATTCAGACAAAGTCCTTATACGACCATTTTCTGCAATTTTTCTTCGTTCATAATCATGCCTTTTTAAATATTTTATTTTATCCAAAGCCTCCTCCTTACTTACAAATGTAACTATTTCCTTGTCTGGTACAAATAATTCTCCAATGTTTTCTTTCCAATCGGTAAGCAAACACGACCCGACTCCTGTCGCTTCATATAGTCTAACATTTGCCGCAAAAGTAATTCTATCGCCATGCAAATTTAATGATATAGACGAGTCTTTCAAAAATTGGAACATTTCCAAACCATATAACGGTCCAATATTTTTCTTATGCAAACAATACATAGAATAAAACTCTTTAAATCTTCTTTTATAAATTGACCTTATACAATCGTACGACAATAACGAATAAGAACGATTTAATTCAAAATCAGAACTTATTACAATTGGTGTTTTTACAGCCAAGTAACGCAATAATTCAACCCTATCGTTATGTACAGTTTTAAACATTGAACCAGAAAATCCAACTGCATAATTTGAATTGGTATTTTTCAATTGCTTATTCACGGACGGATCAAATGCAAATTCCAATGGATACGAAGTCTTGTTATTCTGCCAATAATAATTACTAATATATTTAGAACATGTTATTACAAAATCATATCCTTTATACAAGTCTATATTTTGTCTATCCATTCCATCGTAACCACCAATTAATATATCATGATGAACGACACTTCTAACTTTAGACAAAAAATCCTCTTTAAAAAATTCAGGAGAATACAAAACGCATACTTCCGGTTGAAATTCCTTTATTTGCGCTAGAACAATATTCTGCTGCCAGTTCTCATCATTTTTGTACACATCATTTCCCCACGCTTGTTGAAGATAATATGCATTATGAATAGTTTCAAATATCTCAACACTATCATCATTATTAAATATACTCCAAGATAAAACCCATGGAAAAAAATCACTCTTCAATGCATTTAACTGCGTATAATACGATGCATGCTTTAATATGTCATTTTTATTATAAAATAAATCCAGATATTTCTGATATGCAGGAAACGCTTTATATATTCGCAATTTCATCTTCGACATAGTAATTTTATTTAATAAAAGACATCATATTCTATTTATTATTTATTGTTTCTTCACACAATACCTTCCGAAATGCTTCCACCCTTGAATCGTAATCCCAATTACGCAAGACAAAACTTCTATTATAATCTATCTTATAATCTTCCAATGGCGTATCTATCTCCGATTGACACAAATCTTTATCTATAGAAAACACATACACACCTTTTGAAACAAAAAACTTATATGCAATACTATCCTCATATAAAAAAACCTTGTGCCCATATAACAACGAATTAATAATATTTCCAAGTGCTTGTTGACGCAGATGTCCCATAACAACAACTTTCGCATCCCTTATTACATTCATATACTCGTCACGAGGCATAAAATTATCTTGAATTATATAATTTTCATCATCACTTAAAATATTTATAAGATATTCCCTATTCTTGGCATCTCCATAAGCCAATGGTACATATATTTTGTCTTTAATATGCCTTTTATTCAACAACGATATAAGATCCAAATGATTATTAGACGGATCGGCAGAATTACCCAACAATATATACTCCATACATTCAGAATTCATTGCAGCTATGCTTCTATTATCAATCCTATCCACATATGGAGATGGTAATATTTTTGCATTGAAACATGGATACCTTTTTATAATATCAAATTCGACATCAAGAATAGTAGAACAATAATCTATTCTTGACAATACCTGACGTTGAAGGTCTATAGCATTTTTCCTCTTTTTATTATATTGTCTTTTCTCACTATAACAACGAACCGGCAAAATTATTTTTTTTAGAATTTGTTTTGCTATTTTAATATATGATTTTCTAATATTCGGATATATGTATGACTTAGTTATAGGTTTATACAAATCAATATTACATATTTGAGGAAACATTCCATCAGAACAATAAATATCAAATCCCCAAGATGACCATACAACCTTTTTTCCATTGGGAATTTCAATAACATATTTATATAAATTTACTGGTAAACTATGAAAGTATACAACATCATAATTATCCTTATCATCAAAAACTGACAACAATTCATTTTCCAATATTAATATAATCCTATTCTTTTTCTTTATTAACTTCAATTCATATTGACGATTCTTCACTATACAATAAAATAAGTTATCGTTAGCAATTTCATCAAAAAAAGAAATCACACTATCAATGAATATTGCATCCGGCACTATATGCACTACCTTCATTTTAATATAAAATAATATTATTTATACTACTATATCTTACTTACATCCAAAACACTACTTAAACATTAAATATTTCTGAAAAAACAATAAAATCTAATAGTCAGTCCATTTTTTCTTTTAAAATTCTTACAACTTCTGGTAATAGTTTTATTTCTTCATTAAAAATTCTACCACCCAACTGCCAAGGTGTTTCAGAATAATCAACATCTACTTCTTTTTGCAAAATTATATCTCCTGCATCAATATCCTTTGTAACATAATGAACTGTACACCCTGCTTTTTTTTCGTGGTTGGACATTACAGCCTCTTGTACTTTGACACCGTACATTCCTTTTCCTCCATACTTGGGCAATAAAGAAGGATGAGAGTTAATAATTTTATATTTGAATCGTTCGCAAACAATTTCTGGCAGAATAGGGAGAAATCCAGCCAAAACAATCAAATCTGTTTCTTCAGGAATAGCATCAATAAAATTTTCAGCAAAATTGACGTTACCTTTATAGTTTATTATTTCGACTTTAATTCCTGATTTTTCAGCCACACTGATAGCCCCACAAGTTCTGTCAACTATCAATTTTATTATTGAAAAACCTATTAATCCTTGATGGTCAATTAAAGATTTGAAATTACCACCTCCACCTGATGCGCATACTACGATTCCATATTCTTTCATACTAATTCAAATTTATTCAGCATTGTTTTTATTTCATCAACAGAATTAAACATAATAACATCTATTATTGACAGTCCTGCAACAAAATCATTTTTAAATTGTTTGTATGGAGTTAATTCTGGTTTTAAAAATTTTAATTCTATACCATTACTCTTAAATTCGTCTTTATCATATAGGCATAGACCTCCTATGGCATTATAATATTCATTTGCATTCAAGACATCACATATATTCAAAATCTTTGCATTAGAGTGTAAAGAGTTATCTTTTTTTATTTCAGATGATTTAATAAATATCGTATTTATATTCAGATACCCACATATAACTTTCATACTATATAACAAAAAATCTGATAGGTTTTTGTTAGGATAATCAAATATTCCATTTAACAAATCCATAGAACTAGTATAATATGGAGCATTTTTATAAGCAAAATCCAATTGTTTTTTTATTTTAGAGAAATCATCGACGATTTCTAATTCATTTATTAATTTATTCTGACTTGCTTTTTTAAGAGCGATTGTAAACAAATGTTCTTGTCCATTTATCAATATTCTATTTCTATTTATCCAACCTCTATTAATATAATTAACATCATCATAAACCACATACTTATCCACTGCTTTTATTAGTTGCCAATACCCTATATACGGCATAAAATATGGTTGCATTATGGCGAGTTTCATAATTTAGCAATTTACATACCTACTAATCATTTAGGTGTTTCATTATTTTTATTATAGTATTAACTTCATCATCAGAAAGTCCTGCATATATTGGCAAACATATTACCTCATCGGCAAGTTTACTTGCGGTATAAAGGTTCTGAATTGTTGCAGATGGATAATGCTTATAAGGTTCAAAACTACTTATGAGCGGATAGAAATACCTTCTTCCATATATATTGTGTGCTTTCAGTAATTCATACAAATCGTCCCTTGTCATTCCATATTTTTCGGTATCGACGAATATTGGGAAATACGAATAATTATGAGTAACTCCATTCATATCTTCCATGAATCTGATTCCGTTAACATTAGACAATCCGGAACGGTATAATTGTGCAATATGCTTACGATTGGCAATGGCAGCATCGATATACTTCAAATTAAGCAAACCAAATGCGGCACGAATTTCGTCCATCTTGCTGTTAATACCAGGAGCTACGACTGTTGTTTCTCCAGCAAAACCAAAATTCTTCAAATGATCAATCTTCTGTTTCATTTCTGCCGAATGACAAATTAGCGCACCTCCCTCTACCGTAGTATAAGTTTTCGTTGCGTGAAAACTCAAAGTGCTTATGTCTCCATAATTCAAAATACTCTGTCCATTTATTTTTACTCCAAAAGCATGTGCAGCATCGTATATGACTTTCAAATTATGCTTATCGGCAATTTTCTGTATGGCCTCTACATCACAAGGATTGCCATATACGTGGACAGGCATTATTGCAGTGGTTTTGTCCGTAATTGCTGATTCTATTTTCTTGGGGTCAAGATTTCCTGTTTTGGGGTCAACATCTACAAACACTGGCTGCAGTTTGTTCCACCAAATGGAATGTGTGGTTGCGACAAAGCTATACGGAGTAGTAATTACCTCCCCTTCTATCTCAAGAGCCTGCAAAGCGGTAATCAATGGCAAGGTTCCGTTGGTAAACAAAGAAATATACTGCACTCCCAAATATTTGGCAAGCTGTCGCTCAAGCTCCTTATGCATATCTCCATTATTGGTAATCCACTTGCTATCCCAAATTTTTTGCAGATATGGAATAAACTCTTCCAATGGTGGAAGAAGTGGAGAGGTAACTGTTATTGGTTTATTATTCATGTATGCGCTCCTCCGTATATTCAAATTTTGGCATGACATCACCAGGCTCTTTACCCATAAATGTTCCTATTTCATTCGCTTTATTCGACACAGAAAAAGAAACAATATCAAAATCTCTAGCAAAAGATCTTGCCCTATCTTCAACCACATACAAATCTATTGAATAATTCCCCCAATTAAAAAAATCGGCAGGAATATGACAAATCTGTTCATATTCACCAACATCATGATAATATTCTATACAACGTCCACCCCCCGAACTTGAAAAAATTGTATTTCCCTGTTCATTCTTAAAATGTAATGTCAAGTGTAATTGATTATGAGCCTGCGTAAGTCGATATCTAATAACAACATCTATTGCGTCTGCCATACATATATTATCAATATAATCGCATCCCGCTTTTTTAACCCCAATTTCCAACAATTCAAATCCTTTTGCCTTAATTACTGGCAAATCCCATTTCTTATGATTAAAACAACCGTCATCTCCCTTCAAATATTTACTAACTGCCGAATTAACATCAGCACTATAATTTATTAATCCATTTTGCAAAATAATTCCTTTTTTACATAGGCTCTTTACTGCTGTCATATTATGGCTCACAAACAGCACCGTTCTCCCTTCTCCTTTACTTACATCCTGCATCTTGCCAATGGCCTTTTTCTGGAATTCAGCATCGCCAACAGCAAGCACCTCATCAACCACAAGGATTTCGGGGTCGAGGTGGGCGGCTATGGCAAAGCCAAGGCGGACGGTCATACCGCTGGAGTAGCGTTTAACGGGGGTATCGATGTAGCGTTCGCAACCAGAGAAATCGACAATCTCGTCGAGCTTGCGAGTAATTTCCTGCTTTGTCATACCCATAATTGCACCATTCATATAGATGTTTTCGCGACCTGTCATTTCGGGGTGAAAGCCAGTACCAACCTCAAGAAGAGAGGCAATGCGACCACGGTACTTTATGCTTCCTGTTGTAGGTTTGGTTACACGCGATAGCAATTTCAGCAAGGTGGATTTGCCCGCACCGTTCTTGCCGATAATGCCGACGACATCGCCCTGCTCGATTTCCATGTTTATGTCCTTCAAAGCCCACACATATTCGCTGTCGGCCTTTTGGGAACGGTCGTTCACAGAACCAATTTTCAGATATGGGTCTTCCTTGCGAAGAATTTTGGTTGTCCACCACCTATTCAGGTCGTGGCTCAATGTTCCCGTCGAGATTACACCCAGACGGTACTGCTTCGAAACATTTTCTATTTTTATTGCTGTTGACATAGACGGCAAAATTAATTAATAATTGATAATTGACAATGGACAATTATTTGAACATCGACGCAATGCATTGCGTCGCTACAAAATTACCAATATTTTTTATTCTACAATTCATTTCATTCTTATGTTCCACTCGTCGTTGCTCGCAACGACTCTACAACGACTGTTAACTTTTAACTTTCAACTATTTTTCAACTCTTAACTTTTAACTAGCCAATATCCTCCTTTGTCGGGTCCAATACGCACGATTAGACCTTTCTGTCTTAAAATCTTTATGTTATAATATACACCATCCTCGGTCAACCCACATTTTTCCGCCAGTTCCTGATTCGTCAGATTTGGATTTTCTGATAATAAGCGTAATATTTTCTCCGTAGTTTTCTCCGTAGAATTTTCTAATCCATCGCTTCCTTTATGAAAAGTAATACAGAAATTATTGTCCTGAACAAAAAAAACAGGAGCCTTTACTCCGTTAGCATCACAAACTTCTGTCATTCGCCGGAATCCAGAGCCCCAACTCTCAATGAATGTTGTTCTATACAGAACCTGGGCTATAAGTAAGTTTCGAGGAGAAGAGGCGTGGGGCAGATTCAATTTTTCTATTGTAATATCTGGAGGAAGAGTCCCCAGAGGTACAGCACGATAACTATAAGCACGAGTAGCACTTATAATTCTTTTTAAATCTTTTAAATAATTATCGTTAATCGAAATCATTTTCGTTTTTAATTGGTTTTAGCAAAATTTATTATTTAAACATTTTCCCCGAAATTTCCTCCGTAGTACCAGATTCGTTAGAACCATCAATAAATAGTTATAATAATTTCCTTCATATTGGTATGTATTCCCTATTTTTTCTTTGTAGGGCTTTCTATTTTCTCTTTTAATAACGGACAATCATTATTTACTATACACAAATCTCTTCCATTATAATTGTCAACACATTGAACATTTTGCGACGGCTTAACTGCATATATCAAAAGATTCTCCACATCATGAACTATTTGCTCACTGAATCTTTGTATTGCTTTTTTATAGCGATTATCTACTTTTATATATGCAAGCCATACCGAAACTCCATTCACATTACTATTGAACATAGCTTCTTTTTTCGATTTAATCTCATCTTGCACACTTTGTTTTGATCTTATACCAGTTTTACCGATATAGATAATATTATTTGCACGTGTAAACATATACAAATATGTATTTTTTAACTCGTTCATTTTTGAGAATGTTGTTTTCTCCCATTTAAGTGTAATTGTTTCTTTCATAGCTACTTTTTTTGTTTTAGGATCAACATTATCATTTACTTGCCAACAACCGCCTTTGTCGGGGCCAATGCGGGAAATTAGGCCTTTTTCTCCCATATTTGCAATTTGTTTTGCTACAGCTCTACGACTTATTCCTAATTCATCTGCTATTTCCTGAGTCGTAATCAGAGGATTATTTAACATTAAGGTCCGTATTTTCTGTGAACTTTTCTGTGAACTTTTCTGTGAACTTTTCTGTGAACTTTTCTGATTTTCAGTAAGAGCTTCCGGATGGTTTTCTAGGACATTCTGAATGTCATTCTCAGGAACCACGCCTAAACGATTAGTGCCATAATAAAATGCAATAACAAAATTATTGTCCTGCACAGAAAAAACAGGTGGCTTTACACCATTAGCAACACAAACCTCCGTCATACGCCGAACACCCGAGCCCCAACTCTCAATGAATGTTGTTCTATACAAAACTTGTGCTATAAGTAAGTTTCGAGGCGAAGAGGCATGCGGCTGATTCAATTTTTCTATTGTCAAATCTGGAGGAAGTGTTCCCGGATTTATTATCTCAACCCTATCATCGTAGATTGCCAAACTTACCGCAGCATGTATATTGTTGTAATCCCGATGGCACAATGCGTTTATCAATGCCTCACGCAAAGCCTCCTGTGGTATTTCCAAAGTTTCGACACGCCGTACACCAACAATCTTACCATGAAGATTCAGGTGCTTAAAACAAAAATCCATACCTGCATCTAGCAAATCAAAGAAATTGCCTGTCGCTTGCCTATTATCAATAAATTCATTTTTATCCAATCCTCTGAAACGCGCCATTCGCAATAGAAGCTGAGGATAATATCTGCTTTCCTTTGCAAAAAGCATAACGGCAGCTTGTGAAAGTTTGCCATTGTTGAGCAAATTGAATTTATTCAGCAAAGATATTACCGAATCACCTTCTGCCGATGCATTCAACCTACCGCCAGCGACTCCCAAACGGACTGCATTTCTAATACGGACTTCTTCCAAATCAGAAAAATCGACTCCGTATGCATCCTGCACATCCCAACCGAACAATTGCGGACGGTTTTCACGAATACGCTCATCGTACATATCGCGCGGCATTACCATAGTAGCACTTTCAACCTTGTAATATGGACATCCACGATAAGTAAATGGATGCTGACCGCGTACAAAGGCATCACAATCCATCACAATTAGTTTTTTGCCAGAATTGTCAGGAAGGTCAATATATTCTATCCTTATGTCAGCAACCGGTTCGATCCCCTTTACTGCTTGTGCAATTTCTAGTTGCGTTGTATCCGACACATCCTGACCGACAATCTTTAACGATGGATTTACTCCAAAAATCAGCACACCCCCATCCGAATTCAGGAAAGCACAAGCCGTATGCATAGCATCCTTGAGTTCTCCAGTTGATTTTTTCAACTCAAGCGTACGGCTCTCACCATTTTCTATCAGTTCCTTTATGTCTTCGAATGTGCGCATTTACATTGAATTTATCGGTCAACAAAAATATATAAAACTTTCGATTCTTGCCCTTTTTGCGCTACGAATTCAGCAGGCAACGTCTGCTGTTTTTGCCTATTTTTAAATTGGGCAAGCAATGCCTGCCCAATTTGATATATTGCATTGTCTAAATCCGAAGGCAAATAATTTCGTATTTTTATATCACGAAATTCGATATAGAATTTTCTGTAACCTTTCAATGCCGATATAGAATACCCCTTTCCAAATTCTTCAGTAAGAACCTTCGATGCTGTTTCCAACATATATTTACCATAATCAGCCCATTGCTTACCTTGCGGGTTGTCCATTATAGCGAGTTTCATTACTTTTCCTTCTTAGAGTTCAACAAAAGAGATTTTCCCTCCTTAGTAAGCCTATACTTTTGTGTTGGGCTTTTGGGAGAATTAGGCTGTGTCATTTCAACAAATCCGGCAGAAATGGCAGGGGCAAGGTAGTTTTCAATAAACATACGACGGCTTGTAAAACCAAGTCTCTGCATCATTATCATAACAGACATCTCATCAGACAAAATATTAAGCAAATTTATTACTTGTATTGACACATTACTTGTGCTGTTACTTGTGCTGTTACTTGTGCTGTTACTTGTGCTATTACTTGTACTGTTACTTGTACTATTACTTGTACTATTACTTGCCACCTTCTGCGAATCAATAATAAGAACCGAATCGGCTGACTGTACATCGTCCTGTTCTGAAGAGCCTTCAGCAATGTTTTGCTCTTCATCTATAATTCTATTGTAAACCACTGTTGAGCAAACCAAATCACTACTAAAATCGACTTTCCGACTTGTCAGTTTCTCCCAAGTCAGCATCTTGTCAATGCCGTAGCCAGCATTTTCGGAGAGTTTAGCAAAACGGAACAACTTTACAAGTATCGGATTGCGTGGCATTGAGTGCATCTGCGTCCTCAATTCACTCAAATCAAACATAAAGCGACCTGGATTCTGAAACTCGATGCGATTCGTAAAAACCCGAATGGAAGAGTGCATCGGACTGAAATAGTCGGCATGGACAAGCATATTCACAAGACCCTCGCGCAATGCGTATAACTGCGAATTGTCATCTGGCGAAAAGCCATCTGGCCCTGCAGTAAAAGGAGCATCAATATGCGTCCTAAGTCGCTGTATAAAAACATTATAGTATTCCCAGATGTTTTCTTGTTCGGGCATACGGAATGTATAGCGTACAGTTGCATCCGAAAAACTTGTCCCAGGGATTTCAAGCATGTCAATCCAGAAATTGCTGACATAATACTGAATCTCATCACGCTTGCCGAACATAAGCAAACTTCCGTATGTCAATTTGCCTTTTTTTGTAACTCCTGTTTTCTCACAAAATTCAATAAGAGGAAGTTGACTATATGGAAACTCTGGATTAAACGCCCTGATTCTATTCAGATACGACTCAAGCGAATTGCGATTTAGCATTTCAATCGACGAATCCTCAATAACCAGCTCGCTCTTCGTACCGAAGGCTTGGTCACGCAACATTGCCGTTATTTCCATATCGGTTGCCCTACGGTCGCCACTGCCAGTCCGAATAAAAGTGTTCTGTATCGAATTGAAATATATCGGTTTGAGTGGAGATGAAGGAATCCAGAAAGCAAGGACAAGTTTATCGTCAATTTTGTATTTCTTAGGAACAACGGCAATCAAATGGTTCAACTTCTGCTGTCCACGGATAACATTCAACAAATCAGACTCAATCTTTTCTCCATTTGTGACACCGACGACATCAAAATTATTACCACATTGCTTTACTCCCAGCACAATCCAACCTCCCGAAGTATTGGCAAAAGCACAGACACTCTCCCAAATATTCTTGGGCAATTCCGTGGTGGCTTCCTTAACCTCGAAGTCGTCCCACTCAATGTCTTTCAGCTTTGCTATTAGTTCGTCCTTAGTCATAACTTTTCAACCGCCAACTTTCAACTAATTGGTCGTTGCTCGCAACGACTCTACAGCGACTGTTAACTATTAACTTTTAACTCTTAACTGTTTTTTCTTCATCGTGTTTACAACTGACGATAGCATCTTCAATATTTCTTTACATTCCGCATCGTAATCCTTATACATGCCATCGTCAATAAAACCCGTGGCATTTAATAGTTCTAGCCAATATTCCGTTTCGGAAGTCTCCTTTAAAGCTATCGACATCTTAGCAATGAAATCAGGTTCAGTCTGACCATATAAGCCTTCGGAAATATTTGCACATATCGCAGTTCCGCTTCTCAGCACCTGCTTCGACAGCACATATTCATGCTTCTTGTCGCACAAATACTTGTATAACGAAACAATCTTAACAGCAAAACCGAATGCCTTATTTCTTACAATGCTTTCTGCCATAACCTTAAACCATTAACTCTTAACTTTTAACCAGTTGGTCGTTGCTCGCAACGACGCTACTATGCAACTCTAAACTGTTAACTTTTAACTATTAACTCTTAACTGCCCTTACACCGTGTCCATGAAATCTTTTTCAACCTTATTAAATATTATTATTCCCACAAACAATAACAACACCATAAAACCAAAGCTATATGCCAGCCATCCCCACGAAAACACACCGCTACCGATGGCGCCATACTTAAATGTCTCAATTATTGATGTCATAGGGTTCAATAGAAAAATCCACTGCTTGTCGGCTGGCATAGTGCTGAGAGGGTAGATAACTGGCGTAGCATACATCCACAGCTGAACACCGAACTGCAGAAGGAAGGTTAGGTCGCGGTACTTTGTTGTCATCGACGAGAATATTATGCCGAAGCCGAGCGCCAATCCAGCACTCATCACAACCAGTAAGGGGAACAGAAATGCATACCAATTCGGAGCGACTTCAACACCTTTAAACGCATATACAGTATAGATAATAAGGAAGAAGCCAAACTGAATGAAGAACTTCACAAGGTTCGACACTGTTACCGAAATCGGCACCACCAAGCGCGGGAAATATACCTTTCCGAAAACCCCTTGGTTTGCCCTAAAAGTATTTGATGTGGCATTTAAGCAGGACGCAAAATAGTTCCACAAAATAATACCCGCAAAATAAAAAAGCGGACCAGGGATTCCATCGGTTGAGATGCCAGCAAGGTTTCCAAACACGAACATGAACATCACCGTTGTAAGTATAGGCTGAATGACAAACCACAGCGGACCAAGTACTGTCTGTTTGTACATTGTAACAATATCACGTTTTACATACATGGCAATCAAATCCTTGTATGCCACAAGTTCCTTAAAATTAAAATTCAACAACCTATTGTTAGGTGTTATTTCAGTATATTTCTCTACCATTTTAAATCAATTTCATTGCAATCTGCAAAGATATAAAAAGCATTTAACTTTTGCAACATGTTTTTTAAACACACAAATCAACAGCCTACCTAATTCCATCAAACCACCTCTCAACTTTCTACTTTCGTCTTTCAACTCTCGTCTTTCAACTCTCAGCCAAAACAAAAAAAATCATCATCTACTGATCCCATATACTTATAATTATTATATTTGCTTTTTTATTTCTACACATCAAACATGGACATTAACATTCAACATATAAACTGTGAAACGACACAAGCACTAGTAAAAAAGTATTTATTCTTTTCAATACTTTTATTACTTTCAACTTTCAACTTTCAGCTTTCAACAAACGCCCAAGAAACACCCTTCCCCACCGACCATCTCCAGCTCTGGCTTCGTGCCGACAGTGTGGAACTCACCAACGGCAAGGTATCAAGATGGTACGACTTGGGACCGAACAACTATGTGATACAGCAGA
>CADAXK010000015.1 GCA_902791865.1 uncultured Bacteroidia bacterium
TGAAAGCACTTTTTTTGCCATAAATATTTTGACCGCTATAATACAAATAAAAATCAACAACTTACAAGGATTTCAGGTCTCTTTTTGCGACTTATGCCGGAATTTCTTGAATTCGTCGATAAGGTTCACAAATTTAGCCTCTTTCTGGTCGAAATTGCGGTCAAATTCCATCATTACCCTTGTTGCGCGTTCCTTGATGTCGTTGTTGTATATGCGAAGTTCTTCACTGCTTTTGCGCTTGAACAGGAAATCTATTTGCGAAAGCAGAAGGTTTATGTTGTCGCTTACCTCTTCGTTGTGCATCAGTTTTTCCTGCTGGTTCAGCATTTCGATTCGGTGGTTTACTACACTCAGCAAGTCGCTGGTTGCTCCGATTGACATTTTTTCGCTGTATGCTTTCAATTCATCGTCGCCGAAACTGCGTATTTGGTTTGATAGCGCCTTGGCATTGTCCAGGGCATGGCGAATTTCGTACAATCTGTTCCTGTCGTCTATCTCGTCAATCTGCTGGCTGAAAAGTTCGGGGTTTTCGCAGGCGTAGGCGAACATTACGGTTTTGATTTCGCGCAGTTGTTCCTTTATCTCGTCTGGGTCTTCAAGAATTGAAACGCCTATCGGTGTCTGATTGTCTTCGCCGTTGTTATTGTCGTCGTCGCAGCGGTTCAGTTCTCGCAGATATTCATTGTTGGTATCTTCAAAGTTTTGCTTGATATTGGCAAAATCGACAACATAGCCGTATTTAAAGTCCTTGTATGGTCGGTTTACGCGAGTTAGAGCCTGTAGCAGGTCGTGACCGTACATTTTTCGTGTAAGGTAAAGCCGTTTTAGCCGTGCTGCATCAAAACCCGTGAGCAACATTCTGTTTACAATGAGCAGGTCGATGTTGTTTTTGTCCTTGAAATCATTGATTATTGCTTCGCGTTCCTCCTTGTCGCCTTCGTCGTGTAGAATTAAAGCGGCTGTCGGTTTTGAGTAAATAGGTATTGCACCGGCAGCAAGATTCGTGCTGGATAAAGCCTGAGTGTCGGTCTGCGAATACGGTTGCAGGTTCTTGTATATCTCGAAAAGGCGTCGAGCCTGCTTGTTTGTTTCGCATACAATCATACCTGCTACGGTTTTGTCGTTCTTCTCTATGCGGAACCGTTTCAAGTCCTTTATGATATATTCCAGCAGACTGCTAAGGTAATTGTCGGATTCGATTATGACATCCTTGCTTATGTCGCCCTTTTTTATCAGCGGATTGTTTTTTTGTGCCTCGTCAAGCAGGTTGATGAGTTTTTCCTTGTACGAAGTTTCAATGTCTTCGCGCATGAGTTTCAAGGTATAGCCGTCGGCAATTGACTTGTCGTAGTAGTACTTGTCGATGTAGTCGCCAAACACTTTCCACGAAGCGCGTTCGTCCGATAGTAGGGGAGTGCCAGTAAGAGCAATCTTGATGGCATCGGTATCGGCGCTAAGCAGATTTGCCAGAAAAGAACCTTTGGGATTGTATCCGCGATGTGCCTCGTCGATGAAGAAAATGCGCTGAAGTTTTATGTTGTATTGCGGTAAAACTACCTTTTCGTGGTCTTCCTCAAATTTCTGTATGTTTACAACCATAATTTCAGGTTCTCCCGAATCGTTTTCTGTTATATGGTTGTTCTTGATGTCGTCCATCAGTTCTTTTCTGCTTTCGGCTGTGCGAACGCGTAGGCCTCTTGCAACAAATTCGTCTCTTGCCTGTATCATAAGGCTTAGGCGGTCAACTATGAAATAGAACTTGGCGACTGTATCTTGCTTTGCTAAAAAATCGGTAAGACTCTTTATTGAATAAAATGCCAATGCTGTTTTTCCGCTTCCCTGCGTATGCCATATAATTCCCGATTTTACACCTTGTCCCAGTTTTCGTCTTATGGCAAGCGAAGCAAACAGTTGCTGGTATCGCATAACATGCTTTTCCAGTTTTACAATGGTTTCGCCCGTTTCCAGTTCTTTCTTTTTCTCTACATACGCAAAACCGTAATGAAGCAGGAACAGGAATCTTTCTCTGCTCAGCAGCGACGATAAGACTCTGTTTGTTGGAGTAGTCGGTTGTTTATTGGTTTGGTATTCAGGGAGATTTGATATAACAACCATATTGAATGACTTTAGAATATTGAGTTCTGTGTCTTTGTCAATAGGTTTCAGTCTCAAATTCTCGTAGAACGATTGCTTTTGTTCTCTGAACACATTGAAAAATATATCGCTTTTGGATATAGAAGCGTAAAATGCACCTTGAATTGGGATTCTGTTTTCGGTATCGTATTCTTGGTTGTTAGAGAAAATCATCAGTTGTGTGACATTCAAGAACCTACGGAACTTTTTGTTTGCCATGCGCTGGTTCATCCTGTTTCGTTCTGCCATTATTCCGTCTTTGTTGTTAGGAATTTTCACTTCGATGAATACCAAAGGCAAACCGTTTACAAAGCAGGTAATGTCAGGGCGGAAATTGTCACCACTATCCTCGTTCTTGCATGTAAATTCGGCAGTGCAGTTCCATTCGTTGCGGTCGGGATTATCAAAGTCGATTATTTTCGTCCCGCTGGTAGCATTGATAATCTTGTAAAATTCTCGTCCCAAGTCGTCGTTGTTGGCAACTCGAATCAATTTGTCGAGCAATATGCTTATTTCTTGTTCTGTTGCATTAGGGTTGAATTCCTTTACCTTTCGTTTGAATACATCGGTAAGGATGTTTGTCTTGTTGTCATAAATTTCGACCTGCGGAATGTATGTATAACCTAAGCGTGTAAGGTGCAGAATTGCAGGAATCTGTACTCGTGTTGCTTCTGAAAATTGTCTCGACATAAAAGTGTATAATATCCCATTTTACAAAAAGCAAATATACAAAATATAAAACGAATACTAATAGTTGTAGTGTAAAAAATAATGGCTATTTCTTTGTGTTTTTTCGCTTGTGTTGCGGTTACAAAAACAAAAAAGGCGCAATGTAAAAATCGCGCCTTAATTATTCATAACTTATTGATTGTCAATTATTTGACTTCTTCAAAGTCCACGTCCGTGACTTCATCCGAATTGTTGCTTGAGCTTCCCGACTGCTGCTGCTGTCCGCCCATGTTAGGGTTAGCCTGCTGCTGACCTGCGCCTGCACCGGCACCAGCGTTCTTGTACATGTCTTCGGATGCTGCGTGGAAGGCGTTGTTCAGTGCTTCCATTGCCTTGTCGATTGCAGCTACATCCTGGCTCTTGTGAGCTTCCTTAAGGTTGTTCAGAGCGGTTTCGATAGGAGCCTTCTTGTCGGCTGGAATCTTGTCGCCCAATTCCTTGAGCTGCTTTTCGGTCTGGAATATCATCGAGTCGGCCTGGTTGATCTTGTCGATTCTTTCCTTTGCAGCCTTGTCGGCGTTTGCATTGGCTTCGGCTTCGGCCTTCATACGCTTGATTTCGTCTTCCGAAAGTCCCGATGAAGCTTCGATACGGATGCTCTGCTCCTTGCCAGTGCCCTTGTCCTTTGCCGAAACCTTCAAGATACCGTTTGCATCGATGTCGAAGGTAACTTCAATCTGCGGAACGCCACGCGGTGCTGCTGGAATGCCGTCGAGGTGGAAACGACCGATGGTCTTGTTGTCGCTTGCCATCGAACGTTCGCCCTGCAATACGTGGATTTCAACTGATGGCTGGTTGTCGGCAGCGGTCGAGAATACTTCCTGCTTCTTGCAAGGTATTGTGGTGTTCGATTCGATGAGCTTTGTCATTACGCCACCCAAAGTCTCGATACCGAGTGACAACGGGGTAACATCGAGAAGCAATACATCGGTAACATCACCTGTGAGGACACCGCCCTGGATTGCAGCACCAACAGCCACAACTTCGTCGGGGTTAACGCCCTTCGACGGGGTCTTGCCGAAGAACTGCTTTACCTTTTCCTGAACTGCCGGGATACGGGTTGAACCGCCGACCAACAGAACTTCGTCAATATCCGATGCCGAGAAACCAGAGTCCTTCAATGCCTGCTGGCAAGGTGCGATGGTTGCGTTGATAAGACGGTCGGCCAACTGTTCGAACTGCGAACGGGTCAAGGTCTTTACCAAGTGCTTTGGAACACCGTCAACCGGCATGATGTACGGCAGGTTGATTTCCGATGATGTCGATGACGACAATTCAATCTTTGCCTTTTCTGCAGCCTCTTTCAGACGCTGGAGTGCGATAGAGTCCTTGCGGAGGTCAACGCCGTTTTCCTTCTGGAATTCGTCTGCCAGCCATTCGATGATAACGTGGTCGAAATCATCACCGCCGAGATGGGTATCGCCGTTGGTTGACTTTACTTCGAAAACGCCGTCGCCAAGTTCAAGGATTGAAATATCGAATGTACCGCCACCGAGGTCGAATACTGCAACCTTCATATCCTTGTTCTTCTTGTCAAGGCCGTATGCCAAAGCTGCTGCTGTAGGCTCGTTGATGATACGTTTTACCTTCAAGCCTGCGATTTCGCCAGCTTCCTTGGTTGCCTGACGCTGTGAGTCGCTGAAGTATGCAGGAACGGTGATAACTGCTTCGGTTACATCTTCGCCAAGGTATTCTTCAGCGGTCTTCTTCATCTTCTGGAGGATGATTGCCGAAATTTCCTGCGGAGTGTAGTTGCGGTCGCCAATCTTAACACGCGGAGTGTTGTTGTCGCCACGTACAACTTCGTAAGGGACACGTTCGATTTCCTTTGTTACGTTGTCGTATCTTTCGCCCATGAAACGCTTGATTGAGAAAACAGTGTTCAACGGGTTTGTGATAGCCTGACGCTTTGCAGGATCGCCGACCTTGCGCTCGCCGTCTTTCAAAAATCCTACTATTGAAGGGGTGGTCCTATGACCTTCGCTGTTGGTGATAACAACAGGTTCGCCGCCTTCCATAACTGCCACACATGAATTGGTGGTACCTAAGTCTATTCCTATAATCTTACTCATAATTTTATGTTTTTTTTTGTTTTACAATTTTGAAAAATTCACGACTTGGATATGGCAATCTGTGTGCCAGCGGAATGGGAAAATGTTGAAAAAAGCGGCCGCTTTTGTTTTTAATGTATTGATTGTTAGTGTGTTGTGTAAAATGTGGGATTTTTTATGCCAAAATTCTTCATGTCATACCAAAAGTTTCGGAGTGTTGTTTTGTCACAAAAAAGTTTGATTTTCTGGATTTTGGTGTCAGGGTTGGTGACAAAATGGCAGTAGCATCGTGTCATGGCTTCGCCTGTTTCTGAGTTTCTAGGTTTCTATGGGCTGACGCCCGTTTCTGTTGAGACGCAAAATTTTGCGTCTGTACAAATGTCTAGCCTTTTAGCCCATTTTTGTTTCCCAACAGCATTATTCCCGTAAACAGACAGAAGAATATTATTCCATTGATAATGCTTAGCATATCTTCGATGCAGAAGAAACAGAGGGTTATTATGCACCACCATATCGTTGCGCTGTTGCGCGACTTGATGGCCGTGCGGAACATTGCGAAGAATAGCAGTAGGAGTGAGGCTATTCCCATGATTCCGAACGAGGCAAATGTACGCAAAAACTGGTTGTGCGGAGCACATGTGCCAGCGTAGTTTTCGCCCATGCGCAGTTTCATTTTCTTTTCCATTTCGGCATACACATCGCCTTGACCTGTGCCAATGAGCCAGTTTTCGGAGATGACATCCAACGCGGAAGCCATGCACTTGATGCGGATGGTGGTTGATTCGTTGCGCGTATATGCTGTTTGTTCATTGTCGTGCTGTGCCTTAAAACTAGCAACCATGCTGTCGATTCTGTATTTTACCATAGGTATTGACATGATGGCGGGGGCAATGGCAATTATGCTTGCCGTAACCGCTATCGACAGCCATTTCGGAATGCGTTTCGATAGCAACATTCTGATTATTAGATATACAGTATATATGGAAAGAATCAAAATAGTAATCTTTGACGAAAGCAGGCAGATGAATCCAACATTTGCAATAATGAGAATTATTTCGCTGATAGTTAACAATTTCTGCTGTTTCCAATCTCTATGCATCAGGCTCTCGGCAAGTATTATTATGGCAAACATGGCATAGTAGGAATGGTGGTGTGGCGACCTAAGCAGGTATACATAGAAAAACATATCCGCATTTTGTGTTTCTGTGTAGTTGCCGTATGCGTTGATTATGCTAATTATCATTATGGCTAGAATCCCGGCGATGAGCGATATTTTTATAAGGTCAAGCTTTTTTTCGATGCAGTTTTGCCTGAAGGCAGTTGCTATGAACGGGAACGCCAGTAGCGATAGAGCTGTTTCGGTGTTGTGTAGCGCTGTTTTCAGATCTTCGGAGTAAGTAAGACCGATGAGGTATAGCGCAAAAGGTATTATCATTGCCCAGAAGCCAAGTGTGCGGGCTGATTCGCATAAAGCCTTGTAGTTTCGTGGCCGTACAAGGAACAAAAGTCCAAGTGCGGCAATTATCGGAGAGGTGTATTCAATGTGCAGGGGGATAAGGAAAGCAACTGCGCAGAGTAGCACAATTTCGAGCATATCAAGGTAATATGTGGACTTCCTTGTAGTCATTTCAGTTTGCAAAGTTATAAAATTCAAGCAGATGAAAAGCATTAATAATAAAAAAAACGGGAAACCTAAGTTTCCCGCTATGTCTTTTGTCTGTCAATCTTTTAATAGTTGTGCTGGTTTATGTACCTGTTGAGTTCGCTAACCGATGACGAGAAGGTAAAAACTTCGTTTACCTTGAAGTAGTTGCGTCTGTCGTAGCAGTGGTCGTAGGCGTATTTTGCAAATGTGAGCCTGTCGCTGTCGAAAGTAAACAGACGGCAGATTTCCCTGACTTGTTCGGCGCTTATGCAGGTTGCCGAGCAAGCTTGCTTTGCAATTGTCATCTTTGTGCTCGAGTACGGCGTGTTGTTTATCATCTGCCTCAAGTCGCTGAAATCATGGTCGGACATAATGTAGTGGCAATTTGGATTGTCGCTTTGGAAATATCCGCCATTGTTGTAACCGCCGTATGGTTGCTGATAGTTAGCCATCTGGTTTGTGATGTACCTGTTGAGCTGATCAACCGATGAGGAATATGTAAATGCCTGTCCAACAATGTAATATCTGTAGCGGTCGTAGCAGTATTCGAAGGCATATTTTGCAAAGTCGAGTCTGTTACTTTCGTATGCGAATTCCTTGCATAAATCTCTGATTTGGTCGGATGTCATGCAGTTGTAACGGCATGCCTGCTTTGCCACTGTCATACGCGAGCTGTCAAAATAGCGAGCTCTTACTTGTGACCTCAGTGAATTGAAGTCGTTTTGTTGCATCGGGAAATGGCAGCGAGGATTGTCGGTTGGCCCGTAACCATTGTTCCAATAGCCATTATTGCCATATCCACCATTACCATATCCACCATTTCCATGATTGTTGTTTCCATAACCGCCATTTCCATGACCACCATTTCCGTGTCCGTTGTTGCCGTGGCCGCCATTGTTGTTGCCGTGTCCACCATTACCACCATGGCCGTTGTCCTTTGTTTCGTTAGAACCGTTGCTTCCCTTGACTACTGTGGTGCTATTGTTGTTCGATGAAGAGTGATGACGGTCTGTGGTGCTTACTGTTTTCATTGTGTAGACATTTTCGCGACCTTTGACGAGCTGTACCTTTATTTCCTTGTCGTTGCTACTAACTGACATTGTCCTGCTGAATGTAGGGACACCGCTGCGCTCGAATACTACTCTTACCGATATTGATTTGCCACTTATGTTTTCCGCTTTGACATTAGTTGCGGCAGTTGCGTTTTGCTTTACATTATTAAGGTATAGGGTGAACTTGTCGCCGTTGTCGGTGTAAAAAACAAAATCGTTGTTCTGCGCAATGCCTGCTAATACCAATAGGCAAAGGATTGCTGTTGAAATAAAATTTCTCATTATGTTAATTTTTTATTGACGGCAAAGATAGTCAATTATTATTCAACTTCCAACACAATTCTAAAACCTCTGTCGTTGGCACTGCTTGCCGGCTGTTCGTCGTATCTGCACGAAACACGGCAGTAGCTTGGTGTGTCGTCGTCCCATCCGCCACCACGGAAAACATGAAGTACGCCGGTGTCGGGACCTTGGGGATTTGTCTGCGGATGCTCGTCGTAGTAGTCGTACCAGTCGCTACACCATTCCCACACATTGCCGCTCATGTCGTACAAGCCAAGTTCGTTTGGTTTGTACTGTCCGACTTTTTCGGTGCGTTGCGCGGTGCAGTGGGCGACTTCTAGAACCTTGTCGCTTCCTGCGTACTTGTAGCCTTTGCTTAGGTTACCACCGCGAGCGGCAAATTCCCATTCGGCTTCGGTGGGCAGACGGTATTTCTTGCCAGTGTAGTAACGAAGCGTGTCTATGAAATCGTTGGCATATTTCCAGGTCATTCCTGTAGCTGGATAATCGCCCCATTTCGATAGGGTAGCAGCGTCGGTTCTTTCCATCACATACGACCATTGCGCCATGGTAACTTCGTACTTGGCAATATAGAAACTTCCTACAGTGACTTCGTGTGCCGGCTTTTCTATTGTCTTGCAGCTTTTGCCCTGCTCGTCGGTGCATCCCATTGTGAATGTTCCCCCTTCTACGAATACCATTTCTCCTTCAAACGGGTCCTTGAACTCATCATACTGCGCTGTTGCCTTTAGGCAGAGCGCCATTGCCATTATGCATAATACAGATGTTGTAAATAAATTTTTCATAGGAAAAGTAGTTTTAGTTATCAGCAACAAAGATACTTTTTCCAAACGATATATATGTTTCTTTTTGCTTAATGAACTGTTATATTTTCGTTAAGCAAGTCCGCGCTTTTATGTTGAGACGCAAAATTTTGCGTCTTTATAAAATCATTTTTTTTGCTTCGCTGATGAATTCCTCGTCGATACCAAAGATTTCGGCTATGGTAAGACCTTCGGTCGGAACTTCCTCTTCGGTGGTACGTACGAGCGAATAATCCATGTAGCGGTTGATATTTTCGGGCGTTACCTTTGTGCCTTCTGGAACTTGCAGTCCTTTTACTCTCAGTCGGTTGCATTGTGCGGTTATGCCGTTGTAATGAGTGGTGATGAGGCTGCGTGTTGCATGGCGTGATAGAATCTTTATGAATGCGTTGACCAATGCGCGACCTTCGCTGGGATTGGTAGTGCGTGCAAGCTCATCGACTAGGGCAAGTATCTTTTGTCCCGACTTTACCGCCTTAAGAATCTTATCAATGTTGAGCATTTCGATTGCAAACGACGACAATCCGTTCACTTCCGACTGGGCATCACCAATGCTGGTCATAATCTCGTCAACCAAAGCGATTTCCGCACTCTCGGCTGGCACGAAGAACCCAAACTGAAACATCATCTGTATGAGCGACATTGTCTTGAGGACTACCGTTTTACCCGACATATTTGCGCCTGTAATAAGGTTGGGCGTGTCGTCGAAGTGCAGGTCGATGGGCTGGAATTCGCAGCCACGTTCCTTTAGCGATTCGGCAACAACGGGATTGAATGCGCCTTTTATGGTTGTGTCGTTTGCAGAAATAGTCGGTTTGCACAATTTGAAGTCGCGTGCGAGCAGTGCCTTTGCCAATAACATGTCCAAATAAGCAAGCTGGTCGTAGTTGGCTTGGATGGCTTCGCTGTAGTTGCGCAACTTTTCAGATAGGTGTTCGCGGATGCGGTCTTCGATTTCGATGCATTCGAGGCGTATGCGTTCTGCCTTTTCGTTCTGGTTGGCGTTCTTGGCGATGTCGTACTCCTTGCGCAGAGTAGCCAGTTTCTCGTCGTATGCCGAGTAAATGTAGAAGCTCTGTATTCCGTTGTGCTCTGGGTCAAGGATTTCGACTACTGGATTGAGGTCGTGGAACGGCAGTATATCAATTGGGGTGTCTTTTATCAGTTTGCAGATGTCGCGCGAAACCATGCAGAAATTTTTTACCTCGAAAAGTTCAATGTCGTCGAGTGTCTGAGCCGAACGCAGGTTGTGTATGGTCTGGTGAATGTCGTTCTGGCAGTACAGGCGATGTTGAATTGCGACAATGCTCTTGGCGTTTTCGCGGTTGCTGACGAAGTTTGCAAAAATTTCAAGGGTGTCGAGTTCCATTTTCAGCTCGAAGTCGCTTGTGATGAAACGCTGCGACAGCAGTCGTTTGCGACCAGTCGCCGAGCAGATTTCCATTTTCTCGTATATGAAGCGTAGTCCACGGTTTTCGTTGATATGATATTTGAAGGTTTGCATACTCTAAATTTGA
Source organism: uncultured Bacteroidia bacterium (assembly GCA_902791865.1). Taxonomy (GTDB): domain Bacteria; phylum Bacteroidota; class Bacteroidia; order Bacteroidales; family ML635J-15; genus Bact-19. Next base: position 10,234 of record CADAXK010000015.1, read on the forward strand.
TGATTTGAAGATTTGATAATTTGAAGATTGGGGCTTGAAGGCTCACAGGCTAACGGGCTAACAGACTGTCTGCCTGCAAGACTGTAAGCCTGTTCGACTTATTCATTATCTGAAGCGTACCATTCTGCGAAAGATGTTGATGTTTCGTAAAGCCTTAGGCTGAAAAGTTCTATGCCGTCGGGTAGGAGAGGCTTGATAAGTTCGGCGAAGTGAGCAACGATATTCTCAGCAGTAGGTTGAAAATCAACGATATGTATGCGCTTGAAAATTGACTTGTTGCTTTCTGCAAAGCTTGTGTTTTCGCTGCGGCTTACGATGAGGCTGTGGTCGAACTTGTCGATGAGGTTCTCCTTGATTTTGTTTTTCAGCACGCCGAAGTCAACCACCATTCCATATTTTGGCGATGAAATGTCGGCTATCGGTTCTCCGATGACGGTAACGTGTAGTTTGTAGGTGTGTCCGTGAATGTTGCTGCACAGTCCGTCGTAGTTGTGGAGTGTGTGGGCGGTGTCGAACTCGAATATTTTTGTTACTCTAATCTTGGGCATAACTATATTGTCTAACGGGCTAACAGTCTAACAGGCTTGCAGTCGGACAATTCGACTGTTTGTCTGGTCTTCTGCAAGACTTTTAGACTTTTTGCCTTGTTTCTTCGTTTGCAAAGGTAATATTTTTTCGGCAAATAATAATTGAATCGGAGAGAACACAAATTTACACAAGGTGTCTAGTTATTGCGGTTCTTACAAGCGAGGCCGTATTTCCGCAACCGAGTTTATGCCTAAGGCATTTTGTGTAACTATGTACCGTCTCGAAAGCAAGGCACAACTTGCAGGAAATCTCCTTGATAGTATATCCCTCGACCATTAACCGAAGAATTTCTCGTTCGCGCATCGTAAGAGTAGGCGGAACTTCGGAATCATCTTCAACAAGAGACATAGCTTCCTTACAGATAAACGAACCCGACTCGGCTACCTTCCTAATTCCTTCCAGCAGTTCGTCCATGCCTGTACTTTTCAATATATATCCATGGGCACCGCCATGCATGGCACGTTGTATTACCGCCGATTCGGCAAAACTTGTACAAATAATGAACCTCGACGACGGACTAATCGCCGACATACGAGGAATAGCATCAATACCATCACCGTCGGGCAAAGCTACATCAAGCAAAACAACCTGTGGCTTGTGAACTTCGAGCAAACGTTCAGCCTCGGACAAAGTGCAGGCGATGTCCAGAACTTTCACGTCTTCGTTTTCATCGATTAGTTTCGAAAGGCCCTCAGCAACAACCCGATGATCATCAACTATTAATACACTTATCATCCTCAGCTAAAATTATTTGTTTTTGAACTCGACATTTATCTCGCTGCCCCTTCCTGGCTCCGAATAAACGCTAAACTTTCCTCCAATAGCATCGGCTCTGGCCTTGATGTTACGAAGTCCCGAACCCTCGCCGTTAAATTCAATATTGCCTCGGCCGTCGTCGCTTACGTTGATGATAGTGGTGTTTTCATCAACAAACAACTGAACGCGGATATGTTCGGCTTCTGCATTTTTCACGGCATTGTTTACAAGTTCGTAAACTATGCAATACACCGCTTCTTCGTGCTTCACCACCGCCCCAGTCTCATCGCCGACAAAAGAGAACGACACATTTCTCATGCTTCGGCAATAATCGCGTAGGGCAACCCTAAGTCCGTAACGCTTCAATGATTCGGGAAGCAAGTGATGTGCGACATTGCGCATCTCGCATATAGCCTCGTCGGTTTGCGACTTAGCAACTTGTATCGAAGACTTTGTTTCGTCGGGATTATCAGCATATTCCAAATTTCTCTTTATGCTTGTCAGCAGGCCTCCCATACGGTCGTGCAAGTCGCGGGCAATGCGTACGCGCTCGGCAACTTCACCGCTCAACTTTGCAACGACGATGGCATTCTGCCTGTTTTTGCGCACATTGCGCCACAACAGGAAAAACAACAATGCTACCAGAAGCATTATGCAGCCTATCAGAGCCGCACCAATTACGTACCACCGTTTTTCCCGTGTCAACTGTTCGATGGCAGCCTGCTTCTTCTCGGTTTCGTACAGCACTTCCATCTGCGAAAGCCCCGACTGATAGTTTGCATTGGCAAACTGCACCATTCCATTGAAAATCTTTTCAGAGTATTCCTTCACGCCTTCATTATTTCCCAGTTCGGCGTATATCTGTGCCAGATAAACGTATATGCCAATGTCATCATAGGTTTCATATTCATCTTCGAGCGACATAAGGGCATATTCCTCTGCTTTTTTCCACTGCTTACGCGCCATTGCCAGTTCGCAGCAGGCGGTATAGACATTGCTTCTTGTTTCCCAACTTGTCTCATCACCAAGCAGCGACAATGCTTCCGAAATGTATCCCTCGGCACAGTCCAAGTCCTTGTAATGATTCATCTGCAACCTCGCAAAGGCAAGGATAGTCACAATGTAGTCGCCTTTCTCCTCCTCTATATGATTGTGGTAATATTCATAGCAAACATTTGCAGCCTCCTCGGCCTTTGCCATATCGCCGGCATCATTATATATCGCAACCAAACCCTTGTGCGACATGGCAACAAGCAGCGAATCGCCAGACTTCTGTGCAGCATCGACTGCCATAAGATAGTTGCTGCGGGCTTCGTCCGAATTGCCCATGCTATGGTACAATTCACCTATATTATAATGGAGTATGGCAGTAGATTCCAACCAACCATACTTCTCAAAAATCGGAAGCGCTTGCTGATAATAATGTATTGCAAGATGAGCCTTGTCCTGCATATTGTACACGTTGGCAATGGAACCATATATAACGCTCAAGTTATCGTCGATGTCGGACTCGCTGTAGCGGCTATCTTCCTTCATTGAGTCGCAGACCTCCAGAGCACGATTGTAGTAATCGATAGCCTCATCATAATCGTCGTTGCCGTACGCGATTAGTCCGAGGACACGCAAAGCATCGGACCGAGCATTGAGCAAATCCTCTTCGTACGACAACTCAATGGCCTTGTTGGCATAATACCGCGACTTTGCTCCGTCGGTACTCAAATAGCCCCACATAAGGTTGTTATATGCCTTCATCAGCTCCTTGCCCTTGGGCGGATTTTTGCTATTCAGCAGCATCTCAACCGAATCGACATTCCTGTTCCGATGGTCGGAATATTGACCATATCCGGCTATACAAACGACAGACAGACAGAATAATACAGCAATATGAGATATAAGTTTCATCATTATCATTGACGCAAAATTATAAAAATTAAATAAAAGCACCTCAAAAAATCCCCCAAATGGGGGGTTGTAAAACACTCCATTCGGCAAGAACTTTGTTCAGATAAAGTTATAATATCTAATTGTCTAATTTTAAAAATCTTAAATAGTATGAAAAGATTATTAATTATCGCAACGACATTCCTTTTAGGAATATTAGCAATGAATTCGTGTATAAAGGAATACACAATCACAGTGGGTACAAACAATGCGGAATGGGGTTCTGTAACAGGTTCAGGAACTTACGTTGCAAATTCAGAAGTTGTAATTTCGGCAATTCCCGCATCGGGCTATTATTTTATAAAGTGGGACGATGGCAATACCGACAATCCACGCACCATTTTGGTGACAGGCGACAAGGCCTATCAGGCTATCTTCTCCAACAATCCTAATGGTGGCGGACAAGGCGGAGGCAATGGTACATCCATGAACATTAGCGACAACATCAGTGAAAACACCACTTGGCCAGACCTTGGTCTCGATGTTGACTACATTGTTGACGGATGGATTAATATCGAAGGTAATGCATTACTTACCATCGAACCTGGCGTAACGATCATGTTCACAGGTGAAAATGGTGGCATGACAGTACACGAAAATGCAGGCTTGAAGATGGTTGGTACTGCCGACAAGCCCATCAAGTTTGTTGGTCCATTAAACAATCCTAACAATGGTTCGTGGGGCAGAGTCGAAATCCATTCGAAGCGCAACGACAACGTTTGGGAATACGTACAGTTCCTCCGCGGCGGAAGCAGCGATTACGTATGGGATGGTGTCATTGACGTTTATGATGCAAAACTTGCAATGCGCAACTGCACAATCGACGGTTCCCTCGGCTATGGACTTGTTATGGAATACGGCACACGTCTAACTGCTTTCGAAGGCAACACAATAAAGAACTGTGCACAATATCCAATTGTCGCCGAATACTGGGTAAACTTGCTCGACCTTACTGCCAACAACACTTTCGTAAGCAACGGTCATAACTTCATTGACGCAAGATGCCGCGACATCAGTATGGAAAACCACACCACAATAAAGGCTATGCCAATACCTTATTGTCTTGAATATGGCTTACATTTCGATGGCGGTTATAAACTTACCATAGAACCAGGTACACAGTTCTACATAAGACCAGGTCAAAATATTGATATGGACGAGAACAGCACTTTTATTGCTGACGGTACAGCCGAAAAGCCTATTATTTTCCGTGGAGTGGAAGATGAGGACAGCTATTGGATTGGTATAAAGTATCACAGCACCAAGCAGGCATCTGTTATGAACTATTGCACAGTGCTCAACTGCGGTGAAGACACCGAATCATTCCACGGCGGATGCATTTGCGTATACAGTCAGTCGCGCCTTACACTTACCAACTGCACCATAGGCAAGAGCCTGCACTATGGAATTACCTTGGACGATGTTGAACTTATGGGTCGCATCTCACACAGCAACAATACATTCACAAATTGTGCCGGTGGCAATGTATGGCTCGAAAGCGGTGGAACATACAACGGTGTTGACTACGAAAGCGGTCAGATACTTAACGACCTCCCATAATAAAGGATAACAACAAAACAAAAGGCAGCCTTGAGCTGCCTTTATTTTTACTATCCTTTTTGCATTATGCAGAATAGATAGTGATTTTTACTTGATAATCTTCTGTATTCTTATCGGCTTTTCTATTATTGGAAGTGTTTTCTTAATTGGTGTCCATACATTGAAAGCACGAATCTGAAGTTGCTTGTCAAATTCTGATTGGGAAATGTTAGTCCTTACAAAGATTTTCACCGGCTGGTTGGGCAGAATGTCGAAATAGTTGTCGGAGAATGCATTGTCAACGCCAGTGATACTTAGGTAGGCACCTCGGACAAATGTCTTGCTGTTTAGTGTTACAAAGTAGCCGCCATCTGCCTTTTCGGATTTCCAGCCAACTTCGGCTTGCGGGAAATTCATTTCTTTCATTGTGCATAGGAAATAGTTGTTGTCGGTAATGTAGCCGCCATGTTGCGGAACAAATTCTGTCCTGACGAATATCTCGTTTCTTTTCTTGCCAGCGATAATTTCAGAAGTTTGTTTGCTGAAATAAATCTGTGAGGCATTGGCTTTTACGGTTATATTTTGCGTTTCGCTGAATATTGTGTCGCCGTTGAAGTCGAGCACGCTTACTGAAAGTTTTCCGTTGCAGTCGCTAAGACTGTCGGAAACGATGTAAACACTTAGTTTTCCGTTCTTTTCGATTGGTGACACCAGTATGTTACGATAGGCTTTCTTTGTATAGTAGTGCTGGGCTTTCCATCGTCCGTAAAAGTCGCGGCTCGACCATGAAGCAACTGGCCAGCAGTCGTTGTGCTGCCAGAAGAGTGTACCCATGCAGTAGGGCATGTCGCGGCGATGCGCTTCGATGGCTGTCTTTATGGCATCGCCCTGAAGCAACTGGCTTAGGTACAAGGTCTCCTCAAAGTCGGCTGGCTTGCGGTATTCGCTTTCCAGATACCACAGAATGCGGTTGTTGGCGTTGCTTCCGCCACGCTGATGCGACATCATAACTTCGGAATGAATGTCGTGGTCTTCGGTGTTTGGTGCAAACTGCATTACGCTCTGCATGTCGGGGAACGACTGGAAGCCGTATTCGGAGAAAAAGCGGCATCTTACATCGTTGAATGTTGCGATTCTACCCTCTGTCTGCCAAACGCCCCAGTAGTGTCCGTCACCGTTGGGGTTCCAAAGCGTGTCGCCAGTTTCGGGCTTGCTGTACGGATTTCCGTTGAATGGTGACGACGGCACATAGAATCTATCATCGTATTTCTCAACCACTTCGGGAAGCGTAACAAGGTAGCAGTCGGTGTATTGCTTCATTATCAGTTCGGAAATTCCGTTGCCCATAGCATCGTACCTAGCCTTGTAGCCCCAGCCGTACCATGCCGCCTGACACTCGTTGTTGCCGCACCACAACGCAATGCTCGGATGGTTGCGCAGACGCACAACATTGTCGATGGCTTCCTGCCTTACGCTTTCAAGCATTTCGCCCTCAGTAGGATAAAAACTGCAGGCAAACATAAAGTCCTGCCATACAAGGATTCCGTACTTGTCGCACAGGTCGTAGAAAATGTCGTTCTCGTAGATTCCGCCACCCCACACGCGCAACATATTCATATTGGCGTTCACTGCGTCGAGGATTGTGCGCTCGTACATAGAATCGGTAACAGCGGTAAGGAAACTATGCTGAGGAATATAGTTGGCTCCCTTCATAAACGCCTTTACACCATTGATTTGCACGGTGTATGATGTTCCGAACTCGTCCTTTTCGCGCAGAACCTTAATGTCGCGCAGACCAATGTTTTCGCTACGGCTGTCGGTTGTGTTTCCGAGCGAAACGCTTGTGGTAAAATGATATAGGTTTGGCTCGCCAAGTCCATTGCACCACCAAAGTTTAGGATTGCGGATGCTTACAGGGATTTCGATTGTGTTCGTACCTTCCTTTAGTTGTGCTTTTGCTGTCAATTTTTGCGAAAGCCCATCGGCGGAAACGGTCATTGTGGCTGTGCCAGCCTTTGTGGTTTCTACTTCGGCGATAACTTTCAACGAGGCATTTTTAGCGGTAATGCTTTCCTGAATATATCTTACATTGTTGATTTTCAGATTGTCCCAAGCCTTTACAACTATCGGTTGCCAGATTCCGCTAGTTACAAGTCGCGGACCCCAGTCCCAGCCGTAGTGGTAGCCAGCCTTTCGAGCAAAAATGCCGACCTGCTTGTCGAAGATGCCACCGTTTGCCGACTGGTCGTTGTCGGACACATAGCGGAAATCCAAAGCGTCAAACTTGGGAATGTCAACCTTGATGGGCGAATGCAGATAAACGCGCAGTTCGTTGCCTTTTGCCTTAGCAATTCCCTTGACATTCACCGTCCAAGTGCGGAACATATTGTCGGCTTTCAGGATTAGGCTGTCGTTGAGATAAATGTCAGCGTAGGTGTCAAGCCCGTAGAATGTCAGTTCGATGTTCTGGCGATTAAACATTTCGTCGCTGATGTCGAAAGTGGTCTTGTATTCCCAGTCTTCCTTATCGACCCACTGCACCCCGCGTTCGTTGAGGCGGAAAAACGGGTCTTCGATTATGTTGTTGGCGATTAGGTCGGTATGCACAACTCCCGGAACCGTTGCCTTGTGCCAGATGTTTGCCCGCACCTGACGGAAAGTCCAGTTGGATGAAAGTGTATCGGTTTGTGCGGATGCTGTAATTGCGGTTATTGCCAGTATTGCGATGAATATTAGTTTTTTCATTGAATTTTTTTTAGTGTTGCAAACATAGTGATTTTTTGCAAGATGGGGAAATTACGTGTATAAAAAAAGGAACGCAAAATTTTGCATCTGTTGTGTCGTGGCGCGCCGCGACCGACAATTATTTATGATTTTGATTTTTGCCGTAGAAATTTTTTCATTAAATTTGCAACGTTATTTGTCTGAAACCCGAATGGGCTGCTAACATTTAAAACCGATGTGCCGATGGGATATAACTGGTGCAGAAATTTATGAATAGAAAATTATTTTTGCTTTCACTGGTGGCGTTTGTTTTGACGCTTGCCATTGCGGGCTGCCAGAGGGAAGGCTGTACCGACCCCAAGGCGACCAACTACGACCCCGACGCAAAGAAGGATAACGGAACCTGCGTGTATGCAACCTCACAACCGGACCCCACCGACACAATCGTAATCCCAACCAAGGAAAAAGTGTTTGACGTGGATTGGAATGTGGATTCTTATGGTTCACCTTCGGTTGACTCTATAAAAAAATACGCCGATAATCCGGAATATAAATACATTTTTATAAATCTGATGAACAAAGGTTTACCGTTGCCAAGTGGCCAAGAAGGGTGCAATCGCACAGGCTCTCCTGCAAGGGGGTTTGCCCGTGCCTGTGATTCATTACAAGCACGTTTTGATATTTCGGGTAAAGTTCGTGGTTCTGGCACGGTTATTGTAAATAGTGAGGCTGGTGCTTCATTGCCAGACGATGCGTATGACGAAATCGGTATGCGTAGACTAGATAGTTTAAAATTAAGAAAGTGGGGGATAGGAGTAGAACGCCTTTGGTAGTTTTTCTTGCGTATTTAATTGTTTTTTATCGGCACGTAATGTGCCGTGATTTGCTCAGATAAAGGATTTATCCGAAAATATTTAAGGTCGCTATAAGGCGACTTTTTTTGTTTGCATACAGCAATGATTATTGGCATTGCTTTTGTCCTTGCTCGTCGTAGGCTCTTGCCTGCGACGAAGCAAATCCAAGGCTCTGCCTTGAACAATATCAATAATAGAAAATAATCAACTCGGCAGTTGCGCAGGTGGCTGCCGAGTTTTTTTGTATGGTGCGACCTCGCTGAGGTCGTTTTGTTTTGTATGTGTTTGTGTTATAAATATTTGACCTCTCCGAGGTCTGCTTGGCGAGATGCACATTCTTGGCGACCTCAGCGAGGTCGGATATTTATAGAAAGGTTGCCATCCGATAACAGCGACCTCGGAGAGGTCGTATAATTGGTAGAAAATTGTTGATGCTCTGAATAAAACGATGGTTGTCTGTTTAATCCTTCTTTTTGATGCGCTTCTCCTTACGCGACTGGCGGCGCTTAGTGCGTTCGCTCCTGCGGTCGTCGCGCTCAGAACGGCGAACCATAGCGTTGCGGCGTATGTTCGACAGCTTGTCTCCCAATATCAATACTTGGAACTTCTCTCGGCGCTTCTCGTCCTGCATGAGCAAATTAAACTTGAACTGTCCGTCGCGCATACCGTCTTCGAGGCAGGCCGCCTTAAAACGCGCATACGCATTTTTCTGTAACCTATGCGCAATCGGTGCGTTAAGGCGGAAACTTGCTCGCTTCGATTCGTATTCGATATTTATTGCACGCAGTTTTTCATCGACAACATTAGCAAACATGTCGGCAGTTTCCTGCGTAGTCTCCTCGTCGGCAAACTCAAAATAAAAATGATAGTCGGACTCGTTCACATCGGCAAAACCGACAAAGAACTTCGTTTTTATCTTGGTTTCCTCTTCTGCCTGATGCACAGCCTCGATAAACTGCGGTTCGTAAAGTTTTTCGCCAGTAAGCGACACTATGCCGTTTACTTTGCCAACCATGTGAATTGTCGGGGTTTTCTCGTACATACCGCCAACTTCTACAAGGTCGTTCATGTTGTATCGGAATAGGCCCGAATAAGTTGTCACGTATGTGCAATAGCGCTTGCCCTGCTCAAGTTCGTCAACCTGCAGGAAACGCTTGTGAGGCTTGTCCATGTCCTCCTCGGGAACAAACTCGTAGTAGTGCAGATGCGGAAACAAAACCGACTCGTTGCTCATGTCGAGGGCAAAGCCGAAGCGGCATTCGGTGGCAATATAGCCCAACTCCTGATAGCAAGTCTGCTCGAAATCGAAATAATCGAGATATTTGTCCATGTAAACCTTTGTGTTTCCGCACTTCCATGTGCTAAGTATTTGCAGTTTTTTCCAATAGTCGCGCGGCAATATGCGGCCTCCGTTCTTGTCACGCAGTTCACGCAGTTCCTTTGCTCGCTTTGGCCGGGGACGCATGTACGCCTTCAACTCTTCGCGTATGCTGTTGTCAATTGCAAACTTATCGGATAGCGTACCTTTTTCAATGTCCTCAATCATCAGTTCGAGGTTTTCGTCCACAGCGCGTTGCAATTCCAGTATGGTAGATGGATTTGCCGTTGACCATAATGTTACATCCCAGTGTTGTATGGCAAGGCGCATGAGCGTGTAGTTGCGTGCTGCATAATCTTCAATCGACATTACACTGGCTGGGGCGGTATAGCGTTTCTTGATTATGGGTGGCAAATCGCGCACCAGAACACCACTTACCGAACCATACAAAGTCCCGTCGGGGGCATAGCCCTCACATTCTTTGCCTACAATTGCGAACACCTTGCCAGACAATGCCATCTTGCGGTGCTTGATAAAGTTCCACACCCACACATTCGACATTTTTCCATATACATCGCGCAGATACTTGCGTGTCATCGGTACCCACTTTGGTGCGGAGGTTGTGCCAGAGGTTGTGGCGTACATTTCGGGGCGGCCGGGAAATAAAATCCCTGTCTCACCGTTTTTGTGCCGTTCCACATACGGACGAAGCGCTTCGTAATCGTTTATAGGAACCAGATGCTGGTACATCGCAAACAGTTCCGAATCGGTGGAGGCCGACAATATTTCATCAAAATGGTGTTCCTTGCCGAAAACCGTGTCCTTGCTTATCGACAATATGTCGCGCAAGGTGTGTTCCGATGCCAGACGCGGACGGCGAGCCTCGCGGAGCAGTCTCCTTGTCTGGAGGCCACCCTTTATCCAAAGAGCCAGATTTATGAGTAGTGGAAAGTGTAAACATCTCGCCATAGGCATTTCCTTTTAATTACACAATATGTTTGCGCTCTTTTGCATAGGGTCTATTGTTCAAGATAAATCTTTATTTCGTCACCAACATGAATCACATGGTCTTCCGCCATGCCGTTCCATTTCTTAATTTCGTTAATCGAACAACTGTATTTCATCGAAATGCGGAACAGATTGTCGCCAGCAACCACCTTGTGGATTATAAGTTTGTCGCGCTTAATGGTTGACGGAAGTTCCTCGGTTGCAATTATCGAATCGTTCACCTGTTGCGGAACATTCTGCACCTCGGTCATCTTCGAAAGAAAGACGGTAGTTTTGTCGAACGGCATTGTAATCGTGTGGTATTCTCCGTCGTTTGGAATGTACGCAAGCAGATATTGCGGGTTTAGTGCCTTTAGTGTTTCGTAGTCGATGCCAGCGGTTTGCGCAACATTTTTCAGGTGAATAGGACCTTTTACCTGCAAGGTGTCGGTTTTCATGTATTCGATGTAGCCCTTGTTAGGGAAAAGGTTGTGCTCGGCGTGATACTGCATCAGGTATTCCATTGCAATGAATGCACCGACATAGTTTTTCATCTGTTCGGTGAAAAACGGCAGCAAATCCCAGTGGTTTGTCTTTCCTCCGCTGCGTTCGATTGCGTTTTTGACCGTGCCTTGTCCGCCGTTGTAAGCCACAAGTGCAAGTTGCCAGTCGCCAAAGGTTTCGTAGAGATAGCGCAGGTAGCGGCAGGCGGCGTCGGTCGATTTGCGCACATCTCGGCGCTCGTCGATGTAGGTGGTGACTTTCAAGCCCATGACATCGGCTGTTGGCTTCAAGAATTGCCATAATCCCACAGCTCCTGATTTTGAAATTGCGTTCGGGTCGAGCGAAGATTCCACGGCAGCCAAGTACTTAAGTTCGAGCGGAAGTCCGTATTTTGCAAAATATTCCTCGAAGATTGGAAAGTAGTATGCCGACAGTCCGATTACCTTCTGCATCTTGGGGCGATTGCTAAGTCCGTATGCTTTTATGTACTTCAGCACCACATCGTTGTATTCCAGCTTTATGCTTGTCAGTTCGTCGAGGTTGGCGATGCGTTTTTCATAGACTATTTCGGGGTAGTTCGGCGCTTTCAGTTGCCTGATGCTGTCGGGAATGCTTGAGGGCGAACGCCACCAGACATTCACAGAATCGTATTTCTGAGCCATCGACTTGTTAATCCGTCCAATAAGGTCGGTGTCGGACTGCGAAACTGCAACGAATGAGATTGTTAGTGATAATATGGTAAAAAATATCCGTTTCATCTGCATGATACAATTTTGCGAAATTCGGAATAATAATCAAAACATGTATATGGTTGTGAAACAAAGTATCAACAGACGGCTATTCATTATTTTTATCTAAAAAGTTTTAACGAATTGTTTAGTGTCGCAAAAAAGTATTATCTTTGAAATTTGAATAAATGCAACTATTGATGATACGAAATATTTTTGCGTATATCGTTGGTTTTCTTGTTGTTGTTGCGGTTTTAATATCGTGTGGAGACAACAAGTCTGCCGTGTCGGATGTCTTTGATGCTGTTCCGGATAATTCTTCTTTTGTTGTAAGCACGACAAATTTTGATACCGTTGCTTTGCTTTTTAGCAATGAAAATGCTCTAATGCGGATGTTTTATTCTCCGAAATCGGACATCGGAATGCCTATATGTTGTGTTGTCGACAGTCTTAAAGGAAGTGGAATGTTCGGCGAGCATTTGTTGCCCGAGGCTGTTGTTGCGGTTCGCAAGGATGGCAATAGCGGATTGTGTCAATTGCTCGTTTGCCGTACGGACATGGGCGACAAGAGCGCCATATCGGAGTTTATGGACAGTTTGAAGCGGATAGATGGTTTTGAATCGCGTATTTTCAACGAGGTTGAAATTCTGAAGTTAAAGTCATCGTCTTTTTCATCGTCGCTTTCTATGGCATTCTCTAACGGACTTGCAATGTTTTCATCGTCGGCGAGGTATATTGAGGATGCTATTTCGTGTGTTTCGGGAAACGGAAAGAGACTTAAGGATAACGAATGTTTTTCGAGGGCATGGGCATCATCGGGCAAAAAGGAGCTTGCCAATGTGTTGTTCGATTCGAAGGCAGTTCTTGATATTTTCAAGAGTGAACTTTTCGATGACTGCAATGTGGTTGCCGATGCTGGAATAATTGATAGTTGGTTTACATTTGATGTGGTCAGCAAGAGCCCGTTGTCGCTCAACGGATTCGAGTTTGCGAAATCGGATTCGTCTAGCTTTTCCATGCTTGTTAAGTCGCAACCCGACATAGAGTTTAGTGCCTTGTCGGTAATTCCCGACAAGTCGTCGGCATATATGCTTGTGTCGTTTGCCGATGCGCAGAGATACGACGAAGCATTGACATCGTTTATGGAATCCACTGGCAAGTCTGGCGAACGCAAGAAAAAGATTGACAAGATGAACGATGTATTTGGTTTTGATGCCAAGTCGAAGTTCTATTCCATAATAAAGCGTGAGGTTGCGTACATTGCATCGGAAAATAGCGATAATCCTGAAAGTGGAGTTCTTGTTGCCTGCGGATTGCAGTCGCAGTCGTCGGCTGAGATTGTGCTTGGCGAGATGGTTTCGGAAAAAGAAGTGCAGATATTGGGAGAATCGCAGAATGTCAAGGTTTTCCATTTGCCATACGACGATATTCCCTACGCTTTGTTTGGCGATTTGTTTGCAAACTGCAGGGGTGAATATGTATGTTGTATCAACAATTTCATGGTGTTTGCAAATTCGGTGGATGACATACGGATGCTTGTGCGCGAGGTTTCTTTGAACAACACCATGAAGGCAAGCATTTCGCATAGGGAATTCCTCAGTCGGTTCTCCACGAGTTCAACAATATTCATGTATTATTCGTTTGCAAGTGGCTCCGAAATAATGAAGAGGATTTTCTCGCGTCAGTATGCATCCGACATAGAATCGAATCGTTCTGAAATTGCTGGCAATGGTGTACTTGGAATACAGTTGAAGCGTTTGGACGATTTGGTTTACTGCAATGTTTCGTTCGGCGTACCCGACAGCAAGTTGACGGCAGGTTCGGAAATAATATGGGAGACGAATGTCGGAGCTTCGCTTGCAACCAAGCCGTTCGTAGTACGCAACCACGATACTGGTGAAAAGGAGGTAATAGTGCAGGCCAAGAACAATATGCTGTATTTGTTCGATGCATCGGGCAAGGAAATATGGCACATATTGGTTGACGACGCAATAACAAGTCAGATTGTTCAGGTCGATGCCTACAAGAACGGCAAGTTGCAGTATGTATTTTCTACAAAGGACAGGATATACATGGTCGACCGTCTTGGAAATTTCATAACCAAATTCCCGTTGACGTTAAGGGAGACCGCCACATCACCGTTGTCGGTATTTGACTACGAGAACAATCGCAATTACCGTATGTTTGTTGCATGTGACGATAAAGGCGTATATGTCTACGATGTAACTGGCAATTTGCTTAAGGGATGGGATTTCTCTGGAACCGAGAACAAAGTGGAATCGGAAATTTCCCATTATGTCATTTCGGGCGAGGATTTCATAGTTTTCCACGACAGCTACAAGGCTTACTTTGTGGCGCGTAACGGAAATTCGAAGTTGGAGTTCCTTACTGATTTCAGATTTTCGTCGAACAATATTTACTGTGATGTGACAGGAACGCCAAAGTTCGTTACTACCGATGAAAACGGAATTGTGCGCAGGTTCTTCAAGGATAAGCATCAGGATTCTGTAAAGCTGGGCGATTTCTCGGAAAACCATCGTTTTGCAATGAAGGACATTGATGCCGATGGTCGTCCCGACTATGTATTTGCCGATTCAACAAAGCTTATGGTGTTCTCGAATAATGCAAAATTGTTGTTTGAGCACGATTTCGGTTCCGAAATCTCAGCTATGTCATTCTACCAGTTTGGCGGGCAGACGAGAATTGGCATTACTGCCGAAAATAAAAAGTTATACCTATTAAATATGAACGGAACAATGTATGAAGGTTTTCCGCTTGATGGAGAAACCCCGTTCAGCATCTTCGAGACGTCAGGAGGTTCTGCTTATAGCCTCGTAACAGGAATGAAAGGACGTTTGGTTAATTATAGAATAACAAAATAATATCATTATGAGAAAATTGTTTGAAATATTGGCGTTGGCAACTATTCTAGCAATCGGTATTTTGCCTTCATGTACTAAGGACAATTTCGACATGGACAGACTTAGTGGAGAAATCTCCTACGATGGCAGTTTTGCAATACCGTTGGCGTATAGCAATGTGTCATTTTATAAAATTATCGGTGTCATGGATACATCGTTTGCTCTTCAGGATAACGATGATGGCTATCTTTCGATGTTCTATAACTCATACGTTGAGTCGAAGCGCGTGCAGGATTTGCTGAATCTCGGACCTCAACATTTCGAGAAGACAATAGGTTTTTCTGAATTGCGTTCTAGAGGTATTAATGCAGGTTCGCAGTTGCATTATGAAACGGAGGAGGTGATATCGTTTACGCTGATGAACGAAAATACCGAAAATGGTGAGGCAGAAATAGATTCTTTGGCGTTAAATTCAGGAACTCTGGAATATACTATTGAATCGACTTTCGGATTTGCATCGAAGGTTGTCGTTGAATTTCCATCGATAAAGAAAGGCGGACATCCATTAAAGGATTCGATTTCCTTGTATTCTACCGATAGCTACGATCACAGAACCCTTTCGCTTGCCGGTTATACTATTGACTTGACAACGACTAGCAAACATTTCAACGAGATACCTGTAAAAATAAAGACTGTTCTTGATTGCGGTAGTTCCGTGCCTTCTATGGGTGCTTTCTCCATTACTCTTGATATCTACGATTTCAATTACAAGGGTTTGTACGGGTATCTTGGCAGAAACGAACTTTTGTTCCAGAGCGACACGATAGACATTACAATGTTTAAGCAAAATCCAAAGTACGACTGGGAACATTCTCAATTCTATTTTAAGAAACCTCGGTTGACTGTGACATATTGGAATTCGTATGGAGTTCCTGCAATGTTTTACTTTACCGAATTGGATGCCTATATGCAGGCCACAGACGTAACTTGGAATATAAATAACATAATTACCCCGGATTTCCCGCTTAGTGAATCCACTCCGTTTATATTGAATTCTCCTATAAGGCCAGGAGATGAAGTTGAGGGTATGGTTACTGTCAATGCTGATAATTCGCATATAGACGAACTTATTCCAAATCGTCCTACTTGGCTTCATTTTGCTGCAAAGGCTGAAACCAATCCGGGAACATCACACGAACATAATAGCAGAAACTTTATTGATGGAGACTCAAAGGTTAAGGCAAAAATAGAAGTTGAGATTCCGTTGTACGGACACTTGTATAATTTTGTATACCGTGATACTGCCGACATAGATATTAGTAGTTATGTTGGCAACCTGCCAATAAAGCGTATGGCTGTAATGCTTAATGTTAAAAACAATATGCCGGTAAAGGCCAACGCACAATTTTATCTTGTTGATGAGAACTATAACGTGCTCGATTCTTTGATACAGACACAAAATTCGTTGGTTCTTGATGCTGCACGTGTCGATGCCAATGGTCGTCTGATGACTAATGAGCCGGCAACAGCAATTACAAAGATTGAACTTACACGTGAACAGATTGAAAATCTTTCCAATAGTAGGCACATGTTGATAAAGTTCGTTGTAAATACAGCTGGTGATGCTTATGGAGGTCAAGATTTGAAGTTGTATCGTGATTATGGCTTCAAGGCAAATATTGGACTTGATGTTGATCTTGATGTTGACGCTAACGTAAAAGGAAACTAAATAGGGAGGTAAATGATTATGAAGAATATTGTTATAATACTGATAGTTGCTTTATTGTCGCTCCCTTTCGTTGCTAATGCTCAGCAGGCCAATACGCTGTATTATATGAACAGGGTGTTCCAGTCGCAGACTGTAAATGTTTCGCAAATACCTGAAAACAAGATACAAGTTGGTGGACTTATTGTGCCTATTGCAGGTCAGTTGCCTCCGGCGTTCTATTTCAATTACGGAAACAATTCGTTCAACTATAATCACATATTGCATTTTGGTAAAGCAGAAAAGAAGGATAGCCTTGTTCTTGATTTGCCGTTGCTCATGAAGAAGGTGCATAGGAATACTTGCATACGTGGTGAGTTTAGGCTCGATTATTTCAACTTGTCAGTCCGTACCAAAAAGAATTCTGTTATTACAGTTAATCTGTCGGACAGGTTTATGTATGGCACTACTATACCTAAATCTCTTTTCGACTTCATTTTGAATGGAAATAAGGAGTATATGCTCGAAGGCAAGCCGCACGATATTTCAAAGTTGTCGTTTGGCTTTTCTGCATTTCACGAACTAGGTGTTGGCTATACAGCCGAAATCAGAGAGAAATTTTCTATAGGTGGACGAGTGAAACTTCTATTTGGCATGGCCGACGTGAGTACAAAAATAACAAGTCTCGAGTTGAATACCGACCCAGATATGTATTTTATTACCGCAACCGCCGATATGCAGATCCGTAAGTCTACTGGAATGTTCGAATATGATGGCGAAGAGTTTAACTTTGGAGATATTAACCAGCTGACGGGTGACCTTGCAGCTTTTGGTAATGTGGGACTTGGTCTCGACTTGGGTGCAAGCTACAAGATTACAGACAAGATAGCTGTATCGTTGTCGGTTACCGACCTTGGTTTCATAAACTGGCTTCAGAACTCGCAGATTGCATCTACCAAGGGTGAATATACTTTCGAAGGCGTTGAACTTGGCTTCAAGGAAAACGATGAAGGAAAACTTTCGTTTGGTATCAATTCCGAAAGGTACAATATGGATCATGTAATGGATACGCTTGTCGACTTGTTTGAAATGGAAGTTCGCGATAAAAGCTATATGACATGGTTGCCATCAAACGTATTTGTCGGTGCAACGTATCAGTTCCACGAGAAACTTGGATTTGGCTTCCTTTATCGTGGTGAAATATACAGGAAAACATATAATCAGGCTTTGTCACTTTCTGTAAATTCTAACCTTACACATTGGCTCTCGTTGCATGCAAGTTGGTCGTTGATAAACAATACTGTAATGAATCTGGGACTTGGTTTTTCGGTAAGGGCAGGTTTCATTACTTGGTTTGTCGTAACCGACGATGTCATTGGCTTGGTTTTCCCACAGAAAGCAAAGACAGTAAATATGCGCATGGGTTGCAACCTTACATTTGGTCATAAGAAGAAAGTTCTGAATTCTGCAACTAGACTATAAGTAAGTAGTGAAAAGGCAACAGGTTCATACCGCAATATATCATATAGGATTGCTATTGATGGCATTTTTCATGCCCTTGTCTATCTTTATGACCAATGCATCTATGATTATGATCGCAGTGAACTGGGTGCTGGAAGGCAAGTATAAGCAAAAGCTGAATAGGATAAGGGACAATTGGAGCATTCTAGTTTTTTGCTTAATATACATTGTTCACCTTGTATGGCTTGCGAATACGTCCAATTTTGCTTATGCAGCTAGCGACTTGCGTGTAAAGTTGCCGTTGCTAATATTGCCGATTGTTATCGGAACATCCGATTTGCTTTTGACAAAGCGCTTGAATCAAATATTATTGGCATTTGTAGGAGGCGTTTTTGTTTCGGCATGTATTGGTATATCGGCAAGTTTGCTCGGATTTGGCGATAATTTTAGGGATTTGGCCTTGTTTGTTAGCAACATAAGACTTTCGCTTATGGCATGCCTTTCCATATTCATAATATTGTATTTTGTGGACAAAGGCATATTTTTCAAGCGTTGGACAATTGTTGTTGCAGTACTTGTAATTTTGCAAATGCTGGTTTTCATGTGGCTTATTCAGTCAATTACTGGATACGTCTGTCTGTTTGCTACTCTTATTATCGTTTTAATATCTGTTTCAATAAAGACAAAGCGTAAATTGTATTCACGCATTTGTTTGTCGCTGGCCATAGTTGTGCCATTGGTCGTAATTGGATTGTTGGCATTTTGCATACACGATTTTTATAAACCTACAGGCGAAAATGTGCAGTTGGAAAAGACTGCAAGGGGAGTTCCATACGATGAGGTGTTTTCGGACGGGACAATAGAGAATGGCAATGTAGTGTGGATGAATGTTTCGAAGCAGGAATTGGAGCAGTCGTGGAAGGAAAGAAGCGGTATTCCACTTGATAGCCTTGATAATCGCGGTCAGCATATTTATTATACGCTTTTGAGGTATATGACGTCTATTGGTCTTACTAAGGATGCCGAAGGAGTGGCAAGGTTGTCGCAGGCTGACATTAAAAATATTGAGAGCGGAGAGACAAACTACAGGTTTGTAAAAAATGGCGGATTGCTAAATCGTATTTATGTGATAATATGGGAATTCGATGTATATCGCAAGACTGGAGACTGTAATGGTCATTCGGTGACACAGCGTGTAGAATTCCTGAAGTACGGTTTAAAATTGATAGGACGGAATTTTTTCGCAGGGACTGGTGTCGGAGATGTAAATGATGAATATCAGGCGATATATGAGGAGGAAGGTTCCTCGTTAATGCGTGATTATTGGCATCGTGCGCACAATCAGTTTGTTACGTTCTTTATTGCATTTGGTATATTTGGATTGCTGATATGTGTTTTTGCATGGTTTTATCCTGCTATTGCCGGATGGAAGTCACGCAACTATTATTTCATGATATTTTTCCTGATAGCTACCATATCAATGTTTTCTGATGATACGCTCGAAACATCTACTGGGGCAGTTTTCGTGGCGTTCTTTTATTCACTTTTAAGATGGACAACGGATGAAAAACGAGAAATTAATGAGGGATAACGAGTATTTTATGAGGTTGGCAATCGAGAAGTCGATTGAAAGTGTGGAAAATGGAGGAGGCCCTTTTGGCGCTGTTGTAGTTAAGGATGGCGAAGTCGTATCTGTAGCATCAAATTCTGTTACTATCGACAACGACCCAACAGCTCATGCCGAGGTTAATGCTATAAGGCAGGCATGCCGTAAACTTGGCACATTCGACCTTTCTGGCTGTGAAATTTATGCATCATGCGAGCCATGTCCGATGTGCTTGGCTTCAATATATTGGGCGCGGATAGATAAGTTGTACTATGCAAACACCAAGTCCGATGCCGACAAGATTGGTTTCAGCGACAACTTCATATACGAAGAGTTTGCAAAACCCGAATCCGAACGCAGTATCAAGGTTGTTTCAATGTTGCGTGACGAAGCTTTGACTGCATTCAAGAAATGGGAAGCAAAAACCGACAAGACCGAATATTAGATTTCTGGAAGATACATTTGCTACGATATTTTTTTGAATATTAGCGATAACTTGTGTAGTTTTGTGGCGTTGAAAATAAAAAGTTAACTATGCTAACATTCAGGGAGTTGGCTTTAAGTCGCCAAAGCACCAGAAGCTTTTCCGACAAGGAAGTTGAACTAGAAAAGATAAAAAGAATATGTGAGGTGGCAGCTATGTCGCCTTCGTCGTGCAATTCGCAGCCGTGGAAAATGCATATAGTAAGACCTACTTATGCAAAAATCGCCGATTTACGCAAGGCATGCCAGGCTGTCGGACTTAATCCTTTCCTGGACAATGTTTCAAATTTCATCGTGGTTGAGCAGACTTTTGGAAATATGAAGTCAAAGGCTGGTGGCTTTTTCTCAAACAACGACCTGAATTCAATCGACTTGGGCATTCTGGCGGCACATATTTGTTTGGCTGCCGAGGAAGAAGGCCTTGGTACATGCATGATTGGTTCATTCAGAAATAAGATTGCCAACAAGGCTATGAATTTCAGTTCTTTCCGAAGGATAAGGCTAGTTGTCGCTGTAGGCTATGCTGCCGACGGCTACGAAATCCGCAAGAAGACAAGAAAAAACACCGAAGACATAATTGATGTAATCGAGTAATATGGCAAAGGCAAATTGGAGCGGAAAGACTGGTGGCGGTCGTTTCGGACAGAGAGCTATGTTTAAGATTCTCCGTTCGGTCGATGTCAGGTTTGCCTATGTAGTATTGTATTTGGTCATACCTTTCAGTATAGCATTTCGTCCGAAGCAATTTCGTGCCATATACTATATGCAAAGGAAACGCTTGCATAGGAATCCTATAATGGCTTTTGTTCAAACTATCCGAAACTTCTTGTTGTTTGGTAAGGTGGTGCTCGACAAGTTCGCCATGTTTGCCGGCAACACTGCACAATTCAAGGTTAATGTTCGCGATCAGGACTTGTTTTCGCAAATGCTTAGTAAAGAATGCGGTTTCATAACGGTAGGTGCACATGTGGGTAACTTCGAGATTGCAGGATGTACATTGCAGCAGTATAGCAAGAAGTTTAACTTTATTTCATGGGGTGGCGAAAGCGAGGAAATGATAAGTCATCGTCTCGAGGCGTTCAAGAAAGTCAATCCAGATGCCAAAATAATAACAATAGGTAACAATATATCGTATCTTTTCGACATAAAATCGGCTATCGACAAAGGAGAAACTATTATTACTTCGTGCGACAGACTTTGCGGAAGTCCTAAGCACTACGATGCGGATTTTCTTGGCGAAAAAGCCTCTTTCCCGCTTGGACTTTTCTTGATTGCGACAAAACTCAAGGTTCCAGTATTGGTCGTGCACATATTCAAGTACAGAGGTTTGAGGTACGAAGGTTTTGTGAAGGAACTGAAATACGATTCATCTATAAAGTCGGATGTTGAGCAAGCACAGTCGTTGGTTCGGCAGTATGTTGAAATACTTGAGGATTCTGTTGTCAAGCATCCGCTTCAATGGTTCAATTACTACAATTTCTGGCAACCGGTTGTGTAATAACTGGACAAATCATAAAATTAGCATTAACTTTGCGGAATACAAATTTTTGCACGATGGAAAAGACTTTAAAGGAATTTCAGAGATTAATTGAGATACTGGACGAACTGCGAGAGAAATGCCCGTGGGATCGCAAGCAGACAAACGAAAGCCTGCGCATACAGACAATAGAGGAGGTTTACGAACTATCGGATGCTTTGTTGAACAATGATGCAGACGAAGTGAAAAAGGAGCTTGGTGATGTGCTTTTGCATGTTGCTTTTTATGCCAAAATAGGCAAGGAGAAGGGGCAGTTCGAGTTGTACGATGTGATTCATGGTATTTGCGAAAAGCTGATTTTCCGCCATCCGCATATCTTTGGCGATGTGAAGGCCGAAACAGCCGAGCAGGTAAAGGAAAACTGGGAGCGCATAAAGCTTAAGGAAGCGCCGAAAAAGACCGTTCTTGGTGGAGTGCCAGAATCGTTGCCATCCATAATCAAGGCTTACCGCATGCAGGACAAGGCGCGTGGCGTTGGTTTCGACTGGGACAAGCGCGAGCAAGTGTGGGACAAGCTTAACGAGGAATATAACGAGGTGCTTCTCGAGACTGCAATTTCCGACAATCAGGATAGAATTGAGGCTGAATTTGGCGACCTGTTGTTTTCGGTGATAAATGCAGCGCGGCTCTATGGTGTAAATCCCGACACTGCCCTCGAACGCACCAACCGCAAGTTCAAGAACCGTTTCGGCTACCTCGAGGAAAAGACCATACAGCAAGGTCGCGACCTCAAGGACATGACATTGGCGGAAATGGATGAAATATGGGAGGAATCGAAGAAATTGTATAAGTAATATGAATTTGCGTCTTGCCCGCATCTTTGCGGGTATTAAAACAGCATAAATGCCAAACAAACCAGAACATATAGAACATGGTTGGCGATATCCGGTTGATTCAAATCGCCATCATCGCGAAAACAGCTGGGATTATTGTGGGCGAGCCATCTATCATATAACACTAGTTGTAGCAGAACGACAACATTTGTTTGGTGAGTTAGTTGGTGACAGTGCAGAAAAAGCACAAATAGAACTCAATGAATTTGGACGCAAAGTCAATCGCTTACTTCGTGACACCCCAGAGTTCTACAAGTCAAAAGGTTATTCGCTTAGAATACTTGCGCTCAAGATTATGCCCGATCATTTGCATGTGGTTATTCATGTCCTAGACCATCTCCCCAAACCAATAGGAAATGTAATTCGAGGTTTTAAAAGTGCCTGTACGAGTCTTTTTAAGCGTACATATATTGGCGGTGATGACACCGCCGAAATGCACAATCACACATCAACTATTCCACCAGTGATTTTGCATTTTGCTACCATCTTTGCTGACGCCGGTAGCATTTGGGAGAAAACCCCTGCAGGTTATCATGAGCGTATCCTTCATGCGGAAGGCCAACTTAATAATATGATTTCTTATGTTCACGACAATCCTCGTCGTCTATGGCTGAAGAAAAAGCGTCCCGAATACTTTGCCGTTCAGCATAATGTGCAGTGGAATGGACATAGCTTTTCTATTGTCGGCAATATTTTGCTTTTGGATAGTTCTTTGTGGGCGGTTCATGTTCGCAGTCGCTTTTCTGAAGAGGAGGCTCGTAGCTATATGCACGAATGCATAGTTGCTGCAAGAAAAGGTGCAGTATTGGTAGGTGCATTCATTAGCCCCAAAGAAAAGCAGGTGCTTGAAATGGCAGTAGCAGAAGGCCTTCCTGTTATCTTTTTGGTGCCATATAGTTTCTCGGAATATTCCAAACCAACTGGTAAACTTATTGAAATGTGTACTAAAGGGAAAATGCTTTTTTTAACTGAAGTTTCTTCTGAAGTTAGCCCGCGCAGAAGTATATCAAGAGAGGTGTGCAATACCCTTAATGCCCTTGCCGAAGAAATGATGCAAACTACAATAATAAAATAAAAATGCCTCTCATCATTCTTTCTACCATATTATTGTTACTCCTTTTAATTCAGGCTGTCTTTTATATCCTGCCTGCTTTTGCATTGAGGAAAAGCGATGATGAGAAATCCAATGCTGATTTGCCATCAGTTTCTGTAATAATCGCTTGTCGTAACGAATTGCAAAACCTAAAATCGAACTTACAATACATAATCAATCAGCGATATCCTGAGTTTGAAATCGTGATTGTCGATGATAATTCCACTGATGGAACTTATGAATATGTTTCAAATTTGGCGAACCCATCTCCTTGTAGCATAAAACTTGTCAAGAATGATGGCAAAGGCAAAAAAATAGCCCTTTCGTGTGGAGTACGCGCAGCGTCTTACGAACATTTGATTTTTACCGATGCCGATTGCCGTCCTGCTTCCGAAAAATGGATTTCGGGCATGATGTTGCACTTCGATGAGGCAAATCCACTAGTTGTTGGTTACGGCGAATTGTCGGGCAAGACTTTCGCATCCCGTTTTTCTTCGTATGATGCTACTCTTATTGCCATGCAGTATATGGGATTCGCATCTCTCGGGCATGCCTACATGGCAGTTGGTCGCAATATTGCATATTCGCGCAAACTTTGGGATACACTTGGCGGTTTTGCATCCCATTCCGACATGGCTTCTGGTGACGATGACCTCTTTGTCAGGGAGGCAGCAAAACATATTCGTCCTACCGTATGCTTTTTGCACGATGCAAAGACTATTTCACCAGCAAAGGATAGACTTGCCAAATTGTTGCGGCAAAAGTCGAGGCACGTTTCAACGTCTGCAAGGTACAGTTTGCCAGATAAATTCTTGTCGGGAGGCGAAATCGTTACGCGGACATTATTTTTCGCAATGGCTGTTGCAATGATGTTTGTAAATTGGAAAATTGCACTTGCTTTTGTGGTGCTGCGATTGGCAATGGTTTTGTTTGCTTTAGGCAGGTTTTGCTCGTTGACAAAAACCGATTCCAATTTATTTATGTCGCTGATATTTGATATCTTTGCACCGATTTTTTATTTGGCATTGTTGGTTTACAGAATCTTTAATCGGAAAACGGAATGGTAAAGAGATCGCGCGAACTTTCTGAAATGGACGACTTGTCGTTGAGGCAACTTGTGCTAGATGGTGATGATGGTGCCATGTCGTGTCTGTTTATCAGGTATCAGACCGAAATAAAGTCGTTTCTTGTTTCTCGCGGTTGCCAAAGCGATGATGCCGACGACATTACAATCATTTCGTTGCAAAAGATTTTGAAATCGCTCGATAAGTATGATCCGAGCCGTGATGCTTCGTTCTGTACTTGGGCATTTACGATAGCAAAGAATACCTATCTAGATTGGCACAAGACTTACAATTTGCAGGAGTCGCAGATGCCTACAAGCGATTCGTTGTCGGTTCCCGATGATGCAACTCCAGAAACTTCGCTTATTGAGAAGGAGAGGCAGGCTTACTTCGATTCGCTGTTGGGACGTCTTTCGGAATACGAGCAGAAGATATTGCTGATGAAAGGTGCAGGAATGAAGTACGAGGAAATAGCAAATGAACTTGGAATATCGCTGTCGGTAGTGAAAAACAGGATACATCAGGCCAAATTGAAACTAGTTGAACTTTCGAAGGATGTTAGAAAAGATTAAGGAATATTTCCCAGAGCTTACTGATGTTCAGGTTGACCGACTGGTTGAACTGGAAATGCTTGTGCGCGATTGGAACGAGAAAATAAATGTTATAAGTCGCAAGGATACCGACAATATTTTCGTCCATCACATACTGCATTCGATGGCAATTGCGAAAGTAAAGCAGTTCAAGCCTGAAGAATTTGTTCTTGATGTCGGCACAGGTGGCGGTTTCCCCGGAATTCCGCTTGCAATAATATTTCCAGAGACAAAATTCACTTTGGTGGATAGCATCGAGAAGAAAATCAAGGTTGTGAAGGGCATATCGGAAAGCCTAGGGCTTACAAATGTGGAAGCCATGAAGATTCGTGCCGAACTATTGCCGCCCAAGTATGATTGCATAGTTAGCCGTGCCGTCACCGCCTTCCCCGATTTCGTAAAAATGACGCGCAACGTGCTGAATCCAAAATCTACCGAGCATTCGATAATTTATCTCAAGGGTGGCGACTTCGACGATGAGCTGAAAGGTATGAAAAACTATTCGATTACGAATATTTCCGACTTTTTTGATGAGGAATTCTTCGAGACAAAGAAGATTATATACCTGAATTTGTAATGATTTGAAATGTTTTATGTTGAGACGCAAAATTTTGCGTCTCAACATAATATGAATCATTTATTTGTAATCTCCTCACTTTTCAGTGGTTAATGCTATTGATTACCAATTCTTTATTCAAAATTTTACACAAAATCAAAAAAAATGCTTTGTTTTCAAAAAAATGTAGTACTTTTGCAATCCCAAAAGGCATACCGAATGCCCGGGTGGCGGAATCGGTAGACGCGCTGGTCTCAAACACCAGTTCCTTCACTGGAGTGCCGGTTCGACCCCGGCCCCGGGTACAAAAAAGAGATTGCAACAGCAGTCTCTTTTTTTGTTACACTCTCCAATTTTTTTTTCTGTCGAAAAATGCGGATGTCTCTTTGCTTATTTGGCGCATATACATAACTTTGCAAAAAAAAGTAATATGAAGAGACTTGCCTTAATTTTAGCGATAATACCATTCTGTCTGCATTCGTTCTCGCAGGTGGAAACTAAGTTGCAGAAAGCCGATGCTCTTGCAAAGGCTTGTCTATCAAGCGATGCCGACATATATGCAGAATGCCTTGGCGAAGCCAACGAAATGTATTTTTCGGCTTACAATGATTTTGTTTCGAAAGCCATGTCGGCAACAGAAATTGGCGAACTGCCATACGCCCGCATGATGTTTCATGTGGGATATTACAGAAAACTGAACTTTTATTTTAAGGAGTGCATTCCATACTACGATACGGCAATGACAGTGTATGCAAAAGCCGACAAACTTGACAATAACGATGTATGGCGGTGCTTCGAAATGCTTGATGTGCTGAAAGCGTACTATTCTTACGATATGATTGACTATGAAAAAAACTTGCGGTATGCTTTGCTGAATGCCGATTTCACGAAGAAATATCTTAAAAAGCAGTACCACGAACTTTCTTCTGCCATGGAAGAAGTTGCTTTCGCATATATGAACATAAACGAATACGACAAGGCAGAAGAAGCTATAAATGAAGCATTAAAAGCCGAAGAAAAAGCAGGTGGCAAAGATTCGGAACATTATTTCAGCCTTGAACAATACAAAGATCTTATTGCATCAGAAAAGGAGTATCCAATAGCAACATATACGATGACAGCCTATCTGCCGATAGAGAATCCTGCAAACCGGCGCGATTCGCTTTACAACATGCTTCTAGAGGTCAGGTACGATGTTGAAGAAGCTATGCCGTTGTTCGAGGAACTGGAAACTTCGTTTGAAAAAGCCGGAATGAAAAACTCTGATGATAGCCTACTTTATGCCAAGTCGTTATATCATATAGCAATACGTTGCTGGGATGCATCACAAAGCAGTGAAGACGATGAAACCACAGCACTTATGGCAGCTCGTGCTATCCGCTACATGAAGCAGGCAGACGAACTATATGCTTCTTCCATAGAAGCAATCTCCGATATTCACGCCAACATATTGTATGAACTAGCTATATTTTATAACAATGGGCGAAACGACAGGGAAACCGCAATGAAATATGCCGAAGCATCATTCGAAATTTTCAAGAAACTTACATTCAACGAATATATTTTATCAAGTTGCGCGAGCATACTGGATGCGCTTGACAGTTATTATTGCGGTGACGAAATGCGCGACTGCGAAAAGGCTATCCGCTACAACGAACAGATGGTGGAAATATGTCGCAACGCCGACAACGACTGGTACATTTATGCACTTATTCGAACTGGAAATAATTACTTCAAAATAGGAAACTACAACAAGGCGCTGGAATACTATATGCTAGCCTACGAAAACAACGACAATCCCAACGGTGGCGATGCTGAGATTCTGTTGAAACTTGCCGACACATACAAGAACCTTGGCGACAGCAAGTTGGAAGAAAAATACCGCCTAATGTATGAAGGTGTAGTTGCTAACGAAATGCCGACAGATGATGACTATTACATTCCAACATCCTATATGTCAATCGCCGACTTCCTGACGGTAGCTGTTGACGATGACGAGGTTGAACTGTTGTACGATAGTTCTTTCCGTCCTATTAAGGGAACACATTGCGATTCATTGCGCTACGATGCCGTGTGTGCCATTATGAAACGCAGTTCGACCAATCCGAGCGAACGCATAAACAGCACTCGTCCGATAATGATTGCATTCGAGGATTATTTTGCAAAAGGGAAAGCCTCCCATGCCGACAGCATCTACTATGCTTATTCGCTTTACAATGTAGGAAAGTACATTAGCGATGCATCCAAAGGCTTCAAGGGTATGCAAATGTTGTTGAAAGCAAAGGAAATGTTCGAAGCCTTGTCTCTTACAAATACAAGAAACTATGCCAACACGCTTTACGAACTAGCCTTAGTGAAAGACGAATCCGCTGAATATTACATAGATGCGTATGGTGTGTATAAAACATTGCCAACCAATATCTTCATCAATAATCGTTGCATGAAAATCTTTGGTGAACTGCTGGATTATGGAGAAAAAAGCTACAATAATGAGTTCTCTCTCAAAATCTTCGAAGAATTAGAATCGTATCTCGAACAGCATCCCGATTATATAGAGAAGGAAGAACTGGAAACTTTAAAAATACAAATCACCATACGAAAGGCCGAATTATATTACAAACTTTTCAACTACGATTCATCTCTGCTATGCTACAAGAAGGCCATTTCGATGATGGACAATGCTGGAATGAAAAAAACATATACTTATTGCGAAACTATCCACAAACTTGCAGATATTAGTCGTTGGAACCACAACTACGATGATGCCAAGAAATACGCCAAGCAGTACGAAAAGCTGTCGAAGAAATTCAAGAAGGAAGAAAACGATGATGGCGAATTTTGGGCTGGCGATGATGACGGCACAGATATTTATGGCATGGAGGAGCAGAGCGAACTGGAGCAATTGTACCAATACCTATATATGTTAAATACTAGCGTCAGATCCAACAATGTCAACGATTGCAGACCGTATGCTATTGAAACTTTTGTAAAGATAAAGAATCTGTTTGCGCGCGATGGGTTCAATACAAGTAACGACAGTATATTTTACGAGTATTCGTTGCTTCATATAGGCTATATCGAATATATAGCCGAAAAATACGATTCCACTTTGGGTTACATGTCGGAACTTGATAGGTTCCTGCCTCAAAGCAATAGCATTTCGGGTAATGGATACGCAGAAATACATTATTATTACCTGCTTTACAAGGCTCTTGCGCTAGCCGGAAAGGAAGAAAAACGGGAAGCGTTGAAGAATTTTGACCTTATACTGGATTATTACAAACTTTTGGAATCCAGAAACGAGTATTATGAGATTGATTATACAATGATGCTTTATGCCTCTTATATGTATGCTACGCTTCACGACTACGACAAGGCATTTGTGTATTACGACTATTTGATGTCGCAATTCGATGAAAATGAGATAAGCGATAATTATTTCGCCACGAAATATGCAATGGCATCCACCTACGCCGAAATGGGTGAATATGTTTCGGTTATCGGTTGCCTTGAACCCGAATTCAAGCGCTTTGAATATACATATGTTGATAGCGATGTTTGTGCTGGAATATGCAACTTGCTCGGCAATGCGTATGTGGCCGTTGGAAATTACGACCGTGCATACAAGTGCTACATTTTGGCGCAGGAGTCGATAAGGGTTTATCAGGGAGCTGATACTAATGCAGAAGTTCAGACGCTCAACAATCTTGGAAATTTCTGCAAGAAGGCAGGAAAACACAGGGAAGCAATCGACTATTACGATGATGCTCTTGAAATGTTGGATAGAATACAGAGCAACAACCCTGCCCAATATGCTATGCTATACGAAAACAAAGGCTCTTCATACACTATGCTAGGGATGTACGACGAAGCAATGTCGCTTTTCGAGAAATGCCTTGCGATAAATCAGGAAATATTCGGAGAAAACAGTTCGAATTATGCTACAACCCTTTGCAATATCGCACTGGCATACAAGTCGAAGGGAGACTATGACAAGGCCTTGAAGAATTACAACGATGCACTAGCCATTTTACGTAACATCTACGACGACAGGCATCCGACTTATGCAGAAACGCTCAACGGCATAGGTGATGTATATTTTGCGATGGGCGAGTATGGCAAGGCTGCAGAAAGTTTCTCAGATGCAATGGAGATAAACAGGAAGCATCTCGCAAACGACTTTTCGTTCCTTACATCTGCCGAACGCGAAATGTACTGGGAGAAAAACAAGGACATGAGCCAGCACATACTTCGTTGCGGAAGCAAATTGTCGAACAATGGTGTGATTTCGAGCGGAGCCTACAATGCCGAGTTGATTACCAAGGGCTTGTTGCTGACATCAGATGTTGAGTTTACGCGTTCTGTTTACGAAAGTGGCGATTCTGCTCTTATTTCCGATTATGCGGAACTTATTTCCATGAAGGACAAGCTGGGTAAAGCTTACGAAATGCCTGTTGAGGACAGGTACATCGACTGCCGCAAACTTAAGGAGGAAATAAACGCAGCAGAGCGTGACCTTGTAGCTAGGGTCGAGAAATATGGAGGCTTCAATGCATCAATCGGACTTACATGGAAAGATGTGCAGTCGGCAATGCGCAAGGGCGATGTGGCTGTCGAATTTACAAGATTCGAGGTCGATTCCTCCGAGACCCGCTACGCCGCACTTTTGGTTAACAAGTTTATGAAATCGCCGATGTTTGTTCCGCTATGTTCCGAAAAGGACTTGCAAAGACTTTTGCGCACAGGCGTTATGCCCGAAAAGCCATCTGATGACCGCGGTGCAACCGTTTTGCGCGACAGACGCATGGGCGTATATACATCCACCGACTTGTACAATGCAATTTGGAAGCCTCTGGAAAAGTATTTCACGCCAAATGCACGCATATATTTCGCTCCGACAGGCTTACTGCATCAGGTAGCGATAGAGTATGCAATGGTTAATTCCACAAAGTCAATTTCGGACATCTACGAAATTTACCGCGTATCATCCACTCGTTTCCTTGCCATGGACTATTCGCCACGTCCGTTTGACGAGGCCGTGCTGTATGGTGGCATACGCTACGATTCCGATCCTGCATCCATGAAGCGCGAAAGCGAACGCTTTGGAACGCGAGCAGCATCATATAATTCATTTGCCGACATCAGTAGGGATGAGGAAAGGACGAGTTTGAGTTATCTGCCAGGCACCAAAACCGAGGTAGAAACCATTAATGCTAAACTTAAAGCCGGAAAAATCAAGGTCGACATGCATATAGGCGAGGCTGCCAACGAAGAATCGTTCAAGAACTTGTCGGGGAATAAGGTTTCGCTTTTGCATATTGCAACACACGGATTTTATGTTCCTGCCGATACTATTCTCAATTCAGAGCAGTCGCTCAACTTGTCGGGACTTTTGCTTGCTGGTGCCAACAACATTTGGACAAACCGACCAGTTCCAGAGGGCGTTGAGGATGGTGTGCTCACTGCAAAGGAGATAAGCAATATGGATTTGCGTGATGCTGATATGGTGGTTCTTTCAGCCTGCCAGACAGGGCTTGGCGAAATTACCGATGAAGGCGTTTTCGGACTTCAGCGCGGATTCAAGAAAGCAGGTGTGCATACGCTCATAATGAGCCTCTGGTCGGTTGATGACAAAGCCACGCAGTTGATGATGACCGAGTTCTACTCAAATCTGATGGCAGGAATGTCGAAGCGCGAAGCTTTCCTGAAGGCTCAGCGCACATTGAAGGAGACAAAAGGCTTCGAGAATCCGAGATTCTGGGCTGCATTTATAATGTTGGATGGAAACAAATAATGATTTACGATTTTAGATTTACGATTTGACTGACAAGATGCAAAGGGATTTATTTTATTGGGCAAAAAGGCTAAAAGAAGGAAAGGCTAAAAGTCAATTGGCTGTCAGCCTGTTAGCCTTTGAGCCTTCAAGCCCAGAAAACCAAGAAACTGAAACGCAATGAAGAAAATATTATCACTCACAATTCTCGCTCTTTTGTGCAACCTGCTGTTCTCGCAAAACGATGCTACCGCCATATACCACATGGTGGACTCCATAAAAAAAGTGGGCGACAGCTACTACAATGTCCAAAATTACAACGAAGCAATTGCCAAGTATGGCGAAGCAGCAGAACTAGCCAAGAAGGTAGACAATGGTAACAACTCATATTATGCCATGGCAATTTACAATATGGCGTATGCATATTCAAAAAATGGTGAACATCAGAAATCCGTGAATTGTTACATCATTGCAAAGGATGTATATGGAGGTCTCAATGGAACTGAAAATATTAAATATGCGGCACTGCTCAGTCAGGTTGGTCTTGAATATGAAAAGATGAATGAGTACCATAATGCTTTTAATTACTTGGTTCAAGCGTTGGACGTTCGAAAAAAAGTCGTAGGAATCGAACACGCCGACTACATGAAAACACTAAATAGCATTATCTCCATCTGCAAGGAAATGGAAGACTATCAAAATACTATCAAATATTATCTGGAGATTTTGGAAATCAAGGAGAAGACACTCGGAAAAACCCATTCCAGCTACGCATCAACATTGTCCGACATAGCATCTACATATTATACCATAAAAGACAATCAGAACGCATTGAAATATTACATAAAACTGGGAGATGTACAAAAAAACACCCTTGGAGAGAATGATCCAGAGTATATACAGACTGTTTTCAACATCAGCTTAATGTATTACAAAATGGACGACTACCCAAACACATTGAAATATGCTCTAACAATTGTAGACACTTACGATAAGACATCTTCCAAATATGTGAATCTGCTTGCCATGATCGGATATTCATATTATTATCATGAGGATTATCGAAGCTCATTGAAATATAATGTTCCTGCAATGGAAACATGGAAAATGCTATATGGCGAGGAAAATGACGGATACATATATCTTCTTACCTTGGTGTCCAATGCATATTATGCCACGAAGGACATTCCAAACGCAATGAACTATTTAACTCAGCTTGAAGAAATACTAGAGAAAAATGGAAATATGAGTGTTGACTATTCGAAAACAGTCTACAAAATCGGAAAACTGTATTACGACAAGGGCGACTACTATAACTCTTTGAAATATTATCTAAAAACGCCAAAAGGATCCGAAGACAACCCTGAAGATTATGCAAAAGCGCTCAGTGCCATAGGCGTTGGATATTATAATATTGGCGACTACACAACCTCCTTGAAATATCATCAGCAGGCATTGGAAATAAGGAAAATGACTCCCGGAGTGAATTCTCCCGATTACATTGAGTCATTGCACCACCTCGGTGCCGTTTATGAAAAACTGGAAGATTATAAAACGGCAATGGAATATTATCAGCTGGTGCTAGAATATGATAGGAAGAATAATGGTGAAAATTCGCTCGAATATGCAACTGCGCTTAGCAATATAGGTAATATATATATATCGAAAGAGGATAACTCCAATGCATTAAAATATTACCAGAAGTCGTTGGAAATAAAAAGCAAAGTATGCCCTGATAATTCTATTGACATTTCAATCTTGCTTAATAATATAGGTGTTACTTATGAAAATATGGGCGAGTACCAGACTGCAAGGAAATATCTTGCTCAATCATTGGAAATATGTAAAAAGGTATACGGTGAAAATCATCCCGAATATGCTAAAAGCCTAAACAATATTGGTGATGCCTATTTGAAAATGGCGGACTATCAGAACGCTTTGAATTGTTATATGCAAGCCGCCGATATTCGCAAGCGGGCACTGGGCGAAGAACATCCCATTTATGCCATATCGCTTACAAGTATAGCTGCTCTATATAAAAGCATGGCAAACTATCAGGAGGCTATAAAATATTATACCCAAGCAATGGAAATCAAAAGGAAGTTTTGGGGAGAAAGCAATTCCGAATATGCAAAAGCATTGAGCGATATAGGTAATTTATACCTTGACAAGGAAGACCATCGTAATGCTTTGGAGTATCATAAACTTGCATTGGAAATAATAAGGAAAGCAAAAGGAAAGGAGCATCCTTACTATTCAAAAGTACTTAATAATATAGGTCTTGTTTATAATCATAAATGCGACTACATGACCGCACTGAAATATTTTATGCAGGCACTGGAAATAGACAAAAAGCTTTATGGAGACGAACATATAAATTGTGCTGCGCCGCTTAACAATATCGGTCTTGCATATATGGAAATGGGAAACTTCAAGAATGCCTTGAAATATTATACGCAATCGCTTGAAATCCGGAAAAAGTTTTATGGCGAGAATAATCCCGAATACGCATCTTCGCTTAATAATATTGCAATGGTATATGATAGGCTGTGCGACTACCAGACTGCCCTGAAATATTATACGGAAGTATTGGATTTCCGCAAAGCCTTCTTTGGCGAGAACAATCCCGAATACGCAGATGCGCTTAATAACATTGGCGTTGTTTATATGAATATGGATGACTACCAGAATGCCTTGAAATACCATTCACAGGCTATGGAAATACGGAAAAAAACACTTGGGGAAGAACATCCCGACTATGCTGCATCGCTTCATAATGTTGGATTGCTATATTATGAATTGGGAGACAACCGAAACGCTGTGGAATATCTTATTAAAGCATTGGAAGTAAAACAAAAGATTTATGGTGAATACCATCCTGACTATGCTATGTCGTTGTCTAGTATAGCCAATATTTTTATTGATATGAAAGAATATCAAGATGCGTTGGAATATCATAAGCAAGCGATGAAAGTTAGAAAAAAGATTTTAGGAGAAGAACATCCCGACTATATATTCTCGCTTAATAATATTGGAATTGTATATAAGCATCTGAAAGATTACCCAAATTCATTGAAATGTTTTACGCAAGCACTGGAAACAGCAAAAAAAATTTTTGGCGAGAATCACCCCCAATATGCAATGTCACTAACCAATATGGGCAACACGTATTACCAAATGGGAGACTACGCAAATGCCATAAAAATCAACAAACTTGCCATTGATAAGCGCAAAAGCCATCTGAGCAGCAACTTTTCGTTTATGACTGCCCATGAACGCGAAGCATACTGGAATGCCAACAGGCAATTTATCCAATGCAACATTATATATATGTCACAATTGCCCAACGACACCATGGCGACAAAAACATCGTATGATGTAGAACTAATCACCAAAGGTTTGTTGCTCGCCTCTGAAATCAGCGTGACAAACATAATTATGGAAAGTGGCAACAATTCACTGATTTCCGATTACGAAGCGATGAAAACCATGCAGATGCAACTTAACAAGGAACTTGACAAACCTGCCGACAACCGTGAATACAACTGCGATTCGCTTGAAAACGAAATAAGGAAAAAGGAAAGGCTCGTTATGGAAAACTGCAAGGAGTTTGGCGATGTAACGCATTTCATAAAAATAGATTGGAAGGAAGTGCAAAAGTCATTGAAAAACAACGATGTCGCAATTGAATTTTCCAGTTATATCAAGAAAGACACAACATGGTATGTTGCACTTGTGCTTACAAAGGGCATAGATGCGCCTGTATGCGTGCCGCTTTTCAATCAGTACGAACTGCAGAAGATGATTCGTGGTGTCGCTCCGGCAAGAACAGAGGCACCAGCCGATGACGAAAACCGTGGTGCGGTGTCGGTTTCGTCAAAACGGCAGGGAATTTATGAATCGACTGAATTATACAGGACACTTTGGAAACCTATGGAAAAATATTTCCCCGAGAATCCGCGCATTTATTTCGCACCATCGGGAATGCTGCATCAGGTGGCCATCGAGTATGCTCCAATAGGTAACGGGAAACTTATATCTGACAAGTACGAGATTTATAGAATATCCTCCACTCGTTTTCTAGCCATGGACTACATTGTAAAGCCGATGACCAGTTCGACACTTTACGGAGGCATATACTACGATAGCGACACCACTACCATGAAGCGTGAGAGTAACCGATATTCAACTCGCAGTGCGACCTATACATCATTTGCTGCATTCAACAAGGATGAGGATCATGGAAGTGTAAATTATTTGCCTGGCACCAAGACGGAGGTCGAAGACATTGTGAGCACTCTAAAGTCGAAAGGGAAAATATCAACAACACTATACGAAGGTTCGCAGGCAAACGAGGAATCGTTCAAGGCTCTGTCGGGGAAAGGCATTTCTACAATTCACATTGCAACTCACGGATTCTTCCTGCCTACCGATGAAAAATTGCAGGGCGACTTCTCGCTTATACAGTCGGGACTTATGCTTTCGGGAGCAAACTATGCATGGCAAAACCTGCCAATCCCTGATGGCGTTGAGGATGGGATCCTTACAGCCAAGGAAATCAGTCAGCTGGACTTGCGCGGCACCGATTTGGTTGTACTTTCGGCCTGCCAGACTGCTTTGGGTGAAATTTCCAGCGAAGGCGTGTTCGGTCTGCAGCGAGGCTTCAAGAAGGCAGGTGTGCGTACTATAATCATGAGCCTTTGGCCAGTAGATGACAATGCAACCTTGCTGATGATGACGGAGTTCTATGCAAACCTCACCAAAGGCATGACCAAGCGCGAAGCTTTCCTGGCTGCACAGAACAAGGTAAAGACGACACAAGGATTCGAGAATCCAAGATATTGGGCAGCATTTATAATGCTGGATGGAAACAAATAGAAGGCGATTGTTTAGATTTGAGAGTAGTTGCGAAATGCTTTGCGCAAAATGAAAAGTCGCGTAGCAGTGTCTTCTGTTATGCAATATGTTGAATTTCAAAGGATAAGTAAATATTTTAAAATATTAGAATATTTTTCTTGTCAGTTTGGATTTGTTTATTTACCTTTGTTAGCAAAAATTTTATCAGTTAAACAATGGAACAATTAGTAGGTGAAATAGTTCAGGTTATTGGTCCTGTAGTAGACGTAAGTTTCGAAAAATCAGGGTCAGACCTGCCAAAGATTTACGACGCTTTGGAAATTAAGCGTGAAAACGGAAAGCCTCTAATCGTTGAATGCCAGCAGCACATCGGAGAACACACTGTAAGAACCATCGCTATGGATTCTACAGATGGTTTGTGCAGAGGCATGGAGGTCGTTGATACCAAGAACCCTATCAAGATGCCAGTTGGCAATCAGGTAAAGGGTCGTCTTATGAATGTTATCGGCGACACAATCGACGGTATGGAACTGCTTCCAAAACAGGATGGTTATCCTATTCATCGTCAGCCTCCAAAGTTCGAAGAACTTAGTACCGATGTCGAGGTGCTTTTTACAGGTATCAAGGTTATTGACCTTATCGAGCCTTACTCAAAGGGTGGTAAGATCGGTTTGTTTGGTGGTGCTGGTGTAGGAAAGACGGTTCTTATCCAGGAACTTATCAACAATATCGCTATCGGATACGACGGTTTGTCGGTGTTCGCAGGTGTTGGTGAACGTACCCGTGAAGGTAACGATCTTCTCCGCGAAATGATCGAAGCAAACATTGTTAAGTATGGTGAGGGCTTCAAGGAATCCATGGAAAAAGGTTCGTGGGACTTGGAGAAGGTTGACAAGGAAAAACTTAATGACTCGAAGTTGAGCATGGTTTTCGGTCAGATGAACGAACCCCCCGGAGCACGTGCTCGTGTTGCTTTGTCGGGTCTTACAATCGCTGAAAGCTTCCGCGATGGAACTGGTGACAACTCATCGTCAACAGGTCGTGATATTCTTTTCTTCGTTGACAATATCTTCCGTTTCACTCAGGCAGGTTCCGAGGTATCAGCACTTCTAGGACGTATGCCATCAGCAGTAGGTTACCAGCCTACACTTGCAACCGAAATGGGTGAAATGCAGGAACGTATTACATCAACTAAGGGCGGTTCTATCACATCTGTTCAGGCAGTATATGTACCTGCCGACGACTTGACCGACCCTGCTCCAGCAACTACATTCTCGCACTTGGATGCAACAACGGTTCTTAGCCGTAAGATTGCCGAACTCGGTATCTACCCGGCTGTTGACCCGCTCGACTCATCGTCACGTATCCTTACCGAGGCAGTTGTAGGAAAGGCTCACTACGAAACCGCTCAGAGAGTTATCAATATTCTTCAGAGATACCAGGAACTTCAGGATATCATCGCTATCCTCGGTATGGACGAACTTTCAGATGAAGACAAGCTCGTTGTTCACAGAGCAAGACGTGTTCAGAGATTCCTCTCTCAGCCGTTCCATGTTGCTGAAGCATTTACCGGCTTGAAGGGTGAATTCGTAAAGATTGAAGATACAATCAAGGGATTCAACATGATTCTCGACGGTGAAGTTGACCAGTACCCTGAAGCTGCTTTCAACCTTGTAGGTACTATCGAGCAGGCTATCGAAAAGGGTGAAAAGATGATGGCAGAAACTAAATAATAGTTGCTATGACAGTAGAAATCATCACACCTGAAAAGAAGTTGTTCGAAGGCGAAACCTCAATGGTGAAGGTGCCAGGTTCAAAGGGTTCGTTCCAGATGCTGAACATGCACGCTCCAATAGTTTCCACTTTGGAAAAGGGCGAGGTCGTTATCCGCGAGATGAGTGGTAACGAACTAAAGTTCAGCGTCAATGGAGGACTCGTTGAATGCAAGAACAATAAGATTGTTATTCTCGTAGAAGAATAGTACAACTGAAAAATAATTCGTAAAAAGGAAATTTCCATTGGAAGTTTCCTTTTTTGTTTGCGGAAAAATTCACAGGTAGTACAGCTGGTAACTACAATTGAAATCCAAGCAACAAAAAATGCGGAGAAAAACTTGTTTCCTCCGCATTTGATAGATTATGAAAATAAAAACCTTTTGGCTTATTCCTTTATAGCCTTGAACCCGTTTCCTAGAATCTCGTTGCTGTCGATTACATTGATGAATGCTTCGGGATCGATGTCGTAGATTTGTTCCTTGAGGTGAGTGAACTCACGGCGCGAAACTGTTGTGTAGATGAAGTTGCGCTCCTTACCGTTGTACATTCCGATACCTTTCATACAGGTTCCACCACGTTCGAGATCGTTGATAATCATCTGGCGTACTTCCTCGTACTTGTCGCTTACGATGAAGATTGTCTTGTAGCTCTTTACACCTTCCACAACAATGTCTATCACCTTGCTCTCGATGAAGATTAGGATTATGGAGTAGATTGGCAGACGGAAGTCGCCGAGCGAAAGCGAAGTGAGCGTAATGCAGCTATCAACGATAAGCACCAAAGTTCCGAGCGAAATCTTGGTGTACTTGTGCAAAATCATAGAGATAATGTCGCTTCCGCCAGATGTTGCACCTGACTTGAAGACCAACCCGATTGCAAGACCGTAGATGATACCCGAAACCACAGTGTTGAGGAAGTAGTCTGGGATGAACCATCCGCCGTTGTTTGGAATTTCTACCATGCTTACACCTTCAATTGGGGTTTGCATTATAGCACCATCGTGGATTACAGGAATATAGCCCCAGAACATTTCAAGTATGAACGTAAAGCAAAATATCAGAATGGTTGACACAATTGTCTTTATGCCGAATTTTGGACCGAGAATTATCGTTCCAATAATCAGAAGCGGAATGTCCATGCATATTGCGTACAAACTCACTTTCCAAGGCCAGATGGCGTTGAGAACATTCGATAGACCGTATGTTCCGCCGGGAGCCATGTGGTATGGGTTGACGAACATCACATCGCCTACGGCAAATAGCAGGCTGCCAATGAAAACCAAAAAGTAGGAAAAGAACCACTGTTTTGAGAATATTTTTTCCTTAGTCATATTATAAAGTTTTATTAATCAATAATTTAAATCTGTAATTCCGTTGAAAAATTGCAGGTGCAAAAATACAATAATATTTACGATTTATGAAGTACGATTTACGATTGATTTATTGAAGATTATTAGGCTAAAAATCTTACTGTCTAGCTGAAGACCTGTCTGACAGTCTGCCAGACTGTTAGCCTGCAAGCCTGTCGGTCTGTTAGCCTTTGTGCCTGCAAGCCGAAAACGAGAAACATTCGTTACGACATTCTCAGCACACTATTTATTTCCTCGTACTTCTTTATTAATTCTTCAAGATTTTCGCGACAGACGAACGAACCGCCATTTTTTATCAAGTCCACCATGTATTGCTCTTGTTCCGTGAGTTGCGACTTGCCCTTTTCGGCTTTGCGCAATATTGGACGGGCTACCATATTGAACATAATCTTGTAGAATCCTTTCAGTCTCTCGCGGTGCATTCCGCCTTGCAGGTAGTAAAACGGCACATCAATGTTGTTTTGTTGTGCCAGGGCAAAAGCATATTTGTCGCTTTGCGGAGTCATTCCTACGCCAGCAATGATTATAGGATTGAATTTCAGTCGTGCCATGCGTATGCCGTTTATCTTGCCGGCACATACCCAGCCGAGGAAAATCACAGGTTCTCGCTCGCCATGAAACATCGAGTTGTCAATGGTGGGAATGGCTGGAATACCGATAATTTCGGACAAAAGTTCGGCATACTCCTTAGTGAAGCCTGTGTTAGATTCGTATACTATTGCCTTTATTTCTGCCATTTTGTTTCGATGTAGTGTTGCTTTATTCCAAAGAATGTCTTGAGTGCTTCCAGTTGAGCTAGTATTTTCTGCTTTTGTTCTTCAGAAACTGTTGATTTTGTCGCGATAATCATGACATTCTTGTGGGTGTGTGCATCCGAAATGAACTCGACTACCTTTGTCTTGTAGCCGTGATACTGCAAGTAAAGCACCCTTATGCTGTCGGTGACGAGTTCGGCCTGGCGTTCCATAAAAATTCCGTGGCGTAGTATCGGCGACAGAATTTCGTTTGGTGTTCCGCTTTCCATTTCGTTGCGAATCTGGTGCTGGCAACATGGTGCAGCTACAATGACTTGCGCTCCTGCGTAGACGCCTTTTGCAAGTGCATCATCGGTGGCGGTGTTGCATGCGTGGAGTGCAATTAGCATGTCGAGTTTGTCGGCATTGTAGCTGTCGATTGCGCTCTCGGCGAAGTGCAAGCCATCAAATCCCGATTCGGTGGCAAATTTATTGCAAAGTTCCACCATGTCGTGGCGAATTTCAACGCCGGTGACATCTGCCTTGCACTTGAGCGTATTGACAAGGTAGTCGTAGAGTGCAAAAGTAAGGTAGCCCTTGCCGCTTCCCATGTCGGCGACTGTTATTGTGCGGTCTGTAGTAAGCGTATCGATGTGACTGCTAAGGATTTCTATGTAGTGAGTTATCTGTCTGAACTTGTCCTGCGACTTAGGATTTACATTGCCATTTGCATCGGTTATTCCGAGCAGATGAAGGTATTTCTTGCCATCGGAAGCCTCAAGTTTGCGGTTCTTGTTACGGTCGTGGCTAAGTGAAGGCAATTCGGTAATGCTGGCTTCCTGTTGCTTCATCTTGAAGTGGTTGCCGTTGTGTTGCAAAACGAAGTCGCCAGAAGTAGTGAAAAGCGTTGCGAACCTGTATTCCTCGCCTATATGCTTGCGCAGGTTGCTAATAGCTTCATCGAAAGCATAGTTTTTCACAATGTCGCGCTTCTGGTAGCGGTAGGTGAAACTGAGTTTACGTTCGCCCTTTATTTCCACCTGCTTGATGTAGATATTGCGTACATCAATGTCCTTGCGCATTGGCGACGACAATGTAATCTTGACGAAAGTATTCGCTTCGAGGCTTTTGCTAATCAGGCTGATAAATTCTTCCATGAGTTGTTTACATAATCTGTTGTTTTGCGCAAAAAGAGATTTCGGATAGCCGTCTTCACAACGCTCCTCGTTTCGTATCGCGTGTTCTGTCTAGTTTCCGAAATGACTTTTTAAATTAGTGCTTCGAGCTACCGATGTTCACAAGCTTCTTCATGCCGTCGGTAATCTTTCCTATGATTGCATTGGGGTTTACTGGTCCTTGCTGTTGCTGTTCTTCCTGATGCATATATATTTCATCAATTACCGATGCATATTTCTTCTTTATCACATTTCGTTTGAGCTTCAGGGTGGGGGAGAGTTCTCCTGTTTCCTGCGACCATTCCTCGCAAACAAGACGGAAACGCTTGATGCACTCGTATTCGCTCAGTGTGGCGTTCAGCTTGTCGATTTCACCTTGATATTTCTTGATAACCTCAGGATCGTTTATAAGTGCAACATTGTCGCGGTAGTGAATCTTGTGTTTCGAAGCATAGAAGTGCAGATAGTTGAAGTCGGGCGAAATGAGTGCGCTTGCAAACTTTTCGTTCTCACCAATAATCATTGCCTGTTCCACGAAGTTGGAGTTCTTGAGCTTGTTTTCGATGACCTGCGGAGCAATGTACTTTCCGTTCGACATCTTGAAGATTTCTTTCTTGCGATCGGTGATCTTCAAGAACTTGCCATCAACAAGTTCTCCAATGTCGCCGGTATGGAACCAACCGTCTTCGTCGATTACCTGACGGGTAGCTTCCTCGTTGTTGTAGTAGCCCTTCATGATGTTCGGACCTTTGGCAAGGATTTCTCCGTCATCATCAATTTTTACGGTAACACCATCGAGGACTGGACCTACAGTTCCAAGCATCGACTTGTCCCAAGCTGGCCAGTTCACTGCGATTACAGGCGAAGTCTCGGTAAGACCATACCCTTCGCAAATCTTAAGTCCTGCTGCGGCAAACAGCTTGGAAATGTGCAGACTAAGAGATGAACCACCAGCCACAATCACTATGATGTTACCACCAAATGCTTCCTGCCATTTCTTGAAAACAAGTTTGCGTGCAATGCTGAGCCTCAACTTGTAGAAAGCCGAGTTGTTGTTGCGGACATCAAACTTGCTACCAACCTTAAGCGACCAGTTGAAGATGTGCTTCTTGAAAGGTGTCATATCCTTTCCCATCGACACAATCTTGTCGTAGAATTTTTCGGCAACACGTGGCACCATATTGAAAATGTGCGGCTTGACATCCTGAACATCACGCATGATAGTTCCTAGGCTTTCGGCGTAGTAAATCGAAATACCCTTTATCTGGAATGCGTAGTTCATCATTCGCTCGTAGATATGGCACAAGGGCAGGAAACTTACGGCTCTCTGCTTGTAAACTGCAGGAATAACAGGCCTTACGCCGTATGAATTTGAAAGGATATTCTTATGCGAAAGCATTACGCCCTTGGGATTGCCTGTGGTTCCAGATGTGTAAACTAGCGAAAATACATCGTCCTCGCTGATCTCCTTCTTTCTCTCTTCAATGAGTTTCCTGAGCTCAGCCTCTCTGCTTCGGCTGTCAATCATTAAGGTTGTCCAGTTGTCGGCATCGGGGACATCGGTAAATGTAAAAATGCGAGGTTTATCTTCAAGGTTTTCGACAACTTGCTTAACTTTTGCAAAAAGCTTAGCATTCGATACGAAGACCATCTTAGCCCCGCAGTCGCGCATAATGAACTCCAGTTCATTGTTATTAAGTGTCGGATAAATAGGCACGTGTACCAGGCCGGCCATAGCGATTGCCATGTCGAGGATATTCCAGTGTGGCAAGTTCTGCGATATGCTTATTATCTTGTCGCCCTTCTGCATTCCAGCATCTATTAGCGAACAAGCGCACATGTACGAATACCGTCTGTAGTCGGCTGGCGTGTATTTTATCCATTCGCCCTTGTCCTTGTGAGCGAATGCCACATCAAGGTCGGAGTGTTCGTTTTTATATATGTCTAGGATGTCGAAAACCCTTGTTGCTTTTGTCTCTTCTACTTTTTCCATGAATTATTTGTTTTTGTGAATGGGCAGCTTCCGCACTTTATCGGGTGCTTTATTATGGAAGACAGCCAGTATCTGTATCCTATTGTAAAGTTAAATGTTTTTTTCTGATATCCGTATGTTATGTTGAACATAAGGTCGCTCTTGTCGTTGAGGAAGATGGCGTACTCGAGGTCGGCCAGGAATCCCACTGAATATTCCCAGCTTCCATTTTGTTTCCATCCGCGTTCTTCTTGATAGTTAGGTACGGTATTCCAGCATTCGTGTCCGTAGCCCATAAGTCCTGCGCCAAAGCTAAGAGAATTACGATAAACCTGAAACATCCTGACTTTCAGTCCTGCCTGTAGGAAAAGTCCGGGTTTGGAAATTGCATCGCTAAGTCCGCCGAAGTTGGCCCTGAAGCAAAGGATGTCGCTTACAAGATAGGTTTCAACGCCAAGGATTACGCAGGGTTCAAGAACGAAGGTTGCGTTTGCATCAATCTTGTTTTCGTAAAGATTTTTGTTTGGCTCGTTGAAGAAATGGAAGCCGAGAGGCGAAATTTTTAGCTGCAAAGTTGTCTGCCCCGACAATCTGCTGGGGGTAAGCATAGTTGCTAAAACTATGACAATCAGTGCAGTATAAAATAATCTTTGTTTCGTCATATACGGCAATATATAATGCAAATAACGCACAATTTTATTATTTATTTTCCCGTCTTGAAAATTATTTGTTCATTATTCGTTGTTAATATGTTGAATCGCGACATGGCACAATTGTACAAGAAATGTTTGCTTGCGATAATTTTAAACTTTGCCTAGTCGTTGCCAAACACTTCGTTCAGCACTTTAAGCGACTTTATTTCCGATAGGTTCTCTGTGTGAATTTTGTAGTATTCAAGCATCTGTCTGATGATTTCCTTTCGGTATGCGTATGGGATTGTCATGTTGCCAGTTTCGTATGATGCGCTAAGGATTGTTGAGAAAGCAAGGCTTAGCTGTCGGTCAAACGATTCCTCCTCGGAGGTAAAAAACGGCAGGAACATTCCTTCGCGTGAGTTGAAATATGGCGTTTCGGTGCAATAGTTGTTTGTTATCTCGAAGCCGAGAAGCCGTGCAAACTCCTTTAGGAAAATTATGTGCAGGTTTACTATGTTGTTGTTAGAGATTTCTATTGCCTCGATTGTGCTTCTGAAGAATTGATATAGTGCTGTATTTTGTTCCTCTTCCTTTACCATTTTCATAATTACTTCGGCGATGAACTGCGATATGCATATTCTTACCACGTCGCTGTCGATGGCGGTAGGGCTTTTTACAAGCTCGCAGTAC
Source organism: uncultured Bacteroidia bacterium (assembly GCA_902791865.1). Lineage (GTDB taxonomy): Bacteria > Bacteroidota > Bacteroidia > Bacteroidales > ML635J-15 > Bact-19. The sequence continues at coordinate 54,942 of CADAXK010000015.1, forward strand.
GACATACCTTGTACAGAGCGTGTGTCCTTTAGCCGAAGTTCTGTGCGGACAATATTCAGTGGTGCAAAAATGTTTGCCTTTTGTCCTGCTTTGCGGGTAGATGTCCTAGCCAGTACCGAAATTTTTCCGCATGCTTCGCTGAACATGTTTACCACAAACGAGTTGTCGGTGTATTTTATGCGGTTGAGGATTATGGCTTCGGTAGGGATGAGCATGGCGAAGGTTTTTGTGTTTCAATGGGCTAACGCCCGTTTCTATGTTTCTGAGTTTCGGGACGATGCATGCATCGTCCGAATGATTTATTAAGAGTGTCCTTGTGGACAGAAATCTGACAAATACTTTTCAAATTTAACAAATTTGCACTAATGCTTGTCAGATTCTTCATTGTCAATTATTCATTATCCATTATAAATTGTAAATTATCCATTATTTCAGAAAAATGATTTTAGTCGTTGATTTCTGTTCTCCTATTTCGGTAGATGCGAATACAACATAAACACCTGATGCAACGCGGTTTCCGTTTAGATTTCGTCCATCCCATACTAATTGTCCGCCTGTTGCTCGTGCCTCATATACGATGTTGCCCGATATGTCGGCAATCTTAACAATGGAGCCTGCGACAAGACCTCTTATTGTGACGGGACCATCGTAGTCGGACTTTACAGGATTTGGGAATGCGTATATTTCATCGTATGTTTCGAATCCTTCGGTGGCGGATCCACGATACGAAATTATGCCTTGTGGAGTGGCGAAGAATACATCGCCAGTTTCTGGCACTATGCTTATGCATAGGATGTTGTCACTAGGAATTGGACTATTCTGCGTATTGAAATGGTGTATTGTTTCTATTCCGTCGGCACTTGTATAGTATACACCTCCGTTTTGCGTGCCAAACCATTTGCAGTTGGCACCATCGACACTTATTGATGTGACAACATCTGCCGACAGCAGTATGTCGGCATTGTCGGTGCCGTCGTTGCGGGGTACTTTTATCTGTCTGCCACGAAATGTTCCGCTTTCGAACACCTTGTCGGGATTGTAGTAAACCACAACGCCCTTTGCCGTTCCTACCCAAATGTATCCGTTTTTATCTTCGGCAATGGAGTATATGTCGTTGCTTACAAGTTCTCCTTCCTCGTTCATTACGCTTAAGTGTTTATAGTGGTCGTCGGATGTATTTTCTGGGGTTCCGTTGTCGTCAAAAACGAACAATCCTCCGTACTGTCCTATAACTAGCCATTTTTGTCCGGAACTTGTGATAATCATTGATTTTATGTTGCGGTCCATGTCGGGAAACGAAAATGCAGTCCATTTTCCATCGGGGGTCATTCGATGAAGGCATTTTGCGGATAGGGAATTTGTTACCCATAGATTTCCATCTGCATCGTATACGGCGCTTCCGGCTCTTATCCAGTCAGTATCGTCAATAAATATAAAGGAACTGTTTTCGGTGTTGTGTATTTTGTAGAACTGGTTATTACGAAATTCTATTAGACCTTTAACCCAGGAACTTAAAAAGAAGTGTGAGTCGTCTTTGGGGTCTATGGTTACATTTACAAGATCACTTGCACCCAATAGTTCAGGGATATCGTTTGCTGATCGAGTAGTCCATTCATAGTTTTTGTATTCATACATTGTAGGGAATGTCCATGTCGGTGTATATGAAGCATTGTATGCTCCTCTTACCGCTATTGTTTTCGATTTCGAGGATGATAAGTAGAATACATTATTTAGGCTTGGCGAGTTGATTTTTAAAAGATCACCGCCACCTTCTGCATTTACAAGCCAGCCAAGTCCATTGATGCGGTCGGCTATCCATATTTTTGTTCCAGCTATTGCTGTGTTGTTAGCATATATAGGAATCCAATTATCCTGGGTTCTGTATTCCCTATTTTCATTTATTTGCTCAAGGTTTGTGTTGTATGTGTATATTGGACCGTCGGTTGAGCAGAGCAATATTTCATCGTTACATGACATTGAGGTGGTCGAATTCATTTCGTTCATTACATGGTTCCACGAATTTCCATCGTATGCCATTATGGTATCGCAGTTCCTTTCTGTGCTATTGTAGTTAGCAAGCAGTTTTCCTGCAAACCATTTTACACAGTTGTAGTTTTTCCCTTTCATCCAAATGTTTGGTGATGTGCTATCTATGTCGGTGAGAACCTGCCAGTTGGAAAAATTTACCAGGTTGTCGGAAAGATTACCATGAAATATGCCAGTTGTGCTGGCTACATATATGTCGTCGTTGTGGTTGGTCATATCATTCACCTGAACGTATGAGCCATTGTTGCCAATAAACCAGGTTTCACTGATTTCCATTCGTTCAAGGTTAAGCTTTACTATTCCGAAATCGCAGCCAAGATAAGCGATGCCGTCGATGGTTATTATTGAATTTATTGATTTGCTGCTATTTATTGACTTTTTCTTTATGTCGTTGATGTTTATTATTTCGTTTCCGCGTAGAATGTCAATATTTCCATTTGAATAACCGATAATCACGCTTTGAGTTTTTTTGTCGTATTCGATTCCTCTTGGAGTTATATCTGATAGCACATTGAATCTGTTGAGCCGTTCAATTTCTTCAGACTTGCTATCGTATTTTATGATTCCACATTCCGAAATCAAGTATGCGGTTTCGTCAACAACTATTACTTTTTTGCCGTTATTATATGAGAAATGGTCCTGCCATTGTCCGACAGCGACCTGTGCCGATGTGATAATGGATGTTATCAGGAAAAAAAGTGTGGCGCTTATGTATTCGATTTTATTCATCATTCTTGGTGTTCTTTTAGATATGCTGCCATTTTTTTTGCTGCATTGCCTCGGTGGCTGATTTTGTTTTTAATTTCGGCTGGGAGTTCGGCAAAGGTTTCGGAGTATCCGTCGGGAAGAAATACTGGGTCGTAGCCAAAGCCGTTGTGCCCGCGATATTCCTCGATGATACGACCTTTTACTTCACCTTCAAATATATGTTCCTTGTTGTTTAGAATCAGTGCGATTGCTGTTCTGAACCTTGCCTTGCGGTTTTCGTGTCCTTTCATATTGGCGAGCAGTTTTGCAATGTTGTCGTCGAAAGTTGGGTGTTCGCCAGCATATCGAGCCGAATAAACTCCTGGTTCTCCGTTGAGGCATTCCACTTCGAGGCCCGTATCGTCGGCGAAGCAGTTGAGTCCATACTTATCATGTATATATCTTGCCTTTTGCAGAGCATTGCCTTCTATAGTGTCCTGTTCTTCGGGGATTTCGTCGTGGCAGTTGATATCTGCAAGCGACAGTATTTCAATGTCGTTGCCAAGAATTCCTCTCATTTCTTCGAGTTTATGCTTGTTGTTGCTTGCAAGAACGAGTTTCATATTAATTGAATTTTATTTTCTTTAAAATTTGACGCATTATATCGGGAAAGTATTGGTTTACGATACGTTCCTTGTCGTCTTCATAAATTGGCACTTTGGTGCTGGCGTAGTTTCCAGAAATAAATTCTCCGTTGGTGTTGTATATGCTGAAATGCACGCGCATAAGCCGTTGTACATTCCTTTGTCCGCTGATGTATGGGTCGCGGTAGTCGGTCTTTATGTCGAACTGATTGATGAACAGGAAGTAATCAATGTTTCTTCGGCTAGCGATTTCTTTAAGCACTTCGGGTTGACCGATTATTATATGCAGATACATGTCGTCGGTTTGTTGTTTGCGACCAACGAGTTCACCATTTTGCATTCCAGGACGGGCGTTTCGCATTTCCTCTTCGCGTTGCTTGCGTCTTGCTTCTTCCAATTTTTCGGCTCTTTTTTTCGCAAGAGCCCCCATGTTCTCTGTGTCTAGTTCTAATTCGGCAAGTCGCAATTCGTACGACATTGTGGTATATAGTCCCGAAATATCGGCTTCATCCTCGCGGGTATTGTTTTTAAGCAGGTCAACAACTTCACACGAATCGTTTAGCGCATTGGTCAGTTGCAAATTCAGCTGGTAGCGGAAATATTCCATAATCTCGTCGTGTGTAAGTCTGTCGCGTCTTGCGATGTCGGCTGTGGCATCGTTGAAGTATATCCTTTCGTCGAATGGGACTAACAGCACTCTTTTCTGCCTGTTGTACCTGCTGTTGAAATCAAGGTATTCCTGTCCGTATGTTATTGTTACGGAAGAAATTACAGCAAGCATTATGAAAATAATACGTTTCATTTTAGAAAAGGTTTAGTATGTCGTTAAAGATTATGAATACCATGAGTATTAGCAAAATAATCAGTCCGATTCTTTGTATTATGTCGAGGGCCTTGTTTGGCAGTTTACGACGTGTAATTGCCTCGATTGCCAGAAGCAGTACATGTCCGCCGTCTAAAGCAGGAATAGGCAGTATGTTCATGAATGCAAGGATAATGGAAATTATTCCTGTCAGTTTCCAGAATCTTGCCCAATCCCATATTGGTCCGTACACTTTTGCTATGCCTATAGGTCCTTGCAGGCTTTCGCGTGCGCTTTCCTTTCCGCTGAAAATCAGGCCGAAGCCTTTTATATTGGCGTAAAGAGTTTCCATAGCATCGCGCCAGCCGTACTTCATTGCGCTTGCAAGCGTGTAGTTCCTTGTCTCGTACTGTGGTTGCTTTACAAAAACGCCTATTTTGCCTGTGCTGTCGATTTCCACAGGTGCGGTGTATTCGCTACCATTGGATGAAAGAACAAAATCGAGCTGGCGGCCTTTGTTGTGATTGAGCAGGTCGCGCATCTGTCCGAAACTTTGGACTTCCACATTGTCAATTTTCAGCAATCGCGAATTCGCTTTGATTCCAGCCTTGTCTGCCGACATTCCACTTACTACGCTGTCGATGAACACTTCGTGGTTCGACAGGTCGAACAGCATTCCTCCGCTTTTCATGTACGAGTACAGCGTATCAGGAATTTCGATTTCCTTGCGATAGCCATTGCGGTCAACGGTTATTGAGTTGGCAAAGAACAGTTTGGCAGAAAAGACATCTTCGTAGCGTTCCACATCGTTGCCGTTTATAGCGACAATCTTGTCGCCAGCCTCAAATCCAAGGAAGCGACCATATTCGGATGGATAAATGCCTTCGGTAACATTTTCGACAGGAAGATATGCCTTGGTAAATGCGAGATGCGAAAATCCAAGAATCAGCACAGCGGCAATCACATTCATGGTCACACCGCCAATCATTATTATCAGTCGCTGCCATGCTGGTTTGGTGCGGAATTCCCATGGTTTCGGTTCTGCAGGTAGTTGGTCTGACGATGTGGTTTCGTCAACCATTCCGTCGATTGCACAGTAGCCACCAAGCGGGAAGTATCCGATGCCCCATTCGGTTGATGTTTCGTCTTCTTCGTATTCCTTTGGAGCATTGCGGCTAAACCAACTGAATATCCACTTGCCGTTTACCTTTTTTGCGCGGAACAATGCAAAAGTCGGTGCGGTGAAGAACATTGGAAAGTCGAAAAATAGATAGAACTTCTTTACTCTTACGCCAAAAGCCTTTGCTGCAAGGTAATGTCCAAACTCATGTATGACAACCAATAGCGAAAGCGCCAAAAGCAATTGTACGGTCATTGTAAGTGCTCCCATTGTCCTTCAGTTTTATTTGTTGTTTGAATTTTCGGTTGTCGGATATACGATGGAGAAAGAATAGTCCTTTTGTATGGAGTAGATGTAAACATCCTTGTTGCTGTACGATTTAGTGTTGTATCCGCTGGCGCTTACATATTGTCTTTTTCCGCCAAGTCCTTCCTGTACAAAGTTCTGGTCTAAAATGCTTGTGAAATTTTTCCCAGCCTTCTGTAGCAGAGGAATGAAATAGTTGATTGCATCGGCAGCGATGTATGCGTCGGTGTTTGGCTCGCAGAGGAATGCGCTGTGGAATTTGCTTATGAACGACTTGACATCCATGTTCTTGTAGTTTATGCTTATGTTGGAATAGTAAGCGAATCTTACTTCTGCATAATAGTTAGGATCGATGCTTTCGTAGTTCATAATCTTCGGGTCGGCGATGAGGATTATCTTATTGTCCTCGCAGAGTTTGAAAACTTGAGTGAGCACCCTTGTAATTGCCATTTCGTTTTCGAATGTCACTACAATCAGGTTTTCTTTTCCTTTCTGCAATGCGCTTCCAATGGCTTCGATGCTACTGCCGTTGAAATTCAATTCTGTGGCTTCTACACCTGCGTTCTGCATGGCTTCGAGGTATTTTGCCGAAGATGATTTTGATTCATCGGAAGTTCCCTTTATAATCAGTGCGTTGCAGTTGCCAATCTGTGCGGCATACTTGGCGACTTCGTTGCGGATGTCTTGTTTGCTTGGGTTAAGCATGATGTTGTTGGGGTAGTTTTTTAGTACGCTTTCGTCGGTTATGAACGGCAGAAGCATTGGTATGCCGAGGTTGAGTGAATTCAAGTAATCGACTTGGCTCTTGTATGCAGGACCTATTATCATGTCAACGTTGTCGAGTTTTCCGCCGTCAATCATTTCGGTAAGTATTGTGTTGTCCTTTCCGATATCGTATGTCTTGAATGTTATATGTATGTCCTCGTGCCTGAAATTTTCGAGAGCGACAAGGCATCCCGAATAGAAATCTACAGCTCTTTCGGTTGCGGTGCGTATCTTTTGTGGAACTTTACGTTTTTCCTGGTTGGCAAGGTCACGAAGGTTGGCGCTAGTCTCGAACGACATCAGCAATGCCACTGTGAAATTTTTCTTGTCTGTGTAGATGGATGCAGAATCAGGCTCTTCGGTTTCCAGATCGTTGTTTTTCACAGGGCGGACATTATTTGTTTGTTCGTTTTCAGTGTCGTCATTGTCGGTGTTTGCAACAGGACGAACTGTAGGAGTGTTAGTTTCGCTTTCTGCCTGTTTGCGAGGTATGCGTATTGTTTCGCCTATTGACAGAGGACGGTCGGCTAGGTTTGGGTTTTCGGCTACAAGTTCGTCAAGGCTGGTTTCGTACTTCTTGGTAATTTTGTATAGGGTTTCGCCTTTTTCTACTGTGTGGTAAATGTATTTGGTTTCGTCGCGAGGTCTTACGATGGGAGTAGGCTTTGTTTCTTCTTCGGGTTTTACTGTCGCAGTATTTTCTTCTGTTTTTTCCTTTATGGGGAAGTATATTTCATCGCCGGCCTTTATGCTTTCGTTACGGCTCAATTTTGGATTGGCATCGTAGAATTCCTTTTCGGTGGTATTGAAGCGTTTGAGTAGCGAGTATAGAGTTTCGCCTTTCTTTACCATGTAAACAATGTACTTGCCGTCCTTTGATATTTCGTTTTCAATTGGAATCTTTATAATCTGACCTATTGACAGTGTTCCGGTCTGCAATTCGGGGTTGACATTAAGGACATCCTTTTCCTTTACAGAATACGCCTTGCATATTGAGTACAATGTTTGTCCTTGCTGAACTGTGTGCAAGTAGAACTTTTGTCCGTTTTCGAGGACTTTTTCCTGTGAAATTTCAATGTTTACTTGTGCCGTTGCACCGCAAACGGCAAAAATTGCAGGAATGAGGAGTATTATGATTCGTTTAAGCATCTCGATTGTTATTTATCTTTCTTGTCTCTTAATTTTGATTTGTATTCGTCGTAGTATTTTTGCAGATCAACATTTTTGTTTAGCATGTCATCTCCGAAATATGTCAGCAGTTTCTCGATGGTTGTGTATGATGAGAATCCGCGTTGCACGAACAATGGATGGGTTGCGTTCTCATCAAAAATCACGAAAGCGGGAATCCTGTAGTCGGGGTGAAGCAACGACAGCACAAGCTGGTGAGGGTACTGCACTTGCTTGGTTTCGTTTACGAATGCCTTGCCTGCAATTGTCAGCGTATCGGCAATATCGTAAGGTATTTTAGCTGCATAGAAGTTTTTGTTTATATAGTCGGCAATGACTTTTTCCTTGAACGAACCACCGAGCATTATCTTACTGCTTGAGTTCCAGTCGGAATAAATGTAGAGCAGGAGTTTCTTCGGCTGTGTTTTCATTTTTTCTACAGCCTTGTTGAAGTCCATCCAGTCGATAGTGCCGTTGAACATTTCTATTGTGTCGAGTTCTGGACGGAAGGCGGCGTTGAAGCATTGCATGTATTCGTCCCATGCGCTGTATTTGTTGATTCTTTCGGCAAAATATATTAATAAAGGTTCAAAGTTTTCTACTGTCATAAACCCGGGCACAGGAGCAATGTTGCCTTCGAAGTCGATGAAAACCGTTGACGGATACGACATTCGTCCGCTTAGTAGCATTTGTGCAAGCATGTGCGATGAGCGGTTGCCAATCTGCGGATTTATGAAGGGCTTGAGTTCTGTGACTTTTTCGCCAGTTTTCTCATCGGTGTGCTTTACGGGGAACATTATAGTGTCGGTGGTTTCGGCATTGAATTTTACAGGGTAGAAGTTGGCGTTTATGTATGCTGCCAGTTCGGGGTTGCTGAAAGTTTCGGCATCCATCTTCTTGCACCATCCGCACCAGTCGGTGTACATGTCAATCATTACCGTCTTGGGCATCGAGTCCTGCTTGCGCATGGCTTCTTCTATGCCCATCCATTTTATCTGTGCAGTAACGACTTGTGCGCCACAGATAACCGCTATTATAATGAACAAGACCTTTTTCATCTCATAAAAATTTAAACTGCAAATATACGAAACTATCCGTTTATAAACGGTATTGTAACCTTAAAATTATTTTAATGAAAAATTAGTCTTGCAATGTCCGTGCCGAAAAGGGGCTTGAAGGCTTGCTGTCTCACAGGCTAACAGTCTCACAGGCTAACAGTCTCACAGGCTTGCGGACAGAAAGACCGGCCTTCTGCTTGACTGACCTTCTGCTGGACTTTTGCCTTCTCTTCTTTTAGCCCAATATCTGTTGGCTAAAGGTTGATGTTTGTGGTGATGAATGCTATCTTTTCTTGCATTTGTAAGAAGTGCTACCGCTGGCTCCTGGACTATAAGTTTGACCTATTTGAATTATTAGGCTATCGCTGGAAAAAGATCCAACATTTATCCTAATGTTTTTTAGCGTACCGTCTGTTTTTACATAATAGAACATTGCTTCCGGATTGTCTGTTATTTCTTCAATCCTTACAACCGAATCGTTGTCAGTAAGCGACACTTCCAAAGTAACATCTCTTGTCGTAACATACGATGTGTCAGGAACATAAAACACACTGCGTTTTGTACCTTCGTATATGCCAGTCCATTGGTTTCTGTAGTCTGGTGTATCAAATGTGACAGGATACTCTTGAATTCTCGTCCCCGTGTAAACAAAGTGCTCTGGAGTATAGCGGTATGATATGCATTTATAATAATTGTAATTCAATAATATGGATTCAGATTTGTCGTATGTTCCGTATGCTGAAGTCTCATAACTGTCGATACGTCCGCCATAGCCGGTAGCCAGTTGCGTATATCCGGGAAGACCTTGTGCCAATGCGGTGTCGCGCAGGTTTCCTTTTTTATCGTATGTCATGAGAAATGTTAGGTTTAATGAAGAATCCCAAGCTCTTAAAAGTTTTTTGCTTGTTCTCACAGGAAATATTTCCAGCACGATATTTTCATCGGTAGTATTTTCTAGTTCTGATTTTCTTGTGCAGATGTACTTGCCAACAATCTTCGAATTGGGATATATGCACGAACCATCATCTTCTTGTGCCGACTTTCTATAGTTTATTGCATCGGGGTCGGTGCAACCACATTTGGTACATCCTGCATATATAATTGCACCAAAAAATAAGGCAAAAATTACAATGATATTTCTCATAATATTACTTTATTTAGTACGTAGTTGCAAAGATAAGTTTTTTTTTTATGATGTACATTTTTTTGCGAAAAAATATCAAAATGAAAAAGCAAGGTTGTCTGGAAAGTTTTTTAAGCTAATTTTAGGTTTGCGGTTCAGAAATATTTCTTACATTTGCCATCACTAAATAAATTTTCAAACAAATTAAAAAACAAATAAAATTATGAGTGAAATCACAAAATTGAATCCACAGGGTGTATGGAAGAATTTCTATTCACTGACACAGATTCCGCGTCCATCGAAGCACGAAGCAAAGGTTGTGGCTTTTGTTAAGGAATTTGGCGAAAAGTTAGGCCTCGAAACTGTAGTCGATGAAATCGGCAACGTAATAATCCGCAAGCCTGCAACTCCAGGTATGGAAAACCGCAAGGGTGTTATCCTCCAGGGTCACCTCGACATGGTTCCGCAGAAGAACAACGAGAAGGTTCACGACTTCACAAAGGACCCGATTGAAACCATCATCGATGGCGAATGGGTACGCGCAAACCAGACAACTCTTGGCGCCGACAACGGTATGGGTTGTGCTGCTGCAATGGCAGTCCTCGAATCGAAGGACCTCGTTCACGGACCAATCGAAGCTCTCTTCACAATCGATGAGGAAACCGGTATGACTGGTGCTAACCACCTGAAGGCTGGTATGCTCAAGGGCGACATCCTTATGAACCTCGACTCCGAGACCGAAGGCGAACTTTACGTTGGTTGCGCGGGTGGCGTTGACGTAAACGTAACTATGAAGTACGATGAATGCGCTGCTCCTGCTGGTTATACAGCTTACCGTATCGATGTTAAGGGTTTGAACGGTGGTCATAGCGGTATGGACATCAACATTGGTCGTGCAAATGCCAACAAGCTCCTTGTTAGATTCCTCAACCATTGCCTCTACAAGACCGATATGCGTCTTGCAGAAATCAAGGGCGGTGACATGCGCAACGCTATCCCGCGTGAGGCTTACGCAATAGTTCTCATTGCTAATGCCGACTGCGCTAACTTCGAAGCAGAAGTTGCAAGATTCGATGGCTACTACAAGAGCGAATTTGCAGCTACCGAAAAGGGCATTGCTCTCTGCGCTGCAAAGGTTGCTATGCCTGCAAAGGTTGCCGAAAAGGAAATCGGCGAAAAGATAATCAAGGCTACATTCGTATGCCCTCACGGCGTAGTAAGAATGAGCGACTCGATGCCTGGTTTGGTTGAAACTTCGAACAACTTGGCAATCGTTGAGTGCAAGGACGGCAACTTCTCGGTTAAGTGCTTGACCCGTAGCTCGGTAGAGTCGGCTAAGAAGGGTACAATGTACAAGATTGGTACAGTTTTCGATCTGATTGGCGCAAATGTTGAATTCTCTGGCTCGTACCCGGGATGGAATCCAAACATGAATTCGCCAATCCTCAACACAATGAAGGACTGCTACAAGCGTCTGTTCAACGAGGAAGCAAAGGTTATGGCAATCCATGCTGGTTTGGAATGCGGTCTGTTGGGCTTCGTTTATCCGAACTGGGATATGATTTCGTTTGGTCCGACCATCGAACATCCGCACTCACCAGTTGAGAGAGTAAATGTTGCATCAGTTGAGAAGTTCTGGAAGTTCTTGGTTGAAACCTTGAAGAATGTTCCTGTAAAGTAAGCAGATGACTTTACATAATAGAAAAGGCGGAGAAATCCGCCTTTTTTGTTTCTGGTTTAACTTCGTTGAGGACTTCGCCGTTCTCGCGAAGCGACTAAAACAACAATCAAGGACGGTTCAATGCCGTCCTTTTTTCGTAAAAAACTTTTGCGTGTTATGAAATAATTGTATTTTTGCAAGGAAAAAAGATTGGAAAAATGTCAAATACAGACATGAACAACCTTGGAAAAGTGTCAAAAATATATGTAAAATTACTTGGAAAAGTGTAATATGATAGAGCGAGAATTAGATAAATATATTGATAATCATTACAGTACTAGCAAATCTGCGCTTATGCTGACAGGAGCAAGGCAGACGGGTAAAACTTTTGCTATACGCAAGTATGCCGAAACAAAGGGCATGGATTTGGTAGAAATAAACTTTCTGGAAAATGCTGATGCCATCCTCATTTTTAAGGATGCACGCGATGTGTCGGAGATTTTGTTGCGCCTGTCGGCGTATGCAAAGAGACAACTAGTTTCTGGCAAGACGCTTATTTTCTTTGACGAGGTGCAGAAATGCCCCGAAGTGGTAACAATGATTAAGTTCCTTGTCGAGGAGGGAAGTTTCAGATATGCATTGAGTGGCAGTTTGCTTGGCGTAGAGTTGAACGATGTGCGTAGCGTTCCAGTTGGCTATATGAATGTTAAGGAAGTTTTTCCACTTGATTTGTGCGAATTTGCAAAGGCTGTGGGCATAAGCGATGAAATAATACGGCACATTGCAGATGCTTGGGAAAACAAATCGCCTGTGGATGAAGTCGTGCATAATTCGATGCTGAAACTTACCCTGTTGTATCTGATGGTTGGCGGAATGCCTGCTGCTGTGCAATGCTATATTGACACCAATGACATGTATGCGGTTCAACAGAAGCAGAAGGAAATTATGACAATGTACAGGTGGGACATATCTCAGTATGATGAGAACCAAAAACTTTACATAAAAGAGATTTTTGACTTGATTCCATCGGAACTGAATGCCAAGAACAAGCGTTTTATTCTGAAAAATCTTAACGAGCACGCCCGTTTTACACGCTATGAGGACAGTTTTTTATGGCTGAAGGATGCTGGAGTCGCACTGCCTACATATAATGCAGAAGAGCCGATGTTCCCATTGAAACTTAATGCACAACGCAATTTGTTCAAGTTGTTTCTTAACGATGTAGGGCTTTTGGCTTCACAATATGCAGATGGAATTGCGCTTCGCGTTTTAAGTGGCGATGTGAACATAAATTATGGCGCAATTTATGAGAATCTTGTCGCTCAGGAACTGAAAATACATGGTTATGATTTGTATTTTTTCAATAGCAAGAAGCAGGGAGAACTTGACTTTGTGATAGAAAACGACGCAGAGATAATTCCAGTAGAGGTCAAGTCGGGTAAGGACTATGAAAGGCACAATGCGCTGAAGAATGTATTGGATTCGTCTGCGTATAATATAAAGAAGGCATATGTGTTCTGTAACAGCAATTTGAGTGTTAGAGGAAATGTAATTTATGCCCCGATATATATGCTTATGTTTATTAAACATAACATTATGAATGGCAGTGCAATATACAAGAATGATTTCGCAAGTCTTAAACTAACATGAAACCATCGAACAATCAAGGACGGTTCAATGCCGTCCTTTTTTTCTTCCAGTCTTCAAGCCTTTTAGCCTGTTCGCCTTTTAGCCCCTTCTACAACATCATCCCCACCGCAATTCTCCCCTGATGGATGTCGCTACCGCTGAAAAAACGCGAATACGAGTATCTTAAATCAAGGAATATTGCAATGTCGTTGCCGAGGGAGTACGATATGCGGAAACTTGTATCGCTTTGTAGAAAATATCCCGAAAGTATTCCGTAGGTTTGCCTTATGGGGCTTTGCCAGATGGAGTTTCCGTAAAGAAGCAGGTCGTGGCGAGTGTTGGCGTAAAAACCAAGGTCTGTCGAGATGCCAATGTGTAGTGATTTGCCTTTGTAACCGTATTGTCCGCCGACTTTTCCGCCTGCATGGGCTAATGTCAGGTGCTGTGCTGGTGAATTGTATTTCTCGCTGTGCGACAAATAACAAACATTGGTGGTAATGTTCCAGTCGTGAATTTCTGCGGTTTGTCCGTATAATGCCGAAAGTTGCAGATTCAGGTTTTCTGCCGAGAACTGCTCAAGGCTCATTATCAGCGGATAGACATTGTCGGCGGCATCGCCAAAAATGTTTTCGGTTCCCGACTTTCGGCAGTAATCTGCATTGAGTTTTATGCCCCACGCGGTTGGTTCTGTGTTCAAGTATGCGATTTCGCCCGAAGTCTGGTGTTCGCCAGCCCGAGCCATCGGCAGTTCGTTGAGCGAAGATATTATCTTGGTGAATGCGAAGTAGTTGTAGGCAATGTTGCCGTGCCATCCGCTTCTTTCGGGGATAATGCCGAGCGAACCGCCAACGCGGTAACCCTTGTAGTAGGTGTTGTAGTTGCTTCCTTGAAAACGATAGTAGTGCGTACCCAATCCTGTGAAATGCACAACATTCGGAACGCCGAGTTCGCTGAAAAACCTAAGACTGTTGGTTTGCTTGTACTTTCCAGCGTTGAGGTCGAGGCCGACAAGGTATTTGCCAGCAATTCTGCGCGATGCTCCGATGGTGGCGTCGAGGTCGGTGACAAGGTTTTTGGGACGCGGGTCGATCTGGCGATAGGCAAGGTCGGCGCGGTATTGGGCTTCGATGCCTAATCTCCAGTTGCTGTTAAGTGCGGTGTTCACTCCACCGCCGAAACGGTAGTTCTGAAAGCGCAGGTCGCCTCCAACCGAATCGCCGAGCGTGTAGGGGTAGAGCATTGCGTAGTCGCTTGTCTCGTTGAACTGCACATCGGCAATCTTACCGTTGGTGTACGAAGCATTTCCCCAAGTGGCACCCTTCTTGTGGGTTATAAATGTATTGGCGTTGAAGTTGCCAGAAATCTCACCTTTGCCGAGCTGAGGCATAACGGCTCTGCTTCCGTTTCTTAATGTTGCACCGACCGAAACGCTTGTCAGCGAGTATTTGCGTTTCAAAACCTTGACAGATGGCTTTTCGTATTGTATGAAATTGCCGTATTTTTCCGTGCCGTCCTTTATTCTTGTTGCAATGGGAATGGTGTCGTTGGCGGCATGGGCAAGGACAGAGAGAAGAATTAATATTATGGTCAAAAATGTGCGCATTTGTAGATTGTTTCTGGGTTTCTATGGCTGACGCCGTTTCTATGCCTGCGGCGTTTCTATGGCTTCGCCGTTTCTATGTTTGAATGTTTCTGGGTTTCTATGTTTGGGACGATGCACGCATCGTCCGTTTCAATCGTAAATCGTCAATCTAAAATCGTAAATCAATTCATTGGTGTTACCCCATCGTATGTTACCCCATTTGCTGGTGTGCCGTTGGCATCGGTAGCGGTTCCTTGCTGCTCGATGAGCGAAGGCACGCATTCGGTGTTGAAGTCGTCGGTGGAATTGTTGGTGTCCTTCAGCACTCTTCGTCCGTCGGATGTTAGCGACAGCATTTTGCGGCGAACGCTCTTGAAATAGCGAGTCTGGTCGTGGTCGATTGTTCCGCAGTGAGTCCATCCAGCATCAATGTTTGGCGGCAGGATGTTCCATTTGCGTTCTGCTTCCACGCTACAGTTCACACCATCGATAATCCATTCGTTAGGAATTTGGTAAGCTGTGCGCTGCATATCGAAGTCGCCAGCGGCAAGATGCATTGTGTAGTTGTAGGTGTACGAATAGCTTTGCAGGTAGGCTTCCTTGGCGATTGGAATCCTTGCAATGGCGTACGACCTGAAACCGCGGTTGTGCAAAATCCAGTAACTTGCCGTGTAGCAGTACCATTTGTCCATATTGGGTACGGTAGCTCCGTCAATGTCGAGGTTTTGTGGCGATGTAGATTCGTCGTACCACTCGAAGTCGGCGTGGCTAAGGTCGAACGAGTTGGGATTTGCGTCGCGGTGGTCGATGCCGACATCACATATTACAATGCTTTCACCGGGTTGCACGGGATGCTCGGTTCCGCTACCGGGGATTACATAAATGGCTTCTACCGTCATCGTAGTAGCCTGAATGTCGGGAGTGTAGTCGTATTTTGTAGTCGAGGTGAATTCCGATTCCAGAATTGCAACGCCATCGGCATACAGCACCTTGTCGGTATTGTTGTACAATTTTATGTAACTGTCGCCGTTGTAGGTTGTCCCCGACGGGCGCAGCGTACCAGTGAAAAATATTTCTTCGATAATGAAGTCGTTGCACGAAACCATAAGGTAAGTGGTGATTGGAAAGCCAGTTTCGTCGATAATGTTTACCGAACTTACGCTGCCGCTCAGCATTGCGTTGCAGGTTACGCCATCGACTATGTATTCCACTTCGGCGGTATAGTCGCAGTCGTACAGACCTTTTGTGAGTTCCACTTCATCACCGTAACTGACGGTTTTCACTTCGTTTGTGGTGCGGTTGGTGAACTTTACGGTCTGGTTGTTCCGTGCGGTTATGTTGGCATTTTCAGGAAGGATAATCCGTATGTTGCCTGTCGGGAAAACAAAGTTTACATTGTCCTTCTTGCAGGATGTGAATGCGAGGATTGTCGCAAGAATCATCAGAAAAATTACATGTCTCTTCATATATTAATGTGTTTAAATTTTCATATTTATTTCCATTCCGAAATAAGGTGTCGCATTGCGCCTGATAAGCACATCGTTGCGTCTGAAGTCGGGTGTATAGTCGAGCAGTTTGTTTACAAAAAGCGACATGCTAAGCCATTTGCCAATGTTCTTCGTGACTTTCAGGTTTATGTATATCGCAGGTGGAATCGTGTATTTCTCGTAGGCCGATTCGCTGAGGTTATAGACGAGGTGGCGCAACAGTGGATTTTCGGCAACGGCTTCGTCGGTATAGTTGTGCAGCTGACCGTCGGCTACCGAAAGATATTGCACTGGAATGCAGTTCTGTTCCATACGCTTTGTCGAGACGAACCACATTGCCTGCACCGATGTCGAGAAAATAAGTTTCAGTTTCGGGATTTGCGTATCAAGGAACAAATTGGTGCTTAATTGCTCGTTTATGCGTCCGTCGTTCCAGTCGTAAAGACCGATGTAATTGTTGGAAATCACCACATTGTCGACCACACTGCTGACGGGATAAAACATCGGGCGACTGTTGACATAAATGCTACGGAACCACGCTCCGCTGAACTTTATGGCGGTGCATAGCGGTTTTATTCTTGCCGACGAAAATTCCCATTCAATCCCAATCTTGTCCTGTCGGCTGCCATTTTCGACAAAACTGTATCCGCCAAGTATCCTTCGTGCTTCGTAACTGATGTCGGCAAGTTCGGGACGGGCAGTAAGGTTGGCATCTATGGTTGTTTCGTCGTAGTCCTTGTAGTCGAATGCCGTGTAGGTGCTTGAATAGCGGAATCCAGATGACATTTTTTCATCAAAAACGCACACCCAAAGCCGATAGCCTTCAATCTCGAAGTCAACGCGGAACTCTCCTTTTAGGTTTCGTGCCGGCTGAAGCGCGTAGTTGGTCGCATCTTCCTTGTAGCTCAATATGTTGTATCGGCTAAACTCCGCAGGATTGCTCTGGTTGTAGTATGCTAACTGTATGATGTCGATGTAGTTGGCATCTGGGTATAGATAGTTCATTGTTGGCATTTTGGTTGTGCGTCCGATTCCGCCCGAAAACGATATGCTCCATTGCTTTTCGCCGAAGTGAGGCAGTGTCCATTGCAGGTTTATGCGTGGGTCGAGGTAGAATTTTCCGTGCATTGCGTATTCCTTTGGCAATCCGAGAATTGAAGTTGAACGCGCACCTATACGAGCTTCGAGCAGGTGTCTGCCGATTCGGGCGGTTATGTAGTCCTGAACATAAAGCGACAGCGTGTGCGAAGCGGGAATTTCGTTGTACTGGCGCGGACGGCTGCTCCATCCCTTGGTCGATAGCGGATGCGAAAGGTCGTAAATCTGCCCCTTGCCGAAATTCTTCGACATATTCCATTCCGCCCCGAATTTCAGTGCGTTCACTATGTGCTGGCTGTTGAACTCGAAGTCGGTAGTTGTTTTTGCAAAGGCAGTGAACGGCTTGCCATCGACCCTGTAGTTGGCAACATATTCGCTGAAAAGCAGGTAGGCATCGTATTCGCCGGGGTCGTTGCTGCTTGGCGCTATGCCAGCCCGCGATGGTGCGACAAGCACACGGCGTTCAAGGTTGTCGAACTCCTGCGTTAACTGCATATTGACGACAGTTTTCTGGTAATGACCGTTCGCGTTGGGCAAAATGCTGATGCCATTGCCGAGTGACAGTTTGTGGTAAGTCGATTTGAAGGTGTTTATGCCCGAATAGCTGAGGTTTTCGTCGGTCTTGTAGTTGTCGAATGAACCTGTATATTCCGCCGACGGTGTGATTTTAAGCGTTACCTTTTCCTTATTTAGAGTGCTTGTCAGTCGTGCCGAGAGGTTTGCACGCTTGTATTCTTCGAGCGGATTGCGTATGTCGGCGTAGGCGTTCAGCAGACCGCCGTCAATGTTCAGAATGTGCGATTTGCTTGAATCGAGTGCAAAACCTTTTCCCAGCGACAGAAGTTGGCTTTTGTCGTCGGCCTTGAAGCGGGCGTTTAGTTTTGTCGGTTTCCTTATCTTCTTGATGTTCACCACTCCGCTCGTAAGGTTGCCGTATTCGACCGATGGTATTCCGCGCATAACTTCTATGCTTTCGATGTCGTCGGTGCTGATGGTTCGCATATCGACACCGCGGTTGGTCATATCCATACCGTCGAAGCCACCGTTCTGCATATACTGCATGTTTGCATCGGTGTTTATAGGTGCGCCATCGACTACGAACAAAGTGCCGAGCGAATTGGTCGAGTACTGCGAGTTGTTCAGTTTCTGTCCGCTGGAGCCGAGCGAACCGGTTTCGCGCAGGGATATGGAATTGCCCTGGGTGAGTGATGGTGTCTGCGAGATGCCGCCCGGCAGAAGTTCCATAAGGTCGCCTATGCTAGTAGGTTGCAAGTGGCTCATTGCGTCGCGCCCGATGGTCGATACCGAACCGATTTTCTTTGATTCGGAGGCTGTGACAACGACTTCGCCGAGCTGATAGTTCTTTTTTTGCAGGTAGAATGTCAGTGCGAGGTCTTTTTCCAGTCTTATGCTTGTTTGCTGCGTTTCGTATTGTATGTGCGAAATGTATATGGTGTATTCGCCGCTGTAGAGCATCAGTTTTGCAGTGCCGTTGTCGTCGCTTAACGCGCCAGTCGATTTGCCGTTGCTGTCCGAAACGTATATGTATGCATCGGCGACAGGCTCCTTGCTTGCTTTGTCGAACAGCTTTATTGTCAGGGTGTTGCTCGCAAGACAACTTGCAAACAAGGTGACAAGGCACAATATGGCGACCGCTTTTTTCATCGTTTGCAAAGGTACGATGTCACGGTGCTGTCAGTCAATCACAACAAATTGGGATTTGGGGTGGCAAAAACTACGACAAATGGGGATTAACGAAAGGCTAAAAGGCTAACAGGCTGACAGTCCCGCAGTCTTGCAGTCTATCAGTCTCGCAGTCTGACAGCCTGACCGTTTGACAGGTCTTCAGTTCGACTGTTCGACATCAATATAGGTCTTCTTTCTGCCTTTTAGCCCACTTTGAGCTGTAAAATCGTGCCATAGCGCGATTCAACAAAAATCAAATCTTCAACCTTTAGCTCAGCGTAAGCTAAATCTTTGAATCTTCAAACGGCGAAGCTATTGAAACGGGCGTTAGCCATTCAATCCTATCTTTTCTGCAAAAATTAGCGTGTAATTCTACATCAAAAACTAGCGTGTAAATCTATATTAAAAATTAGCGTGTAAAATTCTTTGTTCTATTAATTAGATAAAATGTTGTAAATAAATATATTATTGTATGTTTATTGAAAATTAAATTGTACTTTTGTAAATAAATCGAGTGTAAAATTTAAAAATAATTTCTAATTTTGCAAAAAAAATAAACGAATATATGGCAACGGAATCGGAAAAATTAGCATCATCGCTTGAGGTGCTGAGGAAATTGCAGCAGGACGGACATACTTTTGTTATTTGTGCCAAGGACATATCGCGTACGCATCTTGTCCGCCTGGTTGACAATGGCTTTCTCGAAAAGGTTATAAATGGTTGGTACATACCGTCAGAACCGACTGCACAGCATGGCGATACTACGGCTTGGTATATTTCATACTGGACATTTGTGGCTCAATACCTTAAAGACAGGCTTGGGAATGCGTGGAGCCTTTCGCCAGAGCAGTCTCTTGATATACTTACTGGTAATTGTTGTGTTCCAAGACAGTTGATTGTGCGTTCGCCACAATGCAACAATAGTGTCGTTCAACTGATTCACGGATGTAGCATATTCCTTTTGAAGTCAAATTGTGCCGAAGAGATTTGTGTAGAACCAAATTACGGACTTAATGTGTATGGTATTTCGGAAGCCATCATAATGGTTGCACCAACTTTTTTTCTGCGTGAACCGGTAACGGCGAGAGCGGCGCTGTCGGCAGTGAAAGATTCGTCTGATGTGCTTAGATTTCTTTTGGATTCGGGAAAAACAGTGAAAGCAGGACGCATAATTGGTGCATTCCGCAATGTTGGAATGGCCGATATGGCGGATGAAATAAAGTCGGTGATGTCAATGTCGGGACATTTGGTCAGGGAGGAAGATCCTTTTGCAGAAAAGTTGGAAGTTGCTCGTAATCAGTCACCATACGCTACAAGGATTGTGCTTATGTGGCATAATATGCGAGAAACGGTTTTGCATAGCCGTCCAGAAGCTAATGCTACAGTTGATGTGGATTTGTATATGAAGGATGTTGACGAGAGGTACAAGCACGATGCATATCATTCATTGTCAATTGAAGGTTATCAAGTTACGGAGGAACTGATTGAAAAGGTAAAAAGTGGGAAATGGAATCCTAAAACCAGCAAATCGGATGCGAAAACTCGTGATGCGCTTGCTGCGCGTGGTTATTGGCAAGCATTTCAGGTGGTAAAGGAAAGCATTATGTCGGTGTTGTCTGGAATGAATCCTGGCAAAGTTGTTGAAACTGACCATCGTAAATGGTATCAGGAGATGTTTGCGCCTTGTGTTGCAGCAGGGATAATCAAGCCGATTGATGTTGCCGGTTACCGTGCAGGTCAGGTTTTCATACGGCATTCGATGCATACGCCATTGAATTCGGATGCGGTAAGGGATACGATGCCAGTGCTTTTCGAGATGCTGAAGCAGGAGGAAGATGCATGGGCAAGGGCTGTGCTAGGACATTTTGTTTTTACATTCATACATCCGTATTATGATGGGAATGGTCGTATCGGTCGTTTTTTGATGAATGTTATGCTTGCATCGGGCGGCTATCGGTGGACTATTATTCCTACCGGTATGCGCGAGGTATATATGTCGGCATTGGAAAAGGCAAGTGTCGAAGGTGATATTAGTGATTTCGCCGAATTCTTGGCAACTATGGTAAAAAAGAATCTTGGATAAAGATTCCTGTTTGCTTGATTGGCAAAACCAATAGGCAACCTACAAATCTTGTGAATTTTATCTTTGCGGGACTTTCAAATAGTTCCGTATTTTTTTATCTCTATATATTTCAGTCTTTTGCGCCTTACAATCACAACAAATAATGATTTGAAAGGGTAAAAATCACAACAAATGGCGATGTTTTCGTGGGTATATTGCATTTTACCTTTGCAATATGTCTTGAAAGACAGATTTTGAATGTTCATTTGATTAATAATTAAAAAGTTAAGAATATGAATTGTAAAGTTTTATCAATGTTTTTGTTTTTTATTGGGTTGTCGTTTGCCGTCGGTGCGCAGACACAGGAAATAAGTTTTGACTGGTATTCGGCTGCTGTTGCCGAGGCAAACGCGCAGAACAAGGCACAAACCACCGTATATGGCACAAAGGTGGATGAGGCAGGGTATGTTTATACATTGGCAAGTATGGGCTCCGATGCCGACACAACCGGCGATGTGGCTGCCACGCAGGGACATCTGCTGGGCGAGGATATGACGGGCGCTCCATATTCGGGAACAAGCTACAACAGCAACATAATGCTGGTAAAGCACGATTTCAGCGGAAATGCCTTGTGGAAAATATACTCCAAGAACGGCGATGTTGATGTGTCGTCGAGCGATTACACGCCAACTGCCGACGGCGGCGCATTCCTCGCACTGAAAGCCCGTCACACAAGTGCCAATTTCTATGGAACGGACATTTTGTTGCAGCTTGTTGGCAACAATGGCACCGAGACAACAATTTCGTTTTCGTTCCCTGATGCCGAGTATCATAATGTGTATCAGCCAGTTTTCGTAAAGGTTGATGCCGATGGAAACATTAGCAGTGCAGCCCGTGCTACAGTCGATTGGAATCCAGTTGACAATCCTGCATCAAGTTATACTTGGGGCATTTCGGATGGATTTTCGCTTTACGGAGCAGCGCAGGATGCCAGCGGAAATTTCTTCGTTACGGGCAACCTCAGACGCACTATGCACATTGGCGAGAATGAGATTCTGGCACACAATGTCGCCGACTGGGATGGCGGCTCAGGATTTGCAGGCTCTGCTTTCGTGCTGAAACTCAACAGCGACCTTACCTATAATAATCATATCGTTACGGGTGGCTCGTCGGTTGGCGAAACAGCAAAGCAAATGAAATACAAGGACGGAAAATTGTATATTGCTGGTTATCTGAAAGGTAGCAATGCAGTTGTATCGCTTGGCGATTCGCAGGTTACACCCGATGACAAGTACAGTTTCTGGACAGCAAGGGTTAATGCTTCCGATTTGTCGGTTGATTATTTGTCGCTGGTACAAGGCGCACAGGTCAACAACAAGAACTTTATGCAGTTGAATGCACTCGAAATCGCTCCCGACAATTCAAGTTTCTTTGTCGCAGGTGGCATTCAGGGCGGTTTCAAGATTGGACAGGATACGGTGTCTGCACAGGGAACTATGTATGCAGGCTTCGTTTTCCGTTGCAATTCCGCTACTGGTGTTGCCGACAAGGGTTTTGTAAAGCAGACAAGCGGAATTTCAAATAGTTTCGGACTTGCCGTGAATGCCGACAGCGTTTTCGTTTACGGCTACAACTGGGCAACTTCGCCAAAATCGCTCTACTTCGATTCGTTCAACCACAATCTTGAAACTTCTGCATCGCACATTTTAGGCGAATCAACTGGTTCGATAACTGCAAATTCGTGCGCTGTAAAAGGCGATTCACTCTTGATTGCAGCACGCGTACAGGCAAACAAGGCTTTGAATTTTGCTTTTGCAGAAACAGCAACTTCTTACACATCAACATATTCGTGGCAAGGCGTTGTCGCAAAATACACATTCCCCGGATATGAATTTACAGCACCAGCACCGCAAACCTACACTATTACGCTTAATGTCGGTGAAAACGGCACGGTTACTACTGAACCAGAATCTTTGACCGACTTGCTTGCCGACACAGAAGTTGTTTTCACAATTTCTCCTGCGGAAGGCTACGAACTTGATGAATTCAAGGTTAACGGCGAAGTAGTTGCCGTTGAAAACAACACCTATACGCTTACCGTTATTGCTGATGCAACGGTTGATGTCACCTTCAAGTTGATACCTGTAGAACCAGAAACCTACACCATTACTTTGAATGTCGGCGAAAACGGCACGGTTACTACCGCTCCCGAAACTTTGACCGACTTGCTTGCCGACACGGAAGTTGTTTTCACAATTTCTCCAGCGGAAGGCTACGAGCTTGACGAATTTAAGGTTGACGGAGAAGTAGTTGCCGTTGAAAACAACACCTATACGCTTACCGTCACGGCTGATGCAACGGTTGATGTCACATTCAAACTTGCCACTTCCATTTTGTCTGACGAAACAAGGAACATCGAAATCTATTCATACGAAAGCGAAATTGTGATTTCTGGTGCAGAAGGATTGAATGTAATGGTATATAATATGTTAGGTCAGGTTGTGGAATCGTTTGCCGTTGTAAGCGATGTAGAAAGACACAATTTGCCGCAAGGAATGTACATCGTGAAAGTTGGTGATAATGATACAGAAAAGATACTCGTTCGTTAAGATTTTTTGTTAAATTTCCTATGTCGGGGCAGATGTTGTTCATATTCTTATGTTTCGTGCCCCGACGCTTTTTTGTTGAATGTAAATAATTGACAAATAAAAAGAACTAACCCGCACCCTGAGCTTGTCGAAGGGTCGATGTGAGTAGAAACGAAATAATTTAAGTATATGAAAAGAATATTTGAACTTTTAGCAGTAATAATGATGGCATTTGCTCTTTTTTCCTGCGATGGAAAGAAAAATGCCGAGGTAGAACAAGAAGCACCCGAAGCAAAGGTTTTGCAGGTTGACGATGCGCTTGCAAAGATTGATGCAATGGTCGGCGATACGGTTGAGGTCGAGGGTGTGTGTATGCATTTGTGCCGTCACAGCGGACGCAAGATGTTCCTTATGGGTAGCGACGATACGCAGATTTTGCGTGTTGAAAGTGTGGAACTTGGCGAACCTTTCAAGCAGGAATGTCTTGAGCATATTGTTTATGTAAAGGGCATTGTGCGTGAAGAGCGCATTGATGATGACTACCTTAACGAATGGGAGAAGGAACTCGCAGGAATGGAGCAGCACGGCGAAGGTGCCGAAGGTTGCGGAGCCGAAAAGCAGTCGCGTCAGGAAACTGCCAATACTCCCGAAGCTCGCATTGCCGATTTCCGCGCAAAGATTGCAGAACGCAAAGCAAAGGAAGGCAAGGCGTATTTGTCGTTCTATCATATAGATGCGGTGGAATATGAGATAAAAGGCTAAAAGGCTGACAGGCTAACAGTCAAAAAGTCTGTAAGCCTGCAAGCCTGTGAGCCTGTTCGCCCAGAAACGTGAACGGCGCAGCCCTCAACGAAGTTAAACGGCGTCAGCCATAGAAACCTAGAAACCAGAAACATTTTATGATTGATTGCATTAACCTAACCCATTACTACGGCAAAAGGTGCATATACGAAAACCTTAGCTTTAGCGTGCCACAAGGTCGCATACTTGGACTTTTGGGCAAGAACGGAACCGGCAAGACCACGACCATCAATATTCTAAGCGGTTTTCTGAAGCCCCGAAGCGGAGAATGCCGCATTTTCGGACAGAACATAATCGGTATGAATCCCGAACTTCGTCGCGACATCGGTCTGCTCATCGAAGGACATATCCAGTACAGCTTTATGACTATCCGCCAGATAGAACGCTTTTATGCTCGATTCTATCCGCAATGGGACAAGAATGTGTATTACGACCTGATGTCGATGCTGAAAGTCGCACCGAACCAGCGCATTTCGCGAATGTCGTGCGGTCAGCGTTCGCAGGTGGCACTCGGACTTCTGATGGCACAGAATCCCAAGTTGCTGATACTGGACGACTTTTCGCTCGGTCTTGACCCCGGTTACCGTCGTCTGTTCATCGACTATCTTCGCGACTTTGTGAAATCGTCGGGAAAGACCGTTTTCCTGACATCGCACATCATACAGGATATGGAGCGGCTCATCGACGACTGCATAATGATGGACTATGGCAAGATTATCTTGCAGATGCCAGTTGACGAGTTGCTTGGCAAATATCGTCAGTACACCTTCAGGTTGGCGGAAAACAGCACCTTGCCCGAAATGGCTGATGTCTATCATCCTACGGTAATCCGTGGCAATGTCGAACTTGGCTCGTTCTTGGATGCAGAAGAACTGAAATCACGGTTGGTGGCAAATGGTGTTGCTTTCGAGGATTTTTCTTCACAGAAGGTAAATTTGGAGGATGCATTTATTGGGTTGACGGGGAAATATTAAACAATTTATAATGGACAATTGACAATGGATAATTGATTATTTGTGGCGGCGCGCCATTTGTGGAGACGCGCCATGGCACGTCTCTACAAATCGAATCATCAAATCATCGAATCATCAAATTTTCAAATAATAAATCTCGCTATGCTTTACAAGGAATGGATAAAAACTCGTTGGTTTTATGCGGTTGCATTGCTGACAACTTTTGCACTTTGCGGATATGTGCTTTTGAACATCAACAGGCTGGTGTCGCTGAAAGGTGCCGCCCATCTGTGGGAGGTTGCGATGTTTCGCGATGCCATTTTCATTGATATGATGCGGTATGTACCGCTGTTGGTAGGAATTGTGGCTGCTGTGGTTCAGTTTGTACCCGAACTGGTGCATAAACGGCTGAAACTCACAATGCACCTGCCACGCGGATATGTGCGCTCGGTAATGGAGATGCTTCTGTTTGGCTTCGGATGCCTTGCATTGCTGTTCTGCGGAAATCTGGTTATGCTTCTGCTGGGCTTGCAGACTTTTTTCGCCAACGAAATAGTCTGGCACATTGTTCTGGCCGCCTTGCCGTGGTATCTGGCAGGTCTGTCTTGCCTTGAACCAGTTTGGCGCAGACGGATTCTCAACATCATGATTTCCATTGCCTGCCTGCGAATTTTCTATATGTCGCCAGCGCCCGAAGCATACAACAGGCTATTGCCGTGGCTGACGGTTCTTGTTGTAGTGAGTTTGGCACTGCCACTTTTGTCGGTTGTTCGTTTTAAGGAGGGAAAGGAGTAGTTATGAATAAGATAGAGAAACTTTTGGTGATTGTTGGACGCACATTTTTCGTTTGCGTATGCGCTTTTCTTGTCGCCGACACTTCCGAGAAACCGCCATTCACCTTGTATAGCGCCGGCATTGATGAATTTGCAATGTTCAAGAACGAGGATTCGGGAAAACATTACTATGACGCGCACGCCAACGAATACACCGAGGCACAGTTTTACGAAATGCTACCTACATTCTACTGCAAGCAGTTGATTGTGAATGAGAAATTGCCAGACACCCTGTATGGTCGTCCAGTGAGTGCGAAATTCATACAGAACGAGAATTTTACATTTAAGACTGCCCCAGCTGCTGTGAACAAGAGGGAAATCGCACTTTATCCGCTGATGGAATCGATGTCGGGGCGTGTCGATTTGGAAATGCCGACCGATGTGTTCCGCATTACGGAAAATGCCATCGAATTTGTTGATATGGCAACAAATTCGGTTGACGAGGCAAAATCCGATTTGTTCACTAAAATGTTTGTACAGAAAGGTTTTGCCTTTCCTGCTCACATTATTTCGGGAAATCCGACCACAAAGAAGGAATACGACAACGGCTATCTTATCACCGATTCAAATGACAAGCTTTTCCACCTGAAAATGCAACGCGGACGACCATATTTGCGACCTATCGAGTTGCCCGAAGGCATTGTTCCGAAGCACATTTTTGTCACTGAATTTCGCAATCAGCGATCTTTGGCGTTCATTAGCGACATAGAAAATCGTTTCTGGATGCTTGATGCCAAGAATTATGGATTTCAGAAAGCAGAAATCCCCGATTTCAATCCCGAAACCGATGGAATGATGATAATTGGCAACTTCCACGACTGGACGGTAAGCGTTTCATCGGGCGACCAGCTTCGCTATTTTGCGCTTGCTGCCGACGATTTGCATTGTCTGAAATCCTACGAGGTTCCCACAGAAGAACCTACCCAATTGCAACGCATAGGCAACATTCTGATTCCTATCCAGTTGAAATTCTTGTCGGGGCTTGATGGCGATGTTTGGCCAAGAGTGGCGGTATTGGGGGAATAGAATATAGAAAAAACGCCTCGGATTTCCGAAGCGTTTTTTTTGTTTGCAATATCTTACGCCTTGCAGTTGCCGCCTTCGCAGTTGAGCAGGCAGTTGCTGCATTCGGTAAGTTCACCACGCAGACGGGAGTTAATCATGCCCGAAATGCGTTCCTTGAGCGGTTCGATGTGCATATTCATCAGAATGTCGTTGGCAAAGGCGAACATAAGCATCAACTTGGCTTCCTTGGTGCTAATTCCGCGCTGACGAAAGTAGAACAATGCTTCTTCGTCCAACTGACCAACAGTTGCTCCGTGGCTACACTGAACATCGTCGGCGTAGATTTCCAACTGCGGCTTGGTGGTCATGCGAGCATCGCCAGTGAGGCAGAGGTTGCGGTTGGTCTGGTAGGCTGCTGTCTTCTGTGCGCCCTCGTGGACGATGATTTTGCCCATAAACGAACCGCGAGCCTGTTCGTCGAGTATGCCCTTGTAAAGTTCGTTGCTGTTGCAGTTGGGAACAAGGTGCTCGATAAGTGTATAGTTGTCAACATATTGCTTGCGGTCGATGAGGTAAAGTCCGAGCAGGTTGGCGTCGGAATGCTCACCGTTGAAACGCACACGCAGATTGTTGCGAACGATTCCGCCGTGTAGCGTCAGTACAAACGATTCGATATTTGCATCGCCTTGTAATTCAGCAAGATGGTTGCTTACGAGGCTCGACTTGTCGGGTTCGTTCTGAATTGTGTAATGCGTGAGCTTTGAACCCTTGCCAATGAACGATTCGGTAGTGTCGATTACAAAATTGCTGCTGCTATTGAGCGTGTGGTCGCAGACAACTACCGACAGCGACGAATTTTCGTCCAGTACAATCAGGTTGCGCTTGATGATGTTCTTGTTGCCGAAGCCGTGAGTTAGGTTTATTATCTGCAAGGTCTTTTCGGCGTGGGTGTTCTTTGGAACATAGACGAAAAGTCCGTCATCGGCAAGCATGGTGCTTAGGTTCACGAATCCATCATTGAAAGTAGATGCGCTTCGGTTGTAGTATTTCTCGAAAATGTCGCGGTGCTTCTGCTGCGCCTCCTTCATGCTACAGATGATAATTTTACCGTCCACAGCCTTGTTGTTGTCGTAATATTTGCCGTTCGACAGCAGTATTACATCAGCATCCATGTTTTCGACTTCGCACTTGAAATATTCGTTGAGGTCGATGTTGGTCTTCGTCTGCATTATGCTTCCGAACTCGGTGCTGAAAATGTCGTTGACATTGAGGTTGCGGTAGTTTTCGGTCTTGGCTGTCGGAAGTCCGTTGCTTTTGAACGCATTAAAAGCTTCGTTGCGCTTAGCGAACACGAAATCGGTGTCGGACTTGCGGAACTGTTCGGCGCAACTTTCAAAAATGTCGATATATTTTTTCTTGATGTCCATAATTTTATTCTCCGAGCTGTTCCTTAATCCATCCGTAACCTTTTTCTTCGAGTTCGAGAGCCAGTTCCTTGCCGGCGGTCTTCACGATGCGTCCGTTGTAGAGGATATGAACCACATCGGGGACGATAAAGTCTAGAAGCCTCTGGTAGTGGGTGATAACTATGCACGATGTCTCAGGAGTTTTGAGCTTGTTTACTCCGTTAGCAACTATTCTGAGAGCATCGATGTCAAGACCAGAGTCTGTTTCATCGAGAATCGACAGGCAGGGACGGAGCATTGCCATCTGAAAGATTTCGTTGCGCTTCTTTTCACCGCCCGAGAATCCCACATTCACCTGACGGTTTGCAAGGTCGTCCTTCAGTTCGACGAACTCTTTCATTTCGCGGGTGTATTTCAGGAATTCCGAAGCGGTCAGTTCGGGCAGTCCGCGGTATTTACGCTGCTCGTTGATGGCTGTCTTCATGAAGTTTATCATGCTTACGCCTGGAATTTCGACCGGATACTGGAAGCTAAGGAAAATGCCTTCCTTGGCGCGTTGTTCTACGCTCATTTCGAGCAGGTTGCGACCTTTGAAGATAACCTCGCCTTCGGTAACCTTGTAGTTTTCGTTGCCAGTGAGCACAGCCGACAAGGTCGATTTTCCAGAGCCGTTAGGTCCCATTATGGCGTGGACTTCGCCGGCCTTTATTTCGAGGTTTATGCCTTTGAGTATTTCTTTGCCGTTGATTTCGGCGTGTAGGTTCTTTATAGTTAGCATAGTGATATGATTTTTTGCATTTTTTTAGTTTGGGACAATGCATGCATCGTCCTTGCATGATATGTGGGGGTAGTCTGTGACGATGCGCGCATCGTCCTTACCTCTATTGATTTGCGGATTCCGTGAGGATAGTAGTCCTTGGTATCGTCGAAGATTGCTATGGCCTCCGACCTGATTTCGGGGTATTGCTCTCCGATTTTCATGAGCATGTCGTAGGCGGCTGAGCGGACTGATGCCTGTAGCTTGTTGTCCTTTATGCTGTCGAAGCAGAAGTCCATAACATCGCAGCTTTGTCTTTCGTCGAGTTGCAGGTGCGAGAGTATCTTCAGCGTTTCGCGACGGTGTCCTGGCTTTGCGATGTTGGGCAGGTTGTCGATGAGCATTTGTGCGTAGGGCTGTATGTCGGCGGCTTTTCGTTCTGCATATTTGCACAGAACCCAACTTGCCCGCCACGAGAAAGGCTCGTTTTCGAGCGAAAAGGCGACAAAACTACCAATCAGCTGCCTGTTTGCCAGCAGGTAGTTGGTCGTAGTCTTCACATCGAAGTACTTGACTGTAAGGAGTGGTAGTATGTCGTTTTGTTTTTCCATTGTTTTTGTATCTATGACGATGCGTGCATTTTTTGTGACGATGCATGCATCGTCCTTACGGTTTATCCGACACTACCCTCCAAGCTTATTTGCAGCAGTTTCTGGGCTTCGACGGCGAACTCCATCGGCAGACGGCTGATGACTTCCTTGGCGTAGCCGTTTACAATCAGTCCGATGGCGGTTTCGGTTGAGATGCCACGCTGGTTGCAGTAGAAAATTTGGTCTTCGCTGATTTTCGATGTAGTAGCTTCGTGTTCGACCACTGCCGTTTCGTTGTTCACATCGAGGGTGGGGAATGTGTGAGCTCCGCACTTGTCGCCCATTAGCAGCGAGTCGCACTGCGAGAAGTTTCTGGCGTTGTCGGCGTTCTTGCCTATCATTACCATACCGCGGTACGAGTTTTGGCTGCGTCCTGCCGAGATACCTTTAGATACTATTGTGCTGCTGGTATTCTTGCCGATGTGAATCATCTTCGAGCCAGTGTCTGCCTGCTGGAAGTTGTTGGTAACGGCTACCGAGTAGAATTCCGAAACCGAATTGTCGCCCTTAAGCACTGTGCTCGGGTATTTCCAAGTGATTGCCGAACCGGTTTCTACCTGTGCCCAGCTAATCTTTGAGTTCTTTCCGTTGCAAAGTCCGCGCTTGGTGACGAAGTTGTATATGCCGCCTTTGCCTTCCTTGTTGCCTGGGTACCAGTTCTGTACGGTCGAGTATTTGACTTCGGCATCGTTTTCGGCAATAATTTCCACTATTGCAGCGTGCAACTGGTTTTCGTCGCGCTGTGGTGCGGTGCAGCCTTCCATATAGCTAACATACGCGCCTTCGTCGGCGACTATCAATGTGCGTTCAAACTGACCGGTGTTGCTTGCGTTTATGCGGAAGTAGGTCGAAAGTTCAATAGGGCAGCGCACACCCTTTGGAATG
Source organism: uncultured Bacteroidia bacterium (assembly GCA_902791865.1). Taxonomy (GTDB): domain Bacteria; phylum Bacteroidota; class Bacteroidia; order Bacteroidales; family ML635J-15; genus Bact-19. The sequence goes on from CADAXK010000015.1 coordinate 85,742, forward strand.
TAGCAGAACGAACCGTCGCTGAACACCGCAGAGTTGAGGGCTGCAAAATAGTTGTCGCCCGAAGGTACTACCTTACCCATGTACTTGCGAACGAGGTCGGGGTGGTTTTTCACAGCCTCGCTGAACGAGCAGAAGATGATTCCATCTTCGGCAAGTCGTTCCTGGAAGGTCGTTTTCACCGAAACGCTGTCCATAACCGCATCGAAGGCAACTCCCGAAAGTCGTTTCTGTTCATCGAGCGGAATGCCGAGACGGTCGAAAGTGTTCTTGATTTCAGGGTCGATTTCGTCGAGTGAGTTGAGTTTCTTCTTCTGCTTTGGAGCCGAGTAGTATATTATGCTCTGGTAGTCGATTGGTGGAATGTCGAGGTGTCCCCAGTTTGGCTGTTCCATGTTTTTCCACTTCTCAAAAGCGTTGAGACGGAATTCGAGAAGCCATTCTGGTTCTCCTTTCTTCTGGGATATCAGTCGTACGGTTTCTTCGCTAAGACCAACGGGAATTTCGTCGGCTTCGATGTCGGAAACGAATCCGTACTTGTATTCCGATTGGGTGACTTCCTTTATAAGTTCCTTGTCCTGTGTGTTTTCAGACATTTTTGTATTTCTTTATTTAGGGTTGCAAAGATACAAAATTATTTACGATTGACGAAGTACGATTTACGATTTAATTGATTTGATGATTTTACAATTTGATAGATTTGAAATGCTTGGTTTGGGGTATAGTTTTAGAGTTTTTTGAGGCGTTTTTGTTGGTGAACTTTTATTGTTGAAAAAACATTAGAATTTATTTGGCATAGTAAAATCTAAGTGTTAATTTTGCAGTATAATTTTTAACTTTTAAAACATAATAGTATGAAGAAATTAGTTATTGTATTGGCAGTTATTGCAATGGCATTTGGTATGTCATCATGTTCAAAGAAGGGTGGCGCAGCAACTCCAACCGAAGCAACAAAGGCTTATTATGAATTGTTGAAGAAGGGTGATTTCAAGGGCGCAGTACAGAGCACTTACGACTACAACAAGGAAATGTCAAAGGAAGAAAAGGAATCTGTAGACGCTATGCTTGATATGACTGCAAGCAAGATTCAGGAAGCTATGAATGAAAAGGGTGGAATGAAGGATTTTACAGTTGGTGCTGAAAGCATTGAAGGTGAAGACGCTACAGTAGACGTAACTATTACTTACGGAAACGGTGAAAATGAAGAAAAGACCGAATCTTTGAAGAAGGTTGGTGACGTATGGTTCGTTAAATAACGATGAACAAAACAGTAATAGTAATTTTAGTACAATTAATTTTCTGCATCGGATGTCAATCCGGTGCAGAATTTTTTATTGACGAATCCAAACTTCAGGAAGGTGACATTGCCTTTCGTGGAGGTACGAGCGTGTCAAGTTATGTTGTGGAAATTGCCGATAAGAACGGAATTTATTCCCATTCCGGAATGCTCGTGAAATATGAGGGAAAGTGGAAGATTGTTCATGCTGTTCCCGGTGAAGAAAATGAAACTGGTGGAATTCAGTACCTGAAGATGGATGACTTGGACTTGTTCTTTGCTCCCGATAGGGCTTGCGCAGGGTGCTTTGCACGTTACGACACCACACCGGAAGTCCTCGAAAAGGTTGCGCAAGAAGCTATAAGGTGGTGGAAAAAGAAAATCCTGTTCGACAACGATTATCTTCTTACCGACACAACGAAGTTGTACTGCTCACAACTTATTCAGTTGTCGTTCGAAAGTCAAGGCATTGATGTGGCGCAAGGTCGTTGCCACAAGTTTCCGTTAGCTGATGAAATGGTTATTTATCCATCGGATATTTTAAATAATCCTAAAATTTCAAGATATTATATTTTGGAGGAAAAGCCGAAGAATTAGACTTCTGCTCATCGTTGCAAAATAATTCTTAACTTTGTCGTAAATTTTTACGGCAGTGAAACGAATTTTTGTATCGGTAACCAACGACATGACCAACGACCAGCGTGTGAATCGCATTTGCAACACCTTGTGCGACAAGGGGTTCGATGTGGTCGTGTTGTGCAGAAGGCTGAAATCTTCTGCCGAATTGGAATCTCGCCGATACATTGTCAAGCGTTTCCGTCTGCTGATAAACAAGGGATTCCTTTTTTATGCGTGTTTCAATCTAAGGATCTTTTTATATCAGATATTTCATCGTTGCGATGCGCTTCTTGCAAACGACCTTGATACATTGTTTGCAAATGCGTTGATTTCCAAGTTAAAAAGAAAGAATCTGTATTACGATACTCACGAACTTTTTACAGAGGTTCCCGAACTTCTGAATTCTGGTTTTAAGAAAAAGGTGTGGCTGTGGATAGAAAGGCATTGCATTCATCGTCCGATTGCAACATATACCGTATGTAGTTCTATTGCAAAGTATTACAATGAAAAGTATGGTCTCGGCATGAAGGTAGTTCGCAATTTGCCTACATCGAAGGAAATGCATTCCTACGAGGGTCGCGAAAACATTCTTCTGTATCAAGGTGCGCTAAATATGGGGCGTGGTATTGAGCTGCTTATAGAAATGATGAAGCATATTCCTGATTATAAGCTATATATCGCTGGTAAAGGCTATATGGATTCTGAGTTGAAAAAGTTGACTGCAAATTTGAATCTAACAGATAGAGTTGTCTTTACTGGAAATCTTCGTTTTGATGAGTTGCACAAACTTACATCTAAGGCAAAAATCGGCTTTTCGGTGGAGCAGGGCGAAAGTCTAAACTATAAGTATGCTCTTCCGAATAAAATATTCGACTATATCCAAGCGGGAACTCCAGTTGTTTGTTCCGATTTTCCCGAGATGCGTGCGGTTGTTGAAGGATATGATGTTGGCGAAATTTTTGCTGGTCATGATGCTGAAAGTCTTGCTGTATTAGTTGAGAACATGCTGGATAATGATGCAAAATTAATAGAGTATCATAATAATTGCATTGAGGCTTCAAAGGTTTTGAATTGGGAAAACGAACAGAAAGTATTGTATGGAATATATGAAGGCAAGTAGTTTTGTAAAATTGGTATTGGCGGCAATTTTTGTCTTGGTAGTTCGGGTGTCGTATGCTCAGTCTGGCGATGCTGATTTTGACAAGGCTGAACAATTTTATTCCGAACAAAACTTTAAGAAAGCGGTTCCGTTTTATCGAAAGTCGGCTGATGCAGGAAATGTTTTGGCTATGTATGCCTTGGCAAACTGCTATTATTATGGTCAGGGTGTAGAACGGAATGTGGGTGCGGCTGTCGATTTGTGGCTTCAATGTGCCGAAAAAGGTCATGCCGAGGCGCAGAATAGGATGGGAGCCTGCTATTATGAGGGCGAGGCTGTGGAAAAGAATTACGATGAGGCTGCACGATGGTGGAAATTGTCTGCCGATCAGGGAAATATGTCGGCTCAGTATGATTTGGGAATCTGCTATTACAATGGGCATGGCGTTGAGCGCAATTTTGAAAAGGCTATGGAGCTTTGGCATAAGTCGGCAGCGCAGGGCAATGCCGATGCAATCGGAATGTTGAAAATGTTTGAGTGAAAAGGGCTAAAAGGCTGACAGGCAAACAGGCTCGAAGGCTGTTGGCCTCTATACCTTAAATCGTTGAATTCTTGAATCTTCAAATCTTCAAATGGCGTAGCCATTCAAACTGGCGTCAGCCTAGAATATTGCGAACATCTGCTTTGCGATGAGCAAATAGATTATAAGTCCCATTATATCGTTGAAAGTGGTAATGAATGGTCCGGTTGCTATGGCGGGGTCAACTTTCATTTTCTTTAGCAATAATGGGATAAATGTGCCAAGAACGGTTGCGAACACAATTACCGAAAGCAATGCGACGCTTACCGACAATGTGAGTGCAAAACTGTCGGAGAAGAAGAAGTTGTATGCGAAAATCAAACCACCGCATATAAGTCCGTTGCATGTGCCTATACGGAATTCCTTGAACAACTTTTTGCCTGTTGAATGTATGTCGAGGTCGCCACTGGCGAGACCTTGCACCACGATAGCCGATGATTGTACACCTGCGTTTCCGCCCATTGCTGCGATTAGCGGCAAAAACATTGCAAGCGAGGTGTATGATGCCATTTCCTCGTCGAAGACACCTATTATTTGTGATGACAATACACCGCCGAGCATACCAATCAGCAACCAAGGTATGCGCGATTTTGTCTGTTTGAATACGCTGTCCGAAAAGTTGACATCGTTTGTAATACCTGCGCTCAACTGGTAGTCCTCTTCGGCATTTTCACGGATGACATCTACAACATCGTCGATGGTGATTCGTCCCATCAGCCTGCCAATGCTATCTACAACTGGAATTGCAACCAAGTCGTACTTTTCCATGATTTTTGCAACTTCCTCGGCTTTGTCATCGGTTTTCACCGATACTGTGTCCTCTTCGAGAATGTTGACAATTTTCTGGTTAGTGGAACTGAACAGCAGTGACTTTAGAGATACCGTACCTTTAAATATATTGTTGTCATCGACTACATATAGGTAGTAGATTTCGTCTATCAGTTCGGCTTGGTCACGCATTTCGCCAAGAGCTTGCTTAACGGTCAGGTTTTCGTTTATGGCAACAAGTTCCTTAGCCATGATACCACCGGCGGTGTCTTCATCGTAGCTCAACAGGTCAACAATATCGCCTGCCTGGTCGACATCCTTGACGTGCGAAAGGATTTCTTCCTGAACATCGTCGTCCAAGTCGCCAAGAATATCGGCAGCATCATCGGATTCCATCTTATCGATAAGCTGTTCACCAATGACATCGCTAGGTATGGTTTCCAAAAGTTTTTCACGCTCGTCGTCCTCGAGTTCAACAAGAACATCGGCCTTGGTTTCGGCATCGAGAAGCATGAAGATGAAGGAGCAGTCGTCGAGGTTTATTTCCTCGAAGTATTCGGCGATGTCGGCAGGATGCATTTCCTGAATCATCTCCGTAGCCCTTGCCGAATCTCGGTTCTTTACGACTTCGGTAAGTTCATCTAAGAATTCCTTTTTTAGTTCGACTGCCATCTTCCGAAAAATTTGTCCGCAAAGATACAATAATATTTACGAATTTAGATGTACGATTTACGATTTCTCTGACAAGATGCAAAAGAGTTTTATGGGCTAAAAGGCTAGAAGAAGAAAAGGCTAAAAGTCTAACTGTCGAGCAGAAGACCTGTCTGACAGTCAGCCAGACCGTTAGACCGCAAGACTGTTAAAAATTTAGAACGGCGAAGCCCTCAACGAATTAAACGCCGCAGGCATTCAAACTATTGAACATTGAATCTTTGAACATTGAACTATTGAATCTTTGAACGTTGAACTATTGAATCGTTGAATCTTTGAATTTTTGAACTGGCATCAGCCATTTGAACTTGAAACATGAAACCGCGCAGCGTAGAAACGGGTGTCAGCCCATGAAACGGAACATTTGAACTGGCGCAGCTCTCAACGAAGTTAACCTTTAGCTCGGCGTAAGCCAAACGCCGAAGGCATTCAAACTATTGAACATTGAATCTTTGAACGTTGAACTATTGAATCTTTGAACGTTGAACTATTGAATCTTTGAATTTTTGAACTGGCATCAGCCATTTGAACTTGAAACATGAAACAGCGCAGCGTAGAAACGGGCGTCAGCCCATGAACGGCGAAGCCCTCAACGAAGTTAAACTTTAAACATTTGAACTGGCGCAGCCTCTATATCATGCTTACCACCATGCACACTGCCATAAGTGCAGCATAGTACACGAATATCCTTGTGTCAAGATATTCTTTCGGTCGGATCCCATATAGCGACTTTACTACAGAGACGAGGACTATCTTTTCCATTATGTTTCCGACAAGGAAAGCGATGGCAACGCCTACAATCCCAATGAAATTCACAAGTATAAAACCCAATGCGACATTAACTACTAAGTTTATTGTAGCTGCTGCCAAAATAGGATGGCTCTCTCTTCTTCCAATAAGTATGCTTTCGGGAAGTATGAACCTGAACATGGCAGTAAAGCAGAATATGTTGAAAACCAACGCACTTTCGTAGAAATCTTCGTTGAATACCAGTGGGTACAGATATTTGCTTGTAATTATGGCCAACATTGCAATGGGAATGCAAATGTGCATTATGTGCTTGTTTTCGCGCTTGATGCTTTCAAGTGCATCCTTTGTGCTTTCGTTATTGGCTATTCGTGAGGATATTGCTTCCGACAAGGCAGTGACAGGCAACAGAATAAGTGGAAATTCTTTTGCTCCGTAACGGAATTGTGCGAAGGTGCTTTCATCGAACTTGTATGCGACTATTAGACAGTCGATGTATTGTATGCCTTTTACTATCAGTACACTAAGCATGAAAGGTGCGGATAATTTAAGGAAAAGTCCAATGTATTTCCCTGAGAATTTCAGTCGCGAATACCTTATTATAATAATTACGAGCCAAACGAATTTTACCATTGTTGCAAGCAAAAGACCGTATAGTCCGTAGCCGAGGTCGTTGGTTATTATTACGGGGATTGTGATGGCAAGTATCTGCAAAGTGAATACTATTGCACCGTATGCGGCAATGTGTTTGGGCTTGTTTTCAATAAGATATATGTACTCGACAAGGTTTGCAGGACTCGATAGTACTATGTATGCCAATAGTATTTTTAAATAAGGTATGCGGTTTCCGCTGAATCCTACTAATGTTGCAATTTGTGATTGTAGCAGGAAAATTGCCGTGGCTGTAATCAACGACAATGCTGTGAAGATTAAGAATATGTTGAAGTATGTTTCAGTTTTTTCTTGTTTCCTTTCTCGTTTCAACGAAAGCATTGTCTGCAACATTCCGCCGGTCCAGAAGAAGCACGAAGCCCCCGAAATCAGCAGGAATGTCTCGTATGTTCCTATCTGACTGATGCCTATGCTTGTCTTCGACAGGATAATGCCAATGAGAAGCAGTGCAACGAAACGGAACAGCTGCAAAAATTGCAGTGCCCTTACGCTGTTTAGGTATTTGGAAATCAGTTGCACCTCTTATTTGCCAAGTCCTTCGAGGTAGCCAGCCATAATCTTCTGTATGTACTTTCCGATGATGTCGAATTCAAGGTTTACTATGGTACCTACCTTGAAGCAGTGGAAGTTGGTCACCTGATATGTATATGGTATTATTGATACGGAAAAAGTGTTTGCCTTCGAGTTCACTACCGTGAGGCTTACACCATTTACCGAAACAGAACCTTTTTCTACCGTGATGTTGCCTTTCGACTTGTCGTATTCGAAAGTGTAGTACCAGCTTCCTCCGTTTTCGGTAACATCGATGCACTTGGCTGTTTGGTCAACATGTCCCTGAACCAAATGTCCGTCAAGGAGTTTGTCCATGCTCATGCTACGCTCAATGTTTACTTCGTCGCCAATGTTCAGCAGACCTAGGTTCGACTTGTCAAGAGTTTCCTTCATTGCCGTAACCTTGTAGGTCTTTGTCGGCTTATCTATTTCTACAACTGTGAGGCATACGCCGTTATGTGCAACGCTTTGATCGATGCGAAGCTGGTCGCCAAACGAGCATGTGAAATAAAAATGAATGTTGCTCTGTTCCTTTTCAATTCTGACCAGTCTTGCGGTTTCTTCTACTATTCCTGAAAACATATTCTAATTTATTTTTTGCAAAAATACAGTTTTTTTTGCTTTTTACAAGCAAGTTATGGATTGTAATCGCCTATTTGGCTTGGTGTTCCTTGCGCAGTAAGTCGTTGAGTTCCTTGACAGGATTGAAGGTTATCAGCGGTACTTCTACAAAAATAGTAAGCCAGTCGGCCATTGATCCGTTCCATAGTCCTGGGTGTTCCAAAACCTTGATTGGTTTGCCGTTGTATGTCTTTTCCGATACAAAGCATGTTGATGTGTCAACGAATTTGTTCAAGTCGAATTTCTTGCCTGTGTAATCCTTAGTGTAGCATACGAGGTCAACAGGATTGAAGTGTGTCGATTTGTTGAAATAATCCTTTTGCTGTTCGTTGGCAAGGTTTATTTGGGCTTTTTCGACTATCTGCAACGAAACATTTCCGTCTTTTCTTACAAGGAATGGACCTCCGCCAGGTTCTCCAGTGTTTTTAACCATTCCGCATACTCGAATTGGGCGATTCATGAATTTGTTGAGCGTTTCGCAGAGATTTTCGTTTCTCTCTATGGTCGTGCAGAAGGTCTTTTCCAAGCTGTCGGCTATGCGGTTGCAATTTTCTGCCGACTTGTCGCTTTCGAGGCTCTGCATATACGACTTAATGTTTTCGGCTGTTTCTATCAGCACCCCACCGAGAAGTTTTTTGTATGGAAGAGTTTCTGGCATATAGTCCTGATGAACAATGTTATCGATATTCTTGATGAAGATAATATCGGCATCAATCTGATTAAGGTTCTGTAACAGCGAACCATGTCCGCCAGGACGGGTGAAAAGTTCGCCCGAATCTGTCATAACAAGGCTGCCATCGTTGTAAATTGCAACTGTGTTGGTGGATTTTTCCTGGAACGAGAATTTTACATCAACATTTAGTTTATTCTTTTGTAGTATCTTGTCTAGCAACATGCGGAACATTTCGTAATGTTCTTCCGATACAGTGAATTCAAGTTTTGCCGGAGCTTCGGAATTATTCATTGCTACGCCTTCGAAAATCTGTTCCTCGAATGCGGTGCGCGAAAAACCATTGTACTTGTGAAATTCTACAAGACCTTTTGGTAGACCTGCATAATTCAGCGGTTCGTGGAGTATGTGGTCGGAAACTTCCTCCAGATTTTCGGCATCCTTAATGCTGTCTTTCAGCGTGTCGAAAAATGCGAACTTGGGCAATGCATCTATTGTCGCTTTTACAGAGTAGTCGCCTCCGTCGTGGAGGTTTTTCAGGTTCGGCTCGTTGTTGAATGCTATGAGTCGCTTGAACATCCTGGTTGCCGCTCCCGATGCTGGTACAAACTTTTCTATGCTGTAGTTCTTGCTTTTATTGTCGTATGTTTCGATGTATTTTTGCTGGTTTTCAATAATGGTTATGCCGTTTTCTGGTGTTGCAGGTGCTACAATGTCAACAAAGTTTCCTTCGCTTTCGAGGAGGCTTTTCTGCCGTTTTATTTCGTTTTCGCTCAACATAATTATTTCAGGTTTTTATTTTGGGTGCTAAATTAGTAAAAAATAGTGAGAATAAAATTTATTAAGAAAAATTAAATGGTGGAGTTGCCGTATTAATAATTTTCATCATAAATCAGTTAGTGTCTGCAATTCTCAAATCTTCAAATCTTCAAGCCCATTAAATCGTAAATCAAAAATCGTAAATCGTAAATATTGTTATATCTTTACGGCAAATTTTTGCACGGATGATTGATGTACAAAATATAATCAAGTCTTATGGAAGCCTTAAGGTGCTGAAAGGTATTGACTTGCATATAAAGAGATCGGAGATTGTATCGATTTTGGGCGCAAGCGGAGCAGGCAAGACGACCTTGTTGCAAATCATTGGAACTTTGCTCAAGCCCGATTCCGGCAAGGTCATAATCGATGGCATAGATACATTTTCGCTTGGCGAAAAGAAATTGTCAGCGTTTCGTAATTCGCATATAGGTTTTGTTTTTCAGTTTCATCAGCTTCTTCCCGAATTTACTGCGCTAGAAAACGTGTGCATTCCTGCCTTCATTGCTGGTGACGGTAAGAGGGAAACGCGCATGCGCGCTCTCGAATTGCTTGACGCATTGAATGTCCGCGAGCGAAGCGAACACAAGCCATCGGAGTTGTCGGGAGGTGAAAAGCAGCGCGTTGCAATTGCCCGTGCTTTGATAAACAATCCATCGGTAGTGCTTGCCGATGAACCTTCGGGAAACCTTGACTCGCATAATGCCCGCGATCTATATAAGATTATCTTCGATCTGCGCGAGAATTTCAAGCAGACATTTGTAATTGTAACGCACAACGAGGAACATGCCCGTCTAACCGACCGTATGTTTACCATTTCTGACGGAGAAATACACCAATGAGATTCTTCTACGACAATACGATTTCGGGCGACCGCCATGTCCTCAGCGAAGAGGAGTCGAACCATTGTGCGCGTGTGCTTAGACTGAAAGTCGGTGATGAAATTTTCATTGCAGACGGACAAGGAAATTTGCATCGTTCTGAAATAGAAACAATTGATAACAAGCATACTACGATACATGTGGTAGAAACTATTGCGGAGTACAACAAGCTTCCTTATCGTCTTCACATTGCCATTGCTCCAACCAAAAACATGGATCGCATGGAATGGTTTCTAGAAAAAGCCACAGAGATAGGAATTTCGGAAATTACTCCCATCATTTGTCACAATTCAGAGCGAAAAGTCGTGAAGATCGACCGAATGAACCGCATTGTGGAGGCTGCCATGAAACAGTCTTACAAGGCGTATCATCCACATATTAACGAGGCGGTGAAGTTTCTGGACTTTGTGAAGAATGATTGTTCCGAGCAGAAGTTTGTTGCTCACTGCGAAAATGACGGCAAGCGAATATATCTTGCAGATGTTGTAAAGCCGAAAACATCTGTTACGGTACTTATTGGTCCCGAAGGTGACTTTTCGCACGATGAAATTGAACTCGCTTTGCAAACTTATGTTCCTGTGACGTTGGGTAATAGTCGTTTGCGTACAGAAACGGCCGCACTTGTGGCTTGTGATATCGTGTCGATAAAAAATCAGATGTTATAATAGTTGGGCGTGCAGACAATAATGCTTTATCCACTCCGTTATTGAAGCGGATTTTTTATGAAAAAATTAAATATGTGGAATAAGTAATTTGTATATCTTTGCAAGATGTTTAATTGGAAAAGTGTATATTGTCTAATTGTTGCTGTAATTGCTTTGTTATCAGTGTCTTGTAGTGAATATTCCAAGATAATGAAAAGCGGTGACAGCGACCTGAAGTATCGCAAGGTGTTCGAATATTACGAAGCCGAAGACTATTATAAGGCTCTTGGTCTTATAGAGGACATAAAGGCTGTGTACAAGGGCACCGACAAGTACGAGACACTTTGCTTTTATAATGCTTATTGCAATTACAGGCAGAAAGAGTATTCTTTGGCCGCATATCTGTTTAAGGAATATGCGCGTATGTATTCCAATACAGAACGCACCGAGGAGGCCGAGTATATGGCTGCCTACTGCTATTATATAGTTTCGCCTAGCGTTTCGCTCGAGCAAACATATACCGAGATGGCACTCAGGGACCTTGAAGCTTTCAAGGAAAAATATCCGGATTCAAAGTATGGCGAAAAGGTTGACGAGCATATAAAGGACTTGAATTTCAAACTTGAGACAAAGGCATACAACAATGCCATGCTTTATTATAAGATAAGCGATTACAAGGCGGCAATAGTTGCGCTTAGGAATGTGCTGTACGACTATCCAGCGACAACTTACCGTGAGGATATAATGTTCACAATGGTTAAGGCATCGTATACGCTTGCAACCAAAAGCGTTGAAAGTAAAAAGTTGGAACGCTACAAGAATACAGTGCAGGCCTACTATGCATTTTTGGACAAATTTCCTAACTCAAAGAAGATTAAAGAAGCAGAAAAATATTTTACAAATTCACAAAATTATATAGAGAATCAAAATGGACTACAAAAAGACTAATGCTCCAACAAACTGCATCACACGCGATGTAGTCGAAATGGCAGAAAAGACTGGAAATGTTTATGAATCAGTTGTCATCTGCTCGAAGATGGCTGATCAGGTAAATGCCGACATCAGAAAGGAACTTTACAAAAAGCTCGAAGAGTTTTCGACCTTTAACGACAATCTTGAGGAAATCCATGAGAACCGCGAGCAGATTGAGGTGTCGAAATATTACGAAAAGTTGCCGAAGCCTACCAATATCGCTATTGAGGAATTCATGGCTGACAATGTTTACTACACCAACCAGGATATTAACATCAAGAAGGTTGAAGCTGAAGAAGAACAGGAACCTGTAGTTGCAGAAGTTCAGCAACCAGAACCACAAGAATAGCATAGTATGCTCAACGGAAAGCACATATTGCTCGGTGTAACAGGAAGTATTGCCGCCTATAAGGCCGCAAATATTGTCCGTTTGCTCGTTACGCAGGGCGCCGAAGTAAAGATTGTGATGACTCCGTTGGCAAAGCAGTTTATTACTCCGCTGACACTCGCAACGTTGGCGAAGAATCCCATCTACGTCGATTTCTTCAATCCCGAAAACGGCGAGTGGAATTCGCACGTGAGCCTTGGAATTTGGTCAGATGCCTATCTTATTGCTCCCGCTACCGCCAACACCATCGGAAAGATGGCAAACGGAATAGCCGACAATCTGTTGCTCACATCATACCTTTCGGCAAAATGCCCGGTTTTTGTTGCTCCGGCAATGGACTTGGATATGTTTGCCCATCCAGCAGTGCAGAAAAACATCGAGACACTGAAGTCGTACGGCGTGCATTTCATTGATGCCGAGGATGGCGAACTGGCAAGCGGACTTGTCGGAAAAGGTCGTTTGGCGGCTCCTGAGAAAATTGTCGAAAGCCTTGATGCTTTTTTCAACGGACAGATGTCGCTGACGGGAAAGAAGGTAATGGTAACCGCTGGTCCGACCTACGAAAAGATTGATGCCGTGCGCTTTATCGGCAACTATTCGTCTGGAAAGATGGGTTATGCCATAGCCGAGGAATGTGCAAGTCGTGGGGCAGTGGTTGTTCTGGTTTCTGGACCGACATCGCTGAATGTCCACAACGGCAACATAAAGTTGGTTAGGGTTAACTCGGCACGCGAAATGTACGAGGCTTGCAACAGCGAATTTCCGCAATGCAATGCCGCCGTGCTTTCGGCAGCTGTGGCCGACTTCACTCCGCAGAACGTTTCGGACACCAAAATCAAGCGCAAGGACAATAACCTTGAAATCACGCTCAAGCCTACCGATGATATTGCAGCAAGCCTTGGAAAGCAAAAAGGCGACCGCGTTCTGGTCGGTTTCGCCCTCGAAAAGGAAAACGAACTCGAAAATGCCATCGGCAAGCTCGAACGCAAAAACTTTGATTTCATCGTGCTCAACTCGATGAACGACAAGGGCGCAGGATTCAACCACGACACCAACAAGATTACAATCATCAACCGTAGCAAGGAAGTGAAAAACTACGACCTGAAGTCAAAAGTTATGGTTGCAAAGGATATTGTTGATGAAATAGAAAAACTTTTAAAGCCTTGATTATGAAAAAGATTGTTTCCATTATCGTCGCAATGCTCGTGGCTGTGGCTGCTATGGCTCAGGAGTTTGAATGTCAGATTCAGATTTCGCATCAGCAGCTTCAGGGAACCAACTACGAGAAGATTTTTCAGGAGATGCGCAAGGACTTGTACGAGTTCATCAACAATACAAAGTGGACTAACAATGTGTTTTCCAAGAATGAGCGTATCGAGTGCAACATTTCCATTACCGTTGAAAAGGAAGTCGCTTCCGACGAGTACTCTGGCAAGATACAGGTAACATCGTCGCGACCGGTTTACGGCACTTCGTATATGTCGCCGCTTTTCAACTATCTTGACGACAAGTTCCAGTTCAAGTATGTCGAAATGGAACCTATTGAGTTCAATCCCAATGTGTTTACAAGTAATTTGTCGGCGGTGATTGCCTACTACTGCTACATAATGCTTGGTTTGGACTACGACAGTTTCGGTTCGCAGGCTGGTACGCAATACTACCAGATGGCAGAAAAGATTGTGCAGAACGCACAGGGCGCACAAGAACCGGGTTGGAAGCAGTACGAAAGCACAAAGAACCGCTACTGGCTTACCGAAAATCTGCTCAACGACCAGTATTCGGGCTTCCGCGATTTTATGTACACTTATCATCGTCAAGGTTTGGATAGGCTTGCCGACAAACCAAGTGATGCTCGTGCTTCGGTAGAAGAATCGCTCGAAAGCCTCAGGTCGATGCACCGCCGTCGTCCGGGTTCGTTCCTGATGTCGCTTGTTAGTACCGTAAAGAGTGATGAAATCATAAATATTTTCTCCGACGGCTTCTCCGACGAAAAGGCGCGCGTTGCAAACCTAATGAAAGAAATCGATGCTGCAAACTCAAGCAAGTACGACAAGATAACTCGTTCGGAATAATGATTAGGAACCTTTCAGTCAGAAATTATATTCTAATTGAAAAACTCGACATTGACTTCAATTCGGGTTTTTCCGTTATTACTGGCGAGACAGGTTCGGGAAAATCAATGATTATAGGTGCAATTTCGCTACTTCTGGGCAAGCGCGCCGACACCGATGTTCTTCTTTTCAAGGACAAGAAATGCGTAATTGAAGCCACATTTGACATTAAAAATCTCGGATTGAAGGACCTGTTTGCCGAGAACGAGGTTGACTATTCCGACGAAACCATTGTTAGGCGCGAAATCCTTCCCGAAGGCAAGTCAAGGGCATTCGTGAACGACATGCCTGTGACATTGACTGTACTAAAGACAATTACTGACAATTTCCTTGATTTGCATTCACAGCACGAAAACTTGTCGCTCACGACTTTGCCTTACCGTCTGCGCATTGTCGATTCGGCTGCAGGAACATTGTCACTTTTCGATGAATACAAGCAGATATATGCCGAATATCAGTCGCTTGAGAATCTTTTGACAAAGAAAAAGAGCGAATTATCAAAGATATTGCGAGACATAGACTATTATCGCTTTCAGGCTCAGGAAATTGAGAATGCAAAGCTTGTTGCCGACGATGAAATGGATGAGCTTGAGGCACGTGCTTCGATGCTCGAGAATGCCGAGGAGATAAAATCGGCTTTGTATGAAACTTCCAATTTGTTTGATGCTGGTGAATATTCGGCAAGTATGCTGCTGAAGCAAATGCGCAGCAACCTTGCAAAAATAGCCAAGACATTCAAGCCAGCCGATGAACTTGAAAATAGGGTGGAGTCGGCATTAGTTGAATTGTCGGATATAAATGATACGATTGGTAAACTGCTGTCGCAGGTGGAAGTAAACCCGCAGCAATTGCAAGCTACCAACGATCGCATTGACTTGCTAATGGGGCTTATGACCAAGCATCGTGTAGCTAATATTGCAGAACTCAAGCAGAAGTACGAGGAATACAAGGGCTATGTTGACAACAGCGGTAATCTTGAGGATGAAATTGCCGAACTTGAGAAGCAACATTCCGCCAAGGCGAAGGAAGTGAAAGCAGCTGCCGAGAATCTGAGCAAGAAGCGTTCGGCTTCGTTCAAGAAGACGCAGGAATATGTAAACTCGATGCTTCACGACCTGGGAATGCCACACGGAGTGTTTGAGATAGGCAACGAAATCACCGAAGTTTCGCCCAACGGCATCGACAATATTTCCTTCCTTTTCAGTGCCAACAAGGCCGTAGCGGTACAGCCGATAGAGAAGGTTGCTTCGGGTGGCGAGTTGTCTCGCCTGATGCTTGCGCTCAAGTCGCTTATGGCTGGCTCTATGAACATTCCTACCATACTTTTCGACGAGATTGACACTGGCGTTTCGGGCGAGATTGCTGCCCGTATGGGCAAGATTATGCAGCGCATTGCCGAGAATGTGCAGGTGTTGAGCATTACGCATCTTCCGCAGGTTGCGGCTATGGGCAGCGAGCATTTCAAGGTTTACAAGCATACCGACGACCAGCGCACAATTTCCAGCATCAAGAAACTCACTGCCGACGAGCGCATTACTGAAATTGCCTCGATGATGAGTGGCGAGAAGCTTACGCCAGAGGCACTGGAGAACGCGAAGGTGCTGCTGGGAAAGTAATTACACCCTATCGGGTATATAATTATAGAATATAGCGTAATTATGCCTTATCGGGTATAAAAAGCATTATTTGTACATCAATCCATCCGATATTTTCAGCAACCTGCTTTCTATCAGTCTAATGGATTCCTGCAGCTTTGTCCTTGAAATATATCCGAGCCTGCTTCATTTGTCATTATTGTTATATCGTGCAGGCTGCATCTCGTAGCCGAAAAGTTCCAATAGCTGATTTACCTTGTCGAGCCTTAATGTCGGTTTGCCCTGTTCCAGGTCGCGAACGAAACGCAAACCTAAACCGGATTTCATTGCAAGGTCTTCCTGCGTAAGCTTATTCTTTTTGCGCAGTTCCTTTACCGTTGATGATAATATTGTCTTCATAAATTATACCTTATCGGGTACAAAAGTAGTAAAAATATTTTAGATTACACCCTATCGGGTATAAAATCGTAAGAATATAAAATAATTATACCTTATCGGGTATAAAATAGAGTGTCATTCCGCAAGTTTATGGGGTTCTATTGCTTTGTCATTCCTTAGGCATCTCGGTAGCAAGGCAGGCATGCTGTCTAGCAGTTCGGTTCGACTTTTTGTCTGTTAGCCTGTCAGCCTTTTAGCCTTCAAGCCTTTTTGCCTTCCTATCTTATTAGGTCGAACCAGTCGGAATCGAAGTCGATATTGTTGAGGTATCCGCTTTGTTTAAGTTTTCGATATGCCCATTCATCGGCGTAATTCCATTCCAAGAAACTTAGGTTTTCGTATTCTTCTACGAATTCGCGGGCTTTCATCTTTATTAGGATTTCGTACTTCTTTGAGGATATGAAGTAGTCCATGTGAGTGTCGAATTTCATGGCCTGCTGCTGTTGCTGGTCAATGACATCAAGTTCTGCTCTTGTCTTTACAAGTAAGGGCAGTGCCGAATTGTCGAGTTTTGCCATGAACGAGTATTCGATGAACGAGCTGTCGCTGTGTGAAAAATTGTAATCTGCGATTACAACATGCCAGTTTACAAGTGCCGATAGCGAAATCACCACCATAAATGCATAGCTGTTAACCTTGAAGAGGTAGTACATAGTTTTGCGATGGCTTACCTTTATCATTATGGAAATCAGACCCACAATAACTAGCACAAGGAAGAAGAAAACTATGATTCGTCCAAATGCCAGTCCGAAGTATTTTACATACCAGAAATTTCTTATACCAACCGAAACCGTCATTATGCAGTTTTGTGCAAGCCATATCATGGTCAGAATCTTGAGCAGCTTGTTGCGACTGTAGAAGTTGAGGTTTTCGCGGAAGAACAGCAGTGCAATCATCTGCGATATGAGTATGGCAAATGTCAGTATCCATGTGCCTTCGTGTACAAATTCCTTCAGGAAAGATCCGTCCCACGAGAATAACCACACATAGCGAATATCGCTTATGTTGAAGAATAAGAGCACAATGTTTAGCATTCCGAGTAGCATCACGCCGAAAAAGTTGCGGTTCTTGAGTGTCTGCGATAGACCGCGTAGAAATCTTCTTTTGCGTTTGCGTACAATTGTTATGTCTTTGCCAGCCTCGTAGGTCATAAGTTTTTCGGTCTTTTTGCGGAAAGCGAAGTTGGCGAAGACAAGTCCAAGCAGGAATAGCAGGATAAACTTGAAATTAAGCGATTGTATTATGTCGCTGACCCATTCGCCAAATTTGGAACTGCCAAGCGAATACAGAATTACGAATGCCATTGTTATCACAAACGCGAGCACTGTGAGCCAGAAAATCTTGCTTTTTTTCATCTTGGGTTCGCCGTCCTCATGCTTTTTGTGAACCTGCGGAACAAACGATAGTGCAGCATTGCGGAACGATTCGAAGGCCGCATACATGTAGCTGCGGTATTCCTTGAAAGCAATAATGCTATTGCAGGTAAAAAACATGAGTATGTTGACGAAAATCGTCCAGTTAGTGTGCGAATACAGCACTGCAAGCGATGTCGTCAAAAGTATAAGCAATGCGGTGATTGTCAGTTTGTTGAATTTGAACGGACGATTTAGGAATATCATTATCGGAATTGTTATCCATTCGAGGATTACAAGGTTTAATCCGATGTTTTTTTCAAAGAATAACATCGTGAATGCCAGTGCGGTAGTCACCGATGCAAAGATATATGCAAGTCTTTTCATGTCTTTTGCGCTTAAACCAAAATTAATTAAATAACAAACATTGTGCCTTAATATTGTATTGTCATCCTAAAAAATTGTTTTAATAAATTTTTTATGACATTGTTGTGAAAAAAAATAATAACTTTGCAACCTATTTTTCAGACATAAATACGAATCCGATAAACAATTATTGAGATGGCAGAAAACGAAAAGAAGAACGAACTTACAGTAACCGAAAAACTGAAGAACTTATACAGGCTTCAACTTGTTGATTCTAAACTTGATGAGATAAAAACTCTCCGTGGTGAACTTCCTTTGGAAGTGCGCGATCTCGAGGACGAAATCGCAGGTCTCGAAACACGTATCAGCAACTACAAGCAGGAAATAAAGGATTTTAACTCACAGATTTCCGTCGCTGAGCGCAAGAGAACAGAAGCACAGGCTTTGCTGAAGAGATATCAGGAACAGCAGAACAATGTAAGGAACAACAGGGAATTCGATGCTTTGACAAAGGAAATCGAAAACCAGGATCTTGACATTCAGTTGGCAGAGAAGAGCATCAGGGTTAGCAAGGAAGAAATCGAAAATAGAAACAATATGATTTCGGAAGCAAAGGAACGCCTTGCAGAACGTCGCAAAGACCTTGACATGAAAAAGGTTGAACTTGACGGCATCATTTCCGAAACCAAGACCGAAGAGGAAAAGCTTAATGCGGAGCGCGAAGAAATTTCACAGACTATCGAACCGCGTTTGCTTTTTGCTTACACACGTATCCGCAACAATGCTCGCAACAAGCTTGCTGTTGTAACAATCGAGCGTGATGCTTGTGGCGGTTGCTACAACAAGATTCCGCCTCAGAGGCAGTTGGATATCAAGTCGAGCAAGAAAATCATACCTTGCGAATATTGCGGTAGAATCTTGGTTGATCCCGAAATACTTGAAAAATAGTAATATGCTAATACTGAACCTATCTTCGGATAGGTTCTTTTTTTGTTTAGAGCTAAGAAAAAATCAGTTAATATTTTAAATTTGAGAGAGTTATGAATAGAATTTTATCATTTGTTTTTGTTGCTTGTCTTGCAATGCTGTCGTTGGGAGCATTTGCGCAGACGAATTACACGAAGGTTACAAGTGCCGACCAGATTTTTGCTGGTGGTAAGTACCTTATTGTTTATGAGGAAGGTAATCTTGCTTTAGATGGTAGCCTTTCAACATTGGATGCTGTTTCCAATACCAAACAAGTTACAATATCTGGAAGCGCAATTTCTGTGACTGATAACAATTTCTACTTTACTTTAGGTGAAGTTGAAGGCGGTTATTCTGTTAAGTCGGCAAGCGGGTATTTCATTGGCAACACAAGCGATGCAAATACAATTAAGTCAAGCCAAACGGAAGCATATCTTAATACAATTACTTTTAATCCAGATTCTGTTGAAATAGTTTCGGCAGGAACGCATCTGAGATACAACATAGCAAGTGGACAGACTCGTTTTAGATATTTTAAATCTGGTACTTATACGAACCAAAAGAAGATAGCCTTATATATTGATGCTGCTTCCCTCAGCACCGACCCAGCAATGACAGTAAGTGCTCCAGCAAATGGTTCATTCTTCTTTGCTAATTCAGTAAATGTTAACCTTACAGTTCGCCATTTCGACCTTGGAGCAGAAGGCAAGATTAAATATGCTCTCGACGATGGTGCTGCTCAGTATTCGACAACTGCAACATTCACCATCTCCGAAATTGAAGACGGCGAACACAATCTTGCACTCGAACTTGTTGACATGGAAAATGCATCGCTCGAAACATCAGTTACTGCAAATGTAACATTCACCACCGATGCCGATTTCTCGACCTTGATGACAATTCCTGCTATTCAGGGTACTGCCGACGAAAACGCACAGAACGGAAACGTTGTTGCAACTCAAGGTATTGTTACTGCAAAGACATCGTTCGGATTCTATATTCAGTCATCGACCGAAGCATACAGCGGACTATATATTTATTCCGTTGACAATTTGGCAAATGTTGAACTTGGCGACCAAGTTGTAGTTCGTGGTAAAATGGCAGAATTCAACGGTTTGACCGAAATGAGTGAAATTACAAATGTGGTTGTTAGAAGCAGTGACAATGAAATATTCGAGCCAATTGAACTTACTCTTGGTAACGTTTCGGAACAATATGAATCAATGTTAGTTACAATAACAGGTACTCACAACGGCACAATGCTCGGTAATGCATGGCAGATTGCAAACGATGCAGAAGAATCTGTTTATGTAGGTGTCGATTGCTTTGCATTCACTCCAACTGCCGAAATAGAATATGAAGTTACAGGCGTTCTGTCGTTCTCAAACAAGGAAACGTACAATGTAGGTTGGGTAATACTTCCGCGCAGTGCTGCAGACATAAACGAAAATGTTGATGGCATTGCTCTTCGCGTTCTTTCTCCTGCAGAAGGTTCAACCGTTATGGCCGACAATGTTGAAGTTCAGTTCCGCGTTTACAATTTCGTACTTGGAACCGACGGCAAGTTGAAATACACTTTGAATGGTGGCGAAGCACAATATGTTACTTCCGAAGAACCATTTACAGTAAATAACCTTGCAAACGGAAGCAACACTTTGGCTTTCGAACTTGTAACTATGGAAAATGCATCATTGGAAACTCCAGTTACTGCAACCGTAACATTCGAGGCACGTACCAATGGACAACTTATGATTCGCGACATTCAGTACACCACTGCTGCCGACGGCGCATCGCCATACGCAGGACAGACTGTTACCTTAAGCGGAACAGTTACTGGTTTCAAATTAAGCCAGAATCAGGTAAAGGGATATTACATTCAGGATGCAGAAGCAGCATGGAGCGGCATTTATGTTTACTCTTCAAGCAATACGCCTGCTCGCAACGACAGGGTAACTGTAACAGGTGCAGTTTCTGAATATTATGGTTTGACCGAAATGACACAGAATTCGATAGAAAATCATGGCGCCAGCACTGCAATCGCTGCTGTACCAGCAAGCATAAGCGAAATTTCAGAGCAATACGAAAGTGTTCTCGTTTCCGTATCGGGTGTTTGTACATCTGTTGTAAATAACGATACTTGGACGCTTAGCGACGGAAGCGACATAAAGATTTACGGACTGGAATACACTCCTACAGAAGGTACATCATACACGGTAACAGGTATCGTAGAATGGAATTCGTACAACAATGCCAACGAATGGGAACTCAAGCCACGCGATGTGAACGACATTGTAGCAGGTGCAGCAGTTCCTACCATTTCAATAACCAATCCTGCAAACGGAAGCATTATTTATGAAGCCGCTGTAAATGCAACAGTTCAAGTATTCAACTTTGAGGTTGGCACAGAAGGTAACATTTCGTTCTCTATTGATGAGGGCGAAGCAGTTACAGGAACAGAAACTTCACACGCATTCACAGACCTTACAAATGGAGAGCATACAATTCATGCAAGTTTGGTTTCAAACGACCAAAGCGTAATTGCATCGGCAACTTCAACATTCACAGTTAACCTTGCTGGTCCTACTTTCACAGCAATTCGCGACATACAGTACACAACCCAAGAAAGCGGTGATTCTCCATTGAATAACCAGACCGTATGGGTAAAGGGCGTTGTTACTTCAAACTTCATAAACACACGTTATAGTCCTGTTAAGGGATACTCGATTCAGGATGCAAACGAGGCTTGGGGCGGTATCTGGGTATTTGATTCGATAAATAATCCTAACATTGGAGATTCTGTCAAATTCCAGGCTACAGTAACCGAATATTATGGACTTACCGAACTGAAGAACGTTGCAAACTTTGAGGTTTTTGACATGGGTGTAATTACTCCTATTGATATTACTGCCAATGAAGCAGGAAACGAAGCTTATGAAGGTTGTTATGTTCGAGTAGAATGTGTTCGTAGTATAGGTAATACAATGTCGCGCGGAGAATGGGAATGTGTTAATGAATCTAATGATACTGTTACTTTTAGAGATAGCTTCAGCGACGCATACACTATTGAGGCAAATAAGAATTATCGTGTGTCTGGTGTAGTCGATTTCGGATTTGGTAAATATCGAGTCAATTATCAGGGAACAAGTTCTGATTATATCAATGCAAATTGCAACTTGGCAGTGGATGAAATTTCAGAAAATAGCATTGAGGTTTATCCTAATCCGACAACTGGCATGTTAAACATTGCAAATGCAGAAGGCAAGAGTATAGTTGTCATTAATGCTCTCGGTCAGGTTGTTGCTCATATCGACAATGCTGCTGAAAATCAGACAATAGACTTGTCGAGGCTTTGCGATGGAACATATTTCGTCAAGATTGACGGAAATGTCGTAAAGATAAGTATGATAAGGTAACTGAAGATTTATGATAGGGAAGAGGAAGTCGTATGGCTTCCTCTTTTTTTGTCAAAAAAAACATTGAAAAAACGTCCTTCGGGATTTGTAACCTTAGTTCGCTGCTTAAGCAGCAATCCGTAGCAAAACATCGATGATGGAGCAGTTTAATTATCAGCAAGTTAACATTTTGATATAATTTTACATCATATAAATTTATATGATATAGTTTTATATGATATAATTTTATTACATCACGTCCTTCGGGATTTGTACTCCCGAAGGCTCGAATATAAGGATTTGTAATCCGAAACGGGTAGAACAATCTGCTGTTTTTGTTTCTGCACTAATTGGTCAGCAACAATATTTGGCTTTTCTTACTGTTCACAAAATCTTTTTGCTGTATTTCTTTACCATCTCCTTTGCATCCTTTAAGAGCCGTTTTCGCAACCAGTCCGGACTTACAACCTCGACCTCTGCCCCCATAGCTCTCAAGGCGTTGATAAAATCATCGGTTAGAACCAAACACAATTCGAACAAATTGGGGGCGACTTCTTTTTGTGTGCTATGAAGTGGCAATGAATTCAAATATTTGGTGCGTAAGTCTGTGGTTCTCAATAGAATCTTTTCAGCTTTGCCATCATTCATTATCACACCGAAGTAGCGTGAAAAATAATCGTCTGCATAAAAATCGGCAGGCAATTTGAAAAACTTGTTGGTAATTTTCACATCATCCATACGGTCAAGCGCGTATAGGTGCAACGAAGTATGAAAATCGGTGTGAGCCAGCACATACCAGCGTCTGCCAAAGTAGCGCAGGGCGTAAGGCTCAATCTCAAATTCGCGTGCCGTTTGCATTTCGTAACTATGGTAGGTAATTAAGATGCGTTGACAATCACGCATGGCTGTTGTAATTTTCGACAGGAATTTGTTGCTAGACGTAGCAGCTTTTTCGAGAATTATGCGGTCGTTTAGGTCAAGGTTTTCGCTCATAAGGCGATTCACGGCGAAAGCGGAATACAACATTTCGTGTGTTTCCTTGCTGTTTTCAATATAGTACTTGTCCCTTTGCCGGTTGTATTTTATTTGAACCGAGAATATATCCTCGATAGCGGCTTTCGTCCTTATGAATGTGCGGCGCGGAATTTCCTCTTCATTCTCGCGTGCCAGTGATTCATTTATTTCTTTCAATGAATAGCCGTCTTTGCTGTTCAGCAGCAACTCCAACAACCAGACGTAACGTTTGAAAAGTGATGTAGGTGTCATTGTTATATCAAATAACGGTTTTCAAGATAATCTAACCATGATTTAAAGTTATTATTTGGACAATGTTTGCGACATATAGATAAAAAATCCTCGTAAGTAATAGCAATAAAACTATCTTTCATTTTTAGCATATCACTGTATTCCTTGCATACTTTTGTAAAATGTTCATTGCCTTTTGGGAATAAAATAATTGATGTAGCATGTTCAACATCATTATTTATTTGTTTTACGCTTTCAGCTAATAAATGATTTCTCCATAATTGACGATAGTCGTCTTCTTTCATAAGATCTATGTTCCTCATATCAAAAATTCCACTTATATCTGAAACTTCATAATATCGTGAATTCTTATTATTGACATCCCGATCTTCCTTTGAATCTTTTTTTAGCGGATATGCCTTTTCTGTATATTTCACCTCAATTCCTAATATTCCTTTTGAACCATCCTTATGTATATATTCAACATAAGCATCAAATGATGTCCTGTCGTAGAGGTATTTCTTTTTAGGTTTAGGTGCATGTTCTATAATAATTCTCGAAACAGACCCGATAGTGTCTTTCAAAAAATGGTTGAGAACATTCTTAAAGAATTCAAAATCTTTTTCAAATGGGACAAATAAATTAAAAGGTATATGCTCGCTTCTTAAAATATCGGCGCATAGAGATTTGCGATAATTAGGATAGCGGTTCATTACAGAGATATCTGTTCCTTTGAAAATATTGAATCCTAAATGATTCTGTGGGTCAAAGAAATTTTTACCATTTTTTGCATCTTCTTCGCTTAGCCAAGTTTCATATTGGTCATAATTGATGCCAATATTTTCTTTTTTCCATTTAATCTGATGATCTTTCGCGTTTTTTTTGAATATATCCTCTTTTTTCATACTGTTAAATATTATTTGTAATTATATTTTTATATTTTGCCAAGCTACAAAGTTAAAAAATCTTATTTTAATAATTATTATTTTTGATTGATTTTCAAAATCTCCACCACCTTTTCCGCATCCTCCTCCGTAATTCCTACTATCGGATCAATGCGGATAAAATGGTCTTCCTGCTCGGGCAGAACGTCCTTGAGGTCGTCCAAGATGACATAACGTTGTGCGTCCATGCCAACTCCAAGCACTTCGTTGAAATAGGCCTTGATTTCGTTTCCTCGGCTTGAACAGAACATATCTGCTGTAATCACATCCAATTTGCTCAAATCCGTTTCCAACAATTTGTCATCGTCCAGATGCATGGGCGTTATGCCCTCAATCCAACCCGGCAAGTCGCGGTCGTACCACATGCGTTGCAAATTGTCCAAGCCCATATAGCGCCATGAGGAACTGACTACAATACGAGCATCGGTTGCATCAATGATTTTCTGCAGGTTAGCTACTGATTCGGGATCAAACAAATGACCATATTTGTCCTTGTATGGCAAGTCTTGAGCCTTTAATTTTGCATAATATCTTTCGGTATTCAGCACGCCGTCGAAGTCAAGGAAAATCAGAGGATGGTCTTTTCCGTCAAGCTCAGCTTTGGCTTCTTTTTCCTTTTCAAAGCAGACATCCGCCGTTGTCCTGAAAATCCTTTGCTCGCCACGATTGCCTGTCGCTTGCCAATTTTGCAAATATGGATTCTCTTTATCAACAAGGTAATCACAACTTTCCGTCAATGTGCTCATATCCGTGTCGAAAAACAGATTTTCCGAAATAGCAGGCAACATTCTGAAAACCTCCCTGCTTCCATCGAAGATTTCCTTGTTTTCCAAGTATTCATTCAATGTTCCCATTATGATGAATTTCTTTTCTTCAACGTGATGCAATACAGCCTCCTTCATAAATCCATCAAGCACACCATTAAGCCTGCTTTCGTCGTAATTTGCACCGCTAGCCTTCAAATATGCCTCCAAATGTGGCATGTCATAGTAAAGTTCAATTTTCCCGTTCATTTTTATATGCATTTATTTCGCACAAAGTTACGGTGTTTAATGTGCCATCGTGTGGCGCAGTAAAAAAAATTTTAATAATTTTTCGTTACAAAAATAATCTTTTCCCCCCTCGTAATAACAGCCGTTCGGATTTTTAACTTTCAGACAATAAAATGAAAATTCAGCCGTTATATAGTAACGAATATTAAATATTAAAGCAATGAAAAAATCGATTTTAATATCACTGCTTATTGCAACAATGGGTGTGATGATGCTAAACGGATGTCAAATAAAATCCTCATGCGAAGGTTGTGAAGGTGGAATGCAAGGTTATTTACAAATCCTCGACAAACCATATAAAACAGATTCTCGTTTTTATAAAGAAGGAGTGAAAATAACGGCTCATTTTTATGTGAATAAAAATCATGAAGGCCCAGTTTATTATATAACAGGGGAAGTACCTAAAAGGCTATCACCAAATGATTTGGTTTCTGTGAAACTAAGTAGTGTTTATCCTGAAGACGGTGGAATTATCCATGAAGACTTATCTGTTTGGATTTATAAATTGAATTGCTTTTGTGATTGGAATGAATAAATCTTTTGTTCGTTCGGATTTAAAACCTTAAGCTCTCTGCTTGTAGCAGCAATCCGCAACAAAATATCAACGGCAGAACAATCTGCCTTTTTTTTGTTCACATTCCCACAATTAAATTCCGTTGAAAAAAATCCATACAAATAAAATTGCGTACCCAAAATATTTATAATTTTACGCAAAATTTTTTAACGCAAACACTAATATAGAAATACAATGATTAGAGAAGATTTCTACACCCGCCACGTGGGTCCGAGGGAAAGCGAATACGCTGAAATGCTCAAGAAAATCGGAGCAAAATCACTCGACAAATTCATTGATCAGGTCATCCCGACCAAAATCAGACTGAAAGAAAACCTTAAGCTCGACGAACCGCTCACCGAAGACGAGTTCCTTGTAAAACTGAAGGCTATGGCCGCAAAGAACAAGATTTACCGCTCGCTTATCGGTATGGGTTACTACGGCACTGCTGTTCCGTCGGTAATCCTTCGCAATGTGTTCGAAAATCCAAGCTGGTACACTTCATACACTCCGTATCAGGCTGAAATTTCGCAGGGCCGCCTCGAAGCTCTCCTTAACTTCCAGACCGTAATCACCGAACTCACCGGAATGGAACTTGCAAACTGCTCGCTCCTCGACGAAGGTACCGCAGCAGCCGAAGCAGCAAGAATGATGTTCGAATGCCGCTCGCGTCAGGCAGCCAAGGAAGGCCGCAACGTAGTTTTCGTTGACAAGGACATCTTCCCACAGACTCTCGACGTTATCCTTATGCGTACCGAACCATTGGGAATCGAGGTAGAAGTTGGCGATTTCAAGAAAGTAAAACTCTCGAAGAAATACATAGGAGCAATCCTCCAGTACCCGAGCGCAAGCGGCGAAATCCGCGACTACTCGAAGTTCACCGAAACTGCACACGAAAACGAAATGCTCGTAACTGCAGTTGTTGACACTATGGCTCTTGTGCTGCTCAAGTCGCCGGCATCGTGGGGCGCCGACATTGTTGTTGGTAACACACAGCGTTTCGGACTTCCGATGGGATTCGGCGGACCGCACGCAGCATTTATGGCTACTTCCGACAAGTACAAACGCAAAATGCCAGGCCGTATCATAGGTGTCAGCGTTGACAAGTTCGGACGCAAGGCTCTCCGTCTCGCCCTCCAGACCCGCGAACAGCACATCAAGCGTGAAGATGCTACATCAAACATCTGCACCGCTCAGGCTCTGCTCGCAATGATGGCTGGTTTCTACGTTGTATATCACGGACCAGAAGGAATGAGAAGAATTGCTAACAACATCTATTCTTCAGCAAAATTCCTCGCTGCCGAAATCAAGAAGCTCGGCTACAAGATTGAACATACAAACATCTTCGATACAGTTATCGTTAGCGGTGCCGACAAGAAGGCTGTTGAAAAGCTCGCTTTGCAGCGCAAGATTAACTTCCACTACATCGACGAAAAGACCGTTGGCTTCAGCACCGACGAACTTATTTCGGTTGCCGATGTAAACAACATCCTCGAAATCTTTGCTCTCGCAGCAGGCAAGAAGGCAAAGAAGGTCGTAGATGTTCCGATGGTAAATATGGATGCAAAGTTCGCAAGAACCGACAGCATTTTCAACCAGAAAGTATTCAACAGCTACCACAGCGAAACCGAAATGATGCGTTACATCAAGAAACTCGAAAGACGCGACATTTCCCTCACCCAGTCGATGATTTCGCTCGGTTCGTGCACAATGAAGCTCAACCCTGCAACATCTATGCTTCCGCTCAGCTGGCCGGAATTTGCAAACATCCACCCGTTTGTTCCGAAGAACCAGGCTCTCGGTTACTACGAACTCATCGAAGACATTTCTAAGGACCTTTCGACAATCACAGGCTTTGCAGCAACAACCTTGCAGCCAAATTCGGGTGCAACTGGCGAACATACAGGCCTTATGATTATCCGTGCTTACCACCACTCAAGAAAGGAAGCTCACAGGAATGTCTGCATTATCCCGACATCGGCACACGGAACCAACCCTGCAAGTATGGCAATGGCAGGTTTCAAACTTGTTCTCGTTAACTGCGACGAACACGGCAACATCGACGTTAAGGACTTGAAGGAAAAGGCAGTTGCCAACAAGGACAACCTTGCTGCAATGATGATTACCTATCCATCAACCCACGGCGTATTCGAGAACAAGATTCTCGACATCGTCAAGATAATCCACGACAACGGCGGTCTCGTTTATATGGACGGTGCAAACATGAACGCACAGGTTGCTCTCACCAACCCCGGAACAATCGGAGCAGACGTTTGCCACCTTAACCTCCACAAGACCTTTGCTAGCCCTCACGGCGGTGGCGGTCCTGGCATCGGAACCGTTTCGGTATGCAAGAAGCTCGTTGACTTCCTCCCGACGCACAGCGTAATCAAGACCGGCGGCAAGAAGGGCATCCGCGCTATCACATCGGCTCCGTTCGGCAGTGCAATGATTCTCCCGATTACCTACGCTTACATCAAGATGATGGGTGAACGCGGTTTGAAGGAAGCTACAAAGATTGCTATCCTCAACGCAAACTACATTGCAAGCGAACTGAAGGATACTTTCAATGTTCTATACACTGGCGAAACTGGCCGTTGCGCACACGAAATGATTCTCGATGTACAGAAGTTCCGCGCTGAATATGGCGTTGAAGCTGCCGACATCGCACACCGCTTAATGGACTTCGGATTCCACGCTCCAACATTGTCGTTCCCGGTTCACGAAACCCTTATGGTTGAACCTACCGAGAGCGAAAGCAAGCAGGAACTCGACCGCTTCATCGAGACAATGAAGGTTATCAAGGCTGAATGCGAGGACATCAAGGCTGGTAAGTACACCCGCGAGGACAATCCTCTTGTAAATGCACCTCACACCCAGTTCGAATGTACTGCAAGCGAGTGGAACCACTGCTATCCGCGTGAAAAGGCAGCATTCCCGCTACCATGGATCAAGGAAAACAAGTTCTGGCCTTACGTTGCAAAGATTGACAACGCATACGGCGACCGCAACCTCGACTGCAAGTGCAACCAGCTCGAAGAAGAATAAACGATTGATTTATAAACGAAAAAGTCCGGCAGATTGTCGGACTTTTTTTATTGTACAAACGCAAAATTTTGCGTCTCAATCGACACATGCTGCATTCTGCGCAAATCATTGCATTCGGCGCAATGCATTGCGCCGCTACAACACAAAAAATTGAATCATTAAATTTTAAAATCCTTGAATTTTTGTAACTTTGCGCCAAATTAGATTTAAAATACGATGAAAAATTTCATAGAAGAACTCAAATGGAGAGGAATGCTGCAGGATATGATTCCTGGCACCGAAGAAGCACTACAGAAAGAACACGTTGCGGCATACGTTGGAATTGACCCGACTGCCGACTCGCTACATATAGGTCATTTGTGCGGCATAATGATGCTCAAGCACTTGCAGAATTGCGGACATAAGCCTATCGCCCTTATAGGCGGTGCAACAGGTATGATTGGCGACCCATCAGGAAAGTCGCTCGAACGTAACCTGCTCGATGAGGAAACTCTGCGTCACAATCAGCAGTGCATAAAGAACCAGCTCGCAAAATTCCTCGACTTCGAATCCGATATTCCAAACAAGGCCGAACTCGTCAACAACTACGACTGGATGAAGGACTTTACCTTCCTCGAGTTCGCTCGCAAGGTCGGTAAGCTTATCACCGTCAACTATATGATGGCAAAGGACTCGGTAAAGAAACGCCTTAACGGTGAAGCACGCGACGGAATGTCGTTCACCGAGTTCACCTACCAGCTTCTGCAGGGCTACGATTTCCTGCATCTGTACCAGACCAAGAACTGCAAGCTGCAGATGGGCGGAAGCGACCAGTGGGGCAACATTACTACCGGTACAGAACTAATCCGTCGTACCTGCGGTGGCGAAGCTTACGCGCTTACTTGTCCGCTTATTACCAAGTCGGACGGTGTGAAGTTCGGCAAGACTGAATCGGGTAATGTTTGGCTCGATCCCGAAAAGACCAGCCCGTACAAGTTCTACCAGTTCTGGCTCAATGTTTCGGACGACGATGCAAAGCGTTATATCAAGATATTCACCACTTTGGACAAGGAAACCATCGATGCTCTTATCGCACAGCATGATGAAGCACCAAACATGCGAATCCTCCAGAAGCGTCTTGCCGAGGAAATCACCGTTATGGTTCACTCGCGTAGTGAATATGATGCAGCCGTTGAAGCTTCGCAGATACTTTTCGGCAATGCAACAAGCGACGCACTTCGCAAGCTCGATGAAAAGACTTTCCTTGCCGTTTTCGATGGCGTTCCGACCTACAATGTTGCAAAGGCAAAGTTCGCAGAAGGCATCAATGTCCTTGACCTGCTTGCCGGCGAAACCGACATTTTCCCATCGAAGGGCGAACTGAAGCGCACCATCAAGGGCAATGGCATGAGCATCAACAAGGAAAAATATTCCGACGAGGCTGGAATCATCAATGCCGACAACCTCATCAACGGAAAATACCTGCTTGTGCAGAAGGGAAAGAAGAATTACTTCTTGGTAATTGCAGAATAGAAGAAAAACAGATATTTAGAATTAGGATTTGCGGTATTCTATGAAGGATGGTGCAAATCCTTTTCTTTTTTTACACCATAATATTAATTGGTATTTGAAATTGTTGTATTTTTGCAAAAAGAAAAAATCAAAGAGGAGACAACAAAATGGCAACTATCACATTGGAATACGATGGCAGAAATTCGGCAATCAAAAAGCTAATTGCTGAAATACTTAATCTTGGCGCAAAGGAAAAGGTTGAAGAAAGTCCATACGATCCCGAATTCGTGAAAAAGATAAAACGTGGGCAAGAAGACATAAAAAACGGCA
This sequence comes from uncultured Bacteroidia bacterium, assembly GCA_902791865.1. Lineage (GTDB taxonomy): Bacteria > Bacteroidota > Bacteroidia > Bacteroidales > ML635J-15 > Bact-19. The sequence continues at coordinate 116,637 of CADAXK010000015.1, forward strand.
AAGGCATAAAAATCAATATTGAAGATTTATGGAAATAATCCTTTCTCCTGACGCTAATGACGATTTGCAGTTCTGGAAAAAGTCTGGTAATGTTTCCGTCCAAAAGAAAATTGCAAATCTTATTGCCGACATTGCCGCTCATCCAAAGACAGGCATTGGCAAACCCGAAGAATTAAAATACGACTTGGCAGAAAAATGGTCTCGCTACATCGACAGGAAAAATCGTATTGTTTATCAGATATTTGAAACAGAAGTTCATATTTTGTCATTAAAGGGGCATTATGAAAAATAAGGCTTGAGAAATCAGCTTGTAGGTAAAGATAACTTGGCATTGCCTTTCAATCTAAGAAAAGCAATGCCAAGTTTTTGTATGTTTTTATAAAATACATTTTCGCCACAAATGTGTTCTTTATAAAAAACACTTTTGGGCGTATGTGTCAAAAAGAGACCTGAAATTGCCATGAAAATGTTATAAGTGTCAAAAAGAGACCCAAAACAAGGTTGAACTATTTCTTTTTCAAAGGCT
>CADAXK010000016.1 GCA_902791865.1 uncultured Bacteroidia bacterium
AGTCGAACTATGTTGCAGGGTACAAGTCAGGACTGACAAATATCGAACTGGTTAAGAAAAAGTCTGACAGTCGCGCAGAAGACCAGTCTTGATGTCGGACTGTCTAGCAGAAGACCAGACTGACAGACTGTAAGACTGCAAGCCTGTGAGACTGCAAGTCTGCTCGCCTTCAATCGTAAATCGTACATCAAAAATCGTAAATATCCCTTATCTTTGCCCCAAAATATTCATCAAATGTTCGACAGCGACAAGAATTCAGGCTTCTTCTTAGACGACAGCAACATAAATGTGTCGGAAAAATTTTCCGAGATACAGTTGCTCCACGCCTCTAAAAACGGCTATACCGAAGTCTATAAGGCAAAACGCTATGGTCGCTGGCATACTCTGAAACGCCTCACCGAAAGTGAAAGCGAGAACCAGAAGTTCAAGAATCTCATCCAAAAGGAATTTGAAGTGTCGTATCTGCTTTCGCACCAAAACATTGCAAGGACTTACGGCATCGAAGATGTTCCTGGATTGGGTATTTGCATAGTGCAGGAGTACATTGACGGTTGGAATTGGAAAGAATTCTTTGAGCAGCAAGATGTCACCAAGGCAGAAACCGAAACGCTTGTCTGCGAACTCTGCGATGCACTGCAATATATTCACGAACAACAAATTATCCACCGCGACATAAAGCCTGCAAACATTCTCGTCACACGCAACGGACACCACATCAAGCTAATCGATTTCGGACTCGCCGACCGTGACGACTACGCCATACTCAAAGACCCTGCTGGAACATCCGGCTACGCTTCGCCCGAACAGCAGAAAACTGGTCTTATCGACAATCGTGCCGACATATACGCACTTGGAATCCTTATCAGCAATCTGCCAAACTGCTCACGCAAACTTAAACGCATAGCAAAGCGATGCTACGAAGTGCAGACTAGCAAACGCTACATTTCGGCAAACGATGTAAAACAAAGCATACAAAGCAAAAAGTCGCGAAGTATTGCAATTGCCGTATTGGTATTAATCATAGTTGCATTGTCAACCATTCTTTTTGTAAGGTTGCCACAACAAATTAGGAAAGAAATTGTCATTCAGCAGGATACAATAACAATGCAGATGGTAGAGCAACAGTCTGCTGAAATAGATTCTCTTAAACATCTTGCCGATACATACGCACACGAAATCGACTCGATGAAGCGAATTGGAAATGCCGAAGCCGAGTCTGCAAGCCAAATGCTTGAATTGCAGGATGCTGTCCGTGCATACGCAAAGTCGGTTTGTGCAAAAATTGACAACTTCCTTGCAGGCAGAACTCAACTTTCATCCGACGAATGGCAGACATACCAGAATATGCAAACCGATATGATGATGCATCGTGGCGAATATCCGCGAAAACTGCTGTTGTCAAAGATTCCAGAATCAGACAGGAACTTTGCAAGCAAACTCGAAACACTCAAGGCTGTGGAAGAAAAGGTTTACGAAGAATATTTGCGAGCAAATTATATGAAAGTGGAGATGGCGCAATAAGGACTTTGAACCTTAAACTATTGAATCCTTCCCTTCGACAGGCTCAGGGGGGCGGAAATCACTGAAACGGTGTCAGCAACAGAAATCACGAATTAACGGCGAAGCCCTCAACGAAGTTAAACTCAGAAACGCCGCAGGCATAGAAACGAGAACGGCGAAGCCCTCAACGAAGTTAAACCAGAAGCGGGCTTTAGCCATTGAAACTTCTCATCACCCACACCGCTATCGTTACCCACGGAATTGTGAATATAAAGCTGTCGAGCCTGTCGAGCAGACCGCCGTGTCCAGGTATGAGGTTGCCAGAATCCTTGACGCCTGCGCTACGCTTAAACATCGATTCGATGAAGTCGCCAAGTATTCCGAATATGCCAACCATAGCACCGATTACGCACCACTGCCATACTTCAAAACCGAGTTTCGGGAAGAGGTAGCCGCCAAATGCTGCAGCTGTTACGGTAAATATGAATCCGCCGATTGCACCTTCCCACGATTTCTTTGGCGATATGCGCTCGAAAATCTTGTGCTTGCCGAACTTGCATCCCACCAGATATGCCATCGTATCGGAAACCCATATCAGGATGAATACTGCCATTATGAGCTGATTGTCGGTCATGCCGATGTAGGTTGCAATACTAAGCGGAAGTGCAATGTATATTAAAGCGAGGAAAGATTTTCCAAGATGTTCTTCCTGCTTTGAGTCGTGCTCGAAAAGTTGGATTATGAATAGGGATAGCATCAATGCCAAAAGTAGTATGAATGTCATTGTGTATCCTCTGCTGACCCAATATGCCGAAAGTATTGCAAATGTGCCAATCGTTTCGATGAATATTGTTCTTAAATGTGACATTTTGAACATCTTCATAAATTCGAAAAGCATTATTACACAGCACAATCCCATAAATATAGCACAAGTGTGTTCGTTGTACAATACCATAAAGCATGTTATTGCAACGAAAAGTGCTCCGAATATGGTCCGTTTCAGAATATTAGGCATCCTAGTAGGTTTGAAAGTTTCTAAGTTTAAAAGTTTCTATGTTGTGTCGTGGCGCGCCGCGACGGTACATTTATGATTCTGTGTTTGCGTTATCTATATTCTCAGTTCCCTGAGCGTCAGTCGAAGGGGCGTCTTCAGCCTGTTTTTCTGCTTCCGCCTTTTCCTGCTCCTTGGCTTCGTTTATTGCGTCGAGAGCCTTGTTTTCGCCTTTGCGCTTGCCGAAAATGCGTTCGAGGTCGTCGCTGAAGATGACTTCCTTTTCGAGCAAGGTTTCTGCAAGATGGGTAAGTCCTTCCATGTTGTTGCGAAGCACTTCCTTTGCTCGTTCGTACTGTTCCTCGACCATAGCCTTTACATCAGCATCAATCTTTTCGGCGGTCTTGTCGCTGTATGGCTTGGTGAATCCGTAGTCGTCGGTCGAGTTGTAGTAGGAGAGGTTGCCAATGTCGTTGCTCATGCCGTAGAATGATACCATTGCAATAGCCTGCTTGGTAACTCGTTCGAGGTCGTTGAGAGCACCAGTCGAAACTTTTCCGAAGTTGATTTCCTCGCTTGCGCGTCCTCCTAAGGTTGCGCACATTTCGTCGAGAAGCTGTTCCTTGGTTGTGATGGAACGTTCTTCCGGCAAGTACCATGCTGCGCCGAGAGCCTTTCCGCGTGGGATAATCGTGACTTTCAGCAGAGGATTTGCATATTCGAGAAGCCAGCTTACTGTTGCGTGTCCAGCCTCGTGGTATGCTATAGTGCGTTTTTCGGTTTCCGAAATAATCTTGTTTTTCTTTTCCAATCCGCCGATTATGCGGTCAACGGCATCGAGGAAGTCCTGCTTGTCGATTTCCTTCTTGTCGTTTCGTGCTGCGATGAGGGCTGCCTCGTTGCAAACGTTTGCAATGTCGGCTCCGCTGAATCCAGGTGTCTGCTTGGCAAGGAAGTCGATTTTTACGCTCGATGCCATCTTGAGGTTCTTGGTGTGAACTTGGAAAATTTCCTCGCGTTCCTTTACGTCGGGAAGTTCAAGATGGATTTGTCTGTCGAAACGGCCAGCACGCATAAGTGCGGAGTCAAGGATTTCGGCGCGGTTGGTTGCGGCGAGGATTATAACACCACTGTTGGTGTCGAATCCGTCCATTTCGGTAAGAAGTTGATTAAGAGTGTTTTCCCTTTCATCGTTACCGCTGAAGCTATTCGACTTGCCACGAGCACGACCGATGGCATCAATTTCGTCGATGAAGATTATGCACGGAGCTTTGCTCTTTGCCTGACGGAAAAGGTCACGTACACGCGATGCACCTACGCCTACAAACATTTCAACGAAGTCGCTACCGCTGAGCGAGAAGAATGGAACATCGGCTTCGCCTGCTACGGCCTTTGCCAACAAGGTCTTACCGGTTCCTGGAGGACCCACGAGCAAAGCGCCTTTTGGAATCTTACCACCGAGTTTAGTGTATTTGTCTGGATTCTTCAGGAAATCAACAATTTCCATTACTTCAACCTTGGCTTCCTCAAGACCGGCAACGTCCTTGAAGTTAACTTTCACCTTGCGTTCCTTGTCAAAAACCTGTGCCTTCGATTTGCCTATGCTGAAAATCTGTCCGCCACCGCTTCCTCCGCTCATTTTATTGAATACGAACCACCAAAGTACAAGAATTAATACAATAGGAAGTATCCAACTGATGATTGAACCTAGATAGTCGTGTTCCGTTTTGTATTCTACGCTTACGCGCTGTTCTTTAGGCAAATCCTTCTGTGCTTCAGCAAGTTTTGTTTCAAAACTTTCCACATCACCGATATTGAAGTAGAATGAAGGTATCGAACCCGAAAATAAGTTGCTTCCAGCTGAAGCGCCACCATACTTGTCAATGCTTTCTGGCTTTATGTAGATGTCGGCACGTTCGCGGTTGACGACAACGACCTTTTCCACATCGTTGTTAAGAAGCATTTCGTTCTCGAACTTGTTCCAGTTTATTTCGTTGGCTCCGCCTCCAAAATCAATGAATGTTATAGCGATTAGCACGGCAAGAATTACTATATATATAATAACTCGCGCTTTGCCATTGCCACCGTTGTTCGGTAAGCCCTGATTCTCGTTGTTGGGCTTGAATCCTTTGTTACCTTCCATTTCCTTATTTGTTTTCTATAGATTTGGTTTCTGCATCAGCCCAAAGCTGTTCGAGCTTGTAGAATTCGCGTGCTTCGGGTAGGAAAATGTGTACCACAATGTCAACATAGTCCATCAAAATCCATTCGCTGTTCTCGAAGCCTTCTTCTTTCCATGGTCTTTCCTTCAAGGTGCCGCGTGTCTGGTACCTTATGTAGTCGGCTAGCGTATTGGCATGGATTACTGAGTTGGCTGTACAAATAACGAAATATTTTGTAATGTGGTTTTCAATGGCTTGCAAGTCCATATTGACAACATTTTCGCCTTTCTTGTCAAGAATTGCTTGATTTATAACTTCAAGCAGTTTTTGTGTGTCTTCTATTACTGAAAATCTACTCATTCGTTTAAAAATTTGGGGACAAAGATACTAATTTTTAGTTTGTTTTGAGTGTTATGGTTGTTAAAAAAGAATTAAGGTTATTGCCTAATTTGAAGATTTGATATGACTTTGGTAGGCCGACTTTGTAATGAATTGATTATAAACGAAAAAAGACGAACTGAAAGTCCGTCTTTTTCTGCTCCCCAGGTAGGACTTGAACCTACGACCCCCTGATTAACAGTCAGGTGCTCTAACCAACTGAGCTACTGAGGAAAAGCGGTGCAAAGATACTGCTTTATTTTTAACTGGCAAATAATTTTTTAATTATTTTTCTAAAAAGTGACAAATTGTTGAATTGTAGAATGTTATCCAAGCGAGTTGCCTAGTTTGTACATTCTTTCAGAGAAAAAAGTTCTAAATTACGTTTGCGAATCTTCGCGTTTTTACTTTTTCTTGTAGATTTTTAGTTTCTGACCAATCTGTAATTTCGACGGGTCGGAGATGTTGTTCCATTTCAGGATTTCATCGGCGGTTGCCCAACTGTAGCGCTTGGCGATGTTGTACGGGTTATCGCCTGATTTTACCGTGTAGGTTTCAACCAATGTGTAGTCCTTTGCGTTGAATGTAGCTGTTGTGGACGCGCTTGTGTTTGATTGTGTTGCTGGCTTTGTTGTGTTCGTGGTTGACTTTGACTGGGTGGTCTGGGTGTTCGATGCAGACTTTTTGCCAGTCCATATCACAAGAGTTTTGCCTGCTGTTATGTTTGTTCCGCTGAGGCCGTTCCATGCCTGAATGTCGCTGACTTTCACACCGAATTTCTGCGCAATCTTGCCTAGGTAGTCGCCGCTCTGTATTGTGTAAATTATTTTGTCTCCGTTGCCTTCAACTACGTAGTTTTTCGGCTCAACAGGAGGTTTTGGCGGCGGGAAATAAATGGTGTCGTTGTACTTGACAATGCTGTCGTGAAGCCTTGCAAAATCATCTTTTCTGCCAGTAGGCAGCTTGAATGTCACTGCAGTGTGCCGTCCGTCGATGACTTCGCAATGGAAGGTCGAATTGAGCGATTTCAACTCGTTCAGACTTATGCCCATTACCTTGGAAATCTGCTCGATATGAATGCGGTCGCTAATGCGGATGGTGTCGTATTGCTGTTCTATCGCCTTGACTTCTATTTTGCAATTCCTATAGTTTTCAGCCCACGAAATCACTGCACACCAGATGTCGAAAATGTTCTTGCCGTAAGGGTCGAGCGATGTGTATATTTCGGAAGTTTGTTTGCCTTGGACTTGCATCAGTTTTAGGTTAGATGGTCCAAAAAGGTAGGCAGCCAATGAGATGTCCCACTTTTCAAACTTTTCGTGGAAATATTGCAACTGACGGATTGCCGCCTTGCTAGATTGCATGATGTCGTGCCGGCCATCGGTACATTCGGTGATTTCTACACCGTATTTTATAGCATATAGGTATTGCAGACCCCAGAATCCGCAGTTCCCGTCCTGTTCGAAGTCCTTGTCGAATGCCGATATTGCAAATGGAAGCCATAAAACTTCGTCAGGGAAGGTGCTAAGTCCAGATTTTTCGGCAGCAAAAGCTATTTCCGAATGCGCTTTCAGCATGGCTGTTTTTGTTTCGACAGGCAGCGATGAAATTGCATCATAGTAAGATATTGCGTTATGCGTAAGCGTGTAAGATTCTTCCGAAATTAGCACTTTGGGGTAAAGGTGTTCGCTAACTGTTGTCGATTCAATTTTTGCTTCGATGTACTGCGGATTATAGTTGCCCAGGTTCTTTTTCAGTAAAGCTGTGAAGTCGCTTTGTCCGAAAGCTGCGGCAATCGGTAGCGTAATGGTTATAAATGTTAATATGTATTTGTAAAACAATGACATTGTTAGAATAAAAAAAGATGTCATTCCGTAAAGCAGAGTGAACCGACAAAGGAACGTGTCGTGTGAACTCGCTTATACGGAATCTCCTTGAAATTAGTATTTGGGGAGATTCCGCACAGTCGAACATCACAACGCTCTCCGTTCCGTATCGCGTGTCTGTTCTGACTTGCGGAATGACGTAAAAAGTAAATCATTATTAGGTTAGAATTTCTCATCGTATTTTGTCCAGAGGAAATCGCCTAGTTTCCAAGCCTTGTCAACGACTTTCTGTCCCCACATATTTGAGTATTCGGTTAGTTTTGCAATGGCTTCCTTGCGGCCGTTCTTCTTGTCCATCAATGCTTTGGCTTCGGCTTCGATGTTTTTCTGGTTGTCGAAAAGCTCTTTCTGCCACGGAATCCACACTGCTTCGACCACGTCCTTGCGCATATCGCCCCAACGCTGGTGCGTTAGAGTGCCAAGTCTGTTGAAAGCCCACCAAGCCGATTCCTGTGTGTAACCGTTTGGTCGACCTGGCGTTTCGTAGCATTTGGGCAGTTGAGTGATTTGTGGGTAGAAGGGCACATAAATCGAAGTCGCAACATTGTCGAGTGCTATCCAGGCTACACCGCCGATTTCGTCTGGCAACCACGAGCGGCACTGCAAAATAGTGGCGTACATTGTGTACCAGCGTGCTATGGTGCGTTCGCCGAGCATTTCAATCTTGCCGGTTTTAGAATCCACATCGTACCAGCTTCCGCGGACGTTCTCTATTTTCATCTGGTCGTAAGGCATCTGTGGGTTTGCCATCGGCGAAATAATCTCTTTGCCGTCTTTGTCGGTAACGGTAAGGGCGTGTGTAATGTCGTATGGTGTGCCTTCGTAGTAGTCGCGGAAAATCATCGACAATTGTTCCAAAGTCACAGGTTTGTCGGGTTTTACCGAAAATGGATAGTCCTGGTCGTTGGCATCGAGCTTGAGCGACGGAGCCACAAGGTCGAATACTCGCCATTCGCGACGGCGGGCAGCGATGCTGTTGCGGCTTTCGGGTGCGTAGGCGTGGCAGAATTCAAAGTCTGCTTCCGACTTGCACCATCCCGAGTCGAGCGCCATCTTGAAGATGTTCTCGCTTGCCATGAACATGTCGCTGTTTTTTAGGTCTATATGCTTGATTGTGCTTGCGTTGGCATTTACAGCGATGTGGTCGTCGGGAACGCGCTGTGCAACCCAGATTCCACCTTTCTTGCCTTTGCCCGGACCGATGATTTCAAGGTGCCAGACTTCGTTCTTGTCGGCAATGGTGAGGCATTCGCCTACATCTATCCAGCCGTATTCCTTAATGAGTTCGCCTGCGAGCGTTATTGCTTCGCGAGCTGAGGCGCAACGTTCGAGCATAAGCTGACATAGTTGTGTGCAGTCGATGATTCCGTTATCAGAAACCAGCGACTTACGTCCGCCGAAAGTCGATTCGCCAATGCCGAGCTGCTTTTCGTTCATGCAGGGGTAGGCGGTGTTTATGTAGCGGTATGTGTGTGCAACCTGCGGAATTTCACCGACTTCCTCGAATTCGTATGTGGGCATTGCGTGGATGTTCTTCGATACGCGCTTGTAAATCTTTTTTGTTGCGCCCTTGGGATAGTCGCGTGCTGGCTCGATGTTGAATTCCGACTTTGAGCGGTGGCTGTCGTCGGTGTGTGAGGTGATTACCGAACCGTCGGCGCTGGCTTTCTTGCCAACAGTTATGCTTGTGCAACCATCTGGGTATCCGCCAACCCAGTCGCTATAGTCGATTTGTGCAGTTGCAAATGCTGCCGAAAGTACGCAAATGCTTATTAATGAGATGATTTTTCGTGTCATATTCTTTATTTTTATCGGTTGCGAAGATAATTAATTTTTTGCAAAAATTATCCAGAACCAGAAACATTAAACCTTGAACCCTTTATGCCCTGAACCTTGTAGAGACATGCCATGGCGCGTCTCTACAGATTGTGCGCATATATAAATAAATCGGTGCAAATCATTGCACCGCTACAATATGTTAAACCATTGAATTTTTGAATTCTTAAATTTTTGAATTTTCAAATCATCAAATTGTTGAATCATCGAACTTTAAACGTTGAACTTGAAATCATAAAATAAAAAGCGCATCCGGGGAGGTATGCGCTTTTCTTCATTAGGAGTTTTTGTTGTGTGTTATTATTCGTATAGGTATCTTTTGATACTCTTTTTGGGCGTTTTTTCAAATTCCTCGCTACGAACCTGAATCTTATTAATGTGCATGTAGGCTGGCATTTCGGAATTTATTTTCTTTTGATATTCAGTAAGTTCTGTTTCAATCTGTTCAGATGACATTCCTTTTGTAAGGTCGGGGTTCGGGTAGATTATTGAAACAATCTTTGCTGCGCGGCTTACAACTACGCATTCGGAAACCAATGGGAAGTTACAGAATCTTGATTCTATTTCTTCTGGATATACATTCTGTCCGGAACTTGTGAGAATCATGGTCTTGCTACGTCCCTTTAGCGAAATGAAGCCGTCCTTGTCGATAATGCCGAGGTCGCCGGTGTGCAACCAGCCGTCGCTGTCGAGAGCCCTTGCTGTTTCTTCTGGATTCTTGTAGTATCCCGACATTATGTTTTCGCCACGAAGAAGAATTTCGCCGATTTTGCCAGGAGCGCTCGATTCAACTTTTGCCTCAAGGCAGTCAACCAGCTTGCCTGCTGCATATATTGGGTTTGTTTTCCAACCGCTGTATGCTACAAGAGGTCCGCATTCTGTCATGCCGTAACCTACTGTGAAGCGGAAGCCTATCTTTTTGAGGAAGGTTTCTACTTCGCGGTTTACCTTTGCTCCACCGAGGATAAGTTCGATGAAGTTTCCGCCGAAAGCTTCTTCGAGGGTTTTGCGTATCTTGCTGTAGATGAGGCTACGAAGTCCCGGAACTTTTGTCATGAACTTAATTGCTGGCTTTTCAAGTGTCGGCTTAATCTTGCCCTTGTATATCTTTTCGAGAATCAGCGGAACCGAAAGGATCAGTCGTGGTTTGTATTCTCCGAATGCCTTGAGTATTACCTGCGGAGAAGGCAGTTTGCCAAGGAATATTATGTGGCAACCTTCGGTGAGCGGGTAGAGGAAGTCGAATGCGCAGCCGTAGCAGTGTGCCAATGGCAGGAACGAAACAAGCTTGTCGCCACTTACGAGGAACATGTTCTCGCGTGCGAACTTTATATTTGCAGCAAGTGCGTTGAGTGTCAGCATTACACCCTTAGGACTGCCAGATGTTCCTGATGTATAGAGGATTACGCCTAACTTGTCGTTTGGAAGTGTTGGTAATGTGAAATCCTTTGCTGTAACTTCCGGCATGTTTTTGTCGTAGATGTGCTTTTCGCCGTTGCGGACGAAGTGTGATTCGAAGTTGTCAAGCTTGAATATTTCTTCGAGCAAAGTGAAGTTGCTGACATCCATCTTGTTAAGGATGTATTCCGAAATAAATGCTATGCGTGCATCGGAGTGGTTTGTCAGTGCGTATATATCTTTAGGTGTGAAGTCCTGCAGAAGTGGAACGATTACTGCTCCGTAGGTTGTTGCTGCAAGGTAAACACATCCCCAGTTCACGGAGTTTTTTCCAACTAGCACAATCTTGTCGTTTTCCTTTATTCCGCAGTCGCTGAATAGTTTGTGCAACCTTAATATATTGTTGCCTAATTGTCCGAAAGTGATTACTGATTCTTTGTTGTCGTAATCCTGCAATGCAGGAAGATCCCAGTTGTTTACAATTGCGTTCTTGTAATAATCAACAAATAATTCCTTTATCATTTTTCCTTTATTTAAATAATTGTTTTTGAATTTTGCGATGCAAAGGAATATACTTTAAAAGTGCTGATAAAATAAATGTGGCATTGCGCTGTGTTTCAGTTGTAAAAGTCCATTTTTAGGGGCGAAATTTCAAAATAAGGGGCGAAGCTTTTCGTGTGGGACGAGAGATTTTTGCTTGCCTGGGACTAAAAATCGGTTTTTAAGGGTGAGGATTTTCTTTGGTTTCACGTTTAAGGTTTAACTTCGTTGAGGGCTTCGCCGTTCTCGTTTCTATGGCTTCGCCGTTTCTAGGTTTGAGATTGTTTGATGATTAGCTATGCTGATTTAAAAATTCGATAATTTGAAGATTTGAATGTTTGAATGGGCTGGCGCCCGTTTCCTGTAGAATCGCGACATGGCACGATTCTACAAGACAATTCAATGATTCAAAAAATCAATGATCGTAACTGTGCGCCAATTGCATTGCATTATCAATTATCATTGTCCATTGTTAACCTTTAGCTCGCGCAAGCAATTGTTAATTGGTTGCCCATCTTTTTGTAATAAGGTATATTTCTTAATTTTTTCTTGTAAAATTGAATCCGAATTTGTATGTTTGCGCGTTTTTATATTTATTAGAGGTATTGTTTTCTTTTTTGATGCATGCCTCGCGGATTTTAGGTTTTGAAACGAATAAAAAATTATTGATATGGGAAATAAAATACGTTTAAGTATTTTGGCTTTGATGGCAGTGGTGCTTTGTGGTATGACTGCGTTCGGACAGACATTGGCTGATTATAAGTTTGCTACAGGTACGGATGCTAATATGTGGAAGACATTGTCGAGTCCAACAACGATTCTTTCGACGGAATGTGACGGTTGTGCATCATCTGTCCTGAATATTGGTTTTACATTTACGTTTGGTGGGACAAATTATACGCAGTTTTCGGTAAATACAGATGGCAATTTGAGGTTTGGCCCGACGGCAACTGGCTCTGGTTCATATACTACTCCTTTCTCAAGTAGTAAAGCTGCTGCAAATTCTCCGAAAATTAATTTTTTCGGGTGTGATGGTTATTTGCCATCGTCGGCTAATGGTGGATATGTAAAGTATCAGTTGTTTGGAACTTCGCCAAACCGCGTTGCTGTTGTAGAGTTTTCTACTAATACATATAGTCAGAGAAGCAGTAACTACAACTTCAAGTGGCAGGTGCAGTTGTATGAAAGGTCCAACAGGATATTGATTATTTACCCATCTACGGTTCCGTCGGTATTGCCTTCTGTTGCCCGTCAGGTAGGTATGTGTACTGGTGCTAATGATATTATCCTTGTTAGTGCTTCTCACGTTATGACTCATTATACAAGTGGACAGGATGCATCGATAGCAGCTTCTACTTGGCCCGATGCAAACAGGTACTATTTGTTTGATCCGAGTGTTATCCCTATGGAACTGGGCCTTACATATACAGGGACATTGGGAACCTTGGGTGTATGGAAAACATACGCAGGTTGTTCTTACAACGAATTTGGCGAGGAACAGGTATTTTCTTTCACTCCACAATTTTCTAGTTCATATATTTTTACGGCGACTCAAACTTCAAGCGACCCAGATTTCTTCTTGATGTCTTCGTTTGGAAATTCAGGAACAAATGTCGTTGGTGGTTGTTGGGGTAGTGGAACAAAAACAGTATCATTAACTGGCGGTACAACCTATTATCTTGTAGCGGAAAATTTTAAAACTACGGAAACGTCTGGTTATGCTGTTAGTGTTCAAGTTGCGCCAGCCACAATTCCATATACCTGCTCTTTTGATACAGATTCGGAATCTGGACCATGGACTCTTGCAAACGGCACTCAGGCAAACTATTGGATGATAGGAAATTCAACATCAAGCAGTTCGTCCAATTCTCTGTATATCACCAATGATGGTTCTTCAAATGCTTACACGATTAAAATAACTACTACTCCCAATGCAATTTCTTATGTATATGCATATCGAAATCTTACATTTGCAAGCGCTGGCGACTATGTGGTATCGTTCAAGTGGAAAGGATATGGTGAGAGCACTTATGACTATATGCGAGCTTTCCTTGTTCCTGTTTCTGTGGAAACACTTAATGCCGGAAATGATAATGGTATAACAACATCGAATACTCCTACTAATTGGATTGCAGTGGATGGCGGTTCAAAATTGAACTTGCAATCAGACTGGCAGGTAAATTCACGGACTGTAAATGTCTCAACTGCTGGTGAGTACAACCTAGTATTCTATTGGAAAAATGACAATTCTCAAGGAACACAGCCTCCTGCTGCTGTCGACGACATAGAAGTTGCTGCTCCATGTACGGCTACTGCTGCAATAAGCGTAGGTTCGGTTATGACAACATCGGCTGTAGTTACCCGCACATCGGGCAGTGGTGTGAAGTACGACATTCTTGTCTCTACTTCGTCAAACCCTGAAACAGCAACCGAATCGCCAGTCGAGATGACCTCGACAACCAAGACAATAACCGGGCTTACGCCGGCTACACAATATTACGCATACATACGAAGCTATTGCTCCGAATATAGGCATGGTGCATGGAGCAATGCTGTAAGCTTTGTTACAGCGTGCGATAAGACTAGTACATTAAGCGTTGATGTTCACGGAAGCAGCGCTGCATTATTGACGCGGACATCTGGTGATGGTGTTAAGTACGATATTCTGGTTTCGACTTCCTCGAATCCTGCTACGGCAACCGAATCGCCAGTTGCTATGACATCGACAACACATACAGTAAGCGGTCTTTCTCCGGCAACTCGCTATTATGCATATATCCGTAGTTATTGTACCGACAATCTTTATGGCGCTTGGAGTAGCGGTGTTAGTTTTGTTACAGCTAATGCATGTGGAACAGTTACGAATCTTAATGCTTCGGCAGCAGCAAACCAAGCTAATATTTCGTGGACATATACAGGTTCAGTTTCGTCATATCAGGTGTATGTGTCGCCTACACCAATGAGCGCAAGCAATTTGGAATCGGTATCGCCCGTAATTGTTACCACAGGCAGTTATACGGCAACAGGTTTGTCTCCGACAACACCTTATTATGCGTATGTACGGGCTGTGTGCAATGATTATGACGTAGGTGCTTGGGCTAGCGTTCAGTTTACGACAACCGCGCCGATTTTTTCTTTGCCTTACTCTCAGAACTTTGAGAGCGGAAATGCTGATGGATGGGAAATGAATAATGGAACTAACGGCTGGTATGTAGGAACTGCAAATGCAAACGGAGGTTCGTATTCATTGTACATTTCTAATGATAATGGATTGTCGAATCTGTATAATGAAAGCACGTCATCATATTCTTATGCGTATTGCAGGCTGAACATTGAAGAACCTTGTATAATCAATGTGTCGTTTGATTGGATTTGTAATGGCGAAGGAGATTATGATTTGCTCCGTGCGTTTATGATTCCAGTTTCTTTGAATCCTACTTTTAGTTCAGATAATGGAATGTACAGCGGTACGAATACTACTCCGAGAGGATGGATTGATGTATCGCAAAATGGTGGAAAACTTAATCTCGAGAGTACTTGGCAACATAGTTCCAAAGACTTGGTATTTCTTGAAAGTGGTAATTATTATCTTTTGTTTTTCTGGAAAAATGATGGTAGTGTTGGCAATCAGCCACCTGCGGCCGTAGATAACATAAGCATAGAAATGGTGTCAACATGTTTGCCTGCCGAAAATGTTAATGTTTCCGAATACGATAAGACTTCTGCAACAATTTCGTGGCAACCCAATGGTAGTGCAACCCAGTGGCAGGTTTTGGTGTCAACTTCGGCATCATCGCCAACAGAAACGCCTGTACTTGTAAACAGTACATCGACAACTATTTCAAACCTTGATTCTGGCACCGACTATTATGTATATGTTCGTTCGTATTGTTCTGCGTCTGACCAAAGTCCGTGGAGCGATGCCATTCATTTTAGAACTTTAGACAGGTGTGTTTCTGTCGGGGATTTAAGTGTCACGGAATATACATCCAGCTCGGCAAGTTTGTCGTGGACAAGTTCCGACGATGATGCATTCCAGTGGCAGGTGGTCGTTACTACTTCGGATGATCCGTCAACAGCAACGCCATTGATAGTCAATAGTACTACGGCAACGGTTTCGGGACTGACATCCAATACGCAATATAATGCATACGTGCGTACCGATTGTGGCGCGTATGGCTATTCCGAATGGGAAAGCGTAAGCTTTAAAACACTACCGACACCTGTGACATTGCCATATTATGTTGATTATGAAAGTGAATACGCTGCCAATTGGGTGTTTGAAAATGGAACCAACGGGTGGTATGTAGGAAGGGCTACGAACAACGGTGGCTTGCGTTCCCTGTATATTTCCGACGATATGGGAGTTTCCAATAGTTATACGCATACACCAACTTCTTCATACGCATATTTCACATTTAATCTGGAACAAACGAGTATTGTAAATATTACGTTTGACTGGAAATGTTATGGGGAAAGCAATTACGATTATATGCGAGCATTCTTTGTGCCGGCGCATCCATCGTTACACGCTGGAGAGACTAACGGAATAGGTTACTACTCTTGGGCCCGTCCTGGCGGATGGGTTGTTCTCGATGATGGACAGTTGAGTGGGTCTGATTCGTGGAATACGCTTACAAAAAATGTAACATTGAGCGAGGGTTTGTATTATGCGGTATTTTATTGGTGTAACGACTATGGCGGAGGTTATCCGCCAGCTGCTGCAATCGACAATCTAAGTGTATCGGTTGTTTCTACTTGTATATACGACGGATATGTAAGTGTTTCCGATGTTGGCAAGACTTCGGCTGTAGTTTCGTGGAGCGACAGCGATGACATTTCGCAGTGGGAACTTTTGGTTACTACGGCAAGCAATCCCGACGAGGCGACAGAAACACCTATTCTTGTGGATGGTACTTCTATAACAGTTGACAATCTTGCCTCAGGAACTGATTATAACGTGTATGTGCGAGCTTATTGTTCAGAGTCGAGCAAGGGCATTTGGATTAGCGGGTCGTTCTCGACTTTGCCATCGTGTTTGTCAGTTGAGGATGTAAGTGTAGATGCTTATGGACAGACTTGGGTAACGGTGAGTTGGACAAATGTTGATGAGGCTGCTACCCAGTGGGAGGTGCTTGTGTCGCAGGCCGACAATCCGTCAAATGCTACTGAGACACCAATATTGGTAAACACTACTTCAACAACTATAAATGAACTTGAACCTAATACCGAATATTATGCGTATGTTCGTGCAAAATGTTCCGAATCGGACTATAGCGAGTGGAATTATATATGGTTCAAAACATATCCGCCTTGTGTGCCGCCTTACGATTTCAACGTCTTGGTTTCCAAAACTTCGGCGAAAGTGATGTGGTATACTGTGTACAACAGGCTTGGTACTCGCTTGGTGCTTTCCGAAACAGAGAAAACGGATGTGCAACTTGCAAGTGAGGAATACACAGACTGTGAGGTAAGATATAAGTATTATTATGATTTGACACCAGGGCATACCTACCACGTATATGCTGCTACCGACTGCGGTAATGGCGAGTACGGTGAATGGGTACATTACCAGTTTACGACACCGGAATTGGATGCTATGCCGTTGCCTTATACTCAGAACTTTGAGGATGGCGTGATGGAAAACTGGGCAATAAACAACGATGATAGAGCTTGGTATTGCGGAAGTGCTGTCGCCAGCGAGAGTACAAGGTCTCTTTACATATCGTTAGATAATGGCTACACCTATGGGTATCTTAATAATTATGCGAATTATAGATATAGCAGTTCGTATGCATACTGTCGCTTGAATGTAGCCCATACTGGCGTAGTTAGGGTGCAGTTCGATTGGAAGTGCTATGGTCGTTATTACTCGGATTGCTTGAGGGCATTCCTTGTTCCTGTATCATTAAATCCGGATTTATCTGCGAGAAATACCAACGGCATGGACAATGGCGTAATTCCTAATGGATGGATACCTTTGTCGTCTACACCTTCAGCGGCTCTGTCTGAAGCTTATGTGTCTGGTGCTGGAACAAACTGGCAGACAAATACTTATGATTTGAATATTACTACATCTGGAGATTATTATCTGGTATTTAACTGGCAGAATTATGATCGCGATAGGCACGATCCTCCGGCAGCTGTTGATAATATAAGTGTAGCGTATATAACCAACTGTGTATTTTATGGTAATGTTGATGTATACAATGTAGGTAAGACTTCTGTTGATGTATCGTGGTCGACTGAAGGACCTGCTACGCGTTGGCAGATTCTTGTTACCGAAGCTGATTCTCCAGAGTCGGCTTCAGAAACTCCAATTCTTGTATCTTCGAGTCCGTATACAGTAACAGAGCTTGATGAGAATACAACCTACCATACATACATAAGGTCGTACTGCTCTGCTTCAGACCAAGGTATCTGGTTTAGAGCATCCGACTTTACTACTTTGCCACCTTGTGAACCTCCGTATGGAATTTCTGCTGTGGTAAATCCGAATTCTGTTTTCCTTAGCTGGAGACAACCATACCAGTACGACAACTATAATATTTACATTTCGCAGTCGGCAATGACAGACGCTCAACTTGCTTCGGCCGACATTATAAATATTACTGCTAATTATTATCCCAAGTCGGGACTTTCGGCAGGACAGACATATTACGCATACATATCTTCTAATTGTGCATTGGGCGAAACTAGCGAATGGGTGGAATATGTGTTCCATACGCCGGAAAATGCATTGGTGACTTTGCCATACTATCAAAACTTTGAAGACGACCAAATTGATGGCTGGAATATCAGCAACCAGACCAATGGCTGGTATGTGGGAACGGCTACTGCACAAAGTGGCGACAGGTCGCTATATGTTTCGGAAAATGGAGGTATGTCGAACACATACAATTGTGCTTCTACTGGTTATTCATACGCATATTGTAAGTTCCATATCGACGAAATGACGGTTGCGAATGTTTCGTTCGACTGGAAGTGTTATGGCAATAGTAGTGATTTCCTGAGAGTGTATGTTGTGCCAGCATCGGCAAATCCTACATTTACAGGTCGCAGCGGCTATAACAGTTCGAATTCATGGATTTATGTTGCTGAGAAATTAGAATATCGTGTAGACTGGGAGCGTTATTCGAGTAATGTAGCAATGCTTTCCGAAGGAGATTATTATCTGGTCTTCTTATGGGAAAATCAGTTTGGTTATTCTTACACATACAATCCTCCTGCTGCAGTTGATAATCTTGCAATTGTACCGTTGTCAAAGGAAAACGATATAATTTCGTTTATGTTTCCTGGTATGATTGACGCTGAAATTGACACAGACAGCCATACTGTAACATGCAGTGTTCCGTATTCTATGAACTTGGGCGCTGTCAAGCCTTCGATAGTGGTGTCTGATGCAGCTACCATAAGTCCCGAATCGGATACATACATCGACCTTAACACTTCGTTCGTTTACGTTGTGACAGCCGAGAACGGCACCGAACAGGAGTGGATGGTAATTGCGAATAGGCTTCCTGTTTCTTCTGAGGCAGAAATACTTTCGTTCTGGACTGACGGTTTGTTAAGCGTTGACATCGATTCTGAAAATGCAACTGTTGATGCGGTTATCAGCCGTATGTACGATATTAGTGCTTTAAGTCCGACATTTGTTTTATCTAATCTGGCAACAATCAATCACACTACTGGCACTACTTACAATTTCTCGTCGCCACGGCAGTTTGTTGTAACAGCCGAGGACCGTTCTATTAAGAACTGGACTGTGAATGTAGCCTACGGTGATTCTCCGCTTGGCGCCGACTGTGTAAATCCGTATGTTGTTGATGCAGAAAACGATTTGCCATACTCACATTCATCTACTACTGGTGAATTGTACAATATGTACAATACCTATAATCTTGAGAATCCGCTTGTGATTGAAGGTAACGATGCTGTATATAGGATAGACTTGCCATATATGATGAGGCTCAACATATCTGTTTCTTCGACGACGGATATATTCAATGTGTTTGTAATGAATTCTTGTGGAACGCTTGCTTCGTACATCGTTGACTACAAGACAGATATTTCCGGCTCGGAAACCTTGACAGTTGACTTGCCGGCAGGTTCTTCATTTGTGATAGTTGATGCCAACACCGAATATCTTGAATACCAGATTCAGATAACGCGGATATCTTATTGCTATGATGTGGACGATTTGCACGCAACAAGGTTGCAGAATGAACTTGATGTTGCTTGGACATCGCATAATGTTGGCGACAACTGGACTTTGAAATATGGTTTGGAAGGCTTTGATATAGATACTGAAGGTACGCAAGTTGTTGTAAGTGAACCGAACTACGCAATTACAGGACTTCAGGAATCAACACGCTACGACATTTATGTCCGTGCTAATTGTGGTACGACAGGCAATAGCAACTGGACGCAAATCACAACATCTACTATTGGATCCTGCCAGGTGCCGGAGGATTTGGCAGTTGTCGAAATCACCGATATTGATGCAGAATTGTCGTGGGAAGGATTCAATATGTCGCAGTGGCAGGTTCAGTACAAGAGGGACGGTGAATCGCAATACACCTCGTTTACCGTTGATGAGCCAACTTTGACATTGACAGGTTTGCAACATTCGACCACCTACAATGTAAGGGTGCGTTCGATATGTGGTGGCTCATATTCTGATTTCGCCGAACTGGATATTACTACCGAATGTACAATAATCAGGGAATTCCCGTTTGTCGAGAACTTTGATGGAGAAACATTCCCGCCATTGTGCTGGTCGCAGGAAAGAACTGCTGCAGGTTCTGGAGCTGGACTTGGCTATGCAAACGGTGCATGGATGCGTTCAGCTTCTGTTACTGGCGACAACTCAACACCTAAGGCTATGCTTGCCGATGCCAAGGCAGGTTCTGTTCACAATCTAGTATCGTTGGGATTGCTCTTTACCGAAAGTCTCAACGGCTACGATGTAAGCCTTGATGTATATCGCTCAGCAACGTCGGAGGCTTCGGAGGGCGAAGGCGTTGAGATATGGGTGAACTCTTATCCCGATGTCATTAACGGAAATCCGCAGTTGCTTGGCTTTGTATCGAAGAATTATCAGGTTGTAAGTGACGGTGTTGACCTTGAATTAGAACCTGGCTGGTATAATTACTCGTTCAATACAAGGGGATTGGTCGGTGTTAGCTATGTGATACTTGTCGGAAAGGCAAACAATGCAGGTGGAGTATATGTTGACAATCTGAAAGTAGAGAAGACAGTTGACTGTCTTGCCCCGAGCAATCTTGTTGTTGAGTCGGAGGGCGAGAACAATGTCGTTTTGACTTGGTCAGATGCAAATGCAATTCAGGGAACTTGGACAGTAAGATATTCGCTCAATGGTGGCGATATGGTTGAAACTTCGGTTGACGAACCTCAATTGACATTAACAGGACTCCAGTCTGGTGTAACTTATAGCATTTCGGCAGAGATTCAGGGTGTGTGCGTTGCAGGAATGGAAAGCGACTGGTATAGCACGACCATTGAGGCTACAACCAACTGCTTGCCACTTGATTTGTCGTATAGCGAAACCTTTGCAGTGCTTGATGGCACACTGCCCGATTGCTGGAAGTCGACTGGCAATGGAAATATGGTTTGGTCGGTAAGCAATGGTGCTGCCTACAAGCCAACAGGTTCGAGACAGAGCGTTACGCATCTTTTGTCGCCGAGTTTCAATTTCACTGGCGAAAGATATATGCTTGAGTTCGATGTCAAGCGGTCGACACTGAATGTTTCGCAATCGGATTTGCTGCACGTGCAGTTTATTACCGAGACAACTGAAACTATAAGTAGTATTTCTGTACAGAATGCTGCCGAAAATGGAATGGAGAGAATGTTTGTTGCTGTTCCGCAGTATTCGGGAATCGGTCAGTTCGACTTTGTATTTGATGGCTACCGCGAATGTGCAATCGACAACATATTGTTGAGACCAATGAGCACGGAAGCGGAAATCCTTACCTTCGAAATTCCAGAGCAGACATCAGAATCGATTATTGATTCGGAAAATGCTACCATATCGGTATTTGTCGCTGAAGTATCTAACTATATGTCTTATATTCCGACCTTCACAATTTCGGAAAATGCTACTGTCAATGTGCCTTCTGGCCGGTGGAGAAATTTCTCGGAACCTGTTGAATATATAGTTACTGCCGAGGATGGTGTAACGTCAAAGACTTGGACTGTAACTGTTGGTATTGATGAAAATTACTGTCCGAATCCGGATGCTGATGATGTATATTTCTATGTCTATAACGATTCTGCAGTAATGTATTTATTCCAGGCGAACAACGAAACTTCATACAACTTGAAGATTTCTTCTCGGCCTATTGATCCTGAATTTGAAACAGCAGACTTGTTTGATGGCATGATTGAACCTGATTCGACACATAAGTCGGTAATTAATGGTTTGGATATTTATACCTACTACTATATATATGTTCAGTCGAATTGCGGTGCAACAGGCTGGACGGAAAAGACTGCTTGTGGCGTGTTTACGCTCCCGTACGAGCAGGATTTCTCTGCTGATGATTGCTGGGAAATATATAGTAACAACTATGATAATAGGACTTGGTCTATCGCAAATGGCGAGGCCGTTTACAACTTCTCACGCACAAATCAAGCAGATGACTATCTTGTTTCACCTGTGTTGCAGATTCTTCAGAATGCCAAGATGGAGTTCAAGTACAGGGCAGGCAATTTCTCTTATCCAGAAACTTTCTCGGTGTATATTGGAACTGAAAATAATGGCCTTGTTAGATTGGATTCGCTGACTGTAACCAACGAAACATACCAGACATACGGACCGGTTGACCTTTCCGATTTTGCAGGACAGCTTGTTGATTTTGCAATTGTATGTCAGTCGGACCCCAATATGTATCGCTTGTATATCGATGATTTCCGAGTTTTTGTTTCCGACTATGTGATAGATGTTTCGTCGGTTGGAAATGGCTCTATTTCTCCTGATGGCAGGGTAGAGGTTGCTCCTGGCGAAAGTGCCGAATTTGTCATCATGCCCGATGAATACAACGATTTGCTCTCATTGATGCTTGATGGTGAAGATGTTTCGGATGATGTTGTTGACGGAATCTACACTCTTGCTGACGTGAATGCAGAACATACACTGGTAGCAACATTTACAGAGCGCTTTACCTTTACGGCATCGGCTGGCGAAGGTGGTAGTATTGTTACCGAAGGTGTTACGTCTGCCGACCGTGGCGATACAGTATCGTTTGTAATAATCCCCGATGAGGGATATCGCCCTGGCGATGTGATTGTGGATGGTATTGCCGAGCAACTTGAACAGGGAAGTTACATTTACACTTTCGAGAATGTAGATGCATCGCATACAATACATGCAACTTTCGACCAAATTATTTACCACACTGTTCATGTGGTTGCTGGTGCAAATGGCATTGTAACCCCAAGTGGCGATATAGTGGTAGAGGATGGCGAAAGCCTTACAATTTCGGTAATTCCGGAGGAAGGCTACCTCATTCATGAGTTTGTTGTTGATGGTTCAGATGCAATGGAAGAACTTATTGCAAACGGATACAATTATACTTTCGAGAATATTACGGCAGATCATGCAGTGCGTGTTTCATTTGTAGAGAATGTATATTATCCGATTGCTGTTTCGTTTGGTGAACATGGTATTATAACACCGAACGGTGATGTTTCGGTGGCAAACGGATCCGACCAGATTTTCCATATTGTTGCTGATGCTGGATACCATATCGAGTCGGTAACTGTTGATGGCGAGGTTGTTCCTGGTGCTGTTTCCAGTGGCATATATACTTTTGTAAATGTCACGGCGGAACATTCAATACATGCTGAGTTTGCCATAAATACATATACCGTAGTAGCATACGCACAAGGCGGAACTATTACGCCAAGCGGTTCGATAACTGTAAATCATGGCGACGACCTCACGTTGGAGTTTGTGCCCGAAGAGGAATACGAACTGCTCAATCTCTTGGTTGATAATATGGTACAAGAGGTTGAGGGCAATACATATTCATTCGACAGTATAACATCCGACCATGCAGTAGTGGCGATATTTATACCTATGAATATAATTAGGCATGAAATTACAGCAACGGCTGGTGAGCACGGAAGTATATCGCCAAGCGGTAGGGTTCGCGTTGTTGATGGCGAAAACCAGACTTTCCAGATTATACCAGATGAACACTACTACATTTCATCTTTGATTGTCGATGGCGAAGCTGTAGATGTCGCCGATTCGTATCAGTTCGAGAATGTTATTTCCGACCATACTATTTCGGCATCGTTCGAGGCTTACAAGCATACGGTAACTGCCATTGCTGGTGAGCACGGAAGCATAAGCCCGTCTGGAGAGCAGATGGTTGACGAAGGCTCCGACATAACATTCACTTTTGCACCTAGTGTAGGATATATTGTTTCCGAAGTGCTTGTAGATGACATAAGTGTCGAGTTCTCAGATAATTCGTATACTTTGCAGAATGTTCTTGAAGACCATGTAGTTATGGTTAACTTTGACTTGTTGCCGATGTGGTCGATAACGGCTGTTTCTGGAGCAAATGGTTCTATCAGTCCTAACGGAACCCAGTATGTCCTCAATGGCGACGACATCGAATTTACATTCGTTCCTAACGACGGGTATATGCTCGATAGGGTTGTTGTCGATGGACAGGGATTCTTGCCGGAAGGCAATACTTACAGGTTTGAGAATGTGACAGAAAATCATTACATTTATGTTTCATTCAGGCCTTTGGTATATTTCATAATGGCAACAGCAGGACCTCATGGCGAACTTTCACCATTGGGAGAAATTGAGGTAGAGCCAGGTGCTACTCAGGTATTTACATTCAATCCGTATATTGGATATGAAATCGATAGCGTTTTCGTTGATGGAGATTATATTGTTCCAGATGGAAATACATACGAATTTGTTGATGTAGATACCAACCACACTTTCCATGTTACATTCAGGCATATCGCGGTAGATATTGAAGATGAAATCAGTATGAAGGCATCGCTATATCCTAATCCTAACGATGGTCGCTTCATGGTTGACTTTGCAGGAATAAGCGGCAATGTGGTATATCAGCTTGTAAATGCGGCTGGAGCCATCCTTGTGGAGCGCGATGTTTATGTTGACGAAGGAATGACAATGGAATTCTATCACGACCTGAAACCTGGTGTATATTTTGCAAGGTTTATTTCGGGCGATAAGGTATTGATCGAAAGATTTGTTGTGGAATAAATATTTAGTAATGAATAATTTGTAGCGGCGCAATGCATTGTGCCGCTATTTTTTATTGTATAAAAGTTGAGTCTTTATGCCCGCTTTTTATAAGGGTCAATATTGTTTATTTGTAAAGGTAGTTTTGCAAATCTTAAAAAATATTTAAAATTTATTTTGCATTTTAAAAATCTTTGACTAAATTTGGTCTTTGATTCTGTAACTATATTTATATGGTTCTGAATTGCAAGAAGATATAGAGTAGAATTGTATATTATTAGTTGACTATTAATGAAGTAGAGTATGGAGAGATATTTATTAAAACTTATTTTGGGCATAGCGATTATGTCTATATGTATGCCTGTTTTTTCGCAGGTTAAGCTTACGGATAGTGGGGTAACTAAGTTTTATGATAACGGTACTCGTATCACATATTTTGAGATGGCTGGATTTCCAAACTCGCCCGAAATGCGTGAGTTTGTATCAAAGATGGTACTCGAAAATCCGGATGTAAATAGAGTTGTGATATACAGGAATGGAGAAACATTCATGTACGAGGCTTTGCAAAGTGTTGATCCCGATATGATAGTGGATGCAGTTAATGATGCTTTGAAAGAGTACAAGGACAAGATCGGTGATTATCCGCCACCATCGCCTCAGGACTACGAAAAGCAGCCTTCTAATGTCAAGGTAACGCCACATAAGGCAAACGACGGAGTTGCAAATGTTTCGTCTTCGTCCGAAATGAGAGTTTCGCAGGTAAGTAATCCTGAAAAAAAATCAAGCAGTTTGCGTGCGATGCAGGCAGAACCACGGACAGTAAAACAGCAATCAGTTGAGGAAAACCAGAGCATCAAGAACACCGAGCAGGTTTCTCCAGCAAAGTATAACAATAATAGTAATAACAAATAAAACATACGGCTATGAAAAATATTTACCATATCTTTATCAATAAGGTAATGCCTATTCGTATATTGTGGGCGGTATTGACTTTTGTTTGTTGCATTACTTGGAATGGCAAGGTTTATGGACAGCAAGCCCTGCCTTATTCATACGGTTTCGAAAATAACGATTTGTCAGCAGCGGGATGGACTTTGAACAATTGTGTTTCTGGATCTGTAATAAATACAGATTCTCATCACGATGGTTCTTATGGCTTTTATTTCTATTATACAACAAATCCACCCCAATATTTAATATCTCCTAGATTGACGGGAACAGATAATGGCGTTCATGTAGAATTTTATTATAAAAATCCTAATGCAGGTTTTGCTGAATCATTTTGTATAGGTTATTCAACTAGTAATAATGCGACAAATATGAATAACTATACATGGGAAAGTGAAGTTACAATTCCGGGTGGATCAAATGCTTGGAATTTATATTCTACAGATTTCCCTGCAGGTACAAAATATGTAGCATTTAAATTAACCTCTAATGATAAATATAAATTTTATGTAGATGATTTCAGCTTTACAGTTCCAGAAACACAACCAGTGGATCCTCCCGTTAGTTGTACCCAATCGATTATTTTGGACCATAATCTTAGTCAAGCAATTGCTTGTGGAACAACGTATTGTTTCTACGATTCAGGTGGAGAAGACGGTAACTATGCCATTAGCGAGACATATACAGCAACATTTACAGCAGATGGAAATATAATTATAAACTTTTCGTCTTTTACGACTGAATCTTCTTCTAGTTGTTTTAATTGGGATTATATAACAATATATGATGGTGGTACAGACGGGACTGTACTTGTGACTGGACAGACCGGATGTTCAACCAGAACATTGAATTTAGGAACTAATTATACGGCGACTTCTGGAACAATGACGGTTGTTTGGAATTCTGATAGTTCAACCCCTGCAGCTGGTTGGGCTGCCACAATAACAGCAGATTGCGATGCTTGTACACAGCCATCGGGTAATTTCTCGCTTAGTCAGAATCCTGTAAATATTACTCAGAGTGGAAGTTTTAATATTTCCAATTACCTAACCAACACGCTTACACCATCGGGCACTCTTTCGTATCAGACATCCAATCCAGGTGTAGCAACTGTAGATGCGAGCGGTAGGGTATCTGCAGTGTCTACTGGTACGACAACGATAAAAATAACTTACACCCCATCAAATTCTGACTATTGCGAAAAAGAGTTGAATTTAGTTGTTAATGTAACCGACGGATGTCTGGTGGTTGGTACGGGGTCTTCTACAACTTCATACACTCCTATTTATACTTATTATGAATCGTATTATAGTTATTCGCAACAGTTATATCTGGCAAGCGAAATCATTGCTGCTGGTGGCGCTGCGGGAGATATTACAAGTATTTCCTTCCAATATTATGGCTACTACAGCAGTACATGGCGTAACCTTACCGAAACCTCGACTATTTATATGGGAACTACCAGTTCTTCCACATTAGGGGCATGGCAAGAGGTGTCACAGGTATACCAAGGAACTATTACTTACACATATAATCAAAATTCTTATACATGGGTTACAATTGATCTTAATGGAAGTTTCTCGTGGGATGGAGTTAGCAATATAGTTGTTGCATTTAACAATACAACATTACCGATTTTGTCTGCAGGTTCATACGATTGCAATTTTTATGGCACATCTATTAGTTCAATGACAAGGTATTATAATGTAACTGGAGGTCCTGTGACCTTAGGTAGTGGCAATTATCCTTCGTCTGCGGCTGGAACAGCAGCGTCTGTAAGACCTAATATTAAATTCTGTATTGATACGGATTGTACCCCCAGAACGCTTACTTTCAATAATTCTAATGTAAATATAGCAAGTTGTACAGGAACGACGACTCAGAATCCGGTAATTAGTGCTGGCAGTTCATCAGGATCTATTACGTGGTCGTCATCGAATCCGAGTGTGGCAACAGTTTCGCAATCTGGAGTTGTTACTGCACATTCAGCAGGAACAGCAGTTATTACTGCAAGAATAAACTCGGCTGGTGGTTATTGTTCTGCTGCAGGTTCTTATACCGTTACTGTAGGTTCATCGCACAGGTTGACTTACAACACAACTGCAGCATGTACGGGTACGGCAAGTGCAGCTCCTGCAAGCGTAACAGGAACATCTGCAACAGTAACTTCTACAGAACCTACCTGTTCATCATTGCCGATTTTCCTCGGTTGGAATACAGCTTCGAATGGTACAGGAACCCAATATTTAGCCGGTACTACTATCGATTTGGGTTGTGCCGATGTAACTCTTTATGCTCGTTATACAGATGAGCCTCAGGAGATTACTGGTAGTCCCGATTGTGAGTCGGCTATGGCTTTTTGTGCTTCAAACGATAATAGTGGCTACGATTTGATAGTAGAATCCCAGAGTAATCCGACTTCAACTTCTGGTTTGTGTCAGTATTATACGCGAAATCCTACATGGTGGTATCTGCGTATATCTCAGTCTGGACCGATTGAAATGGAAATAGCGTCAAGTTGCGGTGATGTCGATTTCGCTTGTTGGGGACCATTCACAGATCCTACATGTGATATCCAAAATGATTTGACGGATGATGCTGCAAATGGATATTATTATTATTCTAACGAAGAAGATCATGTGTCAAATACAACTACAGAACCAACTCCGCATTCCGCTACATCATCTCCTCTATGTAATGTAACAACCTTGGCTCAACCATGCGGAAATCTAGTTGACTATGGAACATCAACATCAGATACCGAGTATCTTCAGATTGCACCAGCACAAGAGGGTCAAATTTATGTTGTTGCTATTGGTAACTGGAGGAATTGCGATGGAACGATTTCGTTTACCCAAACTAATATCAATGATCCCAATGCTGGTCGTTCAGACTGTACCATAGTTAACGATTGTAATATAACGAGTATTACTACTCCGTATATTAGTGAGTGTTCTGGTGGAACTTTCTCGGTGAGCGGTAATATAAACTTTACCGATCCTCCTGTAGATGGTACACTGACAATTACTGATGGTAATGTGTCGCAGGTATTTACACCGCCTTTTGTTAGCCCTATCTCATATTCGCTGACTGGACTTCCTGGCAATAATCAGCAGCATACTATAACGGCTACATTCATGTCCTCGACCACCAACTGTGAGAAAATAACTTATATAGATGCACCTGATTGCCAAATTGATTGTCCCGATGCAACAGTTGCAATGACAGGTTACTCCGAAGTCATTGGTGACAGATATTATTTCGATGCATGTCTTGGTCATGGCGTCAATATGGGGGGGACGCAGACAGGTTACACCAATCCATCGTGGAGGTGGAGCATTAATCCTCATGGAGGTGTTCCTCCATACGTGGTAAATACACAGAATGCATCATATACACCAGGTGATGTGCAGGGCTACGATGTTTCGCTTACAGTTTCCGAAGGACAATGTTCTTCAGTGGCATACGGTAGAATCCGTGTTTCGGGTGGTCTTACAACAAACCTTACCGAATATGCCCTTGGCCAAATTTGTGTCGGCGACAGCCGTCAAATTACCATCGGCGGAAATGGTTCGGATATTGAGGTCAATTCCGAGCCACATACAATCGAAACTTCTCTTGGCCATTCCGAAACCACTTTTATCCCTGACGGTATAAATTGTACAACTCAGTGCTATACATCTGATGTTACATTCTACGATTTTGACGATGGCGCTCTGGTAACAAATACAGATGCAATAAAGTATATCAGGCTAAACACAGAACATTCATTTATCGGCGATGTACAGATAAAGATTTCTTGTCCAGAGCATAATGGTGTTCGCCGTTCTGCAATAATACTTCCCGACTATTTTAGTAGTGATAATACTAGTGGCGTTTATAGTGATAATGCAATTGATCCGTATACCTATGTTTGGCCCGACAGAACAACTACTACTCGTTGGCATATAGGATCATCGTCAACTAGCTGGTATACGGGAATGTATATGTTGGGAATAGAGGAATTGTATGAAGATCAGAATGATACATATACACAAGATGGACGTACTTACTATCTGGCTTCTTTCGGTAGTGCTTCTGATGCTTATGACTTTATTGATGATTTCCTATCGCGTTATTATTCTGGTTATGATTTTGACGTGTGGAATATTTCTTCGGGTGGTACATATTTGTATAGTGTAATAGGATACGTTGTTACAGATAGCTATGGTGATGACCATCTGTATATTGTATGGCTTACACGTGACACTGCAACAGAGGCAAATGCATACACTTTCTCGTCGCAGGAAGCAGCAGAATATTTCCTCGATTATGTATATGGTGGAAATGGCGTAGTTTCTTCATATCAGGAAACCAGTTCATATAGAAGAATATTCTTTGGCGAACCAGATTTCTATGATGTTAATGAGGCATCATCCCTTTCTTCTGCACAGATATGTGACGGTAGTGATCCTCACAACCTGCCGGGTGTTGGTTATGACTATGCATGGACAAGTAGTTCGCAATATAATACTGTAGGATATGTATATGATCTGGCTAACATGGCAAATCCTTCTGATACCTATAATAATGGTTCTGATGTATCTAGAACTTTATACCATGTATTGCCATCCAATGTAGATGCGGGAACGCAAATGTATCAGCCGTTCCAGAGTTTCTCCAACCTAATCGGATGTCCACTTAACGGAACTTGGTCAATTTCCGTGTGCGATAGCTGGGGCTTGGACAACGGGTATGTATTCGAATGGGAAATTGCTCTTTCCGAGGACTTGTTGCCTAGCAACTGGGACTACACCGTTGATTTTGAAAGTGTTTCTACCGATTGCGGAAACATTGCTACCGAAAGTGGAAACAACCTGATAATAGCGCCGCTGACAGCAACTAACGGCGAACAGAGTTGCAATATTATCCTATCTGATAATCTTGGCTGTACAACGGAAATTCCTCTAAGATATACAGCAGTGGCTCCTACGATAACTCATGTTTCTGGTGCCGAAGACCAGACAGTTTGCGAAGGCGTTGATTTGACAGATATTGTATATACATTGGGCGGTGTTGCTATAAGTGCAACAGCAAGCGGTTTGCCCGATGGCGTTACAATGACCGTTTCTGGAAATACTGTTACTATATCTGGAGCTCCTACAACGCATAATACCTATAATTATACTATTACTACTGTAAGCCAAGCAGGACTTCGTTGTACGGAACAGACTGTTACTGGCCGAATAATAGTAAACGAAGGTAATATTGTTCCGACCTTTAACCAGGCCGGTCCATATTGCGAGGGAACAACAGTCTCTGCCTTGCCAACTACTTCTACGAATAACATAACAGGATCTTGGTCACCTGCAATTACAAATAGAACAAACACTTATACATTTACTCCTGATTTTGGACAGTGTGCAACAATAACCACAATGACCATAACTGTAAATCCTCAGCCAACGCTAGAGTATACTTCTGGTAGCGAAACTTTGTGTAATGGAGGTGGCTCTGCCAATATCGTATTTACATACGGCGGAGGCGCAAACGGTGCAGCTGTTACCAACCTTCCTGAAGGAATGGAGTTCAACGTTAACACTTCTAACCATACCATAGTGATTTCGGGTACACCGACTGTGACTTCTGGTACTTATGATTATACAGTGACTACAACAGGTGCAGTATCGCCATGTCAGAACATTTCTGTAACTCGTACAATTACGATAAATGACCCTGCAACAATTACTCTTACTTCGGGTACTTCACCGCTAACGGTATGCGCGGGAACAGCAATAACAGATATGGTATTCACATATACCGGTGCAACAGGAGCTACGGCAACCAACTTGCCAGCAGGTCTTACACAGAGCCAAAATACAACAGCTCACACGTTGACTATTAGCGGAACCCCGACAGCAGAAGGTACATTTACCGTTACAACGACGGGAGCAACAACACCTTGCCAGAATGTAAGTACTACGGCCACAGTAAATATTAGCAATCCTGCAACATTGACTCCGCTTACATCGCGAGATGCCGTATTGTGTATCGAAGTACCTTGGAACGATAATATCCAGTACTCATTCGGTGGAACAGCAACAGGTGCAACTGTAACAGATTTGCCCGATGGTATAACAGCATCGGTATCTGGCAATGTCGTGACGATTTCGGGTTCGCCTTCTGTTAATGTCGAAGCTGGTGAATATACTTATACCATAACTACAACGGGAGTAGAAGAACCTTGCGAAAACGTATCGCTAACTGGTACAATATCTATTTCAACAAATGCAACCCTGGTATTGTCATCTGCAAGCGGTACCGACAATCAGAGCATTTGTTTGCCTGGAACTTTCACAAACATTGTTTACACATACGGCGGAGGAGCAACAGGAATCGATGAGTCTCAGTTGAGAGCAGGATTACCTGCTGGTCTGGACTTTACAGTTAACACGACAGCACATACCGTAACTATTTATGGAACACCTACAGCAACAGGAACATTCCATTACACTGTGGCAACAACAGGTATAATACCTCCTTGTAAGCCAGAAGAAAAGTATGGTACAATAACTATTAGCGAAAGCGTTGAATTGGACGTTGCTGGTAATACAACTCAGAGCTTCTGCCTCGGAACAAGCTTGAGCGATATTGTATTCACTTACGGAGGTGGAGCAACAGGACTTTCTGTTGATGGAACTTTGCCGGCAGGTGTTCAGTCGCAACTTGACAATACTGCTCATACGCTGACATTGAGCGGAACACCAACAGAAACGGGAACTTTCGATTTCTCGGTTACAACCACAGGTGCAACTGCTCCATGTAGCAACGATGATATTGCGGTTTCGATAACAATTTACGATACCCCAGATGTTGCTATCAATGCTTCGGATGATGCAATATGCAACGGCTCATCGGTAAGCTTGTCTGCTAATCCTGCTTCATTCAGCCAGTATCGTTGGACTTGCACTACCGAAAGCGATGCAACACATACCATAACGGCAGGTATGCCAGCATCGACAACAGCATCTTCAATCAGCGTCAGCCCGACAGTAACTCCTGGAAGTGCAGATGTGGTTTATGTCTTGAGAGTATCGGATGGAAACAACTGTGTGGCTACGGTTTCGCAGACTATCACTGTTTCTCAAACACCGACTGCAGACATTGTTAAGACCGATAATACTAAGTGTGTTGAACCATACAACGGCACAATAACAGTAAGCAATTTCGCTGGTGGCGTAGCTGGTTCTACTTATACTGTCAGCGTTACTGGTCAGGCAAACCAGACAACAACTGGTGGCGCAGTAACATTCAGTAACCTTGAAGAAGGTTCTTATACCGTAAGGATAACAAACGAAACGACATCGGCAGATTGCTACACCGAGCAGACTATTACAATTGGCAATACGCCTACAAGTCCTGAAGTTTCAATTTCGGGTTCGTTGTCGATTTGTAGCGGAACAAATACCACACTTACGGCACATCCTTCAAACGGTTTGGAAACTTACACTTATCACTGGTCGGATAACTCGGCAAGCGATGTGCTCGTAACACCGAACCTTACTGCTCAAACATCGTATTCGTTAACAGTTACAGATGCAAACGGATGTTCTGTTACAACCTCTGTGACGGTTGAAATCGGTGATACACCAGAAATAGATGTTTCTGCAAATAACTCTTGCCTTGGCGGCAATGTAGTATTGCAGGCTCATGTATCAAATGCTGGAACAGGATATACGGTAACATGGGCAGCTAGTCCGACTACAGGAGCTGGCTTGACCACCACCACCGGCGAGCGCATAACTGTAACACCGACAGCTGATGATACATATACTTATACTGCAACATTGAGCGCTAACTCATGCAGTACAAGCGGAACGTTTGTAATTTCTGATGATGTTTCAGTGACTGTTTATCCTTTGCCAACGGCTGGTATTAACAACACTACGGCAGGAGGATCCAATGTTATCACTTGTACACAACAGCAAATTACAGTAACAGCAACAGGTGGAACATCGTATGCATGGTCGAATTCAGTAAATGTTGCTGACAATACATTTGCAACAAATGGAACATATACTGTAACTGTAACCGATGCAAATGGATGTACGGCAACTGAAGACTTTTTCGTTGATATTGATAATTCTATACCAGATATAAGCATCTCAAATAATCCTAATACAAATGAGCTCACTTGTGATGTTGATCATATAGAACTTACCGCATCAACTACTACATTAGGAGCAACGTTGTCGTGGACAGAACCAACGTTAACAACTACCAATCCACTGACAGTAACAGCTCCGGACGTATATGTGGCAACTGTTACGGCAGAAAATGGATGTACGGCAACTGCATCGGTTGAAATCACAAGCGATAGCAATACTCCAACAGTATCAATTACGACACCAGCAACAACAACCTTGAATTGTACAACTACATCGATAACGCTTAATGCAACAGGAAATGGTACAATGACATGGTCACCGTCAAATGTTGCAACACTCGACAATTATCCTGCAAATGGAGACTACACAGTTACAGCTAGACTTGATAATGGATGTACTACTGAGGCAACAATACATCTGGAAAAAGATGTTGATTTGCCAGATGTAAGCATAAGTCCTGATAATCCTACATTGACTTGTGCAGAGCAGAACATAACGCTTACAGCATCGGGAACAGGAATTTCATACGCATGGTATCAGGGACCTCACGAGGCAAGCTATACAGTTCACGAACCAGCTACATACACGGTAACAGCTACAGCAGCTAATGGCTGTACGGCAAGTACATCAATGCCTGTGGGTATTGATAATGACATTCCTGATGTACAAATCACGCCTGCTACTGGAGTTATTACTTGTGCAAATCCAACAATAGAACTTGTTGCTACTACGACAACTCTGGGCGCAACCTTGTCTTGGGATTCTCAAGAAGTTTCGTCAGCTAATACTTATACAGTTGTGGCAACCGCTCCTAATGGTTGTACAGCATCGGCTTCGTCAGTGATCACTAGCGATGGTAATTTGCCACAAGTTTCAATAGAAGCACCAAGGACGGTACTCATGTGTAATTCATTGGGTGAACCTAATGATGAAATAACGCTCACTGGAAGTTCAAATGTTTCAGTAACATTCGAGTGGAATAATGAGGCAGGAACTCGTCCTGGAACAGGTGTTACTTATTCGGTAACCGAACCAGGTGTATATTATGTTTCTGCAACTTCTACAGAAAATGGTTGTGTCGCAACAGAGCAGATTGAAATACTACAGGATATTTCAACTCCTAATGTCCAAATCGGAAACAATTCGAATACGACAGTATTGACATGTAATGGACCTTCGATTTCTGTTTCTCTTATCGATGATACAGATGCAGATATTTATCAGTGGTCTGGTGGTGAAAACTTGACAGGTACAGGTAACGCTTTCACAGAAGCTGCTATTTATTATGTAACAGCAACTGCACCTAATGGATGTACATCTGTCGACCAGATTGAAATCACATCAGATTTCGCAACGCCAACTGTTTCTATAACTAATAACACAGGCACAACGGTTCTTACATGTGATGTTTCTGCAATAAATGTAACAGCGGTAGGTTCAGATCGCGTAGTTTACTATAGTTGGTCGGGTGGTTCATACACAAACCAGGCACCGAATGAACTTACAACAATAGGTACATACGTTGTTACAGCAACTGCAGATAATGGTTGTACGGCTACTGCTGATATAGATATAACCGAAACCATGGGCAGACCGCATGTGGAGATAAATGCTCCTAATACTGATATTACATGTTCACAATCTTATCTTACACTTACAGCTACAGGAGATGCAGTTAGCTATGCATGGTCGGGGGGCCTAGATCCTAATCAAGCTGTAAACATAGTTGAAAGTACAGGTGTTTATACTGTTACTGCAACAGCATTAAATGGCTGTACGGCGGTAACCTCGGTAACTATTACGGAAAACCTTACACCACCTACTGTTTCGATAAGAAACGAAAGTGGATTCAACCAGATTGATTGTAATGCAACTTCTGTTCACGCAACAGCTACAGGAACAGGTGTTTCGTATCAATGGACAGGCGGACACATAGGTGCTGAAATTGATTTGACTGCTGCAGGTACATATTATGTGACAGCAACAGGTGTGAATGGTTGTCAAAATACTGCGTATGTTGTTATAACCGAAGATTTTACAGTACCGCAGGCATCGATAACACCATCATATCCTGCACTTGATTGTGCTCACAGAACTGTTGACTTGACTGCCAATATAGTTGGCGGAGGTACCTATCTGTGGGATAATGGAGATTTCTCACAATCCATAACAATATCACAGTCTGGTATTTATACTGTTACTGTTCAGGGTATTAACGGATGTGAAAATGAGGTTAGCATAGAGATTCTCGACAACTTTACTCCTCCTGATGCAAGAATAGATAATATTACAGGAGAAGATGTTCTTACATGTAATTTGGATTCGATACATATAATTGCCCAGGGTGGATATAGTTTTGCATGGAGCAATGCTTTCTGGGGCGGTGGTCCAGAGCAGTATATAACTTCGCCAGGTTATTATAGTGTTGTCGTTACAGCTCGTAACGGATGTACGGCTTCTGCTCAAATATATATTGATAGCAATATGGAGCCGCCTACACTTTATGATTTCGATACTCCAAATGGATTGGAATTGAATTGTGCTGAGTCGAGAGTTTCTGTAACTGCTGTTGGCAATGCCCAATCATATATGTGGTCGGGTGGAACAAACCCAGCATCGCAGACCAATACATTCGTAACTGCTGGCGAATATTACCTTACAGCAACAGGATTCAACGGATGTATTGAAACAACATCCATAACAATTACAGATAATCACGCGACCCCACAGGTAACTATTAATAATGGTTTGGGAGATATTTACACACTCGATTGTAATAATCCTCGTATTCCAATTACATTGATAGTAAGTGGTGCTGATGGTCCGTATGAATATGCTTGGAGTAGCAACTATACCGGTAGCGACGATCATGGCGATTTGACCGCAGGTGGACAATATATAGTTACAGTAACCTCTGCAAACCATTGCGAGTCGACTGCAGGCATAACATTGCAGGAGAATTTCGATGCTCCAGTCGTCAATGTGGTAAGTGCTCCTGGTAGAGAACTTAACTGTGTTGTAACATCGATTGATTTGACGGCTAATGGTGTTGTTCAATCGTATTTGTGGTCAAATAATGCAACAACGGCTACTACTACTGTATATGCGGCCGATACGTATGTGGTTACAGTAACAGGTGCAAACGGTTGTGAAGGTACAGCTAGTATAACGATAACTCAGGCTCCTGAATTTGTTCCGCAAGTTACCGTTGGAACCGTATCGTGCTATGGTGGTAGCACTACTGCTTCGGTAACAGCTGTTGGCGGTAATCCACCATACTTCTGCGAATGGAGTGATGGACAAACTGGAATGACGGCTCATAATCTTGTAGCAGGTGGATATTCGGTAACGGTTTCCGATAATGGCGGTTGCTCGGCTGTTTTGCCATGTGCGGTTGTTCAGCCTACGGAACTCGTTCCAACAATCAACGTACGCGACATTAACTGCGGTGTTTCGCAGGGCGCATTGACAGCTGCAATTATTGGTGGTACAATGCCATATCAATCGTATGTATGGTCGAATGGAGTAACGGAAATGACAAATGAAAACCTCGGAGTTGGAGCATACGGACTTACAGTAATTGATGCAAACGGATGTATGGCAAGCGCCGAAGCCCAGATTTCGATGCAGGGTATGCTTTCTGTCAATGCATCTGTTACCCAACCGATAAGTTGTAGCGGATTCAACGATGGTTCTGTCGCTGCTGTATGTCCTAATGCTGCTCAGCCAGCTGTTTATTCGTGGAGTACTGGAAATGTATCCCCTGAACTTTACAACCTCTTTGCTGGTGTATATATGGTTACAGTTACCGATGCTTGGGGATGTACAGGTCAGGCCGGTGTTAATCTTGTAGCACCGCAGGAAATGGATGTTCAGATTTATTCCGAAGCACCGTTGTGCCATGGTTCTAGGGATGGTAGTATTGTAGTGTCGGCATTTGGAGGTATGGCGCCATACGAATATTTCTGGAGCAACTCTACCAACGAAAACGAAATTTCGGGTATTGGCATGGGTACTTACTCAGTAACAATTTCTGATGCTGCTGGATGTTCTGTCGCTAGAACAATAACACTTGATGCTCCTGAGGCTATAAATGTTGATATAACTGTAAGTGAAATTAAGTGTAATGGCGATAAGAATGGTCGTATCGAAGTAGCTGCCGAAGGTGGTGTCCTTCCATATCGTTACATGATCGAAGGTTTAGTTGAACAGTCTACCGTAAGCGTATTCAATAATTTGAGTGCTGGTTATTATATGTTGCATGTAATTGATAACAACAATTGTGATGTAACTGAACCAGTACTTGTATCGCAGCCCGATGCGATAGAAATGAATATTGTTCCCGAAGATCCATTCTGTAGGAATAGCCGTACAGGTAAGATTATGGTTAATGTTGTTGGCGGTGTTGAGCCGTATTTGTATAACTTGAACAACAGCAGGTCTGATGTTTCTTACCTGCAGAACATTCCTGCAGGAGAGTATGTTGTTAGTGTGGTTGATGGAAATCAATGCAAGTCTGCCGACATGACGGTTGTCTTGACAGATGTAGATGTTGACTGCTTGCGTATTCCTAATGTATTCACTCCTAATGGAGATGGTGTAAACGATACATGGGAAATCGTCAACATAGAAATGTTCCCAGCTGCCGAGGTTCGTATATTCAACCGTTGGGGTCAGCAGTTGTTCTCGTCAAAGGGCTATGCCGAGCCGTGGGATGGAAGCTATAGAGGACATTTCGTTCCGGCTGGAACATATATGTATGTAATCGACCTGTTCAATGATGAAGAACCATACAAGGGTGCAGTAACTATAGTTTATTAAAAATATACTCTACTCTCATTCTTTAAAGGGCGGACTCTCAGTTCGCCTTTTATTTTTTTACACTTCGGTCATTTTTTGTCGCAACTTTTTTGTAGGTTTGCAAGTACAAATTGAAATGTAAATGCAAAATGGATACAAAATCATTGATTTCTAATTATGTGTGGTTGATAGATTTTATCCGCAGAAGAGGTCGTGTCACATATAGGGATATAAATAATGCGTGGCAACGGAGTGAACGCGACGGAGGACTTGAACTGAGTAAGCGTACTTTCCTGAGACACATCAACGACATTGCCGACATTTTTGGCATTGATATCGAATGTGAAGGATGTGGCGAATATTGCTACTTCATAACCAATGACGATAGCCAGTCTGATTCTACCAAGACTTGGTTGCTAAACTCAATGTCGTTGCACAACTTTGTCTGCGAAAGTCAGCAGTTGAAAAAACGCATTTTGCTCGAAAATATACCATCTGGACAAAAGTTCTTGACAACCATGATAGAAGCGATTCGTGACCAGCGAAAAATACACATCTGGCATCAAGGCTTCGGAAAGGAGGAAAGCAATTTCCTAATTGAACCGCATTGCGTAAAGCTATACAAACAACGTTGGTATGTTCTTGCGAAGTCAGAGCGTGGAATTCGTATCTATGCTCTCGATAGGATAAACAATGTAGAATGTACTGATAAGAAATTCAAATTTCCAAACAATAATCCTGAAGTAGTATTTGACAGCATAATAGGTGTAAGTATAATCAGTGGTAAGGTTGAGCATGTTGTTTTAAAGGCATTCAAAGGACCAGAATATGGCTATCGCGACTGCTACTTGCGCTCGCTTCCATTGCATAGTTCGCAAAAGGAGAACCATAAGAAGTCAACCGATGAATATGCTATCTTCGAGTACAATCTTAAGCCAACATACGAATTGGTTCAGGAGCTTCTCAATATGCACAATCAAGTCGAGGTCTTGGAACCTATTTCGTTGCGAAAGCAAATGAAAGAAATCGTTGAGTCAATGGTCGAGAGATATAAAAGAAGGAAAAAGTAGGGTTGTCTTGAATACAACCCCTACTTTTTCCTATTTCATGTATTTCTTCAAGAATTTTTCCATTGCGTGGTAAAATTCAAATCTATTTTCCTCGTTGTGGAATCCATGTCCTTCGTTGTCCTTTACCATATAGTCGACCTCTACGCCTCGTTTGCGCAAAGCTTCTACCATTTGGTCTGATTCAGCCTTGTTGACGCGTGGGTCGTTGGCTCCCTGTGCAATAAATAGCGGACGGACAATCTTGTCGGCATTCAAGGCTGGCGAATTGGCTGCAAGCATTTCCTTGTCGGTTTCGGGATCGCCGACTTGCTCGTACATCATCTCCAGCATTGGTTTCCAGTATGGCGGAATGGTGTTCATGAAGGTAAATAGATTTGATACACCAACATAATCAACACCGCAGGCAAAAAGCTCTGGCGTTTTTACCAGTGCTTGCAGGGTTGCATATCCGCCATAGCTTCCTCCATATATTGCAATACGTTTCGGGTCGGAATAACCATTGTCAAT
Organism: uncultured Bacteroidia bacterium; assembly: GCA_902791865.1. Lineage (GTDB taxonomy): Bacteria > Bacteroidota > Bacteroidia > Bacteroidales > ML635J-15 > Bact-19. The sequence goes on from CADAXK010000016.1 coordinate 39,425, forward strand.
CAGCCACATAACGCCATCGGTAATGTCATCTTGCATGGTTTGCCCCCATTGTTTGTACGACAGTTCCTTGAACTTGCGTCCGTAGCCAGTAGAACCGCGGAAATTCATTTGAAATACGGCATAACCTCTATTTGCGAGGAATTGCACTTCAGAATCGTAGCCCCAATAGTCGCGTGCCCAAGGTCCGCCATGAGGGATAACGATGGTAGGAAGTCCTTTTGCTGTCTCAAGCGAATAGCCGTTTGGCAAAGTCAAGTAGGCTTCTATTTGCAAACCGTCACGCGAAGTGTAAACCACAGGAATCATTGGCGATAATTCGTCTTCCTTTAGCCATGGGGACAAATCGGCTATCTTGCTGAGTTTGTCGGCCTTGACATCGTATAGGTAGTATGCGCCACGGGTGCGGTCGTTGCCAACATAGATTATCCTCATGTCCTCTGCTTTGTTGGTGGCGGCGGTGCCAAACTTATGGTTGGGGAAGGCTGCGGTAAGCCTTGTGTTGATGCGTTCTGCTTCGGCATCAAAGAAATGCCGTACCGTATCTTTGTGACCAGCATACGAAACTGCCGTCAGCTTTTTGTGAAGGTTCGACCATCCAACGCCAGAAATATCGTAGCGATCGTTGGTGAAGATTTCCTCAAGTTCTTCGGCTGTAGCTGGATTCATCAGTACAAGTGCCGACTTGTCGCGACCGAGATTGGTAATTGCATATACATTCTTGTTGTCGGCAGTGAAGACGATTGCCGAAACATCCTCGCGGAATGATGTCCTTATGACGGGACGGAATTCTTCGTCCTCTGTATCGCGGTATAGCATTTCCTGATTTACGCCATCAACGATAGAGTAGGCGATTCTCAGTTTTCCGTCATGGTCGGTCATCCACGCTTGAATATTGCCCGGATTTTCGGCAAGCATTGTCATTTCGCCTGTTTTAAGGTTTAGTCTGTACGGGTCGAAAATCTCCGGAATACGCTGGTTGGTCTCTATAAGAATCTCATCGTCAATTTCTTCGAGGTCGTCAAGAATGTGAGTGCGTACGCCTTTCATCTTGGTATATGGACGCATATCGGAGCCATCGGCATCAACACCATAAAGCTGGAAATTCTCATCTCCACCATCGTCCTTCATGAAAAGGATGCGGTTGTTGTTTGCCCACATGTAGCCGGCCACATCGCGTTCTTCCTCGAAAGTTACCTGATGCGGTTCTGCCAAGTCGATGCCACTTACAAAAATGTTCATTCTCGACTTGTATGGAGCCATGTACGAAATATGTTTGCCATCCGGCGAAATGTCAAACGATGATTTTTCCGAATTGCGGAAGAATTCTTCTATGGGAATTTCTCTTACTTTATTCATATACATTTTTTTGCGAAGATAATGCTTTTGGAGAAGATTATGATTATCAATTAGGCATTTTTCAACCACACAAACTATCTATCAAATTTACTTCCTTCACACTTATGTTATGCTTTAATTAGTGTTAGTGTGCATGCTAAAAAGATTTCTTTAGCACAAGGTTCTCGTATCCGTATTCGTTTTCATTCTCAAACGTTCCAGAAAGTTTAAGACCTCCTTTAATTTTTTCAACTTCGTAAGTCCAAACACCACTGCCCCAGCAGCCATTGTGAATTACTTCGTCTTCAACGAATCCGTCTGATGTATATTTTGCATGGCATGTGTCAATGTCTGTGTGGTTTATCGTAAACACTATCTTGGTCTTATCATGGCGATTTTCCTTTTTATAAATCTGCCAATCCCCTTCATATCTCTTCTTTACAGTTGTTATAATTATTGTATCTGTGTTCTCAACAGTGTCTATATGTTTGTATATGAACATTTTGTAAATAGTATTTTCGTCATAGAAATTCAAATCACAGTCCTTGAAGAACCTTCCGTGTCCGTTTTCTATTGTATCAATTCCGATAGTCCATGTTTTATCGCTCAATATCTGATTGTTGTTATCTGTTATTATTTCGTGATAATCCAAGTCATTTATAGATGTTTTGATTGTTAGGTCATCCTTTATTATTTTTGAGTCGGATTCCATTATTGCCCATATACCCATATATCTTCCTTTATCATGCTCAGGGTGATATTCAATAATTATGCAACTAGGTATTAATATCAATATTAGGATTAATGATATAATTATTGTTTGAAGTATGTTTTTCATGTTAAATTTACAATGTTGGGGCAAAAATAACAAATTGTTTTGAATATCCAAAACTTAGCAAGATTTCATCCACACAAACATACCGTGGCTTATTTTCCCTCCAAATTTTGATATTCCTTTAACTTCCTCGCACATAACGATGTTGTGATGTGGGAAGCACTTGTGCAGAAGTTCGCGGATATCCATGCCATAAACGGAGTGCGTGTAAAGGTTCATTATTACAAATGATTTCCGTTTTGCAATTTGGCTTACATTTGTTAGCAGATTTTCGATCATTTCATCGAAAATCCACTTTTCGTTCTTTGCACCGCTTCCAATTGCTGGTGGGTCGAGTATGATGCCGTCGTATTTGTTGCCACGCTTGATTTCGCGTTCTACAAACTTTTGTGCATCTTCGGTTATGAGACGTATGTTGCTTCTGCCAGAACATTCAGCGTTGTGACGAGTCCATTCAACCATCTTGCGTATGGAATCGATATGAGTTGCCTTGTCGAAGAAGTTTGATGCGAAAACTGTGGATAATCCAGTGTAGCCGAACAAATTGAGAAAACTCTCGTGTCCAAAGTTCACACTTTCGCGTTCGATGAACTGCCAGTTGATGACTTGTTCGGGAAAAATGCCGATATGTTTGGAGGTGGTGAGGGAAAGTTCGGCGATAAGCCGTATTCCCGATGGCGAATTGTACAACATCTGCCATGTTTCTGGAATTTGCTTGAAAATATTCCATTTGCCCGAGTTCTTTGATGTTTCCACAAATTCGGCATTCGCCATTTCCTTCCATTGTGTTTCGGAAAGATGAGGTTTGCCTGTGGCGGTTATTTCGGGACGGATGAGGGTAATTTCGCCGAAACGCTCAAGTTTGCGACCATTGCCGCAGTCAATGAGTTCGTATTCGTTCCAGAGGTCGTGGATGCAGATTTCCATTACTCGCAACTTGCAAATTGAGTGTCAACAATTCTATATAGTTTGTCGCCACGGCGGACAATATCGTTGGTCTTTATAGAGAACAGCGAACCTTGTACAACCTTTTGCACTGGTTTCAAGTCTTCGCGGATTTCTTCTACTGTTTGTTGCAATGCGCCTGTAGTTGTGCCTGTTATCAGGATTTCATCACCGACATTCAGTTCTTCGGCGGTTTCGAGTTTGATTTCTGCAACATTGATTTTCGAGAAGAAATTGAGCACCTTGCCAAGATATACTTTAGTCTTGGTTGCACGTGAACCATATACTTCCGACCATTCGCCAAGTCGTTGACCGAGATAGTATCCGTCCCAGAATCCACGATTGAAAACCGTTTCCAAGCGTTTTTTCCAGCCATCAATCTTTTCGCGATCGTAGGTCCCATCAAAGCATGAGTTCAGGGCTTGGTCGTAGCATTCCACAACCGTCTTTACATATTCGCAAGAGCGGGCGCGACCTTCAATTTTCAGTACGCTTACGCCTGCATCGATGATTTTGTTCACGAAACCGATTGTACACAAGTCTTTTGGCGACATAATGTACTTGTTGTCTATTTCGAGTTCATCGCCACTTTCGATGTCGGTAACGCGGTAAGCCCTGCGGCATGCTTGCAGGCAAGCGCCTCGGTTGGCAGAGTGGTTGTATTCGTGGAGGCTTAGGTAACATTTGCCAGAAACGGCCATACACAATGCACCATGACAGAAGATTTCAATCTTGACGAGTTCGCCCTTTGGTCCGCGGATGTCTCGCTGGCGAATCTGATCGGTGATGTATTTCACTTGGTCGAGCGAAAGTTCTCGTGCGGTGACCATCACATCACAGAATTGTGCAAAAAATGTAACCGCCTCAATGTTGGAAATGTTCAACTGAGTTGATGCATGAACCTCAACGCCTTTGCTGCGTGCATACTGCATAACTGCTATGTCGGAAGCAATTATGGCTGTAACATGGTTTTCTGCTGCAGCATCCACAACTTTGTGCATCTTTTCCATTTCCTCGTCGTAGATAATGGTATTGACGGTGAGGTAAGTCTTGACATTGTGCTCCTCGCATATCGAAACAATGTTGCGCAGGTCGTCGAAAGTGAAATTGTTTGACGAGCGTGCACGCATATTAAGTTGCTCAATGCCAAAGTAAATAGAGTTTGAACCTGCCTGTATTGCAGCCATCAGCGACTCGTATGAGCCTACTGGAGCCATCAGGTCTATGTCGGTGCGTTTGCGTTGCATTATTCTTCAATAAGTTTTTTAGCGTTCTTTACCTTTTTGTCAGTAATGGCAAGTTTGAATACATCGGAAACCGTGTCAACATAATGGAATTCAACTCCATCGAGGTAAACTGGCTTTATGTCGTTGATGTCCTTCTCGTTATCGCGCGAAAGTATTATTTCGGTGATTCCTGCGCGTTTTGCTGCAAGTATCTTTTCCTTGATTCCACCAACAGGCAGAACTTTTCCGCGCAGGGTAATTTCGCCGGTCATTGCAATGTGCGATTTCACTTTGCGCTGTGTGTATGCCGATGCTATAGCCGTTGCCATTGTAATGCCAGCAGATGGACCATCCTTTGGAATTGCTCCTTCTGGTACATGCAGGTGAATGTTCCACTTGTCAAAAACTTCAGGCTTAATTCCCAAAACATCGGCATGGGCTTTTACATATTCCATAGCCAGTTTTGCCGATTCCTTCATTACATCGCCGAGGTTGCCCGTGAGTGTCATTTTGCCATCGCCCGCCGAAAGACTAGTTTCGATGTATAGGATTTCGCCACCTACAGCCGTCCATGCAAGACCTGTAACCACGCCGGCATATTCTTGATCTTCGTACATGTCGCGGTGGAATAGAGGTTTGCCGATGAATGTTTCAAGGTTTTCAGCAGTAATGGTTTTGGGGTATTTTTCGTTCATTCCGATGGCTTTTGCCAGACGGCGAGCCAGTTTAGCGATCTGCTTGTCGAGTGAGCGAACTCCCGATTCGCGTGTGTAGTCCTCGATAATCTTCAGCACAGCAGAATCGTCAACCTTGATTTTGTACTTCTTGATTCCGTGGTTGTCAAATTCCTTCGGAATGAGGTGGCGCTTGGCAATTTCCAACTTTTCCTCGGTTATGTAGCCACTTATTTCAATCATCTCCATTCTGTCGCGTAAAGCAGGATTTATGGTCGAAACGTTGTTTGCTGTTGCTATGAACATTACCTTCGACAAATCATACTCTTGGTCGAGGAAATTGTCGTGGAATTCGGTATTTTGTTCCGGGTCAAGCACTTCGAGCAATGCCGATGATGGATCACCCTTGTAGTCGTTTCCAACCTTGTCGATTTCATCGAGGATGAACACTGGGTTTGAAGATTTTGCCTTGTTGATGTTCTGCAAAATTCTTCCAGGCATAGCACCAATATATGTACGGCGGTGTCCGCGAATTTCTGATTCGTCGTGCAGTCCACCAAGTGACATTCTGACATATTTTCTGCCAAGTGCGTCAGCTATGCTTTTGCCAAGTGATGTCTTGCCGACTCCCGGAGGGCCATAGAGACATAGAATTGGCGATTTCAGGTCGCCCTTAAGTTTCAGAACAGCAAGGTGTTCGAGTATACGGTCTTTAACTTCGTCAAGTCCAAAATGGTCACGGTCAAGGACTTTCTGCGCATGTTTAAGGTTGAAATTATCCTTTGTGTACTCGTTCCATGGCAAATCGACAAATACATGAACATAGTTCATCTGCACCGAGAATTCGGCCGACATCGGGTTTAGCTGTTCAAGTTTTTTCAGTTCTGCCTCAAAGACTTCGGCGATTTCCTTGCTCCATTTCTTTTTATTGCCTTTTTCGCGCAGTTCAGCTATTTCCTTTTCGTAAGGGGAACCGCCAAGTTCTTCTTGTATGGTTTTAATCTGTTGATTAAGAAGATATTCGCGCTGTTGCTTATCCATGTCCTTCTTTACCTTGCCTTGAATTTCGTTTTTCAAGTCAAGAAACTGCTTTTGCTCGTTGAGCAGGCGAAGAAGACTTATTGCTCTTTGTTTCAGTTCGTTTGTTTCAAGGAGCGACTGTTTTTCATCGTTGGTACAATTGCAGTTTGTCGCAATATAATTTACTAGGAAAGTTGCATTGTCGATGTTTTTCAGGGCAAATGCCAGTTCCCCAGGAGCATTTTGTGACATGCGGACAATCTTTATTGAAATGTCTTTTATTGAGGATATTATGGCATCCATATCGTTGTCGTTGCGAACATCTGGAGATTCCTTCAAATAGCGCACTCTTGCAGTGAAATACGGGTCATCGCTTGTGTATTCAAGCACTTCAAACCTTGATTTTCCCTGTATTATAACCGAAATGGTGTTGTCGGGCATTTCGATAACCTTCAAAATTTCGGCTACCGTACCGATTTTGTGTAGGTCGGAGTATTGGGGATCTTCCACCTCGGCGTCAATTTGCGACAATGCACCGAAAATCCTTGTGGTTTTCTGTATGTTGCGTATTAGTTTGAAGGATTTTTCTCTACCAATGTTTATTGGCAGTACGACTCCTGGAAATAACACCGAGTTCCTAAGCGGAAGAATCGGCAGAAATTCTGGAAAGTCCTTTAAATCATCAGTTTTCTTTATTACATCCGTAAAAATAGGAATAATGCTTTCGCCTTCTTCCATGTCGGACATCAATCTATAGTCGTCAAATTTGTTCATAAAAAATATGTCAAAATGGCACTTAATTCTTAATTTTTAATCGCGCACCATATATGGGCAATCCGTGTGCCAAAGATAATGAAAATTACGATTTACGAATTACGATTTTTTGAATGCCTGTGGCGTTTCTGAGACGCAATGAGTTGCGTCTCAGTACAAGAGGAATCACGCCATGACGCGATTGTATATAGATTTTTTTTCCCACGTAATTCAAATTTTCGAATCATCGAATCGTTTCAATTTTTTGTTCTCCCGATATTTCCACAAATGTAGGAATAGTTTTTATTCCGTATAATTTGGCGGTTATGCTTTCCAATGACTTGAAGTCGCAGAGGTTTGTTGCATTGCCTAATTTGTGGAACTTTATTGCCTGAAGCCATTGTTCGCGGTTGGTGTCGAGGGATATGAGGATTGTTGTCCTGCCGTTGTTTTGGGCAAGGTAGTTTTGCACTTCCTTTATCGATTTCTTGTCCCACGATGCCCAGAAGCACAAGGTAATTTCTTTGCCGTTGAAGTCGGTTAGTCTTGTTATGTCACCATTTTGGTTAGGCATGGAAAAGTCTGGTGCATTGGAACCTTCAGAAAGGTTTACATATTGCCGGTTCTGTTGTTCTTGTTGCAACTCGAACCGCTTTACTTCCGACTCAAGGTAGCGCGTTTCTTCAAGGTCGGGATTGTGGGCTTTCATTTCCTCAAGTACATACTTATAGGTTTCGTAGTCGGCAGGAAGTTGCATTATCGGCGTGGTAGAAACATATTGGTGCAGAGCGAAATATATTATCGGAGACTCGTGGTTTTTCTTTATGAAGTTTGTAATGAATAGCTTGTCGCTTTGGTATAAGCTGTCGGCAATGAGGTTGCTTTTTTCGAGGCTGACCTTGTCTATTCCGAATTGCTGGCTTACCGTACTTCGCAGTTCCTCGACCTTTTGTGTGCTTTCTATCATCTTGACATTCAGTCGCTTCAATTCTTCGCAATCTGTTGTGCCAGATATTGAATAGTCGGTTATATTGTTGTAGTCTGCCGATAATGATATTTTTTCGCCATTGGCGGCACAAATATGTATTGGTGTTGCGTTGTTCATTCGTAGCCTGTACAAATGTCGTATGCTATCGTTGTAGGTAATGGTAAATTTTCCGTTGAATCCTGCATGGGCAGTTGCAACTGTATCGATTTTCATCGGCGAAAGCTTTTCCAGTACAATGTTGCAGTTGTTGCAGTTTGAAATTTGCCCATCTATGGTGAATCCATTTTCGCGTTTGCATGAATTGCACAACAAAACACTTATTATCAGTGCGATAATAATTTCAAATCTTGTTGTTTTCATGGGATTACTTCAGTTTAAATTCAACTGTGACAATTCCTGTCTGCGTACCGCTTCCTGGCTTTGCTTCGTATTTCCATTGCTTGACGGCCTTGATTGCGAAAGGTACGCATTCGCTGCATGTTGTTCCGCTAGCTGGTTCTGCTGTTTCTACGATTCCTTTTTCGTTGACAGTTATCTTGAGTTTTACTGTTCCAGTCATATTGTCCTTGTTTTCGGGCAAAACTTTGGTAACCTTGCGGTTGCCTATGCTTCCGCCGATACCGCCGGGACCAGTTCCGCTTCCGCCGCCCGAGCCAGTTCCGCCACCCCAACCAGGGTTGCCGCTGCCCGAACCGCTTCCGCTTGAGCCCGAACCGCTTCCACCTGCAAGTCCGCCAAAGTTGACACGACCTTCAGTCTTCGAGGTCGGGGTTGGTTCAGTGTTTTCTGTTGTTTCACTTTTGCTATCATTACCTGATGGGAGGGGCGCAGCATCCTCGAAGGCCTGAGATTCGACGCTGGGATTTGAGTTTGAGTTTGAATTTGAGTTTTGTGTAGAGGTATTTTGATTGCTTGTAGTTGCATTAGCGGTCGATGCTCCTGCGTTGGGATTTCCGCCGCCACCTCTGGTATCAAGTAATGTTGACTCCTCTGTAGGAGTTGAAAAGTCTAATAGTATGCATTCCTCCACTAATGGGGGATCCGGCATCTTCAGCCCGCAGAGCAAAAGGAAAAGCAGTACCGCAATAACAAATATTGCAGAACCGATAAAAGCTTCCTTATGCTGCATGAAATAGTTCATTATTCTCCGGGTTGCGTTGCCAATATAAGTTTGTATTCGTGTTTCTTTGCGATGTTCATTATCTTAACCACTTCTTCCATGGGCACCGACTTGTCGACATGCAACGAAACGTATGCTTCATCACTCTTTTCTGCCATTTCCTTTACAAGTGCTGTTTCCAGATTCTCGAATGGCATTATGGTTGTGCCGACAGCGTAGGTGTAAGTGCCGTTCTGGTTGTCCTTGATTGAGACCGATGCCAACGGGCTTGCCTGTGTCTGGTTGTTGCTTGATGGAAGCAACAATTTCAGTGCGTTCGGTGCAATCATAGTTGATGTTACCATGAAGAAGATGAGCAACAGGAACACAATGTCGGTCATTGACGACATGCTGAATTCCGAACTAATCTTATTTCTCGACCTAAGGCTCATGGTTTGTCAGTTTATGCGGGTTCGTTCAATACATCCATAAATTCTGTTGTCTTGGATTCGAGGTCGTTTACCAAGTTGTTGACCTTTGCAACCAAGATGTTGTATGCGAAGTAGGCGATGATACCAACGAAAAGACCGCCGACTGTTGTTACAAGAGCAGTTTCGATACCTCCAGCAAGGTCTTTAATTTCGAGAGCGTTTCCAGCGGCAGCCATTGATGAGAATGACTGAACCATACCGGTTACTGTTCCGAAGAAACCGATCATTGGAGCACCACCGGCTATTGTTGCGAGAAGTGCAAGACCCTTTTCGAGCTTTGCGACTTCCTGCTTGCCGACATTTTCGATTGCAGTGTTGACATCGTTGAGAGGACGACCGATGCGTTGCAGACCTTTTTCTATCATTCTCGAAATTGGGCTGTCATTATTGCGGCAGCTGTCAATTGCATTGTCAATCTTTCCTTCCTTGATGTAATTCTTGATGTTCTGCATGAATCCGTCCTGATTCTTGCCAGCCTTTTTCACAGCCAAATACTTGTCGATAAATATGTAAATTGCAAGCACCGACAAAACTGCGAGAACAATCATTATCCATCCGCCCTGTATTGCCAAGTCCCAGTACGACTGGCTAGCAGCGCCCTTTTCAACAACTTCTGCTGCGGTTTCGCTTGCCGCAACTGCGTTAATCGTGTCATCCAATAGCAACATATTCCTTGCGTTTATTTATTTTTTATCGTTTGCAAAAGTATCTCCTAATTCATTACGAAACCTTTGTGAAACTGGTTTTTATCAACACTTTTGTGTTAAATTAACGAAGTGACGATTTTTTTATTGTGTTGGCGCTTAACGGATTAGTGGTAAAATCCATTTGTTGTTTATAACATATTGATATTTATGTTGTTGATGTTGTGCGTCTTCGCATAAAAAAGGAAGGGTTTCCTAATATGTGTCTTTTGAGTTTGCTTGTACTATAGTTTTTTGTACAATCCCAGTGGTTCAGATTTTTATGATATATATTGTAATCCGTCAGATTGGTACTGTGCGATTTTATTGTCGTGAGATAGAAGAGTATAACCATCAGAAATGCACAATGATACCAATGCTCGGTCAAATGGGTCGCGGTGATTGTCTTTTAATGGCAGTCGTCGGTATTGAGTAACCGCAGATATGGGCAACTCTACAATGCCTATATTTTGCATTGCGCATATTTCGACTAAATCTTTGATTCCTAGTCCATCCAAATTAAGTTTTTTAATTGAAAGTTTGATTGCAATTTCCCACAGACTGACGGTTGATATATAAATTTCGTTATTAAGATTACATACAATCTCAAAAACATTTCTCGAGATTTTTTCAGGAGATACAGCGAGCCATATCAATATGTGCGTGTCGATTAGGTATTTCATAGCGAGCATAATTCATCTTCTGTCATTTCCCAATCGTCAGCAAATATGGCTTTGGCGCGACCCGCGAACTGTCCGAATGTGCGCTTTTGGGGTGCTTGGATGTCAAACCTTGCATTGAGATGCATAAGCGAAATGGTAAGGTTATAAACTATTGCTTGCTGCTCGGCAGTAAGTGCATTGTATGCCTGTTTCATTGCTTCGTAACTCATAACTTTCGGTATATTATTTTTCACAAAAGTATGCTTTTGTTATTAAATGAACAAATTATTTTTAGTTGAGTGTGTACATTTTATTATTATTCCCAGAATTCATTAATGTGTTTCCTTTTTTTTATCTGCATTTAAAGTAATTTGTTTTGAAGTCATAAATTGTCTTAATTTTGTGCCTTGAAATTTTCAATATTCGGCAAAATAATGGTAATGCTTTGCAACTATTATAAGATTGTTTAGATAATTGTCCCCGATGAAAAACTTTAGGCGTGGCATATTATTTATTGTGTATCTGTTGTTTTGGCTGATTGCCTTTGAACTGATGCGCGTATTTTTTATGCTATTCAACCTTGCGAATGGTTTTTCGTGTTCTGTACCCGAGTTTTTCAGCGCCATGTTGCATGGATTGCGCATGGATTTGTCGGCGATTGCTTATATAGGTATATTTCTTGTGCCGTTTTTCATTCTTTTTTCGTTTGTAAAGTCGCAGAAAGCTTTCAATGTGTTCATGGGCGTGCTTACTGGCTTGATGTTGTGCGCGATATCTCTGATTGCGGTTGGCGATGCAGAGGTTTATCGCTCGTGGCAATTCAGGATAGATGCATCGGTGCTGCAATATTTTAGCAATCCGGAACTAGTCTTTGCATCAACGCCAATATTGAGGATTGTGATTTTGTTGGTTGTAGCGATATTGATTACAGTTGGACTTTTCTTTTTGTATAGGCTGTTCACGCGAAAATTGTATGAAAGTTTGATTCCCGAAAAGTTATATTCATTGTTGTTCATTGCTGTCGCAGGTCTTTTGGTGATACTAGCACGAGGAGGAGTCGGTACGGCGCCAATAAATGTTGGGACTGTATATTTTTGCGACAATTCATTTGCAAACCATTCGGCAATAAATGTTTACTGGAATTTCGGAAGTTATTTCTTTGCTAGCGATGCTGATTTTGAGAAATACATGTATTACGATGAAGCTTTTGATATTCCATCGGATACAACTGCCAATCCGTTTAATGGAAAGAAGATTTTGCGAGAAAAGCCAGAGCAGATTGTCTTTGTGCTTCTCGAAAGCTTCACATGGACGGCAATGTGCTACGACAATCCAGCAGAAAGTGTTACTCCAAAGTTGGTTTCGTGGCGCGACAAGGGTATTTTCTTCAGCAACTGTTATGCATCGGGCGACAGAAGTGTTCGCGGAATAGCGTCAATTTTCAGCGGAACGCCATCGTTACCCGACTATTCGGTGATTAAGTTCCCTGAAAAGTCGCAACAGATGCCATCGCTTTTGCTCAAGCTTGCAGATAATGGTTACAATGATTTTTCGTTCTATTACGGCGGTGATGCCAATTTTGCAAACATGAACTCGTATTTCCGCCAGAATGGGGTGGAGGTTGTTTCGCAAAAAAACTTGCATCTTGATTGCCGAAAAGCTTCGTGGGGTTACGATGACGAGTGTATGTTTGATGAATTTTTCTCCCATGTCCAGAATGTGGGCGCAGGTTCGGTTTCAATACTTTTCACGCTTAATAGCCATGAGCCATTTGATGCGCCGGTGTCGCCGTATGGTACCGATGATGAACTTTCGCGGAGCATGAACGCCTATTATTATACAGATTCATGCCTGAATGTTTTTCTGGAGAACATGCAGCAGTCGCCAGTATGGGACAAGACGCTTGTGATATTGGTGTCGGATCATGGACGGTTGTTCCGTTCGCAGAATTGGCAGAGTTTGGACAAGAGCCACATTGTGATGCAATGGTTGGGCGGCGCGCTCAATGAGTCGTTTGTTTGTGATTTGCCATGCGACCAGGCTGATATTTCGGCGACATTGCTTTCCGCTTTAGGCGTTGAGCATGCCGAATTTCCGTTTAGCGAGAATATTTTTGGCAATCATTGCCCGACAGCATTTTCTACATTTGGTCGTGGATTTTCATTTATTAATGCAGATGAGAGCGTATGGTATTCAGGCGATTCAGATGCTTTTTATCCTGAAAATATCTCGGATGGGTGCAAACGCATAACTAAATCATATTGCCAGAAAGTGGCTGAGTACTACGCAGGACAGAAGTGAAAATCGGCGCAATATTGCGCCGATTTTCACTTCAGCATTTCCTTCGCATAGTGGTATGCACCTATATTAATCATCATGCTGGTGTCGAATGAAGAAAACAGGTAACCGCACTTTGGCGTTGATGAGTATTCGACTGTCTTGTCGGAAAATGGAACTTTTATCGTCTTGCTTTCCGATCTTACGAATTCCGATAGTTGGTTTTTGTCGTTAAGACAGTATACATTCTGGGTGATGCGCGATATTGTGGCGTAGTTGTGCTTTAGTTCTTTTTCGACGCCAGGAATAATAAGATCCTTGGCTTTCGAAACGCCACCGCCTATTACAACAATTCCGTCGAAAATTGTAAGCATGTTTGCTATGGCGTCGCCCAGACATTCGCCCATGTGGAAATATGCCTTTTTTGCAGCCATCATATCTCCTTTTTCGACACCTTTCCCAATGTAGTATATTTCGCGAGGCATTGGCGTTTCATCGAATGGGATATTGGCATATTCTGCGTAAAATCTTCGTAGCGAGCGTATCGCAATAAGTTCTTCGCAACTGCGTGAGGTGTCAAGACGGTTGGACATTTTCCATATTTCACAAGCCGTAACATTGTCGCCACCTATGAGCATCTTGTCGTGTACGAAACCGCCGCCGAAGCCCGAACCTATTGTAAGACCGACGACATTCCTATATTTTTTCGGGTTGCCAGCTTTCTGAAGTTCAGCATTTATGAGTGGCAACGAACCAGCAAGCGATTCTCCGTATGCATACAGGTCGCCATCGTTGTTGATGAAAACTGGCACCTTGAAAATTTCCTCGAGCATAGCCTTCAGTGGAACACCACCGCGGAACCCTTTCAGGTTTTCGGTGTCACCGATAATGCCCTGACGGTAGTCGGCAGGACCGGGGAATGCAAAGCTTATGGCATCTATAGGTCCATCAGCAAGTTCTTGCTGTTGCTTGAAACCATCAATCATACCTTTTAGGCATAAGTCCAAATCGTGGCTGTTGGATGGGATTTTATTTGTTTCACCAATGAACTTTCCGTCCTTTATTGTTGAAAATGCGAATTTGCTTCCGCCAGCATCAAGTGTCAGTACAATCATGATCGTGCCGTTTTAAATTAGACAATACAAAAGTAGTTTTTTGCCTTGAAATGAGCAAAATTTTGTTGCGAAATCCTATTCGTTGAAAAAAAGTGTGAAAGTTTCTGCATCGAATCCTTGTATGCGACTGGTTAGCAGTGAGTTTATCTTTTCTAATGCTTTGCTTCTTTCAATTTCAACTGCTATGTACGTGGTGTATCTGCCATTTGTCTCGCTATATTTTTCACAAGTTGGCGACAGGTCTTTTAGAAGCGTTTCAACTGCATCGTTGGCAACTGTTTCAAAGGTTTTATTGTCGGTATTTTTGTGTTCTGATGAATATTTGGCTCCTGCCGATTTTGTTTTGTCAATAATCTTTTGTGCTAATTGTGTTCTTGTTTGGTTGATGGCTTTGTCTCGTGATAGGCTTATGCTGCTGGATGTCGCACTTGCGCAGGCACGGAAGAAAGCCTTGTCGGATTCTCCGTATTCGGAACATGGCGTTATTACTTCAGTATTTGCTATGTCGCTTGTAGTCATGCTCTTGTTGCTGTTGCACGATGAGAACGCAAGCAGACTGATTATTAAAAGCGATATGTAGAGCGACAATTTCATAATGCAAATTTATAAAAAGATTTTAATTCGTTGTGGTAGAGCGTTGGGCTTCTTTGGGTTTCAACTTTGAATTGTTGATATTTTGTTTGCAATGGCGAATTGTGGTACATGTTGCATATTTACTTTTACAATCCTAAAAACTGCGAGATGAGAAGTCTGCTGATAATAGTGATAATGTTTATGTTTGTGCCGATGTGTTTTTCGCAGTCGGTGCAGGAGGAGTACATAAATAAGTATTGTCAGATTGCTGTCGAGGAAATGGGCAGGACAGGCGTGCCGGCTAGTATCACCTTGGCACAGGGCATATTGGAATCGGGCAGTGGAACATCTCAACTTTCTATAAAAGGTAACAACCATTTTGGCATAAAGTGCCATTCCGACTGGACTGGTGGTAAAATGTATGTTGACGATGATGCTAAGAATGAATGCTTCCGTATGTATCATAATGCTTCGGAGTCGTTTCGCGACCATTCCGACTTTCTGCGCAACAACCAGCGCTATGCATCGTTGTTCAAGCTTGACGTGAAGGATTACAAGGGCTGGGCAACAGGGCTGAAAAAAGCCGGTTATGCTACAAGTCCCACATACGCTACTCGTCTTATAGAAATCATTGAAAAATATAACTTGGCGCAGTACGATTCGGGAACATTTGTGCCGGTATCGGTTACTTCGAATATTGTAGCAGTTGCCGAAAACGAAGAAGGAACTTCTGTCGACAAGAAACCTACAAGGTATTATACATCGAATGGCTTTGAACTTAGCATGTCGGAATATTCATTGGGAACGAACAACAATACGGATTACATAGTATTGAAGTACGCAATGGACATTCAGGTTTTGTCGCGCAAATTGGGAATGGCTCCTTGGGAATTGTCCAAGTACAACGATTTGCCTAAGAAATATACAATTCAGGCAGGCGAGGTTATATACCTGAAGCCAAAGCGCAACAAGGCCGAGAAGAAATATACTGTTCACGTGGTTGAGCGTGGCGAAACCATGCGCGACATTTCACAGAAATATGCCGTCAAGATAAACAAGCTGTACAAGAAGAACGGTTGGGAGCAAGGCGTTCAGCCAGTCGAAGGCTCCAAGGTAAGACTGAGATAATGAAGGCTAAAAGGCTAGCAGGCAAAAAGGCTAACAGGCTGCTAGACTGTGAGACCGTTAGCTTGTAAGCCAGGTTGCCTATAAGTTCAGAAACAATCCAATCGAATCATCTAATTATCAAATTATCAAATTGTCAAATTATCAGAATTGAATTTTTGAATTTTTGAATCATTGAATCAAAATTTACTCTACCTTTGTAAAAAATTATAGTCATGAAAAGGATACTTTTTATTGTTGCAATCATGTTGATTGCGGGTATGGCATTTTCGCAGGAGAATGCTCCAAAGAAGGTAAATAAGGAAAATAACCAGTCCGAAAATGTTGAAAAGCGTTCGGACATTTTGTTTGATAAGCTGGTACACGATTTCGGTGCAATAGAAAAAGGTGGCGATGCAAGTTGCGTTTTCACATTTAAGAATGTGACCAAGAAGCCCGTTACTCTCACGAATGTAAAGACATCGTGTGGTTGTACTGCAGCCGACTGGCCCAAGGAACCGATAGCAAAGAAGAAAAAAGGTTCGATAAAGGTAAAATACGACAGCAATAGGATTGGTAAGTTCACAAAGACCATAAAGGTTTTTATCGAAGGTAACGAAAATCCTATTCAGTTGGAAATCAGGGGTACAATAGTTGCTCCCAATGCAAACGATGTAAAGGTTACTCCGGCTGACAAAAAGGTCAACGAGATTGATAATACAAAAAAGTCTGCTAATCCGCAAGTTAAGGAAGCAAAGCCAGAAGAAGTAAAGCAAAGCAAGAAGTAAAAAGTTTTAATACAATAAATTATAAATTAAAAAGATATGCCACAGATATCAGAAAAAGGAAAAAACATGCCGTCGTCGCCAATTCGTAAGCTCGTTCCTTACGCAGACGCAGCAAAGGCAAGAGGTGTAAAGGTTTATCATCTCAACATCGGTCAGCCAGATATTAAGACTCCAGAAGTAGCTTTGGAGGCAGTAAAGAACATGACCGACAAGGTTATAGCATACAGCCATACCGCAGGTAATATTTCTTACAGAAAGAAATTGGCTGCTTTCTACCAGAAGATTGGCATCGACGTTACTGAAAACGATATGCTTATTACAACTGGTGGTTCAGAAGCAATTGTTTTTGCTTTTATGACAACTCTCAACCTCGGTGATGAGGTTATTGTTCCGGAACCATTCTACGCAAACTACAATGGTTTTGCAATGCAGGCTGGCGTTGTTATTAAGCCTATCACATCAAGCATAAAGAACGATTTCGCACTTCCGTCAATCGATGAATTCGAGAAGGTTATCACACCTAAGACCAAGGGTATTGTAATCTGCAATCCTAACAACCCGACTGGTTACCTTTATTCAAAGGAAGAACTCTTGCAGTTGGCAGAAATCGTAAAAAAGCACGACCTTTACCTCTATGCTGATGAGGTTTACCGTGAATTCTGCTACGATGGTCACAAGCACTTCTCTACAATGCACATTCCTGGAATCGAGCAGAATGTAATCATGATGGATTCGGTATCGAAGCGTTACAGCATGTGCGGTGTACGCGTTGGCTGCATGGTAACAAAGAACAAGGAAGTTATTGCTACTGCAACAAAGTTTGCACAGGCTCGTCTTTGTCCGCCGTCATTCGGTCAGGTAGCTGCCGAAGCTGCAATTGATACTCCTGACCAGTACTTCCACGAAGTTTACGAAGAATACATTGCTCGTCGTAACTTTATGGTTAAGGGCTTGAACGAAATTCCAGGTGTATATTGCCCGAATCCTAAGGGCGCTTTCTACACAGTAGTTAAGCTTCCTATCGACGATTCAGACAAGTTCGCAAAATGGATGCTCGAAGAATTCCAGTACAACGGACAGACCGTAATGGTTGCTCCTGCAACTGGTTTCTACAATACTCCTGGGCTTGGCAAGAACGAAGTTCGCGTTGCATACGTACTCAAGATCGAAGACCTCAAGAATGCAATAGAAGTTCTGAAGCATGCTTTGGAAGTTTATCCGGGCAGAACAATGTAATTCATGCAAAACAGCATAGGAGCTATCATTTGATAGCTCCTTTTTTTAATTAGATACCAAACCTAAATAATATGAGAAGGTTCAATATCGGGAATCGGCATGGCGAGGATTCGCAAGGAGTGCGCTATCCGCTAATAGGCAAGATTGTTCTTGCTGTTTTTATCTACATTTTTACATTTCCTGCAATTGAGCCTGATCTGGCACCAGGACTTGATGCCTCGTATGTGTGGGGATTGAACTGGCTGTTTGCAAACGACTATTCAATGCTCTCGCAGCTCATTTATCCCATCGGACCATTGGCTTTGCTGAAATTGCCAGCGATTGAAGGTTTTAACTTCATTTGGTTCTTAATTGTATATTCCATACTTAAATTCTGGTTTATTGCCGATAGTTTTAGGCTTGCAGAGTATCATTCTCGCAATTTCTATGCAGCGGGGGCATTGATAGCAGTGGCTTCGTATTTCGCAGGATTCGACTTGATGGTTGTATTCCTGTGCATTATGCTTTGTTTCAAATATGTGCGGACTGGTAGGTTTTCTCCGTTCATATTGGCAACAATATTGGCATTTGTCGGGCTTTTTGTAAAAACATCCATTGGCGTTTCGGCTTTGTCGGTGCTGTTTGTTGCTTGGCTTATGGATTTCTACAAGAACCGAAGTTTCAAGCGTATATTTGCAGGAGCATCGGTTGTACTGGCAGTTGCAATTTTGGTCGGAATGGCAGTTTTGCACGATTTTTCGAGGCTAATAGATTATTTTTGGGGCGAGATGCACCTTGTAACTGGTTATGGCGGTGCTCTTTCGTTGCATCCCGACAACAATTGGATAGTTTTAGGCGTTTTTCTATTCGTAATGATTGCCTTCTTGCTATTTACTAAAGACAGGGATTCCAAGATATTGTTTTTCTTGTCGTTGATTCCGCTTTTCGCAAGTTGGAAACATGCTTTTGTTCGCGAGGATATTACACATTATCAGGCAATAATTACCTTTGTTGTAGTATTGTGGTGCATAATACTGATGTCAAGGACAATGCGCAGGGGCATTGCCGTTGTTTGCGCCTTGTTGTCTGTTATGATGCTGTATAGCAATATGAAGGAGATTCCCGATTACAAAGGCAGAAAAATAGAATATTGTGGCATAAACAATTTTACTGATGTAACTTTTGGTTACAATGATTTTAAGGAACGGATGAACCGCCTTACCGATGATGCGCTTGTCTGCGATAAACTTCCTGATGAGGTTGTATCTATGATTGGGAATTCAACAATTGATTTTTATCCATGGGAACATATCTATGCTAAAGTCAACAAGTTGAACTGGCATCCGCGAAAAACTGTAGAACTGGGAGCATCGACATCTAAATGGCTGTCGGATGTGGCTGCTGAGAATTTTTCTAGCGAAAACGCTGTGGACTATGTACTTTGGCATTTCGGAAAAGATGGTTATACTATTGATGGGCGTTATCCGCTTAATGACGAGCCAAATGTCGTGTTCAACATTTTGCAGAACTATGAACCTAAGTATTACGGTGAAAATTATGTGCTTTTCGGCAGAAACGAAAGTCCAAGGACTATTCGTGTAATTGGAGGGGAGAAGAGCATTGCAAAGCTAAATGAGTGGATTTCAGTCCCTGATTGTGGAAATAACATTCAGCGAGTGAAGGTCGAAACTGGTGTTACCTTTGCTGGCTTTATGAAGAAAACTTTCTTCAAGGACGAAATGTATTTTGTAGATTACATGACCGATGATGGTGAAATGTATTCTTATAGGTATGTGCCATCTACGGCGGTTGATGGTCTTTGGGTTAATCCACTGGTTACTCGTTTTGTCAATGGGGAACTTGCTGGAAGGGTATCGAAGATACGATTCAGAGTTTCGAATAATAGTTGTGTGAAGGATGAAATTTCGTTGCAGTTTGAAACTTTTGATATATCATTGGGCGAGTGTGTGCAAACTCATAGGGATGTCGTTACTATGTTGTATGTAGATGATTTTGAATCAACATCTTCGAATGTTACCGATGTATATGCTTACGACGGAAGATACTCTAATATGATTGACCCGCAGGGATTTTCAAGCACATACGAGATTCAAATGGATTCGTTGTGGAATATGGTTGCCGATTCGTGCGACTTATACATAAAGGCTTCGTGTCGGTTCTTGAATACCAATGCATCGCAGATGGTTGTTTCAATAGATGGCAACGAAAATAGTTTTTATGATTATTGCGGATTTGGAAAAAATGGTCTGTCTTATTGGTGGCGTTCCGATATGAAGTGCAGAATAAGTCGTGAAGACTATCCGACTGGACTATTGAAGGTATATGTTTGGAATAATGGCAGTGATCCTACTTATATTGACGACATGAAGGTTGCAGTTGCAAATTGTTGTGACTCAATAAATAATCGTTAGTATGAGTTATTTCCGAAAAAATCCTCTGGCGAGTTGCATATAGTTGTCTCGGATAACGTGCATACAGAAATTCGTCCGTTATCAGCTATCCTGTTTAGGCGGTCAAGTACATCCTTGTGTTCTTCAAATTGTTCTCTGAAAACCTGATTTTCTATGACAACGTAGTCGAAATCCCAAGTAAGAGCTTGTCTTACAACTTTCTCACTATGCCACATGATAGTGTAACCTTTGCGTTTCATCTGTATGAACGGACCATTTTGCGGGTAGGCATAAAGTGCAAGAATTTTTGTATTGCGTGGGACGTTTAGGGAATCAAGAAATTCATCGGACCCGACAAAGTTCAAGTAGGTTTTATATGCACCGTCTTCTATCCAGCGTCTGTTTACCTGCGTTTCGTTGACATTTTTGACCATGAAAAAGCATAGTGCGCATAGTACAACAAGGCTTATCCCACCGACTATGTAATTTTTTATTTGAGGTAATGTTCCGAGCATCAATGCGTAAAGTATCAGTATTGGCAGGAAAAATGTATCAACGAAATAGTAGTCATGGTTAGGAAGCTGATCCATCATGGCAATGGTGAATAATATGCATCCAAAAATATAAATTATAGGTATAAGCCAGATTGTTAGTTGTTTTTTATTGGATTTTCCCTCTGCTTTTCCTTTGAATTTCATTATCAGCTTGACTATTGCAGCAATCAATGCCAAGCCTGCCAGTACTTCGAATATGCGGTAATGTAATTTCTGGAAGTATTGGTATTCCCAGTGTTCTTTTGCAAGACTGATTAGTTCCTTTGCATTTTCTATATTATCGGGTGGCAAAAGTTTATTGAGAAAAAGCGATCCATGTTCGCTTCTGAGGTGTGAGTTCCAGATCATGTATGCAATAATTATTGCAACCGATATTATTACACTCGGCAATTTGTCGGCAAATCTGCTTTCCTTGCGGAAAATTCTGAGTAGTTCGAATCCAAGTACCGCAATAAGTTCAATGGCGAATGTTGTTCGTATCAGTGTTGCTAGTGCCATTAGCAGTATGCCAAGATGGAAGTATTTCTTTTTGCCATGCTTTACATATTTTATGTATGCCCACATTCCGATAATACCTATGGCAAAAGCAGGTATACCTGGCAGAAATCCATTGAAATAGTAGGCATAAACAGGAGCAGTCATTGCTATTGAGGTAACAAGCAGTGATTTCTGTAAGTCTTCTGTGATGAGATAAGAAAGCTTGTACAAGAAAAATAGTCCAATGAAACTGCATATCATTGTCCATAACCTGAAAACCCATGGCGATGTCGTACCAAAAAGTTTCATTAGTAATGCGACAATGTATTCGTGTATAGGGAAATCAACGGCTGTGATTGTTGTGTCGTATGCAACTTGCCAATCCCCAGGAAATTGTTTGTTGTAAATCATAGTTTCGGGATGGAAAAGGTCGAAGCCGTTGTTGAGGAAACCGATTGCAAGAGCATATCTGTCGTCTTGTGCCCATGCGTGTATGAAAGCAGGAAACTCGTTCAAGTATTTGAATTGTATTCCGATGCCTAATGCAATTATGAACACGGCAGCTATCAGATAGCCTTTTGCGTTTATTTTTTCGTAGTCTATCAGTTTCATTGAGAAATGTAATGATGAAGTGCAAATGTAATAAAAAAAGCCACTCGAAAGTGGCTTTTTAGTTTGCGATTCAAATTATTACTTGTTAAGTCTGAATCTTTCGTTTCCGTTTTCGAAGTAGTCAACAATCTGGTTGATTGCTGCAATACCTGCATTAACGTTTGCTTCTTCGGTCTGAGCACCAAGTTTCTTCGGTGTGAAGAATACGCGGTCTGCATAGTTTTCCTTCAATTCTGCTGCGCATTCTGGAGCAACGTCTGCCATGTACTTGAAGTCTGGTCTTTCTGCGAGAACCTTCTTGAGGTCGTCTTCGTCGATGACTTCCTTGCGGGCGGTGTTGATGAGGGTTGCACCCTTAGGCATCTTACCGATTTTGCTCATGTTGATAGATTTCTTTGTTTCGTCGTTAGCTGGGCAGTGGAGCGAAATGTAGTGGCATGTGCCAAACAGGTCGTCGAGGTTGGTGCACTGCTTTGCGCCAGTCGATTCAATCTGTTCCTTTGTGAGGAATGGGTCGTATGCAACTACTTCCATGCCGAATCCCATAGCGTACTTTCCGAGGAGGCGACCAACGTTTCCGTAGCCGTAGATTCCGAGTTTCTTTCCGTGGATTTCCGAACCCGACTTTCCGTTGTAGTTGTTTCTTGCTGCCATAATCATAAGGCCGATAGCAAGTTCAGCAACTGCGTTCGAGTTCTGACCAGGAGTGTTCATTGCAACTACATTGCAAGCTGTTGCTGCATTGAGGTCGATGTTGTCGAAACCAGCACCTGCTCTTACGATAATCTTGAGGTTCTTGCCTGCTTCGATAACTTCCTTGTCTGCAACATCGCTTCTGATGATCATTGCGTCAACATCTGCTACAGCAGCCAAAAGTTTGTCTTTGGTTCCGTACTTTTCAAGTAAAATTACCTCGTATCCAGCAGCTTTTGCTTTTGCCTGGATGCCGTCAACTGCTTCTTTTGCAAACGGTTTGTCGGTTGCTACTAAAACCTTTTTCATTTCAATCTTGTGTTTAAAATTTTTATTAATGTTCTGCTTTTAAAGTTCGGCAAAGATAAATAATATTTACGAAGTACGATTTACGATTTTAGATTGAATTTTTTTGAAGAATACATCATATTGTAAAATATTCATAAAAAGTTTGTTTGTGTGAAAAAAAAGTGTTAATTTTGACCATTGAATATTTTTAAGTATTAGTTGAGTAAATGATGTAATATGAGTAAGAATAAGTTGGTCTATATAGTTGGTGCCATAATTTTGGTAGTTGTGTCCTTTGATTTGCATTCGCAGTCGTTGGAACGTTTGTCGTTTCCGCAGGTTGCTGTCAGTAACGGAGATGTAAGTGCTACGGCAGGTTCGCCGTATGGAATTTCGTTGAGCGGAGCAAATGGTTCGCTGACTATTACGTCGGAATACGGCGAAGGCGATTTTCACAACGAGATAGTTTCGGAAACTGGTCATATAGTGTTGGAAAGTGGTATTTCCGTCTATCCGAATCCTGCCGAATATATTGTATATCTTGTGTTTGAGAATCCAGAAGCGTTTGACACTCACAAGCAGGTAGAAATATATGATATGGGTGGACGGATTGTCCATTCTGTGCAAATGTCGAGTTTTGCGGAGGAAGTCGCCATTGATGTGTCGCACATTCCGCGGGGTACCTATATAATAAAGGTGGGTGGCAAAAGTGTAAAGATGATAAAAGGTTGATAATTAATGGGCAGAATATGAAAAATTATAATTGCATAAAATATTTGGCCGTGTTGATATTCTGCGTGTCATTAGTCTGCTCGCAGGCGATGGCGCAGGAATTTCCGCAGGCGGTAAACTTTTCCGCAACCATACACGATGCTAACAATGAGGCTGTTGCAAATACGGCAGTCAATCTTCGCGTGACTTTCTACGATGCTGATAATGATGATGAGCCGATATTTTGCGCCATATACCAGACGGAAACCGATTCGGTTGGAAATGTGCTGTTTCGGCTTGACCGAGATATGATTGCATATGGTTGCAATGATGCTCCAAGCATTGGTTTTGATGAAATATCGTGGGGCGATGGTGCCTATTGGATGCATATTGAGTACCAGTCCGATATGGCGGAAGATTTTGTCGATTTGGGGTATATTGAACTGGCAAGTGGTTTCTATTCCTTGGTTTCCAATTATGCTTTGGTGGCAGGAAAAATTGATGGCTTCGACCTTGATGTGTCGGATGCTGGCGATGGTGATGTGCTTGTGTATAATGGTGCCACTGGTAAGTGGGAATCGCATCGTTTTGAAATAGACAATGCCAACGGTACTCAGGGAAATGTCCTTACCGATGTGCGCGAGTTTGTGGATTTGGGTTTGCCAAGTGGTAACAAATGGGCGACTTGCAATATTGGCGCTGGTGCGCCTGAGGAACGAGGAAACTATTATGCTTGGGGTGAAACAGCGAATAAGACTAACTACGATTTGAGCACTTATGCTTATTGCGAGGAAGCGAACGACCATAATTTGACAAAATATTGCACAAACCCAGAAATGGGCTACAATGGCTTTGTTGACAGCCTTACCTGGTTGGAGCCGTCGGATGATGCTGCCACCGTAAACTGGGGACAAAACTGGAGAACTCCTACTATAGTAGATTATTACGAGTTGATGAGTTGCTGTACTATAACTGCTGATACGGTGAATGGCATTTGTGGCAGGAGGTTTACTGGATCAAATGGCAATAGCATATTTATGCCGAGCCCAGGGTATTATACTCATTCTGGATTTCAATTTATGACAAGTGATAATAATTATGGGCAATATTGGACAAGTAATCTTAAGTTCTCGTATCCTGCTCATGCTTTGCCATTTACTTGGTTAGGGGATTTTTATCATATACTAGATACGCGTTTGCGTGAATATGGGTATCCTGTGCGAGCAATATATGACCAAACTCACGGAGTTCGTCCGATTCATAATGGCGTGCCTGGAGAAACTTTAATCGATAGTCGCGATGGCAACGAATATGCTACCGTTACAATAGGCGACCAGACTTGGATGGCAGAAAATCTTCGTTATGAAGGTGATATTCCTTTAGGTAGTAGTGGTAGTACAACAGCGGCATATAGGTATTATCCAGTAGGCGACGAAAATAATGTTCGTCGTTACGGCTATCTGTATAATTGGATAGCGGTTATGAATGGGGAATCAAGTTCTAATGCAGTGCCTAGCGGTGTACAGGGTATTTGTCCTGAAGGGTGGCATCTGCCAAGTAATGCAGAATGGTGTATTTTACAATTTGCAGTTGGAGGTCAAAATGTCGCTTCTCGACTTGCAAGTGCTTCCGATGTGTGGGAACAAGGAGCTCTAACACAAGTTCCAGAATTTGGTACTAGCGGATTTGAAGCATTAGGTGCAGGGACATTTTATGATAGATATGAGTATTGTTCACCATTGGGAAGAGGTGCTTATTTTTGGTCTGCAACTGCATATAATAACGATAGGTTTGGATCTTGGTATTTGAGAAATGAAGATATTATTCTGTATAACAATTACGGTTATAAAGAAATGGGTTATAGTGTGAGGTGTGTACGAAATAATTAATTGCAAAAAGTTTTGGTTATGATGAGATTGTTTTCTTTGTTTATGATAATTATAGCAGCCGTCGCTGCTTTCTCGCAGGGCGTTCCGCAGACTGTAAATTTTTCCGCTACGGTGCGCGATTCCGACAATGTGCCGCTGGCAAATGCAACAATTACTGTGCGTGTGACATTCTACGAAGGTGGACAAAACGGCACACCTGTATATTGTGCCCTACACCAGACGTCTACAAACGAGAATGGTTTTATGTCGTTTATGATTAACCGTAATGTGCTTGCCTGCGGTTGCAATGGGTCTTCAAATATTCCGTTTGAGGAAATACCTTGGCAGAATGGAAACTACTGGATGCAGGTTGAGTATCAGACCGATATTGCCGGCGATTTTATCAGTCTCGGATTTGTCGAGATTGCAAGCGGTTTTTATGCATTTACGTCAAATTATGCTATTACCGCCCAGAAGTTGCCAAACTTTGAGGTTGACATTGAGGATCCGCAGGATGGCGATGTGCTTGTATATAACGGAAGGACAGGAAAATGGGAGGCTCGCCACATTAATTTCGGCGACGGCGGAGTGCAACCACCAGAAATCCCCGCGTACATTGACTTAGGATTGCCAAGCGGAACTCTTTGGGCAACTTGCAATCTTGGCGCGGAAACGCCCGAAGGGTATGGAGATTATTTTGCATGGGGAGAGTCTACTGCAAAGTCGGTATTCGATTGGAGCATATATGATTATTGCAATGGAACATATAATACATTGACCAAGTATTGCAACATGTCGCAATATGGAAACAATGGTTTTACTGATACACTTACTGTTCTTGAGGGATCAGACGATGCTGCAACGGTAAACCTTGGTCCGAACTGGCGAATACCTACGAAAGAGGAATTCGATGAGCTGATAGCCAACTGCACTCGCCAATGGTCGTCAATAAACTATGTGGACGGTATGTATTTTATTGGACCTAATGGCAACAAGATATTTATGCCTGCATTTGGTGTATTGTACGACGAGGGTGAATATACACCTATTTTTGGCATAGGTTATTACTGGTCAAGTTCATTGAATCAAGAAAATCCGAGTATAGCGGAATGCCTATGTTTCAACGGCGAGACTTGTATTGTAGGAGGGACGTCCAGAGCATGCGGAATGACAATACGCCCCGTGTATGTGCCGTCGCAAAATGGCGGAGGCGATACTGGCGAAGGTGGTTCTGGCGGAGATACAGGTAATGAC
The DNA here is from genome assembly GCA_902791865.1 of uncultured Bacteroidia bacterium. GTDB lineage: Bacteria > Bacteroidota > Bacteroidia > Bacteroidales > ML635J-15 > Bact-19. The sequence goes on from CADAXK010000016.1 coordinate 66,076, forward strand.
ACTATTCCATATCCGCAAGGTACGTTTACCGATGCGCGTGATGGCAATACATACGCAACTGTTACCATTGGTACGCAGACATGGATGGCTGAAAATTTGCGTTACGAGGGAAATACTACATTAAGTTACAGTACCAGTACATCTGAAAAATATCGTACTTATCCTAATGGTTTTCTTTCTAATGTAGAGCAATATGGTTATCTGTACAACTGGCCAGCAATTATGAATGGAGCTGAGCCTAGCAGTACCAGTCCTAGCGGTATTCAGGGAATTTGTCCCGATGGCTGGCACGTGCCAAGTTATGGAGAATGGTCACGTCTTAATAATACACTTGGCGGTAGGTATAACGATGCAGGTTCAAAGTTGGCTGGAGAGGCAGACCTTTGGGATAATGGACTCCTTACGTCAAGTAGATATTTCGGAGAAACTGGTTTCAATGCATTGCCGGCAGGAATGTCTTATGGCACAGGCTTTGGACACAAAGCAAATTTCTGGTGTACAACAATGTACGATAACGATGATGTATATTATAGATATTTGACGAGTAATTCTCCCGAATTGATGTATGAACAGCTTCCCCCTAGTAGTTTCCTTAGTGTAAGGTGTGTTAGAGACAACTGATTGGAAAAGATGTCAATCTAAAATCGTAACTCGTAACTCGTCAATTCCCTTCCTTCTTGTATGTTGTCAGATTAGCTTCGCTGAGCTGAAGGTACTGAAACAAGTTCAGAATGACCATGAGAGTCAATACAAAATCGTCAATTCCTTTGCATCTTGTTAGCCAAATCGTAAATCGTAAATCCAAAATCGTAAATAAAGTTGTATTTTTGTGCCAAATAAAATTTTATGTCATCATTTGAAGATTTTGGGCTTAATGCCAAGTTGGTAGCCGCAGTGAAAAAGCGCGGTTTTGAGAATCCAACTCCCATACAGGAAAAAGTAATTCCCCAATTGCTGTCGTCCGAGAAGGATATTATCGGTTTGGCGCAGACGGGTACGGGAAAAACCGCTGCATTCGGTTTGCCAATAATTGACAAGATAGATGCCGAAGCAAATTTCACGCAGGCAATAATTCTTTCGCCTACGCGCGAATTGTCGGTGCAAATTGCAAAGGATTTGGTTTCGTTTGCCGAATTTTTGCCCGAAGTGAAGATTGTTGCCGTATATGGAGGTGCGTCCATTGAGCCGCAGATAAAGTCTCTCAAGGCTGGTGCGCACATAGTGGTGGGAACGCCAGGTCGCGTGATGGATTTGATTGAACGCAAAGCTTTGAAAATTGGTAAGATAAAGACTTTGGTGCTTGATGAGGCAGACGAAATGCTCGATATGGGCTTCAAGGAGGATTTGGACAATATTCTGTCAACTACGCCCGACTTCAAGCAGACGCTTTTGTTTTCGGCAACTATGCCCGACGACATTCGTCGCATAGCCGAAGATTACATGATGCAGCCAATGGAAATTTCGGTAGGAAAGAAAAATTCCGGTGCCGAAAATGTCGACCATGTGTATTATCTAGTCAGTGCCAAGAACCGCTATCTTGCCCTGAAGCGCATAGTTGACATTAATCCCAACATCTATGGAATTGTTTTCTGCCGTACGCGCAAGGAAACTCAGGAAGTTGCCGACAAGCTAATTCAGGACGGGTACAATGCCGATTCTCTGCACGGTGACTTGTCGCAGGCTCAGCGCGATATGGTGATGGCAAAGTTCCGCTCAAAGCACTTGCAGGTGCTTGTGGCTACCGATGTTGCCGCCCGCGGAATCGATGTCAACGACCTTACGCATATCATCAACTACAACCTTCCCGACGAGCGCGAAACCTATATCCACCGCAGTGGTCGTACTGGTCGTGCTGGCAAACGCGGAATGTGCATTACAATTGTCCACACCCGCGAGGAACACAAAATCCGTGAAATCGAAAAGTTGCTCAAAAAGGAAATTGTGCGCAAGAAGATTCCCGATGGCAAGGAAATCTGCATGATTCAGCTTATGTCGATGATTGACAAGGTAATGGCGATAGAGACAATCGACAACCAGATAAAAGATTTCCTTCCAGCCATTATGCTTAGGTTGCAGTCGCTCGACCGTGAGGAACTAATCAAGAGGTTTGTTTCAACAGAGTTTAACCGCTTCCTTAATTATTATAAAGGTGCTGCTGACATCAACATCTACGACAAGGACAAGAAGGGCAAAGGTCGCAAGCAGGATGAGAAGAAAGGTGGTTCGCGCAGGTCGGGTGATGATAAGTTCGATAAGCGCAGCCGCAAGACAAGGTTCACCAAGTTTTTCATAACGGTAGGTGAGAAGGACGGTCTTACAAAGATGAAACTTATAGATGTCATCAATTCGAGCGATCTGCTTGCTGGTGCCGAAATAGGCAAGATTGAGATTCTTACCGGACATACTTTTTTCGAGGTCGATTCTGATGTGCAGGAAAAAGTTATCAGGGTGTTCAAGAACCGCAGGTTTATGGGAAAAAGGCTGAAGATTGAGGTGAAGTCGGGGAAGGGGAAATAGGAGATATTTCTAAGTTTTTATGGCTGACGCTGTTTTATGGTTTGGGCTTGCTGGCTCGAAGGCTCACAGGCTTAAAGCCATAACGTATTGAACGTTATTACGTCTTTGTCTGTTAGCCAGCTAGCCTGTTAGACTTCTAGACTTTTCGACAATCTCAAACAACCTCAAACCACTTCTTTCTCTTCATATATCACCATTTCCACGTTGTATGGTGGGCGATTTTTCACTTCGCTGTAGATGCGGCCAATGTATTCTCCGATGATTCCAATCGACATAATTATTATGGAGCCGAGAAGCCAGATAGAGGCAATAAGCGAAGTCCAGCCCTTGACGCTTTCGCCGCCAAGATACGACCACAATACATAAATGAATGAGGCAATGCTTATGAAGAAACTTAATACGCCGACAAGGAAAATCAGTCGCAATGGTCTTGTACTAAATGATGTTATGCCGAAAAGCGCAAGATTTGTCATTTTGCCAAGTGAGAATTTCGATTTTCCTGCGATGCGTTTCTGCCTATCGTACTGAATGGTGCAGTTCTTGAACCCCATCGAAGGGATTATGCCACGTAGGAAAATGTTTTTCTCCTTGTAGTTAAGCAGGGCGCAGATTGCTTTTTTCGACATCAGACGGAAATCGGCATGGTTGGGGATGGTCTTTGTTCCGAGCAACGACATGAACCAATAGAAGAATCCTGCTGACCAGCGTTTTAGGAAGTTGTCGGTTTTGCGAGAGTCGCGTACACCGTATATTATTTCGTAGCCTTCGTTGAACTTGTCTACCATGCTGTCGATGGCGTTGATGTCGTCCTGCAGGTCGGCATCGATGCTGATGCAGGCATCGCATTTGTCGGCTACGAACTGCAAACCGGCAAGCAATGCATTCTGGTGACCGTTGTTGCACGAGAGTTTCATTCCGCAGAAGGTTTTGTCGGTGCGACAAAGTTGAGATATGATGTCCCAGGTGTGGTCGGTACTGCCGTCGTCGATGAGGAGAATGAAACTGTCGTTGGAGATTTTTCCAGAATCGGCGAGCGATTTTATCTTGTCGCAGATGATAGCCGGGCTTTTCTCCAATACGGCTTCCTCGTTGTAGCAGGGTACTATGACTGATAGTTTGTTCATCGGGTGCAAAGATAATACAATGATTTAAAATTCAATGATTCAAAAATTTAAAGATATCCATTATCAATTATAAATTATCAATTGTCCATTGAAAATATAATTGTTGAAAACTTGTTGATAATTAAATTATTTTCAATAGTTTTGCATTGTATTATGCACCATTATGCGCTGAAGTGTAACTTGTTGAAAGAGTTAAGGAAAATATTTGTCGCATTGGCATTTTTGCTGTTGATCTGTGTCGGAAATTTGTCGGCTCAGTATGCTAAACTTGTGGATTCCAAGAAATATACAAGGACAGAAATGTCATTGTTCAATGCTAGCATCGGTTATTTTGAGGATGGTGACTACGTTAATGCCAACATGGGATTTTCGCAGTTGCATAGCTGGTATCCGTCGGATCCTGTGTTCAGTTACTATTGCGGAGCAACCATGGTGCTTTTGCGTACCGAATACGACAAGGCAATAAAGTATCTTTTGTTGGCTCGCGACAATGAACTAAGCGAAGCGGACTATTACATTGGACTTGCATATCATCGTAAGTATTTGTTCACTAAGGCGATAACCTATTATGACCATTATAGGAACTTCCTTACAAGTACGACAAAGGGCAAGTCTCCAAAGATTGCGGAGGTAAATGCGTTGATGGCGCAGGCTGTCAAGGCTCGCGACATCGGTCAGTATTCTTATGTACTGAAAGTTATGTCAAACAGCAGAGTTAAGCGAAGTAATTTCCAGTTTTCGTATGGACGGAAGATTCTGGATGGAAATATCGTTGTAAAACCCGATTTCTTCAGAATGAAGAACGATAGGTTCAATAGGGATGTGGATTTGGTGTATGTGCTTGATTCAATAGCTTTCGTGAGTTCGTATGGAAACGATATGAAGACAGGCCTCGACATTTACTATTCGCGTAAGACAGAAGAAGGGTGGTCTTCACTTGTGCTGTTGCCGGGTAATGTTAACTCTGAATACGATGAAGCTTTCCCGTTCCTCGCATCCGATGGAACTCTGTATTTTGCTTCAAAGGGGCACAATAGCATTGGCGGTTACGATATTTTCAAGTCGGAGTATAATTCGGAATTAGGCGTATGGCTTGACCCGCAGAATCTTGGCTTTCCGATAAATACCCCGTATGATGATTTCATGTATGCCATAGAGTCTAATGGAGGTTCGGCTTTCTTTGCTTCCGATAGGTCATCGAAGGACGGGCAGGTCATGGTATGCAGGTACATTATTGAGGATGAATACGAGCAGATAAAGATTGAAACCGAGGAGGATCTAGCAGAAAAGGCTGAGATGCCAGTATCTCCTAATGCCGAAGCCGACTATGCTAGAATTTTGAAGGAAAAGCAGGATGAAAATAAGGAAGAGATAAAAGAAGATGTTGATGAACAAGATGTCCAGAAGGAGGCTGATACAACAAACCTATATGTCTCTACCCAAAAAATGTTGAACGACAAAATTGATGCTATCTCAAAATATAAAGAGTATGCCCGAAAATTGAATGCATATTCAAGGAAAACATCAGAAAAAATAAGGGCTTTGCGGGAGAAAGGAGGTCCTGGAGCATCTTCGTCAGAAATTTCTAGAATGGCAAATTCTGTTGTCGTTTTCTATGATTTGTCTCAAAAATTTGGTACAGTGCATTCTACCGCAAAGTCTACTCTTGATTATTGCGCCAAGGAAATGGAATTTCTGGATAAGTTGGAGAGAGGTAGCGGTCAGTACCTTTTCAAGTTGCAGAGCATAAATGTTTCTGTAGAAAAGGTTAATGCGAAATCTCCATTGGAGTCTCTTATTGCAGAAAAGAAGATTGAGAGGAAGCAGGCCCAGAGTGCGCTAAATAAGTCCAATAGCGCTATGCTTAAGGGCAAGAAATCTTTGCTTGAAATAAACAGGCAGTTGGATGAAAAGATCCAGGAAATTGAAAATACTACTGACGAATCGCTTCTGAGTCGTTATAAAGACGAACTGAATAATCTGGAAAAATCTAAGGCAAATGTGGCTAACAGCATGAAAGTTACATTGCTAGAAGTACGGCGTCTTAACATGATGGTGGAAAAATTGGACGAGACGATTAGTATGCTCGAAAGTATTGACGACTATCTTTCAATGGAAGATCTTGATGAAAATGACATGTCGGGTGATATTGCTTCAAGTGAAATTTTAACTCTTAAAAACTATATTAATAGCGAAGAACATCGGGCGGAGCAGGAATATAGTGATTTGATTGAGGAGGAAGATAATTTTTATTCTGAACTTTTTGCTGATGAGTCAGTCCCGGGAACAAGGAGCGGTGGACGAATCGTAACCGATGAAGTCGCTTCTATGAAGAAATATGTGACTGAACCTACATCGAAACTAATAGAATCGATGGCAAAAACCGACTCGTTATATACGGAAAAAGAAAAACTCGAATATAGTTTCGATATTGCAAAAAGTGATGATGAGAAAAAAAGTTTAATCAGTCAAATTAATAGTACGCAGTCAAAAATAGATAAGATAGAAAAGGAAATTGAGACTGCTCTCGTATACGAAAAAAATGTCTCCGTATCTAAGGCTATAGCCGATTACAATAACATTAAGCAGACTAAAGTTGATACAGAAGAGTGGACGGATATGGTTTCATCCACGCAGATGCTGATAGTGAAATCCGAAAAATTGGAAAATATGATTTCGGATGGTTTGGTAGAACAGGATGAGTCAAAAGTCAAGTTGTTGTCAAAGATAAAGTCTGATATTGACAATCAAATAGTTGATAATGTTGATGAGATGCGCGATATTATATTGTCGCAGCAGACTGCAAAGAAGGATATTGCAGATTTGAGCAACGAGATTTCGCGAATAAGGACTTCGGGGAAGGATAAGACGGCTGAGGCGGATGTAAGGAAGGATGTTAGTTCTGCCGCAAAGAAAATCGATGAGGCAAAGCGTGTTGATGCTACATCGGGTAGCAATCTTAATGATGCTGAAAATATCATTGATGCTGCTGTTGACAAGAGGATTGCAATCCTGAATCAGGAATATGAAACCGAAAGCAGGGTTTACGAAGTGCTTAGCGAGAAATATAATGACGCAGGTAGAAATGAAGTGAGAAGGCAACATGCCGATGCTATATATTATTCTGCGATGGAGGACAGGCAGAAGGCCGAGACTGTTTCCGATGATGTCGAAAAGATGTCGCTTATGTCCGAAGCAAATAAAAAGATAAAGTCGGCTAACTCGGAACTTATGCAGATTGTTGCTCCTGGTGCAAAAATGGAATCTTCCGACAAGGATGCACTTACAGAATCTATCATTTCACTTCACGAGGAAATAGAGGCACAAAAGAGCAATGCGATTGCAAATTCAGGTCAAAATGGAAAGACTGATTCTGGGGAAAATGTATCTCAAAACTTAGCAGAAGGAAAACAAGGTTCAGAAAAAGATCAAACTGTTGATGTTAAGTATCTGGAATCGTCTGTTAGCAAGCAGAACCGCTACGAGACAAACATCGCCACAGCCGATACTGAAATCAGTGACATCGAGACCAACCTGGCTACGGCGGACCGCAGCGAGAAGAAGCGCCTGCAGACGGAACTTAACGAAGTTACAAGCGAGCGCAACGACAATGTCCGCAGCCTTGGCGGCGAGAAGGAACGTTTCTACGCAGAAATCGACAAGGTGGCACGCGAGCAGATATCAAGTGCGGAAGCCTCGGCGGAATACAGCAACAGATATGCCGACTACCGCCAGTCGCTCTACAGCCTGACAAATGCCGAGCAGCAGGGAGGCAACGTTACGGAAAAGCTTTCCGAAAGCGAAAAGTCCGAATACGCGCTTTTGCAGACGATAATACCGCATGTTGACAACGAAACCAAGTCTGTTCTGCAGCCTATCTACAGCAAGCTTGAAGAAAAGTACTCGTCGCACACAGAACCTGTAAATGTGAGCGGCACCGAAATATTGTCAAATACAAATACGGACAATGTTGGCAAAACAACTGCTTCGTCACAGCTGAAGGCTTCAGTCGCCTTGCAGAACCGCTACGAGACGAACATCGCCACCGCCGATACCGAAATCAGCGACATCGAGACCAACCTGGCCACGGCCGACCGCAGCGAGAAGAAGCGTTTGCAGACGGAACTTAACGAAGTTACAACCGAGCGCAACGACAATGTACGCAGCCTTGGAGGCGAGAAGGAACGCTTCTACGCAGAAATCGACAAGGTGGCACGCGAGCAGATTTCAAATGAAGACGCATCTGTGGAATACAGCAACAGATATGCCGACTACCGCCAGTCGCTCTACAGCCTGACAAATGCCGAGCAGCAGGGCGGCAACGTGACGGAAAAGCTTTCCGAAAGCGAAAAGTCGGAATACGCGCTATTGCAGACGATAATACCGCATGTTGACAACGAAACCAAGTCTGTTCTGCAGCCTATCTACAGCAAGCTTGAAGAAAAGTACTCGTCGCACACGGAACCTGTCAATGTGAGCGGAACCGAAATATTGTCAAATACAAATACGGACAATGCAGGCAAAACAACAGCTTCGTCTCAATTGAAGGCTTCAGTCGCCTTGCAGAACCGCTACGAGACGAACATCGCCACCGCCGATACCGAAATCAGCGACATCGAGACCAACCTTGCCACGGCAGACCGCAGCGAGAAGAAACGCCTGCAGACTGAGCTTAACGAAGTTACGACCGAGCGCAACGACAATGTCCGCAGCCTTGGCGGCGAGAAGGAACGATTCTACGCCGAAATCGACAAGGTGGCACGCGAGCAGATATCAAGTGCGGAAGCCTCGGCGGAATACAGCAACAGATATGCCGAC
>CADAXK010000017.1 GCA_902791865.1 uncultured Bacteroidia bacterium
ATAAAAAGGAAAATAAAAATACACAGTCGGATATCCGACTGTGTATTTAATTGTATTTTTGTCCCGTAAAAACCTGTAACGGTTATTTAGGACTAGTCAGAGTGAAAAAACACTTATGCAGGAAGTCCAATAAAATCCATTTTTATGGTTGCATTTAAATTTTTGTTTTGCTAACTTTGCCAAACGAAAATAAATACATACAGGTATGAAAAGATTTTTACTTTTTGCTATTGCAATTATTTTATTGACTACTAATTCATTTGCCCAAATTCTTGTATGTGAAACACCATGCGAGGCGGCAAACCCAGAAACCGATGAGTTTTCATCAACTATCATTCAGTACAATCCAGCAGTGATTCCAGAATTTACTGTTGGAACACCTGTCGATCTTTGTCTAACGCTTATGCTTCCCGAGTCAATCAGCGAAGGTGGAATGACAATAGTAATCGACAGCATTGCCTTGCGCGGATTCCAGAATATTCCAGATGGCATGAGCATCTGCGTTAGCGATACAATGGCACATCCCAATACTGCATACACAGCACACATTACTGGCACTCCTACTGTTGCTGGCAATTTTGACCTAAAAATAGTGGCTCGTGCATATAGCGCATCCACTCAGGCATTCCTGCTTACGATGGCAAACAATATGCTTGGTCAGGGGTATTCGTCAGGCATAACTTTGGTAGTAAATGCAACTGGCACCGAATTGCCAATTGCCGATTTTTCTGCCAGCAATACAAATGCAGCAATCAACGAAACAATAACATTTACCGACGAAAGTGCATTTAACCCTACATCGTGGGCTTGGGATTTTGGCGACGGCGAAACATCAACCGAACAAAATCCTACTCACGCATACGCCGAAGCTGGTACATATACCGTTCAACTTACAGTTGAGAACGAGAACGGCAGCGATACGGAAATAAAGGAAGACTACATAACTGTTGAACAAGGAATTATATGTGCATCAAATGCTTGCCCAGTTGAGTCGGACAATACTTTTAGCGAAACTTCGATACCTTATTATACATCGCAGCCGATGACTTATCAGGTTAATACGCCTATTGACCTATGTATGACAATCAAATGCCCCGAAACTACATCTGTCGAGGTTAACATTTATGGAAATTACAGCATGAATGCAAATGCAAACATCACAAGCATGAACATTACTTCTCTGTCGAATCTTCCAGCAGGACTAAACTATTGCTTGAATGGCACTTATATGGAATCGGAAGAATACTTGTCGGTTCATATATATGGTACACCTACCGAAGCTGGCGAGTTCAACATCAATATTTCGGGAGAAATTAATGGAACAGTTACGTCTCCAATAAATATGGCGCTCAACAATAGGCAACTGACCTTCGCTTCTGGAATTGTATTGAATATTTCGCAGGATCCTGATGCATTAGTCGCTGACTTTGTGGCAAGTGCAACACGTATCACTGAGGGCGAAACCATTACATTCACCAACCTAAGCCAAAATGCAAGTGCTTACCTTTGGACTTTCACTGGCGGAAATCCTATTACATCAAGCGATGAAAATCCATCTGTGACTTACGCCGAAGCCGGAATGTACAGTGTTACTTTAAAAGCAGCCGCAAGCACTTTGGAACTTCTGACAAATGCAGCAACAGAAACAAAGGAGAATTATATCATTGTCACTGCTCCTTCTGGATCCGACATTGACGTCGATTTTGAAGCAGACCAGACAACCGTGCAAGTCGGTACGACTGTGCATTTCACAAGTCACTGCAGTTCAAACGCAACCGCTTTCTCGTGGACATTCGATGGTGGCGACCCATCAACCTCAACCAATGCCAATCCTTCAGTAACATACAATACTCCAGGCGTTTACGATGTAAGTCTGCGTGCCGGTTCAAGCAACATTATGATTTATGTAAACGGTGTTACGGAAACTAAACGTGGATACATTACAGTTACCGAAGGCCCTGTCGAGCCACCACAGCCTGATGATGTTGTCGCTGATTTCAGTGTTCCAGCAACTTTACCTACCGGACAGCCAATAACCATGCAGAACCGTAGTCAAAATGCAACATCATGCTTCTGGTCGTTCGAAGGCGCAACGCCATCAACTTCAACCGAAGAGAATCCTACCATAACATATTCACGCGCTGGAAATTTTGCAATAACGCTTTTTGTTACCAACGGAACCAATAGCGACACCAAAACTGTAAATGTAAATGTGATGGATGTTGCTTCTGCCGACTTTACCGCCGACAACACAACCATTAGCGCAGGCGAAAGCGTAACATTTACAAACTTGAGTGTAAATGCTTCGACCTACTACTGGACATTTACGGGCGGAAATCCCTCAACTTCCACCGATGTCAATCCGACCGTGACCTACGAAACAGCAGGAACATATTCGGTAACCCTGTTTGCCGCTGGCGAAAACAGCAGCGACAGCGAGACAAAAACGGCCTACATAACCGTTTTGCCAGTCACATCGGCTGATTTTGAGGCTTCTGCAACCGAAGTATTTGTAGGAGATTCTGTCGCTTTCACAAACCTTAGCGAAAATGCTACTTCCTTCTTCTGGACATTCGAAGGGGCAACGCCCGAAAATTCCACAGAAGAGAATCCTATTGTTACTTACAGCGAACCGGGCTACTACGACGTAACTCTGTATGCAACCAACGGACACGGATACGATGTTGCAACAAAGACCGCTTACATTTATGTGAAGGCTGTAACTACTGCAGACTTTACTGCTGACATAACAACAGTTAATGTTGGAGAACCTGTTACATTTGTCAATTTGAGCGAAAATGCAACATCTTATTACTGGTCGTTCCAAGGTGGTGAACCTGCAGTATCACAAGAAGAAAATCCCGTTATAGTATATGCAACTGCGGGCATCTACAATGTCACCTTATTTGCTACCAACGGAGCATCAACCGACATGGAAATCAAGGAAGGATTCATTACTGTAACAGATGAAACAAGCATCAGCACAACAAATAATGGCGAAGTCGAAATTTATCCTAATCCGACTGCATCTATTGTAAATGTTTCGGCAGAAGGATTGCTACAAATTAGCATCTACGACATCACTGGCAGAATTGTTTACGAAAAGGATGTCAATTCGGACAACGAAACAATTGACATTTCCAGGTTCCAGCGAGCAACATACGCAATACGAATCACAACCGATACTGGTACATTCGTCAGAACCTTGGTAGTGGAATAACAAAAAAGCGGACAATGTCCGCTTTTTTTATTGAACTTTCAACATTGAACTTTGAACCGTTGAACTTTGAACTTTCAATTTCCTAGTAGTATCCCAGCGTTTTCAGCATCGACTTGTAGCTCTGCTCCTTTGAGTATAGCCTTGTAGTAATTTTGCCGTCCTCGTCGCGGTTTATCAGTACATGCTTAGGCGCAGGAATCAAGCAGTGCTGAATTCCGCCGAAGCCACCTATTGCCTCCTGATATGCACCAGTGTTGAAGAAGCCGATGTAAAGCGTTTCGTTAGGGTCGAATTCGGGCAAGTAAATTGCATTGACGTGCTGTTCGGAATTGTAGTAGTCATCGCTATCGCAGGTAAGTCCACCAAGGAAAACGCGCTCGTACTGGCAGTCCCAACGATTTAGCGGCAGCATTACAAAACGCTTGTTGATAGCCCACGAGTCGGGCAAAGTTGTAATGAACGATGAGTCAATCATGTTCCATTTTTCGCGGTCGTTCTGCTGCTTCTGGTCAACTACCGAATATATTGCTCCACCACTTTCGCCAACGGTAAACGAGCCAAACTCGGTGTAAATATCTGGTTCTGGCACTTTTGCGGCAGTACATATCATCTTTATCTGGTTTACAATCTCCTCGGCCATATATTCGTAGTCGTAGTCGAAGTTAAGACTGTTCTTGATTGGGAAACCACCACCAATGTCGAGAGAGTCAAGATCAGGACAAATCTTTTTCAGGTCGCAATATACATTTATACACTTGTTAAGTTCGTTCCAGTAGTATGCGGTATCCTTGATTCCTGTATTGATGAAGAAATGAAGCATCTTCAGTTTTACTCGTGGATTGTTTTCTATGGCTTCATGATAGAACTGCATTATGTTCTTGTAACCTATTCCAAGTCGTGAGGTGTAGAACTCGAACTTAGGTTCCTCTTCGGCAGCTATACGTATTCCCACATTGAAATCGCCTTCCACATTTTCAAGCAAACCTTTCAGTTCGTTTGGGTTGTCGAGAATTGGAATAACATTCTTGAAGCCTTCGTTCATAAGTCGGGCAATGTTCTCGATGTATGCAGGGATCTTGAATCCGTTGCACACAACATGCAGGCTTTCGTCAACAAGATTCTGCTCCTTCAGTGCGCGGATAAGGTCAATGTCGAAGCTGGAACTGGTTTCCAACTGCACATTGTTTTTCAGCACTTCCTCCATTACAAACTGGAAGTGAGAGCTTTTAGTGCAATAGCACTGGACGTACTTGCCTTGGTAGTCGGCTTTTGTAATTGCCACATTGAACCACACCCTTGCCTTCTGGATATTCTCAGTTATCTTTGGCAAGTAGGTGAATTTCAATGGCGTTCCGTACTGCTTTACCAAGTCCATAAGCGGAATGTCGTAGTAAAGGAGTTCGCCTTCTTCTACTTCAAATTCCTCAGTTGGAAAGTCAAACGACTGTTCAATCAAATCCTGATACTTAACTTTCATTTCTCAAAAAATCAAAATCTAAATTAACTACATCACAAAACTGCGGGCAAATGTAAGTGATTTAGTTTATACAGCAAAGAGGAATTTTGAAAAAATCGAATCGTCATTTTACGATGCAAACAAAAAGCACCAAACTGTCCTTCGGGATTTGTACTCCCGAAGGTGTGAGTATAAGGATATTTTATCCGCCAAACACAAAATAATAACAACATAGCCATATTTCGCCTGCTAATTGCAAAATCCTTGAATATTTTACAAAATCCATTGCACAGAATAAAAATATACATATATTTGCAATGATATATATCATTAAAATTTTGAGCCATGAAAAAATTAGTCTTAATATCAATACTCGTTGTAGCAATGGGTGTGATAGCATTTAGCGGATGCGAGAAGCCGGAAACGATAGAGAATCCTTCTACTAATCCACAAGGATCAATTGCTCCTGTAACTCACAATACAACATTGTCATATACTGGTTGTCATTCTGGACAAAGGGATGGGTATATAGTATCAACTAGCTATGACAATGGAGTTTTGCTATTGTCAATTGAGAATTTTTATATTGATTGCGGAATGGATAGTCTTAGTGCGTTTTCAGAAGTTGACAGTCAAACTATTGATGTAAATATTCGTGAAATATTGGAAACGACAACCAATTGTGCATGTCAAATTGGTGTAAATTGTTCAATTGACAATATAAATGCAGGAAGATATGAATTGATATTAAGGGAAGATAGTTTTGTTTTTTATCAAGAAGAAATAACATGTGAATGATGAAAAAGATAGTTTTTACATTATTAGGATTACTATTTGTAATTATTGCAAATTCGCAGGTTTCACAAGATTCTGCACAGACAATTTTGAAAAATCATATTGCTAATTATGACGATTTTGATATATATGTAGCTAATAATATGATTGGCATTAGTGATACTATACAATTACTGGGTTCCAGAATTATTGTTCCACCTCAGGATAGCTGTTGGATGTTTTTTGTTGACGAAATGCCTCTTGCAAACTGGGGGCATCCTTGCAAATATGTGTTTGTTAAAATTAGTTCTGGGAAATGTGACATTATAGAATCACAATCGCCTCCTTTTAATTTAAGCATAAATGCAGTAAAAAGACTCCCAAGACCGATATATTCTAATCAAGATATTTTTAGGATTGAAAAACAGAGAATACAAAACACCTTGGAACATAATTATGCCGTAATAATCAGTGGTGGAGCTCGTCCTAAAATTAACTTTGAACGATATTGGTATGATTGTGCCGCCATATATTCCCTTTTAGTTAACAAGTATGGTTACGACAGGAACAAAATATATGTAATTATGTCTGATGGTACTGACCCAGGAAATGACAGACGGTTAATAGTCAATCCACTTCGTGTTGAAGATCGTTATGATTCTTCTCCTTTGTATTTAGATGGGGACACTCTGCCTGATATTCAATATGCTGCTACAAAGACAAACATTTCCAATGTGTTTGATGCCCTATCGAATATAATTACCCCTGAAGATGATGTTTTTATATTTACAACAGACCATGGGACTCATGTTAATAACCAATGGACCTTAAGTTTATGGAATAATATAGAAATGACTAGCGAGGAATTCGCGGCGGAAGTTGACAAAATAAACAATGCAAGGGCAATAAACATACTGATGCAGCAATGCTACAGTGGCGGTTTTTTGCCAGAATTATGCGGAGACAATAGGGTCGTAATGACGGCATGCAATAATAGTGAAGGATCATTGCCAATGTCCTATCCTTTATATGACGAATTTTGCTATCATTGGATTAGTGCAATGAATGGTGCAACTTTATTAGGCGGAGTTATAGTAAATGCAGACTCTAATAACGATGGATGTGTTTCTATGAAAGAGGCGTTTAATTATGCAGTGGATAATGACGTTCAATCGGAACATCCTCAATATTGTTCAGATGGCACACAAGGCGAATGTTTTTCTCTTGATGGAATAATGCCAGAACATATAACCGCAGATGTTACATGGAACACGCCATTAGATATTAATAATGATATTATTGTAGATGCAGGGAAAACATTAACAATAACAAGTACAATTAGATTTGCTCCGAATGTAATATTCGACATAAAACCTGGTGCAAAAGTTGTTGTTGATGGTGGGACACTTACGAACCTCACCACTGGTAAAATGTGGAACGGCATCCATGTAGTAGGCGATGATAACCAACGTCAGTTAGCAGAATATCAAGGTACTCTTGAGGTTAAGAATAATGCAATAATTGAGAATGCCAAATGCGCTATACGTACATCGGGGGGAATAGTTAGATGCTCCAATTCTACCTTCCTAAACAATGGAAAATGTGCGGAGTTTGTGGCGTATACTAACCATACAGCGACAGGAAGCGAAACCTCTAATGTCAGTTATTTCAAAAATTGCAATTTCTCGATTACCGACAACAACATCTTCGTGGCCGCAGGTGTAACCTTCAGCGACATGATAAAGATGAGCGCCGTAAATGGTATTTCAATACGTGGTTGCCACTTCAGCGACACCCGTACTGGGTCGCCCACACGCGGAACCGCAATATATCTTGCAGGTGCCGGCGTAAACATCAAGCCTTCGTGTTCCTATGGCGACTACACTATCAATATGCCGTGTATCTGCATGGGAGAAAGCAGGAATACTTTCAGCGGCTTCACAAAAGGTATAAGTGTGCAGAATCCAGGGTCAAATTATACGATTAATGTGTTCAAGACCGATTTTGCCCTATGCGAGCAGGGAATTTATACGAGTGCTGTGAACAACTATAATGTAACGATGTCGAACTTTAATCTATCGGGAGTCGAGTTCCTAACCCCGTTGGACGGGTTCGGCATATACTCAAACAATTGCAGTGGATACAAGGTAGAAGCCAATAATTTTTACACGACAAATACATCCCATGTATTTTGTAATACATGTGGTATTCATATGCAGAATTCGGGAAACAATGCCAATACCATCTACAGGAATACATTCGAGAAGTTGGATGATGGCATAAAATCTATAAATAATCCTGGACTTCAAGTTTCGTGCAATGAGTTTTCCGACAACTTCACCTGTGACATAGGTAACCTCGGTTCCATTCCGAGCCAGGGGACATCGAGTGTGAGTGCAGGCAATCAGTTTTCATCAGGAGTCTCCAATTTTACATCAAACATCGCTCTCTACTACTACCACAGCGGAGCGCAATTATCATCGAACCCATATTATCCCGCATCAACATCGAACAATATCACCAAAATACCAAATATTACAGCCAACGAATGCGAATCTACAATATGCATTGTACCGATATTTCCGCCAATAAATCCGCCAATAAATCCTAAGTCCTCACCAGCCAGCGATGACATCACTCTTTACGAATCGCTACAGCAGGAGTACGATTCGCGCCTAGCGGAATACGATGCAGCCGGCTACGGATTCCTGCTCGAGAACTTTGATGAAGAAGATGCCGACATAGTGGCGCTGGCAAGACTTAAGCAGGATACGCTAATCACGATTCACCGCGCAATGGCAGAAATTGCAAACCGCAACATTGATGCAATATTGCAGGATACTCTGGTTTTTGACCGCGAGTCACTTAACGGATGGTACAACCGAATAAATACCCAGACAGCAAAATATTCGTTGGTAAATAGTTACTTCGAAGTTGGCGAATATGCACTTGCCCGTCAGGAACTGGCATCGATACCACAGCGATTTGCACTCACCACAGACGAACTTGCCGAGTACGACAATTTCTGCCAGTACCAATCGTTGCGCGAATCGGTATATGCTTCGGGACGCAATTATGCACAGTTTACCGAAACCGAGATTGCAGAATTGCAGACGATTGCAGAACGCAACACAGGCGTATCGTCGGCGTATGCAAATTCGGTGCTCTGCTTCTTCTACGGTATCTGCCGTGACGAAGAATTAGACCTTGACTTCGACATAGATGCACCGATGAATAGCAAGAGTACAACTGAGGTTGTGGAAGAAAATGCAGAAACGCTTGCAATCTATGTATATCCAAATCCAGCTGACGAGGAGTTGAATATTCTGCTCAACTCGCTTCCTAATGGAAGGACAACGATTGAGTTCCACGATGTTACTGGTCGACTTGTTCTTTCCGAAGAAATTAAGAGTAACAGCACAAGCATAAACATTTCATCGCTTCGACAAGGCGTCTACATGTATCGCATAGTCAATGGTGACAATGTAATTGCAAGGGATAGGATTGTGAAGGAATAGAAATCTCAATGTTTCATATTTAAGATGGCAGATGCATTTTGTGTCTGCTATTTTTTCTCATTTATCTTGTACTTTATCAAAAAAGCACCCGATTTCGCGGATGCTTTTTACATATTTTTGGAAGAATCTACTTCGTCTTCAACTCGTTAAGATACTTATGGATGGTCGTTTCCAGACCAAGATACAAGGCATCGGAGATAAGAGCATGACCAATTGATACCTCTGCCACATTAGGCACCTTTGTCACAAAGTAATTCAAGTTGTCGAGATTTAGGTCGTGACCAGCATTTATTCCAAGTCCAAGTTCGTTTGCAAGCTTGGCTGCCTTTACAAAGTCTGCAACAGCCTTTTCCTTGTTCTTTGGAAAGTTAGTTGCGTATGGCTCCGTATATAATTCAATGCGGTCTGTTTCGGTATATACAGCACCTTTTATATTCTGCAACTTTGTATCAACAAATATAGATGTCCTAATGCCAGCATCCTTGAAGTCGCATATTATTTTCTTCAGAAATTCCTTGTTTGCAACGGTGTCCCATCCTGCATTGGATGTAAGTGCCTCGGGCGGGTCGGGAACGAGCGTTACTTGTGTAGGCTTTACCCTCAACACAAGCTCGATGAATTCCTTCGACGGATAACCTTCGATGTTGAACTCGGTGGTTATTATCGGGCGAATGTCGTACACATCCTGATATTTTATGTGCCGTCCATCGGGACGAGGATGAACCGTGATGCCCTGCGCACCGAACTTTTCACAATTTATTGCAGCCAACTTAACATCGGGAACATTGCCTCCGCGAGCGTTCCTAATAGTCGCAATCTTGTTAATATTAACGCTTAACTTTGTCATTTTAAACTACTTTCTTCAAAACATCCCTGCTTCAAGCAAAAGGGAAGCAAAAGTACACTTTTTTTTTGCTCGGTACACAGTTGTTGAAAAATATTTTAGAAGATTCAAAGATTTGAAAAAAATGACGATTTGAGTTTCAATAGTTCATAAAAAGATTAACTTTGCACTTGATTAGGAAGAAGAAGATGAAAGTTATTATAGTTGGAACAGCGTATCCGTACAGGAGCAAGGTTTCTACATTCAATCATTGTCTTGCGCGCCAGTTTATGGACGAAGGCAACGATGTTGAAATTGTCACTTATAAATACCAAGGCGTACAGCAGGAGAAAAGGCTGTCAGGCGACTCATCGCCCGAAAACCTGAAGATAACTCACATGATAAACAGCATGAATCCTGTGAGCTGGTACAAAACAGCAAACTACATAAAGGAATCGCTTCCCGACGAGGTGATATTTGCTTATACCAATTCGAAGTCGGCAGTCTGCATGGGCAACATTGCTCATAAACTAAACAAAACTTCTGGAATAAAAAGAGTGGCAATTGTGAAGGACATTATTCCGGATGACGCCAATGTGCTCGACCGATTCCTGCCTTACCAGTTTGCGCGTAACATTGACGGATTCGTTTATGTAAACAAAGGTATAGCCGAAGATATTGAACATTTCGAGAAAACGCCCAAGCCCAAAAAATACTCCAACCTGCCGATTAGCGTTCCGTATGGAGAGCGCATTCCTCGCGAAATGGCGATAGAACAGCTTTCGCTCAATCCAAACTACAGGTATCTGCTGTTTTTCGGCTATATACGACCATACAAGGGAATCGACTTGCTGATTGATGCTTTTGCCGACGAAAGGATTCGCAAGTACAACGTGAAATTGATTATCGCTGGCGAATTTAAGGACAACATTCAACCATATATTGACAAGATTAGGCAGACCGGCGTAGGCGACTACCTTGAAATCCACACAGAATACATTAGCAACAGCGATGTACACAAATATTTTTCGGCAGCCGACATGGTTGTCCAGACATACAAGAAACCAAAGGAAAGCGGTGTCACACGAATGGCTTATCATTTCGAAAAGCCAATACTGGTGACAAATGTAAAGAAACTTGCCGACATTGTTAAAAACGGAGTTGTCGGATATGTGGTAGAACCTAATCCCAAGGACATTGCCGATGCTATAGTAGACTTTTACGAAAACGACCGCAGAGAAACGTTTGAAAAAAATGTTGTCATTGAGAAACAAAAATTTTCGTGGGGCAACCTTACAAAAACCATTGAAACACTTTTTGATTGATGTGTACAATAAATATTGAAAATATAATACGCAACAGCATTGATGTAAAGCAAGCAATTCTCAACGACAGGGATTTGTTGTGCAAAATTTGCTCTTTCAAAGATACGATAATCAACGCATATAGGAACGGAGGAAAAGTTCTTTTTTGCGGAAACGGCGGAAGCGCAGCCGATGCCCAGCATATCGCAGCCGAATTGTCGGGACGCTTCTATCTCGACCGAAAACCGCTTTACGCAGAGGCTTTGCATTGCAATTCATCTTATATGACATCAGTTTCGAACGACTACGGATTCGAAAATGTATTCTCAAGAGCAATTGAGGCTGTCGGTCATAAAGGCGATGTGCTTGTCGGAATAACAACATCTGGCAATTCGGCAAATTTACTGAAAGCTTTCGAAAAAGCCCACGAAATAGGTGTTTCTACCATTGCTATGACGGGGAATGGCGGAGGGAAAATTGCTTCTATGTCCGATTTACTGATAAATGTCCCGTCTACCTGCACACCAAGAATACAGGAAGCTCATATAATGATTGGTCATATTGTTTGTGAACTTGTCGAAAAGGAATTGTTTGGAAATGAGTGAACTGAACCTACAACAAGTAAGAGAGACTTTTAGTGGCGACAAGTTTGCAACCGAGGTTACAGGGATAGAAATTGTTGCTGTGGCAGAGAATTATGCAAAATGCGAACTGTCAATTGAAGGCCGCCACAGAAATACCGTTGGTGCGGTAATGGGCGGAGCAATATTCACGCTTGCCGACTTTTGCTACGCCGTAGCTGCCAACGCCGAGAAACTGTCGGCTGTAACCGAATCAGCCCACATCATGTTTCTTAATCAAGTTCGTGGCAAAAAACTAATCGCCGAAGCAAAATGCCTTAAGTCAGGGCGCAGGAACTGCTTCTTTGAAATCAACATTACCGATGAACTCGGCACTAGTGTCGCCGTAGTGACCGAGATAGGATGTAAAATAGACGACCTAAAAGATAGGTCGTCTAAATAGTTTTTTCTAGTTTCAGCAAAAACAAGCACCTTTAAAACCCTACTTCATGAACTCCATCATGTCGAGAGTCAGGATTCTGTCGAGTTCTGCCTCGTGAGCCTTGTCGGTACGCGTAAATGCTGTTGCAGCAACGCCTACGGAGGCTTCCTTTACCTCACGAATTTCGAGAACATCAGAGAACGATGCCTTGAACTTTGCACTGTCGAACACTGCATTAGCTGGTGTCTGTGCAGGGCGTTCAAGCACGAGGAAACTATATGTGTCGTTTTCGCGACCTTTCCACATTTCCTCCTTGCTGATGTGAATGTTCTCGAAATATGCAACAACCGGATGTATGCCAGTAATGTGCGTCTGGAGCTCGTTGAGGCAAAAACCCGCAAAACGCAATGGATTTATCTCGATTGGAATAGCCTTCTTTCCATCGTAGCGGAACTCGATGTGCATCGGGAAATTGCGCAACCCAATGACCTTGTTGGTGCTTATCAAAAAGTCGGTAAATGTCTGCTCGTAAGTGTCGTAAAGTGCTTTGCTTGAGCAATATAATCTGTCGCTAGTATCCGACTCCGATGCAAATCTGTGATGATAAATATTCAGGATTGCAGGATTACCGTTTTCATCAAAATAAGCATCCACAGCGTATTCTTCACCATGTATATATTCTTCGATAAGGAATTTTGCTGTTCCAACAACAAATTCAGGAAACTGAGCACTCGATTTTGCAAAATTCTTCTCAATGTCGGCAATAGCAGATTTCCATTCGGCCTCATCGCGCACTACATAAACGCCAACGCTCAGGAAACCGACAGATGGCTTAAGCACAAGCGGGAATTTCAAGCCATCTGTACTCATCTTGATAAGTTCTGCAACCTCCACTTCCTTGAAGAAAAAGTCGGGATACATATCGCTGCATATACGGCGGAAAATAGCCTTGTCCTTGAGCAAGCCTATCTTGTCGATAAGTTCCTTGTCCTTGAGGTGTTCCACAATCCATCCAAGTCCATTTTCGGACATTGAGTAAAGACGGTGTCTTTTTTCGTACTCGGCAGCAAAAGCATTGTCATCGTACAGGTTCAACTTGTTGCCTCGTGCGACAAGCATTTCCGACATGCCGTTGCGCAAAACTGGCAGATTCTTCTCTATTGCTGTACGGATAAGAGTCTCCGACACATATGGTTTTTCTAATATCAACATTTTCTATCTGTTTTGTATGTCAACGATTTTAGCAGGAACGCAATTCCTTGATTAAATTTTCTATCCTCTTCAAGGTTTCGTCCTTTCCGATAACTTCAATCATATCGAACACGCTCGGACCTTTGCCCTCGCCAACAATAGCCAACCTGAACGGTGACATAACCTTGCCGAATCCCCATTCGTTGCCTTCTATCCAAGCCTTTACTGCTCCTTCGGTGGTTTCTGGCTTGAAGTCAGGGCACTTGTCCAGAATGGTAATCAATGTTTCGAGAACCTCGGCGGTATCTTCCTTGCAGGCTTTCTTCTTGAACTTTTCGTCGAACTGGGTAGGAGTCTCGAAGAAGAAGCGGGTTTCGTCCCACATTTCGTGGATAAACGAAATACGTTCCTTCATAAGTTCGCAGATACGTACTATGTCGAACTTCGAGTAGTCAATTCCACGTGTGTCCAAATCCTTGCGGAAAAGTTCGGCAACTTCCTCTGCCGACTTCTTCATTATGTACTGGTGGTTGAACCACTTTGTCTTGTCGGGGTCGAAACGGCTTCCGCTCTTGCCAACGCGCTCGATTGTGAATTCCTTGATAAGTTCGTCCATCGAGAAGATTTCCTGCTCGGTACCAGGATTCCAGCCCAAAAGTGCCAGCATATTGATGAAAGCCTCGGGGAAATATCCATCTTCGCGGTAGCCCTTGCACATTTCGCCGTTGTTGTTGAACTGCATCGGGAAAACAGGGAAACCGAGCTGGTCGCCGTCGCGCTTGCTGAGCTTGCCCTTTCCGCTAGGCTTGAGGATAAGCGGCAAGTGTGCAAACTTTGGATGTTCCCAGCCGAATGCTTCGTACAAAAGAATGTGCAACGGTAACGATGGCAGCCATTCCTCGCCACGGATGACATGGGTGATTTCCATCAAATGGTCATCAACGATGTTTGCGAGGTGGTAAGTTGGCAGGCCGTCGGTCTTCATAAGCACCTTGTCGTCCATTTCCTTAGTGTTGAATGTGATGTCGCCACGGATTTCGTCGTGGGTTTCGAGTACGCGATTTTCTGGAACCTTGAAACGCAGAACGTATGGAGTGCCGTTTTTCAGCAACTCGTCAACTTCTTCCTTGCTCAGCGAGAGGCTGTTGCGCAGGCTCATGCGTGTCGAGAAATTGTAGATGAAGGTTTTGCCTTCCTTCTCGGCTGCAGCACGGAGTTCGTTCAGTTCCTCTGGTGTATCGAAAGCCATATAGACGCTACCATTGTCGATAAGTATCTGTGCGTACTTTGCATAAATGTCCTTACGGTCGCTCTGGCG
Source organism: uncultured Bacteroidia bacterium (assembly GCA_902791865.1). Taxonomy (GTDB): domain Bacteria; phylum Bacteroidota; class Bacteroidia; order Bacteroidales; family ML635J-15; genus Bact-19. The sequence continues at coordinate 14,607 of CADAXK010000017.1, forward strand.
GTACGGACCGTATTTTCCGCCTTCGCGGATGCCCTCATCGAACTTGATGCCGCACCATTCGAGCGAATTCATAATGTATTCCTCGGCACCCTCTACGTAGCGGGTCTGGTCGGTGTCTTCGATTCGGAGAATCATCTGTCCGCCATTGTGGCGTGCAAACAGATAGTTGTACAATGCGGTTCTAACTCCGCCAATATGAAGCGGTCCCGTAGGACTTGGTGCAAATCTTACCCTTACCATAATGTTTTAAAATTTAATGGCGCAAAAATACAATATTATTTACGATTTACGAATTTCGATTTTAGATTGATTTTGGATGGGGATGAATCATTATCAGATTCCCATCTTGCAACATTATTTTTGATGTATTCGGCAATTTGGTTCATTTCGTTTTGGTCACGAATAATGCGATCATAAAAACGAGGTTGCCATTCGAATGTTATATCGTTTTTACGGGCAAATCGTGTAACGGATTGTTTTAAACCGCCTATCGTTGTTGATAATCTGCCCTGATTATTGGCAATTTTTTGCATGTGTTCGTTTTTGTTTTCTGTAGAAACGCGCCATGGCACGTTTCTACAATCATTACCGGAAATTATTACAATCAAATGAATATGATCTGGCATAATTACATATTCGGGAATTTGCGCGTATGGGTTATGTTCCGAAATTTTTTGTATGCATTCATCCGTATATTTTCCAATCATAGACAATTGCATCTCCCCGTTTATAATTTCACCAAAATAATGTTGTCTTTCGTTAGTACATATCGTAACGAAATATTCACCGCCATTATAATCGTGCCATGATGCTCGTTTAGAACCTATACGATATTTATTTTGAAATTTTTCGGTTTGCATAAATTGACATTAATCAAAATGCAAATTTACCTATTTACCATTTATGAAACAAAAGGTCGCCCATTTTCATCGGCGACCTTCTGCAAAATCATAACACTCTACCTCATTACGTTTACTGTGCCTTTCCGCGTCTGGCTATTGCCATAACGATCTACTGTCTTTATTATCCAGTAGTACACGCCAGCCTCGACGGCAGTTCCCACATTGTTCACCCTGCCGTTCCATTGCACTGCCGGATCGGTCGAAGTAAACACCACATCTCCCCTCGAATTTGTAATACCAAAACTATATGTCTTGAAATCCATATCTTCGCCTATAGGTCCGAATGTCGAATTTACGCCATCGGAATCGGGCATGAAGGCATTCGGCACAAAATATACATGCGAAATGACCACTTTCACCGACTTTGTAGCTTCAGCCGAACATTCACCATCGGTCAAAACCAATTTTACAGGATAGTCGCCACTGCGGACAAATTCATAATCAACCGACTTGTCGGTAAACGACTTGCCCTCTATATCCCACTTGTACGACAAATTAAGCGTCCTGCCTGTGTAAAAAGTATAGGTGTTGTCGGTTGACCTCCACGAAAAATCAACGGTAGGTGTTTCGCCAATTGTAATTGCATTTAGAGTCGTCTTTTTCAACAACTTTCCGCCACGGTACAACGATGCAGATGGCGTGTAGGTTCCTTTCTTGCGGTACTCGCAGATTGCATTGCTGCCATTGCCTTGCTTTCCGTTGCCAAAATCCCACACCACTTCGCAGTCGGCATCAACACCAACAGCCACAAACTTTGCCGTTGCTGGCGTACAGCGCTTGTCGCACGATACAGAAAACGATGGTTCCGAAATAGTTTTAGGCGTCTGCTTCGGCTGATTGTCCTGATTGTTGGAAGCAACATCTTGTTTTTCATCGCTAACCGCTGGCTCTGTCTGCTTTGCTGGTTCGTGCTCTACCTTCAATTCAGCGATTTCAGTGTTTTTGGTTTCTGCGGTTTCGCTAACCATTGTTGTCTGCTTTGGTTCCGAAACTTCGGTATTCTGCGTAGAGGTCTTGTCGGAAACAGGAATAGCATTTTCATTGCCAGTGCTTTCCTGCACGGCATCTGAAATTTCGGCTTTTGCAATAGGTTCATCGGGTAATGGTTTTTCATCATTATTCCACAGCATAGCCACAAGTACACCGGCAACAACCAATGCACCTGCAGCTCCTCCGACAATAAATTTGCCAAACCTCTGCATAAATGTCGGCTTAGGCAACCGCTTTTCGAGCTGCGCCCAGCCGTTGGGATTAAATTCACCCTCGTATTCGGATAATATTTTCTTTAAATTACTCATTTTCACCGTATTTATCTATAAACATCTGTTTCAATCTCATTTTTGCCTTTGCAAGGTTCGACTTCGATGTTCCAACCGAAATGCCCAACCTATCGGCTATTTCCTGATGCGAAAGCTCTTCAACGACAAACATGTTGAACACCATTCTATATGCTGGTGTCAACTTTTGCAGAAGTTCCACTAACCTCGCCGCATTCTTGTCGTTTTGCGCTATGCGCTCCAATTCATCATCGCTGTCATCAGCATAGTCTGTGCGTTCATCCTCTATTTCGGCAAACTGCTGCCTCGACCTGCGCAACGAGTCAATCAGATTATTCACAATAACATGCTTTATCCACGATACCAAAGAACCTGTAGGCTTGTAGCTTCCAATCTTGCTGAACACCTTAATGTAGCCGTCCTGCACGAAATCCATCGCTTCATCGTAATTTGACGAATAGCGAAGGCAGGCACCAATCATTTTTGTAAATGTCTGGTTGTAAAGAATCTGCTGGCATTGCCTGTCGTTCTTTACGCAGCCTTCCACGATTTTCATTGCATCATCGGCATTGTTTATGTCCAACTTTTCTTTTCGCATACACCCAAATAACGCAGAGATTTTTAAACGGTTGCCTGCTTGAAACGAATTTTTTTTGCAAGCTCCAAAAAATAATCGTTCGACCAGAAATCCAACTCGCGCGGATTCCGCACAAATCGCTCAACATCCTGCTTGACGAGGCTGATGCTCGTTGATGACAAACGCTCATTTAGCAATGCAATAAACTCTTCTTTATCAAGTGATTTTCCATTGAATTCCTTTATTCTTTCGTGCAGATGATTATAGTCGAGTTCAATGCCATTTCGTACATACCACTCAAAATCGTACCAGTCGCGCCCCTTTACCCTTGTCTTCCTGTTGCGGAAAACAAGTTCGTGCATTTTGCCCGCATAAAGGCATGGCAACGAAACACACCTTACATTAAATGCATACGGTGCCATCACTTGCTTCTGCTCTGTGTCGAAACGAAGTGGCGGGTCGGTGTCGAGTTCAATCTTGATTTTTATTTGCTTCTCGGTGCGAAAAGCCATATTGTATATTTCGGTATTGTCCTTCAGAAAAGCCGATTCAATCTTTCCGAAAGTTTTCTTATCGCGTTTTGTTATGTCAACTTCCCTGCCCGTAATCTTGAACTCCTCGACAATACTTGGAAAATATTCTTCCAAATGCACATTGGGATTCTTATCGACAAGAGAAAAATCCATATCTTCGGAAAATCTTCTCAGCCCGTGAAAAATTCTAAGACAAGTACCGCCATAAAACGCAGCATGGGCGAAAAATCCGCCTCTCTGCAATCCTGCAAGCACAATCTGTTGCATAACTTCGTGCTGAGCATTAAGTTTTTCCACTGGATTTTGTGGTGCATACTGTGCAACCATCTCGTCAAACAAGGTCATCGTTCAATAATTTTTAATAGGTTGGCAAATAATGTTGACTTAATTCCGCAAGCGGCACACTCGCGGACTATTTTCGTATCAAAGCCACGAATTTCATCAATGTCGATTCGCAAATCCTCTTCGAGAGCCACTTCAAGTCCTGAAATTGACCTCAATGGCAACCCACTCAAATGCAAAAGGGTGTCGCACAGAGCCTTTTCCGGAGTTGCAATCATATAGCGCACACCATTTTCAACTTCGGTAGTCACACCTATAGGAAACCAGTCCGCCGACACACAACGGTACGAAAAACGGCCCAGTGAATTTTCAAAAGTCCGCGTATGGCGTGTAGTAACCGACGTAACAGTATATACGGCTTCGGGGATAAGTCCATAGTGTCGCAAGGCATATTCGAGCGAAACATACGACGGACCGTAAATATGGTTGGCAACAAGTCCCAACGAAATATTTTTCCCCGTATCTTCTGGAGAAACCATATACAATCCTCTTTTCAAGCTAATCAGTTCACCATTCTTTTCTGCAAGTTGAACCTTCATTGCCGGAGATGAGTAACCGCCTAATATGTCGTTTAGCGTTGCACTGCTTACAGGCACATTCCCAAACTGCTTTAATACATTGCTTGACATCGTTCTATTTTTTTCGCAAAGATAATCAAATATGTAATATCTCGTACAGAAAATAAACAAAAAATTTATCTACTGTTCCAAAAATGACATTTCATCTGGAAATATGAAGTGGTAAAATTTTCTAAACTAAATGGATTTACATTCCATTTTCTTTCGGAAATTTTGCTGCTTGATCAATGACATCTATTTCGGTATTAACAACCTAAGTTTAATTAAACATTCTGCCGAACCGTTTCCATTTCAATCGGAAGCACTACTTTTGCACATTAAAACAAGAAAATTGTACACTTATGCGAATAATAATTGCAATCGCAATATACCTGCTTTTCCCGATAATTATAGTGTCGGCATTCCATAAATGGAAAATATTGCAGAAAATAGGTACCGTGATACTGGCTTACGCCGTGGGCATAATAATGAGCCTCACAGGATTCGTAACTTTTGAACCTGGCACTGCCGATGCCGCCACTTTCGAGAGCATACAGAAGCTGATAATGAACATATCGGTGCCACTTGCCATACCGCTTATGCTTTTCAACTGCGACTTCAAACTATGGACACGCGCACTGCCAAAGACAATTCTTGCCCTCGTGGGCGGAATTATCGCAATCACAGTCGCTGTAATTTCCGGATTCTTCATTTTCCGCAACACTGGCGTAAACGACATCGAAAATGTGTCGGCAATGATGACAGGTATCTACACTGGGGGAACAATGAACTTCAACGCCCTGGGTGCCGCTCTTGGCGTTGACCCTACAACAATTACCCTCGTGCTCACATTCCAGATGCTTATAACTTTCCCACTGATAATGTTTATCACTGGCGGCGGATACAGGCTTTTCCGAAAAATCCTGCCTTTCCCCGACGAATCGACTTCCATATCTAAACTCGGAAGCAACATCGAAGATCACGGCATCGAAAACTATGGAATGATGCTCAACAAGAAAGTATTTCCAAAGACAATGCTCGGATTGCTTCTGTCAATCGGATTTCTTGCAATAGGTGCAGGACTGTCGCTACTATTATACAACTTAGGTGTTGTTGGCGACCAAGAAACTGGCACTGGCAAACTCAACGAACTAGTAATCATCCTTACCATAACCACATTGTCGATAATTGCATCGTTCTCGAAGAAAATCCGCGAATTGCCGAAAACCTTCGAGTTAGGTATGATTTTCATATTGATATTCAGCATAGCAGTAGCTTCGCAGTTTAATCCTTATAGCATTGACATGTCGGCAATTTCGCTCGGATTGTTCGTGCTGTACATAATGCTGGTGTCGGTAATTATACACATTATTTTCTGCCGATTCTCAAAAATCAACGGCGACCTGTACACAGTAGCCCAAGTGGGACTGTTCTGCTCTCCGCCATTCATTCCGCCTGTGGTCGGTGCAATGGGAAACAAGAAGGTGCTGATTAGCGGAATCGTAATCGGACTTATTGGCTACGCAATAGGTACTTATATGGGAGTTGGCATTGCATATCTGCTCAAATTATTCTAAACTTGTCAACAAATATGGAATTTTATAATCAACAAAAATATAAAGAGACTTGTCATTCCGCAAGTCAGAACAATAACGCGATACGGAACGGGGAGCGTAATAAGCCGCTCACTGAGCGTGTCGAAGTGCGGCAATATGCAAGGAGATTGCTCACTTCGTTTCGCGAGGCTGCAAGCAGCGTTCCGTACAGACAGGCTCACAAGCAACGGTTCCTTATGCTGTTCGCTTTGTCTTACGGACCCTTTAGCGCACGAAACTTGCGAGTAATGACGGAGAGAGAATAATAAATTCTGTTTATTTCAAACCTAAATCATATACGATGAGAAAAATCTTAATAATCGCCATTTTAGTTGCGTTTGCTGGCAGCGTAATGGCTACGACAGAAGCAAAAGACACATCAAAGGTCAAGACTGGATGGAATTTCGGAATATTGCCAAGCATTGCCTACGATGCCGACCTCGGATTCCAATTCGGAGCATTGTCAAACATATATTATTATGGTGACGGAAGCCAGTACCCCGAATACATACATTCGTTCTATGTTGAGGCGGCATATACCACAAAAAGATACGGTTTGTTCCGCTTCTTCTACGACTCGAAGTATTTGATTCCCGACCATCGTCTCACGGTAGATGTGTCGTATTTGCCCGATGCTATGTGCGACTTCTACGGATACAACGGATACCCAACGCTTTACCACATAGGATGGCACAATGCTAAGAAGGATTCGAGCGAATACCTCTCGCGTGCATTCTACAAGTACAAGCGCGACCTTGTGCGTGTAGCAGCCGACATCGAAGGCACAATCTCTGGCGACTGGAAGTGGAACGCCGGTCTGGGCGTACTCGGCTATATGATTGACGAGTGCGATATTGCAATGCTCAACGGCAAACGCCAGCCGTCCGACAGGAAATACCTTGACCCGTCGGTTCAAGGACTTTACGAATTATACAGGAACTGGGGCTTAATAAAGCCCGACGAAGCCAACGGCGGATGGCATCCTTATGTTCGTGGTGGCATCACCTTCGACAGCCGCGACAAGCGCTCCAACCCTTCACGCGGAATCTATGCCGATGCCTTCTTCACTTATTCGGCAGCTTTTGGCAACCAGACCGAATACAACCACCTCAAGTTCAACTTCAACTTTAGGCATTATGTTCCTATATATAAAGATAGGGTTACGCTTGCATATAGAATCGGGACACAGAATACTATTGCTGGCGAATCACCGTTCTACATGAACACCTACCTCAACACGCTTTTCATACAGCGCGTAATATATGAAGGTCTTGGCGGTGGAAATTCGTTGCGCGGAATTATGCGTAATAGGATTCTTGCGAATGGTTTTGCTTACGCAAATGTTGAACTTAGAACAAAGATTGTAAACTTCGACATCGGAAAGCAGCATTTCTACATCGGCTTGAACCCGTTCTTCGACTTGGGCGTTGTTACCCAGCCCTACAAGCTCGACGAAACCGAAGTAAGAACAGCCATTACTGCCTACAATATCGCAACGGGACGCACAGACAAGTATGAGGACTACTTTAACTTGTCGAGAAAAGAAACCTACATGCCTCACTCGGCTGCAGGAGTAGGGCTGAAAGTCGCTATGAACGAGAACTTCATTCTTTCGGTTGACTGGGCTACAGCCCTCAACAAGCAGGACAACGGCAAGATGATGAATTTCTATGTGAAGATGGGATACCTATTTTAATAATTTATGATTTGAAAATTTGAAGATTCAATGATTTAAGGATTCAAAAATTCAAATTATTAAATATTCTAATCAATCGTAAATCTAAAATCGTAACTCGTAAATTAGTTTTACCTTTGCAAAAAAATACTTTTATGACAGATAACAAGCAAAAGACCAACTACGGAGCCCTGTCGATACTTATAATAGTATTCTTCTTCTGGGGCTTCATGGCAGCAGGAAACAGCATTTTCATTCCGTTCTGCAAGCATTATTTCAACTTGGACCAGTTCCAAAGCCAGCTTATCGACTTTGCATTCTACCTTGCATATTATGTCGGAGCTTTGATACTTTTCGCTTACTCGGTTGTTAGACGCAACGACTTCATCGCACGATTTGGCTACAAGAAATCCATCGTGTTCGGACTGCTATTTTCGGCGGTGGGTGCGGCAGCAATGATTGTCGCTGTTGGTGCAAACAGTTTTATGGGAATGCTCATCGGTTTGTTTGTAGTGGCACTTGGATTCTCGTTGCAACAGACGGCAGGAAATCCATTTGCAATAACGCTTGGTCCGCCGGCAACTGGTGCATCGCGAATCAACCTTTGCGGAGGGCTCAACTCGTTTGGCACGGCTATAGGCCCGATTATCGTTGCATTGCTTCTTTTCGGAACTACCGCTGCCGTTAGCGACGAGGAAATTGCAAACCTCGAAATCAGCAAGGCCGAAATTCTCTATGCCGGAGTTGGCGTTCTGTTCCTCATAGCAGCAGCAATTTTCTTCTTCTCGAAGAAACTTCCAAACGATACCTCTACCGAAAAGACTGAAAAGACAAGCAAGGCTCTTGTCGCCCTCACTATAATGACAGTGCTCCTCGTTGCAATGTTCATACCTGTATTTATGAGCTATCGTGAAAGTTTCGCAGACATGGAAAACGTGGAAATTTTCCGCGTGATATTCCTAATGGCTGCACTTGTGATAGTTTTCGTAACATTGCTTTCCGTGAACGGAATGGCGAAGAAGAATCCCGAAGGCTGGGGCGCAATGAAGTACCCGCAATTGGTATTTGGTATGCTAGCAATATTCGTTTATGTAGGCGTTGAAGTTTCTACAGTCAGCAACTTCGGCGAACTTCTGCAAAAGCCCGACTTTGGTGGTTTTGCCGCCAACGAAGTTGCACCTTTCATCTCGATGTACTGGGGAAGCCTTATGATTGGTCGTTGGACAGGTGCTGTTGCAGCCTTCGAGTTTAAATCGACTACCAAAAAGATTCTTACCATAGTCGTACCATTGGTGGCATTCGGCGTAGTTTTGGGCGTAAACGCAATTTCACAGTACAGCATAGTGGTTCTTCTACCCTACATTGCACTCATAGCTATACAGATTGCAGCATTCTTCTTCACAAAGAACAAACCAGCACGCACCTTGTTTATATTCGCAGTGCTTGCCGTCTGCATGATGCTGATAGGCATTTGCACCGAGGGAATGGTTTCGGTCTATACAATTATGGCTGGCGGTTTGTTCTGCTCCATAATGTGGTCGTCAATTTTCAACCTTGCATTGGCAGGACTTGGCAAATACACAACCCAAGGTTCGGCATTCCTCGTAATGATGATTCTTGGTGGTGCTGTAATTCCGCCTATCCAGGGAAAACTGGCCGATTACATGCAGACTCTTTCGCCGACAGAAGGATTCGGAATACATTATTCGTATGTGATTCCAGTTCTATGCTTTGCATTCCTCGCATTCTTTGCAATGTATGTAAAGAAGATTTTGAAGAAGCAGGGCATCGACTACGACAGCGAAGTGTAGGAGATTATTTCTTTAGGCTTACAGGCTCAAAGGCTAACAGGCTTAAAGCCGTTTCATGGGCTGACGCCCGTTTCTGGTTTCAGGTTTCTAGGTTTCAATGGGCTAGCGCCCGTTTGAATGCCTACGGCGTTTCTGTAGAGACACGCCATAGCACGTCTTTACAGGGGCTGACGCCTGTTCCGCAAAATTTTGCGGCTGTACATTTGGCAACATCATGGCGCGATTGTACAAGATGATTCAAATTCAATGGTACAATATCCAAAGGATTGGATGGTTTTCTATACACAATAAGGGCACAATTTGCGCCCTTTGATAAATTCACACGAGACAAAAAAGGGCGGAAATAGATCCGCCCTAAAAACAATTAATATGACAAAATTTTATTCTACAATAATGTTCTTTACAACAACGCCATCGGCAGTTGTAATTCTAACCATGTAGTTAGCCTTTGCAAAGCCTTCTGCGCTGATAGTTTCAAAGTTAGAATTTACATCCTTGCTCATTACTACACGACCTGTCATGTCGATGATAGTAATGTTCTGCATACCTTCAGCAGCAATGTTGATAATCGAGCTTGTCGGGTTAGGATAAACACTGATTTCGCTGATAGCATTTTCTTCAACAGCAACTGGATCTGTAACGGTTACTGAAAGAGTAACGGTATCGGTTCTAGTTTCATCTGAGTTGTATGCAACAAGGGTTGTTGTATAGCTACCTGCTGTTGCGTAAGTAACTGCAACATTATTTTCGGTTGATGTTCCTGGGTTACCACCTTCAAATGTCCAAGCGATGTGATCTGTGTTGTTGTTGCATGTGCTTGTGTAGGTTACAGTTGTTCCTGTTTCAATTGTAAGCATCTGCATAAAATACAAGTCTGTGTATGCTGGATCAGTAGTGAAGCTTGCTTCAACTGCATCTGGGTCAACAGAAGCAACTCTTATATATACAGATTTGCTGTTGCTGATTGTTTCGTCCTCGTTGTAAGCAGTAAGTGTTGCAGTAAAGTAGAGTCCACTTGGAGTTTCATTGTAAGTAACTTCAACAGTATTTTCGGTTGAAGTTGCAGGAGAACCGCCTTCGAATGTCCAAGCAATGTGGTGAGTGTTTTCACTACTTGCATTGGTAAATGTTATCGTTTCATACTGGTTGATTGAAATATATGACGCATAACCACCTAAGTCGGTAGCCTCTGGATTGGTAGTGAAGTCTGCTGTAACAGCATTTTCTGCCGATGCGTTTACTGTGATAGTAAGTGTTGCTGTGTCAGAATCTGTTTCTCCTTCATTGTAAGCAATGAGTTGAGTTGTGAATGAACCTACCGTATTGTAAGTTACAGTAACTTCATCGTTTGTTGATGTTGCTGGATCACCGCCTGGGAACGACCAAGCAATGTGATGTGCATTGGAACTGGTATTGGTGTAAGCAACTGTCTGTCCTTGTTCAATAGTTACCGACTGAGTAAGGAATCCTGTAGCAGCGGGGTCAGTTGTGAAGCTTGCTGTCAAAACTGTAGATGGGTCAACAGATACTTTTACTGTAACTGATGCAGTATCGCTAACAGTTTCATCTTCATTGTAAGCGATAAGAGTTGATGTATATGTTCCAGCAGTTGCGTAAGTAACGGTTACATTGTTTTCCGTTGAAGTAGCAGGAGCGCCACCTTCGAAAGTCCATGCAATGTGATGAGCACCCGAACTCTGATTTGTGTATTCAACAGTTCCTCCTTCGTTAATACGAACAGCTTGAGTGAAATCAAGAGACGTCATGTCTGTTGATGTAGCAGGATTGGTTGAGAAATTAGCAACAATAGTGCCTGCTTCGTGAACTGTAAGAGTAATACCAGTGGAGTAACCGTTCTCTGTGTCAACAGCTAAATTTGCAGCAGACAGAAGGAATCCAGAGCCATATATGTGAGCTCTCATCTTTAGAGCAAAATCTCCTGCGACAGTTGGTGTGCCGCTGAAATTAACTGTGCAGTATTGCAATGCATCAATCATTGTGTCGCTAATGCAAAAATCCAAACCATTGGGAACCCCAATAAAATTCTTGAACCAAATGCTATCAACTGTTGCTCCCAATGCCGATTCCGGACACTGGATTGTGATACACTGCTCAACATACTGACCAACATACATTGTTGGGAAAGTTGTTGGACTATAAGGAACTACGCCCGTAGAAAAGCCTTCGGTGGCAGGTGGGCATGGATTGTCGCATACAGAAATCTGTGCAAAACTGCACAAACTCATTGCAAAAATTGCGATTGCTGAAAGTAAAAATTTTTTCATATCGATACTAAATTTAAAAATTAAACTCAATTACATTTTAATAATTCGCTTTACAGAAGTTCCTTCCTTAGTTTCCACCTTAATCATATATTCTGATCTTGCGAAACCGCTGAGGTCAATGCTTGCCGTAGAGCAATTTTCATCGGCAAAGTAAACAATTTTTCCCGACATATCAAAAATTGTTATAGAAACAAGATTTTCTGCTTCAATGTTTAGTATGCTGCTTGTCGGGTTAGGGTAAATGCTTACCATATCATCGACATTGTAGTCGTTGATGCCTACGACATTTATTGTGCGGGCAACAGAATCGCGGCCATATTGGTTTTCAGCGACAAGCGAAATTAGGTATTCGCCTTCTTCGGCGAATGTTACCACTGGGTTCTGTTCTGTTGAAGATTCAGGTGTTCCGTTTGCAAAAGTCCAGCTCCACGATTCTGGCAAATTTGTGCTCAAGTCGTTGAACTGTACCGAGAAGCCTTCTTCCTGCTGCGAAATAACATACGAGAAGTCGGCAACAGGTGCTTCGCCTTGCTGTGGCTCGGTGACGGTAATATATGTTGCTTCTTCCTTTGTGTTTTCGCCACAAGCGTTAGTCACTGTCAAGGAAACTCGATATGTACCAGGAGTAGAATATATTACACGGGGATTTTCCTCGGTTGAAGTTGCAGGGTTGCCTCCTTCGAATGTCCATGTGCGAGTTGCCTGATAACCTGTAGATGTATTGGTAAAGTTGACTGCGTTACCTGCTGTTATTTCGGTTGCACTTGCAGAAAATCCAGCTACTGGAGCAGAACCTTCTTCTACCGTAACTTGAATTGCATCCATTCCGTTGGGGAAGAACGTGTCGGTATTCAATGAAAGCACATAACTTGATGATAATACTGCGCGTAATTTAAGTTGGAATGTTCCTGATTGGGTTGGTGTTCCTGTAAGATGAATTGTGTAATATCCATCAGGCTGCCAATTTGCATCCGACAAACAATAAGAAACACCTTCTGGCAATCCGCCAAATCCCTTTACTTCTATACCACTCAGAGGAATCGAGTAATTAATGGTTCCAAGTCCAACGGATGCTGGGTTTATCGATGCCGGACAATGCATTGTAATACAGACATCCAACGGTTCGCAAGTCCTGATTGTAGGAAAGTACTCGCTGTTTACATCTGGCTCGTATGGAACTACACCACTTGAAAAATGCCCGTTAATATTTGGCTCACACGATTCGCCTGCACCACATATTATAATAGGGTCGCTTACATCAAATTGCGCACTGGCAGCAAATGCCAAGGCAACAAATAAAAGTACGGATAAAATCTTCTTCATATTCTAGATATTAAAATTTTGCTGATAATGATACTTCAAAGCGGCGCGGAGCGCAAATGTCGCCCGGACGACCACAATATACTTGATTCAAAAGGTTTTTCACATGGAAAGAAAGTTTTGTTTCCTTATATAACTTTACTCCTACATAAAAGTCTATATTCCAGAAATTTTGTTCGGCAGTTCTTATGCGGTAATCCCAGTAACCTGGCAGAATAATTGAACTCAAAACTGCATAGTCGCCGATGACCTCTTCGGCAGGACGTTCGTCACAGAACAATCGGTCAACATTCTTAACTTTGCTCTTCCAAACTAGGTCAATACCAACTTCAAACCATTTTGCTGTCAGGCTGACATCGGCTTTTACAGAATGTTTGTACCTGTATTTCAATGTTTTGTCATCGGTTGATGTTGACGGGTCAATGTCATCGGAAATGTATTTCGGATTGTTGTAAGTGTAACCAACCATTGCATTAAGTTCGCCCCAGTTGCCAAGTGGACCGGTAATTACACCCGAAAGGTCAACTCCAAATATGTCGGCATTTCCAACATTTGCACACTGGAATCCCATTTCGGGGTCGCCAACCTGACCAAGCTCGTATGGTTCGCCTGTAAGCGAATTAAGCACGACAAAGCCGAATTCCATCATATTGTACATGCGCTGGAAATATATTGCTGCATCAGCAAAGCCTTTCCATTTGCCAAACTTGTAGCCCTGCTTTGCTCCTACTTCCACGCTCCAGCTTGTTTCGGGAGTAAGGTTTAGGTTCGGGAACACCTTCACTGCGCCAAGAGCCATTGAAATGTACTTTTCTGACACGGCAGGGAACCTATAACCCTGTCCGAACGAAGCTCGCAGGAAAGTAGCCTCGGCAACCTGATAGTTGACACCTAGACGAGCAACCGGCTTAATCGGAATATTGATGGTATCCTTGCCAAATTTAAGTTCAGTCTTGGTCATAGATGTATCGACCTTGAAATACTCGAAGCGGACACCAAGCGAGAACTTCAGCAATCCATAACGGGCGTCACCTTGAACATAGGCGGCTATCTCGTTGCTATAGTGATTGCTGAACATATTGGATATTACCACCTGATAATTATCTACAGCACCTGCCGAAATCTTCCAGTGTTCCAGCGACTTCTGGTACTGATACTCTGCATACCAAACATCGCCTAGACTGTTCTTCATTGTATCTATGGCAACTTCGTTCAATGTACGGAAGAAACGCGTACGCAAGCTGTGTCTGTCTTCGTTTTTAGGACAAATGTATTGTACAAAGGGGTCAACATTCACTCTGTATCCCTGAGTAGGAGCAGAAGAACCACCAAACATAGTATTCGAAACATACGGCATCGTATCAGATTGCCACATGAAGAAGTCGCTAATCTGGTTGAGCATGTAGTTTGCATTTACTCCTATCGAAAGACCGTCAACCTTTTTGAAGCGGTAACGGAGGTTTGTGTTCAGTCGTGCACGACGTTCATTTTCGGTATCGCGGAAACCTTCGTTTTTGTAGAAGTTTCCACCAAGCACAAAGTCGAAGTTACCAAACTGCTGACTATGCAGGAAACTAGCTCCATAATAAGCAGGATTCTGCTCGTTGCCCCACCATTTGAAACGCTCGTCGGCAGGATCGCCATAAACACCAAAGAAAGCATTTACCTTTGTCATCGGTTCCGATGTAGGATATGCAGTACGGATGTTAATTACACCGCCCAATGCTTGCGAACCGAACAATGCCGATGAAGCACCCTTCAGAACCTCAACCTGCGAAATGTTCTCGGTAGGAATGTAATTCCACTTTGCATCGCCTATGTCAGCTGACATGATTGGCATTTCATCAACAAGTATCATTACACGGCTACCAGCACCATAGCTCCAACCCGTGCAAGAGCGGATGCTAGGCTGATGGTTGTTTACATCAACGCCTGGAACCTTATTTAGCGAAGATTCAATATTATAGGTATTCTTATTCTCAATCGCCTGCGGTTTCAGAACTTCCATCGAAATGGTAATGTCCTGCAACTTCTGTTCGTACTTACCAGCACTCACAACCACCTCATCGATGATTTCGGCATCCTGCGCAAGAACCACATTCTTTGTAACATCTGAGCCAGAAATCGTTACATCTTCGTGATGATTTTTGTAACCTATGTAATTATACTTTACTTTGTATGAACCTTCCGGAAGGGCAATCTCGTAGTTACCATCAAAATCGGTACTTGTACCAGTCTTTATCTTTTCGTTGGTGCTTGTCACCATAACATTTACACCAAAGAGACCTTCTTTAGTAGCATCGTCTGTTACTTTTCCTTTAAGTTTCGCTGATTGCGAATATACATTTGCGCAAATTAGGACAGAGGTTAAAACTGTCAGTATACTTAACAATATATGCTTTACCATATATACACCTTTAAAACAGGGCACAAAAGTAATTTATTTTTTCCCTCTTAATTGTTTTGGACGCATATTTTACTCACAACCTATTGTTCAACATACAAAAAATCAGATACTTACAATCGGTTTTCAAAACGATGATTTACACTAATTTTTAGAGTGTAACAAGCAGATTATATTTATTGTTATTGGATATATATAATATTATGCGATAAGCTGAGAATGGAAACAACAACTGGGAAACAGCATAGCCATAGAGCAGAAGACCAGTCCAGCAAAAGACCTGTCCAACAGAAGACCAGTCCAACAGAATACCAGTCTGTCTGCAAGGCTGCAAGCCTGTTAGCCTTCAAGCCTTTTAGCCTGTCAGACCGTTAGCCTTTTTGTCCGTTAGCCTTCAAAATTAGTCCAAATTATATGTTTTATTAGTCCAAATGCAATATTATCTTTTTTCATATAAAATTATTCTTACATTTGCTCCCAAAACAAAAAAAACATTATGGCAACAAGCACAACACAACGCAAAATAGGAATATATCTGTCCCCAATCCGCTAGGGGACGGTAAAGATGACTGCGGGAAAATGATAGAATAAAAACTTAAAACTTTAAAGAGATGAAACGTAATATTTTATTATCACTACTTATCGGGATGATGGTTGTGATAGTATTTGTAGGATGTCAGAAAGATAACAGATATGTTTACAAACCTAATGACGAATTGTATGAATATTGTGCATTCGACAGTTCAAGTTATTGGATTTATGAAGATTCTGCAACGCACCAAATTGACAGCGTAATTGCAAGCAAAAAGATAGAACAAGTAACAAAACAGACAACTATCAGTGGTGTCCGTTCCAACAAAGGACAGGTTTTGACATTCTCACAATGTTACAATATAGTAAATAACGGAGGTAATAATAATAAAGAAGAATCAATTGAACCATGTGTGTATTTCCCAAAACTGTATTTATCTGATTATAATTTAGGGTTGAGTGAAAGTGAATTATATTACATAGTACCTTCATCTTATCTTGAAACGAAAGTTAACACCTTAAACTGGTACTATATGAATATATCTACTCCATCTGAAATTGAGTACAATTACAACGACTATGTTGGTTATACATTTAGATATCCCGTACATTATGATAACATAATTATAAATAATCACTCATATCAAAATGTAAAAAGAATAGATTTTATCTTCAAACAGACAAATGGGATGGTTGTTTGTTATTGGGCAAAAAATATTGGATTAGCAAGATGGGAATATCATGATTCGGATAGTACTGTACGAGTTAAGAATCTTATTAAATATAATGTAGTTAATGTTCAAAATCAATATAAGTAATATGAAGAGGTATTTGTTAATTTTTATGTGTATTGCTGTACCATTTTTTGTATATTCACAAAATGACACATTGTTATTCCCCGTCCTTCGGGATTTGCAATCCCGAAGGCTCGAACATAAGGATTTGTAATCCAGTCTAACAGAAGGCTAGTCCAACGGAAGACCAGTCCAACAGAAGACTAGTCTGTCTGCTAGCCTGTCAGACCGTTAGCCTTTTAGACTTCAAGCCTTTTCGCCATTAGAACAGACTCATCTGCGTTCCGCTATCCGGAATAAATTCGTCGTCGGAAGTTGGAGTTTCCTCTGCCTGCGGTTCTTCCTCTGGCTCCTCATCCTCGGGCTTTACGAGCGGTTCTATAAAGCAGATTTCCTTTACAGCGTAGGTTGTGAGGCGCTTGCCACGGGCTGTGATGCCCTTTACGCTTATAAATTCTTCTGCATCAATAATTTCAGGCTCACGCTTTTCGTCCTTGCCGCCAAAGGTTATCTTAAGCTGCGGATGCTTGTCCTCGCTTACTGCTAGCATATACGAACCTTCGTATTCCGAAACAAACGACTGCGGTTTGGTCATTTCCTGCACATTGAAACGCTTCAAATAATAGAAGTTCTGCTCGGCATCGAAATGAACGGCTGTGAAAACCTTGTCGGCCTTGTACTTCTCGATTATGAGAATGTCGTCGTTGTAATGGTTCGAGAGGTCGAAGTTGGTGAAAATGCAGTCGCCAGCATTGGTGACAACGAGAATCTTGTCGGTTCCAGAAAATTCGCCCAAGTACTGTCCGCGTCCGTCAACATTGAGGCGCAAAACATCCTTGTCGAACCATATCTTGCGTCCGCCAAGCGTCGAAACGCCTTCCTCCTTCTGCGTAATCTTGTGTATTTCGGTACGGGCGAAAATATTACCCTGCGCATCGCGGTTCTTTATTGCAATATCCTTGAAATCAACATCAAAGGTGAGTTTTCTCAATTTCGGCTTCGGCTTCAGCTTGCACGAGATAACCTCGGCTTCACCATTTGGATTAGCCTTGAAGTACAGCAATTTAGAACCGGGTGTCCCCTTGGTCATATCGTATTCCTTGTCGCGGATGACATTGGTAATTGCAAAACGCTTGATGTACGAAGTTGCCGACTTTCCATCGCGGTAAACCACATTGTAGATGGTGCGCTTGTCGTTCTTGCGGTACACTGCCACATATATTATGCCCTTGCCGAAGAATGCCTTGTCGGTCACCTTTGAAACTTGATATTTTCCATCCTCGTGAATGACAATGATGTCGTCGATGTCGGAGCAGTCGCATACATATTCGTCCTTCTTCAAGCCATAACCAACGAAGCCTTCTTCCCTGTTTATGTAGAGTTTTTCGTTTGCAACGGCTACCTCGCCGGCATCAATCGAATCGAAGTTGCGGATTTCGGTCTTGCGCTCGCGACCTTCGCCGTACTTTTCCTTGATGTGCTGATAGTAATTAATGGTATAGTCAACAATATGGTCGAGGTCGTTCTGTACGGCCTTTATCTGTTCCTGTATTGCTATCAAATCCTCGTCGGCCTTCTCGATGTTAAAGCGGAGAATGCGTTTCATCTTTATTTCGAGCAACTTCAGAATGTCTTCGGCTGTGACCTCACGCATAAGTTTCAGCTTGTGCGCAATAATCTTGGAATGTATGAACTCGACAGCTTCATCGTTGGAACCAGCATTTTCGTAAGCCTTTTCCTTGTAGATGCGCTTTTCGATGAACCATTTTTCGAGCGACTGGTAATGCCATTGCTCCTCGAGTTCGCTCTTCTTGATTTTCAGTTCCTGACGGAGCAGTTCCAAGGTGTTGCGCACCGATGCTTCCAAAATTTCGGTAACCGAAGCAAAGCGCGGCTTGTCCTCCTCGATTACGCAGGCATTGGGAGAAATGGAAACCTGACAGTTGGTAAATGCGTACAATGCATCGATTGTAACATCGGCAGAAACGCCAGGCTGAAGTTCTATCAGAATTTCGGCATTTTCGGCGGTGTTGTCGTCAACTTTCCTGATTTTTATCTTGTTCTTCTCGTTGGCTTTCAGTATGGTGTCGATGATTCCGCTGGTTGTCTGTCCGTATGGTATTTCCTTTATTGCCAACGTTTTCTTGTCTACCTTCTCGATTTTTGCACGGATGAGCAGTTTTCCACCGCGCTGACCGTCGTTGTAGCGGCTCACATCGATAAGACCGCCGGTCGGGAAGTCGGGATAAAGCTGCACTGGCTCGTCCCTGAGCACTGCGATACAGCCGTCGAGCAGTTCGTTGAAGTTGTGCGGAAGAACTATAGAGTTGAGACCTACGGCAATACCTTCTACGCCCTGAGCAAGCAGAAGCGGGAACTTTATAGGCAGGTTTATAGGCTCCTGCTTACGACCGTCGTACGAATCCTTCCAGAAGGTGGTCTTGTTGTTGAAAGCCACCTCGAGGGCGAACTTCGAAAGGCGGGCCTCGATGTAACGGGGTGCTGCTGCACTGTCGCCTGTGAGTATGTTACCCCAGTTACCCTGAGTTTCGATGAGCAAGTCCTTCTGTCCCATCTGCACCAAAGCTCCACCGATTGCAGCGTCGCCGTGCGGGTGGTACTGCATTGTCTGACCGACAATGTTTGCCACCTTGTTGAAACGGCCGTCGTCTATCTGCTTCATTGCGTGAAGGATACGACGCTGTACGGGCTTCAGACCGTCGTAGATATGCGGCACTGCGCGTTCGAGGATTACATACGAAGCATAGTCCAGAAACCAGTTCTGGAACATATTCTTCATACGGGTAATGGTGACTCCTGTTTCGGGATTCTGTTCAACCTCGATAACATCGGTTTCGTCCTGCGGTATATTCTTGTTTTCGTCGTCCATAGTTTCTGATTTTTAGTCTTCTTCCATCCTTAGGTTCTCGATAATGAAGTTCTGTCGCTCCTGAGTGTTATTGCCCATAAAATATTCGAGCAGAGCCTTTATGTTGTCGTCCTTCGACAGGGTTACGGGCGAAAGCTTCATATCGGGACCGATGAAGTTCTTGAATTCCTGCCAGTTGATTTCACCGAGACCTTTGAATCGAGTAGTTTCCGAATTCTTGATTTTCTTCTGTGCCTCATCGCGTTCCGACTCGGTGTAGCAATACCTTGTCTCCTGCTTGTTGCGCACGCGGAAGAGCGGTGTTTCGAGGATAAAAAGATGATCATTCTTTACAACTTCAGGAAAGAATTGCAAGAAGAACGTTATCAGCAGCAGTCGGATGTGCATACCATCAACATCGGCATCGGTAGCAATTACTATATTTTTGTACCGGATATTTTCAATGCCTTCTTCAATATTAAGGGCGGCCTGCAAAAGATTGAACTCATCGTTTTCGTAAACAACCTTCTTGGTCTTTCCATAGGAGTTGAGCGGCTTACCGCGTAAACTGAACACCGCCTGAGTGGTAACGTCACGGCTCTTGGTGATTGAACCGCTTGCCGAATCACCCTCGGTGATGAATATTGTACTCTCGTCGCGACGAGGATTGTTGCTGTTGTAGTGGATGCGACAATCGCGAAGTTTTTCGTTGTGCAAGCTGACTTTCTTAGCTTTTTCGCGAGCAAGTTTCTGCACGCCCGACATTGCCTTGCGTTCCTTCTCGGATGACTGGATTTTCTCGAGCATTCTGTCGGAAATATCCTTGTTCTTGTGCAGATAGTTGTCAACCTCGCGCTTAATGAAGTCGCCGATGAACTTGTTGACGCTAACGCCCGACAGCGGATAAGTATTGCCATCTCCGTCCTTCTCGGGTGCCATGTTTGTAGAGCCGAGCTTGATTTTTGTCTGGCTTTCGAAGGTAGGTTCAATGACATTTATTGCAATGGCAGCCACGATTCCGCTACGTATATCCTGCGGCTCGAAGTTCTTACCATAGTATTCCTTGATAGTGCGGGCAATGTGTTCCTTGAATGAGCTCTGATGAGTACCGCCCTGCGAGGTGTATTGTCCGTTTACAAACGAATAATATTCCTCGCCATATTGGTCGCTATGCGTAAATGCAATTTCAATATCATCAGCTTTAAGATGAATGATTGGATAAAGAGGTTCGGAAGTTATGCGATCTGTTAACAAATCGAGCAAGCCATTTTTTGAGATGAATTTTTGCCCATTATAATTGATTGTTAACCCCGTATTTAAATATGAATAGTTACGAATAATCTGTTCAATAAAATCATCACGGAAAACGTAATTTTCAAAAATACCTTTGCTTTTATCTGGTTCAAATTCAATGTACGTTCCGCGTTGTTGATTTTCAGTATCGTCAATAATTCCAGAATCAGAAACCAAAATACCTTGTTTATAATCTAATCGACGAGTTTTTCCGTCACGCCAAGACTGAATGGAGAACTTCCAAGACAAAAAGTTTACTGCTTTAAGACCAACACCATTCAATCCAACAGATTTTTTAAATGCTTTTGAATCGTATTTTGCTCCGGAATTTAATTTAGAAGTTGCAATAATCATTACATCGTGGCCATCTTTATTAAAACCTTGCGGAATTCCACGACCAAAATCTCTTACCGTAACTTTACCATCCTTCACCGTAATGTTGATATTTTTTCCTTCGCCCATACGGAATTCGTCAATAGAATTATCAAGCGCTTCTTTAATAAGCACATAAATTCCGTCGTCGCTATGTGTGCCATCGCCAAGTTTTCCGATATACATTCCCGGACGTAAGCGCACATGATCACGATCTTCGAGGGTGCGAATGTTGTCGTCGGTGTAGTTGCTTATGTTGTTGTTTTCTGCCATTGAACAAAATTTTTGCCTTGCAAAAATACAACACCGCTACGCCAAAATCTGACCTATACCTTATTTTTAATTAACAAAGTGGGTGTTAATTAAAAATCGTGTTACAAATTCTTTTGCCTTGTCTTCAGTGATGTTTGACAAACCAATCTTTGTAATGTCATCGTGTTCCGAAGTACCTTTGCGGATAATATACTTGTGTGTCTTGCCATCAATAATGGCGAGCAAGTGATAATTACCTTTGTAGGCGGCCTCAAAACGCACATTGTCAACATTATGTTCCAATATGGTAAACGAATAAATTTTGTTGTTTTCGGCTAATCCCCAAGCGGAAAGATGCTCCGACAGACAGTGTTCTATTCGACCAATCCATTCTTCCTTGACACCGTTTCTTTGTGCCAGCATCCTAAATGACGAAACAGCGTATGCCACTTTCTTGATTATTGATTTAGGTGCACGTATGCCCGAATCGCGAGCAAAGGAGATGACATCGTCGTAAGTGATATTACTGATTTTGCCACCAATTAACAGGCAGTGTTCCCTATTGGGCAGATAACCGCCATTGTCGAAAATGTAAGTCATATCGTATGCTGGAGAGAGTCGCCAAACGCCATTACGATTCATAATGAATGTAAAGTTTTTGTGGTGGTCGTCGGTGTTGTTGGCAAGTATGTTGAACACTAGCCTGCGGAAAACCTCCTCGCAATCCACTTCGGGAAGATGCAATTTCCTGCATACCGACAGAAGTTTTTCGTAACTATCTGCTTCTGGCTCCACCGCTGCCAATGTCTGGAGATGCAATTTCCCCGAATTATCCCTGTCGAACCTCTTGGTAAGAAAATGCTTCGTTCCTTCCACATCAAGCAAACTCGATTCCATCATATTGATGCCCGACAGCAAAGCCATATTGTAGTATGTTTGCTCCAACTCTGCCGACGAGCGCACTTTATTGCCAAACTTCAGAAGATAATAGTCGTAGTCGGGATCTGCATCAATTTGTCCAGAGCGAATCTCACCAGTTTTTTTGTTTATGGCAATGATTCCCTTTGGCTGACGGCCTCCTGCCGAAGTTCCTAAGGCTATCAACGACTGCAATGTGATTGACTCATCGGGGAGTATTCTTGCATTTTCGCGTTCAACTGCAATTTTTTCGGCAAGGTCGGACAAGGCTTTTAGGTCGATGTTATCTGTCGTTGCATTACGCTCTATTTCAGGCACAAACTCAAAAGCACCCATTCCTCGTTTGCCAATAAAAGCCAGTTTTTCCAGCGAAGTAACGCTATTTTGTGAGATATGGTTCTCCTTTCGCCATTGTTCAAAGAGAAGATTGCCCCAAGCATCAGGCAATGAATCGGCAATAAACGATGGCAACTTCTGGTATATTCGTTCCGTTTCGCCAAAAATCGCACGGGTGCTTAATGGACTATGTATGGATGCAGTCAATGGCGCAACATCCAAATTTCCACGAAGGAACTCTGGATTGTATGTAAAATATGACAAATGTCGGCTCTCGTGCCAAGCCAAGCGTCCGATTTCTTTGTCCCAAAGGAATATTTTAAGCACTTCTTTCATAATTTGCAATGTCGTACTCGTTGCGTTTTTTTATTGTTTTCTTTATACAGATAAGGTGATTCGGGTTGTTCTGGCATCAGCGCATCAAGGTCGTTGATGCATCCGACAGCCTTCATAAGCAAAAGAAAAGTGGCGAGCGAAATATTATTGACCGTACCGTTTTCGAAACGATGAATCGTCAGGATGGACAATCCGGTCGTTTCCGCCACTTCTTTCTGTGTCAGATTGGCTCTCAGGCGATAATCCTTAAATCTGGATCCCAATAACTTTACCAATTCCGGTGCCGAATACTCAAAATAATCCGTCATATAACTTTAATTATATTATAATTTAAATCCTTAAAACAGCATTAACATTACATATATGTAAATTTATTTTGCAAACATACAAAAAGATTTTTAATGCGCAAGCAAAAAACAAAAAAAAGATTATTCAAATAAAAACTAAATAGATGTTAATTACAGGAATGAGCGTAACAAATTATGGAACATCTTCACTTATTGCCTTTTCTTGCAATAAAAACGGGATTTTGTTCCTGCTCCCACAGAACGGAACCCAACATAATAATAAAGGCTGTCTCCTACAAAAGAGCCACCTCCCTCACCTGTAGAACGAAGGGTGCCATCCATACTTACATAATACATAGCATCTTGATATTGAACGCTACCAACTTCTATTATTTTCAGAACAGAATCGTTTTCCGTCAATGATACTTCCAAAGTTGCGTTGTAAGGTCCAGATACTCCACCCGTATCAGGTGTCCACCAAATGTCTTCTTTCGTACCATCGTAAAAACCAACCCATGCGTCCCTATAATCACGAATGTATATGCATGACCCATCATCTTTTTTTGCCGACTCATCGTAGTTCTTGGCTTTCGGGTCAGTGCAACCACGCTTTGTGCATCCTACAAACGAAATGCAAAGCATCATTATAACAACCAAAGCATTTGTTTTCATAGTTTTACATTTCAATGATACGCCTATTCTCTTCACTTAAATTCATATCAGCACACGTTTATCTAATAACACATTATGATAAAACAGAGTATAATCGAATCCTTCCCATTCTCTTTTGGAATAAACTTGTGGATTGATTTCTTCTCCGATGTCCCACCCAAGTTCTCGAAGAGGTTTCTGAACTAAATAGTCATCAAGTGTCAACTCATCCTTGTCTAGTAATATTAGCAAATCGTAGTCGCTGTCAGGACGAACATCTCCTCGTGCGCGAGAACCATAAAGCCACAAAGAAGCACCCTTAGGCAGCGTACACCCAGCTGTTTCCATAATGCGTTCTATGACTTTTTCCTGTTTCATCTTTTTATTAGATTTTTACAATGCAATTATACACATTATTTCCAACTTGGCAAAATATTCTTATTTGGCCCATACGGTTACTGAATATCTTCGTTTTTTCCCATCCTTCTTCTTATCCCCGACACAATCTGCATAAGAATAAGTATCGCCGACACCACACCACACATACGCGCAATGTAGTCGCCGTACTTGGAGTAGAAAGTTACCTTGTCATTGGCGTTTATAGTTGCTGCAATGCCACCACGCTCCCACCAGCCAAGAGATTCAACGACATCGCCACGCTGGTTGATAATGCAACTTATACCCGTGTTGGCACTTCGTGCTATGCTGCGGCGAGTCTCAACGGCACGCAGACGCGAGAAACTGCAATGCTGGCGATAGCCGGGAGTGTCGCGCCACCAGCCATCGTTGGTGATGACAAAAATCATCTGTGCACCATCCTCAACAAAACCACCGCAATGTTCGCCAAATGCCGATTCGTAGCACACCGGTACACCGACCTTTACACCGCTTACATCGTTTGTAAACGTTGTTGGATGTTCCTGACATCCATGGCTGCCGCTCATTCCACCAAGGTCGGTCATAAGGTCGCTAAGAAAGCCGAAAACCTTGATGTAGGGAAGAATCTCTGCCCCAGGAACCAGCTTGCTTTTGCGATAAATCTGCACATACTGTCCAGAATCGACCTGCATCGACACATTATATATGTCGTAATGGTCGTTTTCGCCGATTTCGCGGGCAGTTTCGGTAATGTAAGTGCCGTCGTAGGCCTTGTCGCCATGTTTGTGGTAGTATACCTTGAATGTAGTCGCACCTATAACAAACTTACTTTTAGGATAGTCGTGCATAAACTTGCGCACTGCCAAAAGCGACGAATTTCCCTGCATGAAATCTTCCTGAATAGTACCGTTCAGAGCCGTTTCGGGAGCGACAAAATAATCGGTCTCTGCATTTCCGTAAGTAGTTGCAATATCGAGTATATTTTCAATCTGCGAACCGAAAGTGTTCTCATCAAACTTTTCGCCCCACGGGTCGATATTAGGCTGAATTACAACAACATTCTGTGGATTTTCCTTTTCTGTGTATGTATAATAGCGGATGACGGATGAAATTATCGGAACAAAAATCAGCAAGGTCGTCGAAAGGGCAAGCGGCAATTTCATTCTTTCCTTTTTCAACTTGACAGTCAGCATCTTGTACAACAAGGCATTGATTATCAGAATCCAAGCCGAACCACCAAGGTGTCCAGTGAATTCGTACCACTGTACAAACATCACATCGTTGGCAAACGAATTACCAAGCACCAGCCATGGCCAAGCAATCTCGCTGTTCATAAATAGGTACTCGAACGCTACGTAGCAACTGACGAATGCAATAAGTCCGACCTTCTCGCCACCACGCTTCCACAGAGCATACACAATCCTCATTGTCAACGCCATGAGCAGAGATGATGCAAGCACTGCCATAAATACCCCAGCCGGACTTGCAAAGTAAACCCACCAAGTTGTTATTAGGTTCCAAAGGATAAATGTCAGATACGAATAGCCGAAAAACTTTGCTCCACCACGCTTGCCGTTCTCGGCGATAATGTCCCTCATCAGCAGAAGCATAGGCACAAAGCCCACAAGCACAAGCCACGGCAAATGCAGATTGAACCAACCTGCACTCAGCAGCAAAGCCGACAAAACGCACAATCCGAACCTTAATGCAACATTTATCCTTTTCATTGCAATTCCTTTATCTTGTTGTAAATGAAATCGGAAACTCCAACCGATTTTTCCACGTATGTATTTGCCTGCGAGCACGATTCGGCATATTTACCCTCATCGGAAAGAAGTTTTTCCACAACATTTTCAAATTCACCGTATGATGAAATTGAAAAACCGGCTCCGCAACTTATCAAATCAAACGCTTCCTTGAACTTGCGATAGTTAGGTCCGAAAATCACTGGCAATCCGTAAACTACCGCTTCAAGCGTATTGTGTATTCCAACGCCAAATCCACCACCAACATACGAAAGCCGTCCGTAGCGGTACATCTTCGACAACATTCCCATCGAATCGACAATTATGTACGAAAGTTCCGATGCCTTTGCTCCGTTGCATTTTGACAGGCGTACACAAGGTTTCGCCAGCATCTTTTCTATCGCACAAAGATGTTCCTCGTGTATTTCGTGCGGAACTAAAACCGCCTTCAGTCCATCGTGCGAGTTGACATACTGCGAAATAATTTTCTCATCTGGAGGCCAAGTGCTTCCGCAAACAATGACATAGCCCGACTGCGAAAATTCGCGGAGGAATTCGTTTTCGTATTCTTCGTGTGAAATCTGATAAACACGATCGATACGCGTATCGCCACACACCGAAATGTTCTTCACGCCAGCACTTTCGAGGAGATTTTTGGAATTTTCGTCCTGCACAAACATCCAGGCAAAATCGGTAAGAACCTTGCGGTAGAACTTTCCCCACGGGCGGAAAAAAATCTGTCCGCTACGGAAAATTCCAGAAATCAGATAGGTATTTATTTTCCGTTTCGCCAATTCGCGAATAAAGCAGTACCAGAACTCATATTTCACGAAGACGACAAACTCGGGATTTATTATTTCGACGAATTTCTGTGCATTGCGTTTGCTGTCGAAAGGCAGATAACAAACTATATCAGCCTTGTCGTAGTTTTTGCGCACCTCGTAGCCACTCGGGCTGAAAAAAGTTAACACGATTTTCTTTCCTTCGGACTTATAGCGTTCTATCAACGGACGACCTTGCTCAAACTCGCCAAGCGAAGCCGCGTGAAACCACACATATTTCTGTCCCGGTTCAACTTTTGCTCGTAAATTTTTCTCCCAGTCCTTTCGTCCCGACACCATAAGCTTGGCCTTGCGATTGAACGAGGCTGCCAGCCTAACAGCAAGGAAATAAGCACGAACACAAAGGAAATAGAAGAATTTCATCGTTAATAATAATAGTATTCTTCAGGAGCGTGAATATATATAGGCAAAATCCAACCTATACGTATTCCAATCATAGAATCGTGATACTGGGTATTGTCCTTGCCTCGCAGGTTGAAGTCGTAGTTGCGACGTGATTTTGTCCACGCGAAAGTATATTCCACACCTCCGTAGAAATTCACTAACTTTTTGTTGCTCAAGAACTGATAACCGATGAATCCGCGTGCTGCTATTCCGTTTCGAAGTCCATCGTAGCCCTTTTTGTAGTCACCAAGTACTGGCGGAGTGTTGTTGTTACGGTTTTCGATGCGGATATGGTGCTCGAGCATTCCGACTCCCACGTTTAGCACAATGCCCGAATTAGGATTTGGCTTGTTAAAGGCAATAACATACCCTGTCTTAATTCCTACATAAAATCCAGACTGTGTCATAAGCACAGTACCATATTCTCCAGACGAATTTATTATTCTTCCCGTCTGAGTCTTAATATTGCGCAAAATCGATACGCCTTTGTCATCGTATCCGCCCCAAAGGTAGCTTCCCTCGAAGCCGAAAATCCAGTTATGCTTTGTCTTGAACGAAAGGCCGATTCCCATCGTCGAGGGATTTCGGTTGTATTTCGCCTTCATGTCGGTTAACGAAAACTGGTAGGCGTAGTTTATTTCGCACTGCCATATATTTATGCAAGTATCTTTTACCTGCGCAAACGTCGACATCGAAAACAGCACCAAGGCAAACAATATTGTCAATACCTTTTTCATCATTTTGCAAAACTAATACTTTTTTCAGTTAGTCAATCAAAAAAATATATTATTGCTGCTTCTTGAAACGTATGTAATAGCCCAATGCGAACTGGCATACGAAGCCGAAACGTTGGTCACTTTCACGAAAAACATCGCCAGGACGTATGCCTGCATTGTCAATTACTTCGGGATTCGTTTCATCAATTGAGATTACATCATGACGCCATGAGGTCAGCCAATGGAAGTTGAACCCGACATTCAAGTCGAATGCTATTCTATTACCAGCGTTAAATTGATATCCAATTCGATAAGCTGATGTTATGTCGTTTATTGCGACATCCTCCACGTAACTATACGTTGCCGCGAAACTGCCAGCATGATACGAATCAATATTTATTCCCTTATATGCAATCTGCACTTCACCGTACCATCCGAAAGGAGCCTTCTGGTCGTATTCCGTCAGATGCTTGTTCACCTTGCCCCAGTATCCACGCGCTCCAACAGAAATCTCACCACCTTTGCAACCAGAAAAAAGACTCCACTCATTACCATTATTATACATACAGGCAAATTTGTAAGTAAGTTCGGCGGTGGCGCTGAAATTCCTATGGAAAGGCTTTTCGAAACCAATATTCGGATTGAGCACAAGCGCTTTCAACGGTCGTATTTTCACCACAGAGTTCTGGAAAAACTGTGCCGATGCCGACAACGACAAAAGCAAAACAAATGAAAATATTGCGAAATACCTCTTCATATTTCGCAAAGATAATTGTTTTTTTCTAACGTGCAAACTTTTATTTCTACTTATCCCTGAATACCAACACTATAGGCACACCTGTCAGGTTGAAGTTCTCACGGAGCTTGTTTTCCAGATAACGCTTGTATGGCTCCTTGATGTACTGCGGTAGGTTTGCGAAGAAGGCAAAAACCGGTGTCGGCGTTGGCAATTGGGTTACATACTTTATCTTGATGTACTTTCCCTTGGTTGCTGGCGGAGGAAAACTCTCAATAGCATCGAGCATAACCTCATTGAGCTTGCCTGTCGGGATGCGTTGTATGCGGTTTTCGTAAACCTGCATTGCGGTGCTAAGCACATCGCTGATACGCTGTTTGGTGAGCGCCGAGATGAAAAGAATTGGAATATCGTTGAACGGAGCAATCCTTTCTTGGATGAACTCGCGGTACTGCTTGAGCGTATTGCTGTCCTTTTCGATTAAGTCCCACTTGTTGACAAGGATGACGATGCCCTTCTTGTTCTTGCGGATAAGATTGAGGATGTTCTGGTCCTGCGACTCCCAGCCCTGCTCGGCATCAATCATCAGCAGGCAGACATCTGAATTTTCGATGGCACGGATTGAGCGCATCACCGAGTAAAATTCCAAATCTTCGGAAACCTTGCTCTTGCGGCGCACACCAGCCGTATCGACAAGCATAAAGTCGTAGCCGTACTTGTTGTAGCGTGTGTTTATGGAGTCGCGAGTTGTACCTGCGACATTGGTGACGATGTTTCGCTCCTCGCCTATGAGCACATTGGTAAGCGACGACTTGCCGACATTGGGCCGACCGACAATAGTTATGCGCGGAAGGTCAAGCTCCTCGTCGTTTGGCTTGTCGGGCAAGGCCTTCACAACGGCATCAAGCAATTCGCCAGTACCTGTGCCAGTTATTGCCGAAATGCAATACAATTCGCCAAGTCCAAGATTGTAGAACTCGTAGCTGTTGACAATCTTCTTGTTGGAATCGACCTTGTTGACCACAAGGAAAACAGGTTTCTTCGACGAACGAAGAATGTCGGCAACGGCGACATCGAGGTCGGTAAGGCCCATATCGACATCGACCATAAACATTACGGCGTCGGCCTCCTCGATGGCGATCAGCACCTGCTTGGAGATTTCGCGCTCGAACACATCGGTAGAATTTTCAACATATCCGCCAGTATCGACAACGGAGAATGTCTTTCCGTTCCAGAAGCAATGTCCGTAAAGGCGGTCGCGTGTTACACCGCTTTCATCGTTCACTATCGCCTCGCGGCGTTCTATCAATCTGTTGAAGAATGTCGATTTTCCAACATTCGGTCTTCCTACTATTGCTACAATGTTTCCCATAAGTTGATTTACGATTTACGATTTTAGATTTACGATTGATTGGGTGATTGTTGATTTTAGGATTTGGGATTAATGCGATTTTTTACAGTTCTAATTGACGCGACAATTATCGAAAGAATCTCATTTGTTTCTTTCTTCAATTCATCAAGGCTTTTGGAATCAACAAAATTTCCATCTTCTAAAATTTCCAACCAATATAATGTTTCATCAGTTTCTTCTTCTACTATCTTTAATTTGTTCAGGAAATCGGCATCGGATTTAGCACGACAAGCAGCCCTGTAATTTGTGCCGATTGATGCCGCACATCTTACAATTTGAGCAGAAACAGCCCTCAATGCAATATTTCCAGCAGGTATATCTCCAACCATTTTTATTACATCAAGACCTATTTTCTTTGTCCTATCCTTTATTTGTTCTTTTAAATCCAAGGTGATTTACGATTTTTGATTTACGATTTACGATTGATTCTTAGATTTCTGGTTCCCAAAATCGTCAATCGTACCTCGTAAATCGTAAATTATTATTTGTTTTCCCATCCCATTCCAATTTCCCAATGTATTGAAATTTTTATTTCCACATTACAATTATTTAAATCATACCTGTCTATGATAAGGTCAATGGCTTCAGGATTTTCGTTTATCCAACTGCCAACCATTATATAGAATTTATCTTCATCTGGACTATAAAAGACACGTCCTCGCGATTTGTTCTTGTAGTCACCAATGTACGGACCTACACCGTTGAGCTTGTATTTCTGGTTACGGAATTCGCGTTTCCATACATCTTCGTGAAGTTCCTTGCAGGTAATCAATCCTCCGCCAGCATTTGGCTTTGAATACGAATCCTTGTCAATTGCGATAACACCGAACAGACTTTTGTTGACTGGCGAATACCAGAAAATGCCGACCTTAGGATTGTTTTGTGTCTCAAGGTTCTGAGCCATTGTTTCCATTGTCCTTTCAGCAAGGTCGTCGTCGGCTTGCGAAATGGTTACTTCCGCAGATTTCTTGCCATATTCGGGCACTGGCTCACACAAAACAGGTGCAACTTGCAGTTCTGCCAATGCCTTTTGAACCGCACGCTTCACTATTTCGTTTAATTGTTCGTCTGTTATGTTGTATGTCATTGCTAAAATACAATATTTAACATCGCAATGCATTGCGATGTTACTGGTTTCCTATTAATTTCACTCCGTTTTCGCCGATTTCCACCATTCTCTTCCTATACAATCCGCCCAAGGCTTTCTTGAAATTCTTCTTCGAGATGCCAAAGGTCTTGTATATCAGTTCGGGACTGCTATTGTCACAGATGTTCATCTCGCCCTTGTGCTTCTTGAGGTAGGCTACAATCTTGTCCTCGAAGTTGCCGATGTCCTCGTGGTCGTTGCGGAACATGCGGAGGTCGAGCTTGTTGTCGTCGCGGACTTTCTTGACAATCACATCGACCTCATCGCCGGAATGCAGTTCGGTAAAAACCTCGTTTGCATACAATATTCCCAGATACTTGTTTTCGACTATCAGGTTGTAGCCCAAGCTTGTGCGGCGAGTCACCAAGGCGTGAACCTTCTGGTTTTCATCAACTTGCGGGCGCTGGCTCTCGTCGATGTACTTTTCGTACTTGGTGCTTGCAACGGCACGGTTGGTGTCCTCGTCGAGATAAACATACACGATGTAGTCCTCATCGACCTTCAAATCGACCTTCTGCTCCTTGAACGGACAGAATAGGTCCTTTTCGATTCCCCAGTCGAGAAACGAACCGTACTTGGTGTTGGCGACGCAGGTTAGGCTTCCGAACTCGCCTATTCCGACAAACGGACTACCCATGCATCCGTGAACCTTGCCGTCGGGACCGTTGTACAGGAAAATGCTTTCGGTTTCGCCAATTTCGTATGTTTTCACGAGGTCGATGTTTTCAACTTCGAGGGTTCCGTGCTCGGCAGCGTCGAACAGCAATTTTTCGCCTTCGAAGCCCACAACCTTCAACTCGTGTGATTTCCAGATTTCAAGCATAATTACTTTTTGTTTTTTATTTCTTTTTTCAAGAACTTCATATACTGCTTGTACATAAAGCCGTAGAACAAATCCATATCCTCGTTATTTCTCGCACTCTCAAGCGCATCGATGTATTTCAATCTGTCTTGCTTGAAAACCACAAACATAGGCAACCCATAGTATGCAAGTATATAGTTCATAAGCAACCGCGAAACCCGTCCGTTTCCATCTGCGAAAGGATGTACGCTGACAAACTTGAAATGCACATCAAACGAAAGCCTTATCGGGTCAACATCTTTTTTCGACATTTCTGCGTTTATGTAATCCACAAACTCCGCCATAAGCGAAGAAACCTTTGTACTGTCGGGGAAACGCCGAGTGCCAGCATGAACATTCAGAAGCCTGTATTCTCCTTGTCCACTGTCAAAAGAACCATATACGGTATTATATTCCTTGCCGGTGTTTTTCATCACAAGGGCACTTATCTGCCTTATGAAATCTTCGCTTATCTTTTTCTTTCCCAATGCGTTTTCGTGAACAAAAAGCATTGCATTGTAGTGGTCGAACACCATAAGGTTGTCGCGAAAATCCTTGTTTCGTGCAGGTCTGTCGGTATCCAGCAAATTTATTACTTCCGATTCAGTAAGCGAACTACCCTCGATGGCCGTTGAATGATAAGTGATTGCATACATCGACAGCCGTTCCAAATCCAAAACATTCTTGGTTTGGTCGCGGTACTGGGCAATCAGTGTCTGGAGGGCAATATTTTTATCATTCGGAAGCATACCGATAAATTTTTTGCAAAAATACACATTTTCTGGCACATACGGCAACCGAATAAAACAACATCTGCGCCTATTCGAAATTTTTGCGTATATACGCATTTTTGTCGAGTTGAATTAGAGAGATAAACAATCATTCACAACAAAATCCATTGATTAACAAATATTTACCTCTCTTTGAAAGCTATAATCTGCCACGAACTGCAATTTTTAGGTATTCGTGGCAAAATATAAAACGAACACACTAATAATCATAAAGTTATGAATAACTAAATCGAAATTGCACTATAACAGTGCAATTTTTTGAAATTTTTGCACTATTGTAGTGCAAATTCCCACACTGCTTAGTTCGGCTCCGGCAATATCATCCCGATATGGAATTTTGGGCTGATGTATTAGGGTTTTATAAAGTGACAGTTTATAAAATATGCAGTTTTTATAAAGTGGCATTTAATAAAATCGAGAGTTTTTATTAATTACTATTTAACAAAATTGGAATTGCGTCAATATCATCCCGATATGGAATTTTTGGTTGATGGATTGAGAAGATTTCCAAGAAAATTTACTGTGGCAACTGGATGCCGAACTTATTTCGGTGTATGTTCATTAATGTAATCGGTGCTGAGTTGAATCACCTTTTTGCACAAATCGACATCGAACATTCCGATGTGGGTAAGGTGGCGTTTTGTTCCCAGTTGCTGCGAGAGCCATGTGTAAGCTTGGTGACGGCCCATCAGGTTTTTTCCCCATATCCGGTCAAAGGCGTTGTGAGCCTCGTGCTTGTACTTGCGCAGTTCTGCATTCGCAAGGCGACCGAGAGCCTTGTTTGATGACCAATGACATCCAACATAAGCATCGCAGGGACGACAAATGTACATCTTTCCGTACGACTTGCCGTTGTAGATTTCGGCACTGTCTATAAGTTCCGATTCCCTACCGCAGTAAGGGCAGATTTTTCCAGATAGTATGAGGGGGATTCGTCCATGGGTGGGGGGTTAATAAAATGTGGATTTTAGCAATATCATCCCAATATGGAATTTTGGAGTGATATGTATTCTCTCAAATATTTAAACGGAAATGGAATGACTGTTAATTGATTATTTCTAACAAAAGTAACTCCCATAAGAGGTAATAGTTTGTCAAAGAATAATATAGAATTTTCATATGTTTCTATTTTTCGGATAGGCACACCAGACAAAGTGCTATTTATACCAGCTCCCATTTCTCCTACGAAATAATATAGTTCGCTATTATTGTTTTTGAATGTTTTCACATCAAGTAATGCTGATAAATAATTATCACGGGCAGTTTTATTTTTAAGTTTATTATTCCCTTTTACCAATTCTTCTTTTATGCCAAAAATATTAGGTACAGTATGTAATCCTGTTTCGTGAATAATATTGATGTTGTTGTCATACTTTACAATTCCTTTTACACTTTCTTCTGTACATGATGTAAAAATTTTAATGTATTTGTGGTATTCGTTTGATGAAAACAGAGTGTTTTCTTGCTGGCATATATCAAAATGTCCGTCAGGCTTAATCGTAATAAAATAAAATTGTTTCATCTTCTTTTGTCCATATTCTGACAAAACATCGTGTTCTATGCCAAAAATTAAATCGCAATCAAATTTGTACTCTGTCCAATCAACAATAGATATATATTTATTCTTTATATCTTCTTTGATGAGTAATTCTTCTGCGACATTAAAGGCAATGGCTCGAATATATGAGTCAGACCCATTTTCGTTTAAGTTGTCAGTTGTTATGTGTTGAATTGTATAATTTGATAGATTCTCATCGTGTGGGTCAGCAAAGTTATTTCCATAATATTCATCATTGTGTATCAACCGTAAATTGTATGCATCTTTTGATAGTCGCTTTGATTTTTTTACAGATATGCCAAAAGTTGATTTAAAGACAGAAACTATTTGTTCGCATTGTCTGGATGATTTTTCTGTTTCAACTAAGTCAATTAAAATAACTTTTTGTTTTGATAGTAATTTTGAAATTCTTTCACTCAATAATCTCTTCTCCCTACTGCTTGAATATTCAATGCATGACGCAATTTCTATTTGTTCAAAATCTATTTTTGCTAGCCCTTTGTATCTTTCATTAAATAGTAAAATCATTTTTGAAAGTATTCCCATTTTACTTTCTTCAAATGATTTTTCATCAGAAATGTCAAGAAATGTTTTACTCGTTTTTTCTGAGAAAATCTGTCGCTGAATATATGCATCTTTATTTTCGTCATCATTTAATTTTCTGCGTAATGAATAATTGGCGGATATAGTATATTGCGGGAAATCGTAAATATTTTTTTTGCCAAAATTCATCACATTCTTGTATTTCATTGAGTTAAATGTACAAATGTTCCATGTCAATATTCCTGTTGTTAAACGAATATCCATAGTTGGAATACTGATGATTTCTGAACGGTTGCGTTTTATCCAATTAGGATGAAAACAATATAAATGCCCCGTTACATTATTATATGATTCAAATTTGGTTTGACGGGTGCCTAATGCATTAAGAAGAAGTTGAAGCAAGTAATAGTCATTGGCTTTACCAGAAAAATATTCAGTTAAGGTTATTTTGTCTCCACCTTTTAGTTTCCGTATGTTCATCAACAGATCCTGCTTATTATCTTCTTTTTTCTTTAGTAATAACAAGTATTCTTTCCTAGAAACAAATACTATAGAGATAATATGTTTATTTGAGGATAACTCATCAATCAACTTTGCACCAAATGGTAACCTTTCATCTGTTGTTTTTAGTGAAAAAACATCGTATAATAATAAATATTGTGCGGTGTCTAATTCATATTTTATTTGGTTAGTATTTATTTTCATATATTTCTAAAATAGTTTTAATAGCTAATGAACTAAGTTTAATCTTGTCCCCATCTTCGAAATATAGTTGCGGTATCTCATATAATAAACAGCCATCTAGTTCTGTCGGTTGCTTGATTTGCCGTTCATTCTTTGAACAGATATTTATGATTAATACTGTTTTAGCATTGCATTTTTGTGCTTTTGCAAAAATCTCAGAGCGAATTCTTTCTGATTGTTCTGAACCTAAATCAACTTCTTTCCATTTTTTAAAATCAACATATATAGGTTTGTCTGGTATTTTATAGTCAAAAAATTCATATACGGAACTATCCTCTATACTCTCTAATTCTATTCCTAAGATTTCTTTGAAAATTTCTTTACCAATAACTTCACCTAATGCACCTTTGTATATTCTACTATATAATGATGGAGACATCATATACTTACCGAGTTTCCACGAAGTGGCATAATTGTTTCGTTCAAACAAATCCTTGATATTTGGGATTTTCATAAGTGTTTGCAATTGGCATTCTGCTTCGGACACTTCTTGAGATATTTTTCTATCAAAACTAATTGCATCAATTTTATCATAATCTTCCGATTGTTCGTACCAATAAGTAGATTGTTCTTTTGGAAGTTCAACATACATACAACAAAGAGGAAATGTCTTGAACTCTAATTCTGAAAGCGTCGGATGCTTCAATGAATACAATCGCATTTGTTGCCATTCCTTTTGTTTATTAGATGTCCATTTATCCTCCCAACTTAAATAACTGCTAATTGTTCTAGATGTATCATTTGAAATGTCTTTTGCCTTTTTCTCGTATTGGCATGGTGCTGTTTTTGAAATTCCGATTTTTTCTAATTCATCAAGAAGGCATTCGAACTCTGGACTTAAAGGTATAGATTTTCTCACCGTAATATCAATTACGTTGGCTATGTCTCTGTCTGCAAATATGTAAATGTTTTTATTTTTTTTATTAGTTCTACCTATGCGTCCACATCCTTGGTCTAACAACTGTGTTACTAATCCTTTGTATGGTTGCATACTTTCAAAATCAACATTTCTAGGTTTATAATAAGGGATACCATTCATCTTTTTTGAACCGGCATTTATCAGTTCTCTTTTTTGAGCCTCACTTATGTCTCCATTTTCACACAAATACTCCATTTCATAAACGAATTTCAAGAAATCAACGTCTTCCCACTTTGATTTTGATTTATCGTATAGATTACTGATTATATTGGTTGGTTTGTCTAAATAGATGGCATCAAAATCCTTTTCGTCAGATTCATATATGTCATTTACTTTTACAACTTCTACGTCTGATGGTGGTATTTTATATTGAGGGTTCTGACCTGTTCCTAGTGTTTTATATACAGAGATAACAAAC
Source organism: uncultured Bacteroidia bacterium (assembly GCA_902791865.1). Lineage (GTDB taxonomy): Bacteria > Bacteroidota > Bacteroidia > Bacteroidales > ML635J-15 > Bact-19. The sequence continues at coordinate 51,697 of CADAXK010000017.1, forward strand.
AATTTTTCCCCATTACTTAATCGCTTCTTTATGCGTTCTAGATTTTTGTCATAGTCATCCTTGTTAAGGTAACAAATCATTTTTCTTGATTCATCTTTTTTACCTATGATTCTATCAAAAATGTATTCAATAATTTCACTACTTAAATTGTTGTCTTCCTTTGGGTGTTTGTTCATAAAACATAGAAATGATTTTATGTCATTATGAGACATAAACTGTTTGAATGCCCACGATATTTTAAAAAACCTATGTTTTATATAATCATCATCACCAAATTTGTTGTTTAAATTTTCAATAATATCATCAACATCTTCTTTTGATAATATGTCTAACCATATCTTATCCGAATAATCCATTGATGAAATAGAAGTTAGTTCTACATTTATTTTAGTTCTGCTATAATACTCTTTGGCTTTGTCTAGGAAATCCTTAATTCTCTTTTCTTCATATTTCGTAAATGTATAAAAACTATCAAGTAATTTGCGTTTTAAATAATCTATATCGTAATTTCCTAAAACAGTTTTCAATGTAGCAGTTGCAGATATGCCAACAATTTTTGCAACTTTAGCCATTTTTTCCATTATTGCTTCTGGCGTTTCATTATATGCGTATAGAATCACATTAGATTGTTCGGCATCACTAAATTCATCATTTTTCAAACTAGTATAACGAAATCCATTTTTGTAAAAAGTCAAGTCAAATTTATCCATTATTACTAGTGGATTATTATTGTCTTTGGATTCTGTTCGCAAAATCGACATTACTTGTGAAGAAATATAGTCGTTATATGGATAGTCAAGGAATAAATTTAGAAATGAGTCAACGGCCGTTTTGATGCTTACACTTTTTTTATTTGCATAGTCTTTGGCAATGAATGAAACTCCGTTTTGAAAATAAGATAGTTTACTTTGTATTTTAGATAATAGCTTGTATAGAGTATGCGTTGTATTGTTGTTGTCTAATGCTTCATACCTAATTATATTTTGCTTTAAATTTATATCCGTTTCAACAATTAAATTTTTTTCAGTAGTTTGTCCCCAATATCCATTATCGTGAAACAAAAAACTATCAGCTGATTTTAATTCATCAGATGTTTTAAAAACATATTTCAAATAAAATTCTTCACCTAATTGATTAAAATTATTGGCGTTTTGTTTTATGATTTTTTCGTTTTTCTCATATGCTATTGGAAATACTGTGTATTTCAATCCCTGTGATATTTTTTTTGCAAGGGTAATTAGATTTATAGTATTGTTTTTGTCTTCAATGATTCTATTGATTATTGTGTCTTTAGTTGCATCGAACTCGTCAATAAAAACATATGCACCTTTAAACCAATCGCTATCAATAATTTTACCTACTGGATCAACAAGGGTGTCGTATGGAAGCATAAACTTATCCATACTCAAAAAATAAACTTGCCTTTCCTTTGTGTAAATCATTGGATATAGTTTTCCAATCCATTGCCACGATTTATCTGTTTTGATTTTATTGAATAGGTCTTCATTATTTTGCTTACAATCTTTTTTTAATATATACAATAGGTCATTACGAAAGTCACGTTCTGCTGCTCTATATGTCTCATTATTTAAGTCGCCAATACGAAGCATTTCTTTACGAAGGGCAACAAGAATCTTGAATTTTGAAGAATTGGCAATATTTGATTGCTTCACTGTAATTTCACGAACCAAATCATCTGTCAGATTTTCTTTTATGCAATCCATTAACGATTGAATTCTTAATACTCTTTTGTCGAAATCGTTGCCAGAGTACATTTCGCGTAGTTTTTCGACTGGAAGGTTTTTCTTCTGAGTTGTAATGAAGAACACTTTTTGCTCTCGTTCGCGAGTAAGTAAATTTGCAATATATTCAAGCACATGATAAGTTTTCCCGGAACCTGTAGTTAAAGGTAATAGCATTAAGCCAGAAGTTCTTTTGTTGGTCTCAAGAAAATTACGCAAAATAGTTTCCATAGATTTATAATCTTAAATCCTAAGATACAAAAATAGTCTTTATATGGGCATATAGGAGAAAAGGTTGGAATATATTTATCAACAAGTGAAAAGTTTATCAATTGCATTGCCTTTCATACGCCGATTCAATCACCATTCTTTCCCCACAATCGCTTATCGACAGGCATATCGAGGCATTGAAGGAGGCGCTGGGGAGGTATGGGAAATAATGATTTTCCCATTATTCAATTTGCATTATTCAAAATGAATAATTAGTTTTGCAAAAAAAATAATTGCATGATACAGAACCCATTCATAACAAGCGGAGAAATTCCAGAACAGTATTTCTGTGACCGTGATGCCGAGACTAAGAAACTTATTTCTATGCTTACAACTGGCAGCAATGTCTGTCTTGTTGCACCTCGCCGTATTGGGAAATCCAAACTTATAAAGCATCTGTTTGCTCAACCAGAAATGGAGAAGTACTACACAATTTATATCGATCTTTTCCACACTAGCAGTCTGCGCGAACTTGTACAAACCTTTGGAACTGCTGTGGTTTCGGTATTGCAAACCAAGGGCGAGAAGACTCTCGCGAAGATTCTGTCGGGACTTCGCTCCATTGGCTTCAAATTGTCGTCGGACCCAATCACAGGCGTGCCAACCTTAGGCGTAGAACTGGGCGACATTCAATCGCCGGAACTGTCGGTCAACGAAATTTTTGATATGCTCGAGAAAGCCGATAAGCCTTGCATCGTGGCATTCGACGAGTTCCAGCAGATTGTAAATTATCCGGAAAAAAATGTCGAGGCGCTGCTTCGTGGTAGGATTCAACATCTTGCAAATTGTAATTTCATTTTCTGCGGAAGCCAGCGCCATCTGATTGCGGAAATGTTTATGTCGTCGAAACGGCCTTTCTATGCAAGTACCGAAATGATGGGACTCAAGCCAATTCCGCAGGACACATATACCGAATTTGTAAAAAGAATGCTTGAACAGTTCGGCAAGACCTTGCAGGATGGTACAGTAGAATACGTATATGGACTTGCACAAGGTAACACTGCATTTATGCAGCGAATCTTCCATTTTGCCTTCAATAGGATTGGCAAGGGAGAGGAATGTACGCAGACGGTTGTAAAATTGGCTTTTGCCGATATGCTTGATGCAGCCGAAGATGTTTACCAGCCGTTGTTGTCGCGACTTCCCGAACATCAGAAGATGCTGTTGTATGCAATTGCGAAAGTCGGCAGGGCGCAAAAGATTATGAGCGGTTCGTTTATCCGTGCCAATTCGCTGAAATCGAGCAGTTCTGTGCAGGCTGCATTAAAGAAATTGCTTGAAATGGATTTGCTGTCAGTCGAAAATGGCGAATATTTTGTTACGGATATGCTGTTACAGTATTATTTGCAAGGGATGATGGGGATGCCAATGGAATAATTATTCAATTTGCATTATTCGAAATGAATAATTAGTGTAACATACTAATTTACAAATTGTTCTTGTTGATAAGATTTACAACGACTTTTACCATTATGTCCTTTTCTTCCGTCTTGCTTTCTGCAATCATAAGCGTAAGGGCTACAAGTGTATTGTCTGCAATGCGCTTGCTTCCATCTGGATTGTAAAGTATATGGTTGCCATTGAGAAACCATAGGAACAAAGTGGCTGCAATACGTTTGTTGCCATCGCTAAACGAATGGTTTTTGGTAACCAAATACAGCAGCATTGCCGCCTTTTCCTCTACCGACGGGTATAAATCTTCGCCATCGAAAGTCTGGTAAATCTGACCGATGGAACTTTTGAACGAACCGTCCTTTTCGTTGCCGAACAATGCCGAATGTCCAAATTTCTGCTTCAGCATGTTGATTTCTCTCATCGCATTTTCGTAGGTGGCGTGAAATGGCTCGTCGGTTGTTGTCTTTTCTATGTTCAATCGCTGGTAGTCGTAGTTGTCAAGAGTGTCGAGAGCGTATGTGTAATCTACTACCACATTTAGTAAGTCCTGACTTTCAACGGTGTTGGCAATCTCTTTGCTCTGTAGGGTTCGTCCTACAACTTGCACCAATTGTCGCAGTTCTGAAATCTGCTCTTGACGAATGTGCTCGTTAACTGCATAGCCTTTAATGAGATACTGCTTCAATACACGATTAGACCATTGACGGAATTGGACGCCACGCTGGCTCTTTACACGATAACCGACAGAAATGATTACATCAAGGTTATATAACGTTGTTTCATAACGCTGTAGCCCTTCATTACCCATATGTGCAAATTTTGCACATGTGCTATTTTCGTCAAGTTCCCCTTCTTTATAGACATTATGAATATGCTTGCCAATAACAGTTCTATCCTTTTGAAATAATTCTGCCATTTGAGCTTGAGTCAGCCATACTGTTTCATCTTCAAATCTGACATCCAATTGTGTCTGTCCATCGGCTGTTTGATATATTATTATCTTGTCTTCCATATAGTTAGCAAATTTAAAAATCTGACTATAAAATTACAAAAAAATCCGATTTTGACAAAAATTAATCATTGAAAATTGGCGTAATAGACGAAAAAAGATGATAAAAAATTCCATTATTCAATTTGCATTATTCAAAATGAATAATTTGCATATTGCACTAATCCACAACACATTATACGCACCTACTACATCGGAAATATTTCAAGACGTTGCACGCAACGTCTCTACAATTGAATCTTCAAACGGCATTAGCCATTGAAACGTGAAACATTCAAACAGCGAAGCGAGAACGGCAAAGCCCTCAACGAAGTTAAACGGCGAAGCCACAGAAACCTAGAAACAATTAGAAACGCCACAGGCATTGAAACTTGAAACTTTTAACTTTAAACTGGCTTTAGCCTTACCCTTTCTTCTCGTTCAGCTTCTTCAGCACCTCGGTCTGTATGTTCGACGGCATTTCCATATACTGGTAGAATTCCATCGAGTAGTTGGCACGGCCAGAGGTTATGTTGCGCAACTGGGTGGCATAGCCGAACATCTCCATCAGCGGCACAAGTCCGACAATCTTCTGCGATCCCTTGCGGTAACGCCTCATAGCCTCAATCTTTCCGCGACGGCGGTTCAAGTTGCCAACAACATCGCCAATGTAGTCGTCGGGAGTGTTGACCTCTATCTTCATCACTGGCTCAAGCAGAATAGGACTTGCCTTCATAAAACCGCTCTTGAAGCACAATTCGGCACAAAGCTGGAATGCCATATCGGACGAATCAACCGGGTGATACGAACCATCGAGCAACGTAACCTTGACATCAACAACCGGGAATCCCGACAAGATACCGCGTTCCATAATATTGCATACGCCCTTGTCAACAGACGGAATGTACTCGCCAGGAATGTTGCCGCCCTTAACCACATCAACAAATTCGTAGCCCTTGCCCGGATTCGGCTCCATACGCATAATCGTATGTGCATACTGTCCGTGACCGCCGGTCTGCTTGACATGCTTGTACATGGTCTCCACAGGTGCGGTAATGGTTTCCCTGAATGCAACTGCAGGCTCGCCAACCTCCACCGGAACCTTGAACTCGGTGCGAAGGCGGTCAACCATAATCTCAAGATGCAACTCGCCCATACCCGAAATTACCGTTTCCTCGGTTTCCTCGTTGTACTTTGCGTGGAACGACGGGTCTTCGTTAACCAAGCGCCCAAGAGCCTCGCTCAGCTTGTCCTTGTCCTTCTGGTTGGCAGGCTGAATCTTGAGCTGGATTACTGGCTCGGGGATATGTATAGATTCAAGGTAAAGCGGGAATTCTTGGTCGCAAAGGGTATCGCCGGTCTTTGTGTATTTCATGCCGACCAATGCGACGATTTCGCCAGCACCAGCCTCGGTAATTTCCTGACGTTCCTTAGCCTTGATGCGGAAAATACGGCCAATGCGTTCGGGCTTGCGCTTCGATGAGTTGTAAACCGACATTCCGCTTGTGAGCTTACCTGAGAAAATTCTTATAAAAGTCTGCTGGCCTACATACGGGTCGTTTATCAACTTGAAAGCCAATGCCGAGAACTTTTCGCTGTCGAAAGGCTTGCGGCTGTGAGTCTTTTCGCTGTCGTGCAAATCGGTGCCGATTACCGAACCGACATCAATAGGCGACGGCAAATAATCGACAACTGCATCAAGCAAAAGCTGGATGCCGATATTCTTGTATGCTGCACCGCAGAAAACAGGCGTAATCAAAAGTTTCAAGGTCTGCTCGCGAATTGCCTTCTTCAGTTTTTCTTCAGGAATTTCCTTGCCGTCGAAATACATTTCCATGATTTCGTTGTCGCCATCGGCAAGTTTTTCAATCATAAAGGTGCGTGCTTCTTCGACCTGTGCGGCATATTCGGCTGGAATAGGATTCTCAAAGCGCTTGCCATCGGCAAAGGTATATGCAATGTTGCGAACGATGTCGATAACTCCGACAAAGGAATCTTCGGCACCCATAGGTACTTGCAGCGGCAGGGCGTTAGCATCGAGATACTTGTTCATCTGCATGACAACTTCGCTAAAGTTTGCGCCTGTGCGGTCCATCTTGTTGACGAAAGCGATGCGCGGTACACGGTAGCGCTCTGCCTGATTCCATACGGTTTCGCTCTGCGGCTCAACACCACCGACAGCACAGAAAACCGCAATCATTCCGTCGATTACGCGCAGAGAACGCTCTACCTCAACAGTAAAATCAACATGCCCCGGAGTATCGATAAGGTTTATCTGGTGATTGTTCCATGTGCAGGTAATTGCTGCGGATGCGATTGTGATACCACGCTCCTGCTCCTGCTTCATGAAGTCCATCGTAGCCTGACCATCGTGAGTTTCACCAAGCTTGCGGTTCACGCCAGTGAAATAAAGTATTCGTTCCGATACCGTTGTCTTTCCAGCGTCGATATGCGCTGCTATTCCTATGTTTCTTAATTCCATTATTTTAATTTGAAGGTTACAACAAAAATTTAGCATCCCGCTACGGGTGCGACAATAATTATATGATATAGTTGAAATGCTTGTGTTATTCCATCAACTTTTTCTTCATCTCCTCGAATTCCTTCTCGGTAATAATGCCTTCCTCCTTAAGGTTCTGCAATTTGAGAAGTTCATCGGCAACTGAATAGTTGGTACGCTCCTTTGTACGCTGTATAGGAGTTGATTTTTCTTCCTTGTTGTTCATCTTTATAGCCTTGACAACATAAATAACAATTACAACAACAAGAGCAAATATTACCAGTAAAAATATGATTCGTGCCATAGTTCCTTAAAATTTGAGCGCAAAAGTAATATAAATTTCCCGACTAGCAAGTTTTATAAGGTCAGCGAAATAAAATCGGAATAGACATATCAAAATTCATATTTGATACCAATGTATTCGCTTAAATTGACTCTTTCCAATATTAGAAAGAAGCCATCATACGACCCGAATCCAGTTCCTGCATATATATGCAAGTTAGGAATTGCTTCGTAATCAACGCCGAATGATGCCGTATTGTTTACCATGATTTCGGTTTTCGTTACGCCACCCGGCAATCCAAGCTGATAATGACAGTATTCAACCCAAAAGATTGAGAAATGGAACTGCCCAAAAATCCTGAAGTTCCGCAGAAGTTCATTCGAATAATATCTGTAACCGAAATGTAAGCCGAAAGCCTTATTATCGTATATATCATTCCACATTGGCTTGAGTTGAAAAACATGAGAGAGCAGTGGCCCGATATATATGTTATGATTATTGATTCGGTAAGAGAAAGCAGGTGCGTGATGCAAAACTCCAATTTTGCTTTCGCTATTTCTTGGGGCTACTTGGAAATCGTAGGAAAGTGTGTATTGAATGCCAAAACTTGATTTTTTTGCTTCCTGGGAATACAAATTAATAGCCGTAATGACTATTATAAAGAAGAGTAATATTGTTTTGAATTTATGCATGAATACATCTTCTAATTCGTATTACTCCACCAATCTCCAAGTGCAATTGTTCTCCTTGTCGTAAAATTCGGCAAGACCTTTTCCCTTTACGATAACCATATCAGAGAAATCGTCGTATTTATTATTATGCAAAGCTATTGTATCGCCAAGTTTTTGCTCGTGTCCATAATCATACGGATTTATACCAGAGAAATCGTCTTTATATGATTGGCCTACAACTACAATGTCATTGTCAAAACTTCTTATGGAAACATCTATATTATTTATTGCTCCAACATCTTGCTTACTCTCTTTTGCATCGAGATAAAAATTTATTTCTATTAGCATTTGCTCTGAGCCTAAAACTGCTAACATATGAACTCCACATCCACATCTGCAATATCTGCTGAGACTATGAGCTTCGGATTTGTAAAACTCTGTAACGTTTAGTTTTATTACAGAATCATTTTCGTTCTTGAAAGAAACAGTGTTGCCTTTTTCGTATGGTGCATATTTGCAGAGCCATTCGGGAAAAGCAGAGCAATGAACCCTGCATGACTGGAACAATAATGCTGAAATAATTAGCAATGCTACTATAATTGCAATATGTCTTTTCATAACTTTAAGAGTTTAAAGTGTTAATGTATTTGATTGTCATACTATGCAAAATTCGTTGCAAGTTTAGGAAAATATCTTAAATATGCAAAAGTCTATTATCAAAAAGAATGATTTTTCTCATCGGCAATTCCCTCATAAGTTTTGCTTCTACAGCGAAAAGCCATCGGCATCGCTCCAAGCAGGGAATTTCTCACGGAACTGACGTAAGGCCTCAATGTCAAGTTTTTCTGTAAGGACAAATTCCTCGTTGTCGGGACAGCGCCCCACATACTCGCCCTTGAAATCGATTATGCAACTTCCGCCGTCGTAGTGCAAGCCCATGCCGTCGTCGCCAACACGGTTAACACCAATCACGTACGCCTGATTCTCAATTGCTCTTGCCTTTAACAAGGTATCAAAAACTTTACGACGGCTGTCGGGCCAGTTTGCAACATAAAAAATCATGTCGTAGTCGTTGCGGTTGCGGCTCCACACCGGGAAACGCAAATCGTAGCATACCTGAAGCAAAATCCTATATCCCTTGTACTCGACCACCACGCGATTTTCGCCCTGCGAAAACATATCGGCTTCGCCGCCAAAGCGGAACAGGTGTCGCTTGTCGTAGCGCAAAATCTCACCGTCTGGTTTCACGAAAAGGAATGAATTATAATATTTTCCACCATCGTGCAGGATAAGCGACCCGCAAACGGCGGCATCGTACTTTGCAGCCAGCGACTTCATTTCGTCAACTATTTGTCCATAAATGGTTTCGCCAAGTTCATCGACCTCGTTACAAAAGCCAGTGGCAAACATTTCGGGAAGCACATAGATGTCGGAACCTTGATTCTCGTCGATTCTGTGAGCGATGGTCTCAAGGTTGGCGTGCTTATCCTTCCAAAGCGTATCTAATTGTAAAAGACTAATTTTCATCGGGTGTAGCATCAAAACAACCTTTGTGGCGACCTTCCATTTGTGCATAAACCGCTTTTGCTCGGTTCATAATCTCCTTGTCGTCGCCCGACATGTCGAGTTCGCACTTAATGCCCATCGAATGTGTCTTGTAGTCGATAAATCCGCAATACACAGGCACATTGGCGTTCTTGGCCATCTTTATGAAACCGCGCTTCCAGTTTTTCACCTTCTTTCGCGTGCCTTCGGGACACATCACCAGAATGAAATTGTCGTTTTTCTCGTATGCTTCCACCACCTGACGGATCTGCCCTACCTTCTTGCTACGGTCGATAGGAACGGCACCCAAAGCACGCAAAATCGGCGACAGCGGCCATTTGAACATTTCGGATTTCATCAGGAACTTTGGCTTGTAACCGCAGCTCGAAAAATATAGTTTGCCATGGATGAAGTCAATCATGCTGGTGTGCGGAGCCATGATAACCAAAGCTTTGGTCATTTCGGGGGCTTCCACCACATTCCACCCGCGAATAAAGAACCGTGAAAATTTTCTTCCCATTTTCCTTTTGTTTTTATTTGATAATCCGTAGCGGCACAATACATTGCGCCGCTACAAATTGTCCATTATCAATTATCCATTGTCAATTTTATTAATTCCAACCTTGTAATTCTTCGACAGGGCCTCCACCAGCGGAGCTTCCATCGACAGTTTTACCATAAATTCCAAACGGCAATCCTCGGTAAAATATTGTGCAACAATCTTTGCATCGAAATCCTTCAAGCATTTCATTACAAAATTTACCTCGTCGTAAGTGAACGACAGAGAATACGATGCATCAATAGTCTCCTCCACAATCTGTGCATTGTTCAACGCATCTGCGGCAGCTGTGCGGTAGGCGTTTATAAGTCCCGGAATGCCAAGTTTTGTTCCGCCAAAATAGCGCACCACGACAATCATCGTATATGTAAGTCCAAACGAACGCAACTGTCCCAGCACAGGCATACCCGAACTATTGGAAGGTTCGCCGTCGTCGCTGCAGCGGTAGTTGTCTCCATAGTCGCCAAGCACAAAGGCATACACATGATGGCGGGCATCGTAATATTTTTTCTTCACAGCCTGCAGGTTTTCCTTGACCTCGTCTTCGGTACGCACCGGAAACGCCAGCGAGATGAACTTGCTGCCCTTCTCGGAATAGAAGCCTTCCGAGTTGGAAACTATGGTCTTATATGTGTCGATAATGTCTGGCAAAGCTGAAAATATTTTTATGCAAAGTTAGGAAAAAAGCTTATTCCTCCTCCTTGTAATACACCTTGTAAAACTTTCCCTTTTCGTCCTCGCCCTGCTCAATGAGGTTGCGGTTGCCATGAACATAAATGTGGAAATTCTTGTCCAGCTTGATAACGCTCTTGAAGGCACGGCTCTGCTTCTTAACTGCCGAATCGGAAATGTCGAAGCTTTCGGGAATCTCAAAGTCGTTTTCGCGAGAGAAGGTGTCCTTGAAAGTCTGGAATTGCTGGATGACTTCGGGTTGCTGGATAACCGAATCCTCGAAGTTCTGCATCTCGAAGTTTTCGTTTTCCTTGAAAAACTTCACCGAGCGGTTGAGCAAATCGGCCTGGTCGGCTTTCGACATCTCAAACTGCTGAGGCATTTCCTTGGTGACAAAGTTCTTGTACATCGACATTACATTCTGGGTGTTGTAGTACTTGTCCTGACGCTGTCTGATGTGCAGAAAATCATCCGTCCAATAATGCGCTTCTGTATGGTTTGTATTGTCGATGACCTTTACCACGAAACCGTTCTCACGCTCGTGATTGAACACTATGCAACCCTTATCCATCTTACGCGGATTTATGCCTCGGTCACACTCGACGCAGAAGTTTTCGCCGTCGCGCTTGACCTTGAGGAAAGTGTCCTTGTTTTCGGACTTGAACAAACCCACAGCATCAACAATCTCTCCCTCGACCTCGCAGTCGCGGAAGAGCACCACATAAAATTCGCCCGACTTGATGTTGGGATGCGAACTTTTTTCGTACAGATGCTTGGTAAGGTTTACCGACTGCTCGAAAAGCAGAGAACTGTCATCGAAAATCTTGGCTACATAGTCGCAAACCTCGTTGTACGACAATTCGCTGTCGTGGTAGAAATTGTACAATTCGTCCGATTTGAACGACAAAAGGAAGTAGTCTCTCAGGATTTCCTTCATCTCGTCATCAACTTTCATCACCGATTTCGACAGGCTGTAGCCCTCGTCCTCGGCTTTGCTACCCACCATGTGGATCGCAAAGGCTTCTATATTAGTGTTTTCAGTTATCATCTTGTTTTTTAATTTTCGGTTGTGAAGATAGCAAAATTATCTCAAATCTTTAAGCACTCGTAATAAGCTTATTTGAAATTTTTGAAATAATTTTATTTGAAACAAATAGATTTGAAATAATTCTATTTGAAATAGTTTTATTTGAAATAAGTTTATTTCATCGACACCATGTAAAAACTCTTTCTCCTATTCCCCGTTTTTCTCTAATTTTGCACCGATGCGGTTAGTCAGGAACATAAGGTATATCTCTCTGGCAAAGATATGGAATCTTTGCCGCTTGCAAGCCTTTTACCGCAAGGCTAAGCACGGCAATTTCAGCACAGAAGCTCCTCTGCCAAGTTTTGCAAGCTACGAGCCGACCAACATCTGTAACCTCTCATGCGAAATGTGTCCTTCGGGCAAAGGACAGCTGAAACGCCCACGCGGAACCGCCGACATGGAACTGTACCGAAAATTTATCCTCGAAAACCGCAAAACCCTTACCAACATCATCTTGCACTTTCAGGGCGAACCGCTTATGTGCCAGCAACTTGACGAGATGATTTCTCTTGCAAGAGAGAACTGCATTCACACAATGTTCTCTACAAACGGACAACTTCTCGCACAAAACATTGACCTCATACGCAATGCCCGTCCCGACCATATAATAGTTTCGCTTGACGGACTTACCGACGAAACCTACACAAAATACCGCGTAGGCGGAAAAGTGCAAAATGTGTTCAATGGCCTTGAAAAACTATCGCAACTACCTACAAACGAGCGACCTTACATCGAATTGCAGTTCCTTGTCTTTTCGCACAACGAGCACGAAATCCCCGAACTGAAGAATCTAAAAAAGAAATACCGCATTGACAAGATTACACTCAAGTCGGCACAGATTTACGAAAATTCGCAAGTCGAATTTTTGCCCGAAAACAAGAATTTTTCGCGTTACGAAGTATCCGGAAACGGTAGTTTCAGACTGAAAAAGAGAATAAAAAACCAATGCAAACGACTTGTTTTCGGAACAGTGGTCTGTTTCGATGGTCGCGTTGTGCCGTGCTGTTTCGACAAGGATGCCAACCACGAACTTGGCAACATCGCTAGCCAAAGCCTGTATGAAATTCGAAATTCGAAAAAATATATCGATTTTGTAAACAAAGTTTTCTCAAATCGCAATGAAATCAGCATCTGCAACAACTGCTCCGAATAGCCTTAACCGCGTTTTCCTTGGCATTGGCGGAAACCTTGGCGACCGCCTCGGCAACTTGCGCCGAGCCATCGAACTTATTGGCGAGCGCATTGGCAGAATAGAAAAGGGGTCATCGATTTATCTGTCTGAGCCGTGGGGATTTAAGCATGCAAAATATTTCACAAACATTGTTGCAGAAATTTACACAACATTTTCAGCTGATGAAGTTCTTACGAAAGCCTTTGAAATAGAAGCGGAACTCAAACGCACACGTTCGGGCAATGGTTACGAAGGCCGTACAATGGACATCGATATACTTTTTTTCAACAACGAAATCGTTAATACTGAAAGACTTGTAGTTCCGCATCCGCATATTTGCCAGCGTCTATTCGTACTGCTGCCTATGGCTGAAATAGAACCCAATTTTGTACATCCACAAAATGGAAAGACCATGCTGGAACTCTCAGAAATATGCACAGATAACGGAAAAATAAAAAAAATCTCATCGAACTAAAAAAAATCATACACCTAATAGGCAAAAAGAATTATTTTTGCATTCTTGTATGAACGATTATTTTGCACACGAAACAGCAGTCATCGATGAAGGCTGCAAAATAGGAAAAGGCACCAAAATTTGGCATTTTTCCCATGTAATGTCCAATTGTACCATTGGCGAAAGCTGTAATATTGGACAAAATGTAGTGGTATCGCCCGATGTAACTTTGGGCAGGAATGTAAAAGTCCAGAACAACGTATCCATTTACACTGGTGTAATCTGCGAAGACGATGTTTTTCTCGGACCTTCGATGGTATTTACTAATGTTATCAATCCGCGTAGCGCAGTCAGTCGCAAGGACTGCTACCGTCGCACCTTGGTAATGCAAGGAGCAAGCATTGGTGCAAATGCAACTGTTGTTTGCGGACACGACATCGGCAGATACGCATTGATAGGCGCAGGTGCTGTTGTTACGAAGAACATCCCCGACTACGCACTTGTAGTAGGCAACCCGGCACGGCAAATGGGTTGGGTAAGCGAATACGGCTGCAAGCTCAAGTTCGACAGCGAAGGATTTGCAACTTGTCCCGAAAGCGGTCAGAAATATAAATTGGAAAACGGAAAAGTAACAAGAATAGAATGAAGAATTTTGCAATAATAGGAGTTGGCGGTTACATCGCACCTCGCCACCTGAAAGCAATAAAGGAAACGGGCAACAACCTACTCGTAGCTCTTGACAAGAGCGACAGCGTCGGAATCATGGATTCATTTTTCCCGAAAGCCGACTTTTTCACAGAACCAGAACGTTTCGAACGCCATGTATATAAGACACAGCATGGCTCTGGTGAAAAAATAGATATTTTCAGTATCTGCACACCAAACTATCTACATGATGCACACATAAGAATGGCCTTGCTCAATGGCGCCGATGCCATTTGCGAAAAACCACTCGTGCTCAATCCATGGAACATCGATGCTCTTGCCGAACTTGAAAAGGAAACAGGACACAGAATATTCAACATACTGCAACTTCGTCTGCACCCTGCTATAATCAACCTGAAAAAGAAAATTGAAGCAGGCGATCCTAACAAAGTTTACGATGTCGACTTAACATACATAACTTCACGCGGAAAGTGGTTCCACTATTCGTGGAAAGGCGACGTAACAAAGTCGGGTGGACTTGCAACCAACATCGGCATTCATTTCTTCGATATGCTTCAGTACATATTCGGAGCAAAAAAGGAATTGGTTGTGCATCACCGCGACGACCATGTTGTTTCTGGTTACCTTGAACTAGAACGTGCTCGCGTACGCTGGTTCTTGAGCGTCGACAGTGAATACCTTCCCGATGAAATTAAGGCAAAAGGTCAGACAACCTACCGTTCGATACAAATTGCTGGCGATGAACTAGAATTTACAGGCGGATTCACCGACCTGCACACCGAAAGCTACAAGAACATCCTTGCTGGCAATGGTTTTGGCATTCAGAACGCAAAGCCAAGCATCGAAATGGTTCACTACATTAGAAACGCAGAAATAGTAAACACAATGAAGGATTGCGAACATCCTTTCATGTCAAAAATTAGATAACATTAAAAATTTTAGTTTTATGAATATTTACGACGCATTAATCAACAAGCAGGCAAAACTATCGGTTATTGGTCTTGGATATGTAGGACTGCCGATTGCACTTGAATTTTCAAAGCATATAAATGTCGTTGGCTTTGATGTAAAGCCCGAAAGAGTTGCTATGATGAACAACCATATCGACCCAAGTAACGAACTCGACAAATCAGCATTCGATGGTTGCAACATCACTTTCACATCCAATGCCGAAGACCTCAAGCAGTGCAACTTCTTCATCGTTGCAGTACCAACTCCAATCGATGAGCACAAGCTTCCTGATCTTACCCCTGTAATCAAAGCATCAGAATCGGTTGGTAAGGCTTTGAAGAAAGGCGACTACGTTGTTTACGAATCAACAGTATATCCTGGTTGCACCGAAGAAGACTGCGTTCCGATTCTCGAAAAGATGTCGGGGTTGAAGTTCATGCAGGATTTCAAGGTTGGATTCTCACCCGAAAGAATTAACCCGGGCGACAAAGCACATTCGCTTACCCAGATAAAGAAAATTACCTCTGGTTGCGACCCTGAAGCAGCAGAAAACATCGCTAAGGTATACGAAATAATTATCAAGGCTGGCGTTCACCGTGCAAGCGCAATAAAGGTTGCCGAAGCTGCCAAGATTATCGAAAACACCCAGCGCGACATCAACATTGCACTCATGAACGAATTGTCAATCATATTCGACATCATGGGAATCAACACCTACGAGGTTTTGGAAGCTGCAGGCACAAAGTGGAACTTCCTTAAATTCTCGCCAGGTCTTGTTGGTGGACACTGCATTGGCGTTGACCCATACTACCTGCTTCACAAGGCAAAACAACTCGGTTATCATGCAAGTATGATTAACTCAGGTCGTGCACTTAACGACAGCATGGGAACTCGCATTGCCGACAAGGTTGTAAAGATGATTATCAATGCCGGTAAGGAAATTACAAAGTCAAGGGTACTTATCATGGGTATGACTTTCAAAGAGAACGTTACCGACATCAGAAATTCGCGCATTATCGACATCATCAACGAGTTGAAATATTTCCGCGTAAACTGCGATGTTGTTGATGCATACGCCGACCACGACGAGGTTATGAAGGAATATGGCGTTGACATGTCGAAGGAACCGACAGGCAAATACGATGCTGTTATCGTAGCTGTAAACCATAAACCATATATGGAACTCAACGAAGATTACTTCAAGAGCATTTCTGCCGAAAACGGAATCCTCGTTGATGTAAAGGGCGTGATGAGAGGAAAAATCAAAGATTTGACATACTGGAGCTTATAAACCAGTATCCACAAAAAACAGAAAAGGCAACGCAATGCGTTGCCTTTTTCATATACTCTACTCCCTAAATACGGAATTTATCGTCTTATCAGCTGAACTGTTCCTTTTTGACTTAATTTCTCGTTATTCTCGCCGGTAGCTGTAATCACATAGAAATATACGCCTTCCGATGCATCATTGTTACCACTTACCTTTCCATTCCAGTAATCGTCAATCTGCTGGCTGTGGAAAACCAACTGGCCTGCCTTTGTATATATCGAAAGATCATAGTCTAACAATGTGCCGTTGTACTTTATAATAAATTCATCCCCTATTCCATCTCCGTTTGGTGTAAATACATTCGGAATCCTAAAATCGCTCGCTGTAACACCTATAGTTTCTGAATATATGCTCTCACAGTCTCCTGTACGTGCAACAAGTTCCACTACATACTTTCCGTTGCTCTTGAACTCATAATCAAAATTATAATCGGTAGATATCACTATTCCGTTCACAAGCCACTCATAATCAACATTCTGAGTATTTCCAGAATCATCAAGGCGTGTATAGTTACGGAAAGCATAGGCTCTTTCATTGAAAGCATCCTTCGAACTTTCAAAGAAAGCATTCAGGTTTGTCTTATCTCTTACAAGCACTGTATCGTATGCCACACACGAATTTGCATAGTTGATTTCCATCATGTATATACCAGCATTCAATCCTGTAAAGATTCCGTCACGGGAAATTTCCGAACCGTTAATCCTGCAGTAATTTATTTTGCCGTCCGACTTAACCGTAAGTTCTCCGTTTCTGCCAGAACAATAGTTTGCCTTGGTGCTTACCATATAATTCAACTTGCTGGCAACATTCACATCAAACGTTACCTTTGATGTACATCTGCCCTCGCCAGTCGTAATTTCAATGCTGTTTTTGCCAGTTTTAAGTCCCGTCAATTCATACTTTCCACCATTAAGTTTTGCAACTGAATAATAGGAATCGTTCCATCTTACCGATGATGATCCTGTAGTATTAACGAGTAATTTTTCTCCATAGCACAAGTCAGCTTTTGCAACAGATGCTACTAGATTCTCAGTTTCCACAAAAGTAATCTTAACACTCCTGCCATTGACTAATGATAGAGTTTTTGTACCATACGACTTGCTGCTAATTTTAACTCCTGATGCCACCTTGGTCAATACCAAATCATTTGATGCTTTTACTTTGGCAATGTCAACTCCTTCAATCAAAAGTTCATTGCCACATATTGTTGTGTCATTTAAATTAAGCGCATCGATCTTATTTTCGGATTGAGGTGTAGGATCTGAACTCTTTGCTTGGAACATAAGTTCAGTAGGATTTGGATCATGTGATTCGGATTCGGTAAGTGCCATAGGTGCCGACGTACTTACATCGGATGCATCAGAAGTTATTGTAATATCTTGAGTTGGTGAATTGTCTGGAGTAACAGATGCAAGTTCCTCATTTGCAGGTAAATATGCAAATACAACAGCTGCAACAATTCCAATCGTTGCAATACTTGCAATAAGGTGATACTTATATGCCGAGAAAAAATCTGCTGCAGTCCGCTTTGGGAAATGCTTGCTGACATTCTCAAACACCTCAGGCGGAGGAGTTTCAGTGTAACCTTCCAGCTTATGCTTTAATATTTTGTCAAATTCGTTCATCACCTTTTAAAATCGTTTTTAATTAAACTTATAAGTTGTTCTCTTGCTTTCTTTAGTTGCGATCTACTTGTCGACTCCGTAATATTTAGGATTTCAGCAATTTCGTTGTGCTGATAGCCTTCGATGACATACATGTTAAAAATTGTTCTGTAGCCATCTGGAAGTTTCGAAATAATGTCAAGCAATTCTCTAGCCGACATATCCGAAACTATATCCGGACACTCATCTTCGACACTGGCATCGTCATCATCTATATCAGAAAAAGAACTTCTGCCAAGCCTCAGATAGTTCAACGATTCGTTGACCGCCATCCTCTGCAACCAGCCTTCAAAAGAACCTTCAAACCTAAAATCTCCAATCCTGTCCATAACCTTTATGAAGCAATCCTGAAGAATGTCCTGAGCCTCGTCTCTGTTCTTTGCATACCTTAAGCAAATCCCGTAAACGAATGGCGAGAACTTCTTATAAAGCTCTTCAAAAGCCTTCTGCGACTTCTGCTGACACTTTCTTATCAGTTTCTCGTTATCGCTCATTACACCTATATGACAATTTTAAAGGCGTTTTCGTTGCCTGGAAAAACAAAAAAAAAATTATTATTTTTTATCTTACTGATTAACAGCATGTTTACAAGAGCAAAAACTTCATATAATACCAAAATACGCTTCAAAATGTAACGCTTCCCTCAATAAAATCAATCGTAAATGAAAAAATTAATGCATACTTGCGACTTTCTAAGCGTTTACTAAAGACAATTTCTCAATATACATTCCACCATCAGATATGCAAATGAGCAAATCATCCATACCTAGTATTGAATTTATCTCCTCATGCTGGAACTGTCTTATAAAAATAAAAAGAAGGGAATGAGTAAGCCCATTCCCTTCTTTTTCTATTAGAAATTATCTTACCAGATGCAAAGCACCTTCTTCGTTGTACTGGTTGGTGTCGTAACCTTCTGCCTCGATGATGTAGAAGTAAACGCCCGGTGTTGCCTTTGTTGATCCGTTGAGGCGTCCGTCCCATCCTGCGTCCTCGTTCTCCCAGTCGGTCCACTCGAATACCACTCTTCCGTAGCGGTTGAGGATCTTTCCGTGGAAGGTCTTAAGCGTCTGCGCCTTAACCTGGAAGTAGTCGTTGATTCCGTCGCCGTTCGGCGAGAAGATGTTCGGGATGTCGAGGCTGCTGGCCTTGTCGACGAACACG
>CADAXK010000018.1 GCA_902791865.1 uncultured Bacteroidia bacterium
CGAGGAGTTTGTTCCTAAGCGTGCCGAAGGCGGTTTGACGGGCTGGATTGACTGCTATGGAAAGTCTGCCCTCAAGGGACATATTTTCTGCGGCGGTGTGAACGACCCGAATGATATTGCAGGGAATGCCAAGCTACAAGAGGCATACGAGATGGGCAAGAAGTGCTAATTGCTGCAAGATTATTCTGACGGACTTGCAATGTTGTGTATTGCAAGCCTTTTTAGGAACGGAAACAACAAAAAAAGCAACTGTATTGAGCAGTTGCTTTCGTAAGTAAGTAAATTTTAAGATTTTAATCCCCTTCGCCATTAAGCATTTCATATACTTCTTTTGAGGAGAAACTTCCTGCACAAACGAGAATCGAGCTTTCCTCCTTTTCCTGTGTGGCTATTATTAGTTCATGCGGATTGCGTTTGTCGGTAAAGATAAAAACAACACTTTCGCCACCATCGCGTGCGGTCATGAGTATTTCGTAGTTTTTGTCATTGCTTAAAACTTCTATGTCCTTGTCTATTTGACTCTTGCCCTTTGCTGTGTTCGAATTGATGATAAGCATTTTTTCTATGCCTACAAGGTTGCCGAGTTCTGAGTCCAAGGCAGACAAGGCTGAGTTTGCCAGGTTAAACATTGCTTTGTTTATGCAAACGAAATCCACATCTTCCATTTTGGCGTACTTTTCGAAAATCTTGTTTTGTGCCATTGCTGCAAATGCGCAGGCAATAATTGCAATTGTTATTATTAATCGTTTCATATTCCTTAATTTTTAAAGTTTTGACTGATTTTTTATCTTGTTAATTTTTGAATTTGTTTTTTGAATGGCTTCTTGCGTAGGCTTCTTGCACATTTGTATAGAACGGGAAACTATGCTGTTTGCTCTTTCTATCTGCATTGCTGCTTCTTCTACGCTAGCGCAAGTGTCGCGGAATGGCGATTCATTAGTTTCTTGATTTTGGAACTGCATTATGCAAACTCCGACTATTGCGATAACGGACACAGCCGCCGCTATACGATACCAGATTGTTTTTGGCGGCTTTTCTTGTCGGAAAACATTGCTTTTAGGTTGTCGTGATGCTGGTTCTGGATTTTTCTCCGTTTCCGAATCATTGAGATTGCCTACAAAAGCATTTATTTCCGTCGCAATATCGTCGGGTATATGGGTGTCGGCGATTTCTGACATTGACAGAAACAGTTTTCGGTCGGCTTCAAGTTCGGCTGGAACATCGTCGGAACGGAAAAAGTCCATCAGTTTTTCTTCTTCTTCAGGTGTCGTTTTCCCATCGTAGAAGCGGATGAGTAGTGACTCGATATTTAATTTCGTTTCCATGGTCATAATGATTTAAAATTGTCCCTTAATGTTTTTCTTGCCCTAGAAAGCAATGTGTATATATTCTCTCGGCTAAAATGCGTTATTTCTTCGATTTGCTGTATTTCGAGTCCGTCTATAGTGCGCAGACGAAGCACTTTTTGCTGGTCTTTCGGTAGCATACTTATCATTTTCATAACTTCGACCAATGTACTGCTGGCATTGATTGAATCTTCTGTTTTGTTGTCTAAAAGTATGTCTGCCAAATCGTTGTTTTCTGTATGTTTGCGTTTCAGTTTGTCGAAGCAGTTGTTGCGAACCATTGTCAGCACTAGTGGCAGTGGTGATTTGTCGCGGTCGATGCTGTTTCGTCGCTGCCACAATTCGGCATAAACATCCTGTACGCAGTCTCTTGCCTCGTCGCTGTTTCGCAATATGTTGTATGCGAGGGCGTACATTTTGCTGCTGAATGGTAAGTACATATTTGAAAACTCTTCGTGTGACATTTTCTAGTCGTTCTTAATCATCTTCCGCATGTAATACGATTGAAATCATAAAATCTTACAAAATTATATATTTTTTCCTTGTCTTTGCTAATGACAAAAAAATCAACTTGCTGTATTGCTTTGATTTACAACTATAAACAAAATCCATATCT
This sequence comes from uncultured Bacteroidia bacterium, assembly GCA_902791865.1. GTDB lineage: Bacteria > Bacteroidota > Bacteroidia > Bacteroidales > ML635J-15 > Bact-19. The sequence goes on from CADAXK010000018.1 coordinate 1,963, forward strand.
CGGGCAAAATTTAAATTTCTGCCTTAATTTATTTTTTACTTTTGTAAGTCATTACAAACAAAACCATAATATATGATAGACCAAATAATCAACTACAATAAGACTTTCGTTGAACAGAAAGGTTATGAAAAATATCTGACGGACAAGTACCCCGACAAGAAACTGGCTGTGCTTTCGTGCATGGACACCCGACTGACGGAACTGCTTCCTGCCGCTTTGGGACTGAAGAATGGCGATGCTAAAATCATAAAGAATGCCGGAGGTTTGGTCATTTCAGCGTTCGATTCGGCGATGCGCAGTCTGATTGTAGCTATCTACGAACTTGGCGTTGAAGAAATTATGGTGGTGGCTCATTCGCATTGCGGGGCTTGCCACATGAGCTACGACCACTTTCACAACGAAATGATTTCTAGAGGTATCACCGACGAGACACTTGACACAATCCGTAAATGTGGCATCAATTTGGACCATTGGCTCGAGGGTTTCAAGGACACGCCAGAATCTGTCCGTAAGACTGTCGAGACCATCAAGACACATCCGCTTGTACCGAAGGACATAGTGGTGCGCGGTTTCATAATCGACTCGGAGACCGGTGCATTGGAAGAAATAAAAATGTAAAAATATGATACTTTACTTCTCCGGCACAGGTAACAGTCTCGCCATTGCCCGACAAATTGCCGATAGGGTTGGCAATCAAGTGATTCCACTTCGCAAGGCTATCGGTTTGGACTTGACACACGAAAAACGCATAGGTCTGGTTTTCCCGACATATTGGCTCGATGCGCCTATTGCCGTGCGCGAACTTGTGCCGCAACTGAACATCAGTCCTGAGGCGTACACTTTCGTTGTCATCACTTGTGGGGCGCAGACCAACAATGCCGTGTGGTCAGTGCGTAGAATTTTGCGCGAAAAGGGTGTTAGCGTTTCCTACTGCAACAAAATTCGCGTTCCCGATTGCTCTGCACTTGCTTTCGGGCGCAATCCCAACAATCAGGCGTGGAAGTTCGAGCGTTACGCACCGCGCTTGGAGAAAATCATAAGCGACATTGCAGCAGAAAAGCACGGCCTCCACTATGCAGGATTCGACCCATTAGGATGGCTGCTAAACCGACCATCCATCGCTGCCAAAACCCAGAAAACCACGCGCCCCGCCTGCAATACCGAAAAATGCATTGGCTGTGGTATTTGCGCAAAAGTTTGTCCGCAACAGAACATCACTATCACCGATGGCAAAGCCATTTTAGGCGATAAATGCACGTCGTGCCTTGCCTGTGTGCATTTCTGTCCGCATCAGAGCATGGAACTCAACGGCAAACCTACTTTGGCTGAACGGCAGTATCATCATCCGATGGTTGAGGTGAAGGATATGATTGGGTAATATTGAAATCATTCCGCTGATTTTCTTAACGCTTACCAGCCGCACCCTGAGCTGCTCCCGATCCTGTCGAAGGGTGTCGAAGGGCAAGGCGGCAATCAAGGTAAACTCGCTTCGCTTCGTGAGCTGAAGGTTCGCACCTTCGGGCGATGGTCAAAAATACAATTTTTGCTTCGAGAAATTACGATTTATATATAATGTGATACGTAATTTTTGTTGTTTATTTCATAATTGGTTGTATCTTTGCCTCGTAAAAAACAACAAACGCAAAGAAATTTACGCAGTGACGAAAAAAATGGAGAACAGGGATGCCATATTAATGTCGATTGTTGACACCGTAAAACGGGTTGTTCCCGACGGTTCGAAAGTTTTGCTGTTCGGTTCGCAGGCACGCGGTGACGCAAATGAAAACTCAGACTGGGACGTCCTTGTTATTCTTGACCAACAGCGTATTAAGTTGGCTGATTATGATGACATTGCATATCCAATCAGGGTTGCAGGATGGGACTACGAGGCATTGGTTAATCCTATCCTTTATACAAAAAGCGATTGGACAAAAAGCAGTAATACATTGTTCTACAAGAATGTAATGAATGATGGAGTAGTTTTATGGGGCTGACAGATTTATTCCGTATGGCTACAAATAATACTTCGATTGTGAAAAATGGGTAATAAATAACAACATTTTTTACCAAAACAACAAAAACGAGAGAAGTTAAAAGGACTACTAATAATAATTGTATTTTTGCAAACAAAAAACAATGGGAATGTCCGTTTTACATATTAAATCAGAGGTGGAATGTCATGTATATCTCTTCGATGAAGAAAAAGGCATAATACAATCTGGCGCATACTTCAATATGGAAGTGCGCAAAGGCGAACAAGATTTGCTGTTTATAAGTGTCGAGGATGAAAGTATGCGGTATCAGTTGTTATATAATGTGGAGGATAATGATAGCGACTATCGTATAATCATTAATCGGACACAATTTAAACATTATTCGCCAGAGTTGCTTGATTTGATACGAAAGGCCGAACAAGGTGATGTGAATGCACAATTTGATCTCGGATTTTGCTATGAATATGGCGATGATATTGAGCAGAATTTGGAAGAAGCAGTAAAATGGTATCGCAAGGCTGCCGAACAAGGGAATGCAGATGCGCAATGCGAACTCGGATTGTGCTATGGTATTGGACAAGGTATTGAGCAGAATTTGGAAGAAGCAGTAAAATGGTATCGCAAGGCTGCCGAACAAGGGAATGCAGATGCACAATTCAATCTCGGGGTTTGCTACGATAATGGACAAGGTGTAGAGCAGAATTTGGAAGAAGCAGTAAAATGGTATCGCAAGGCTGCCGAACAAGGTGATGCAGATGCGCAATGCAATCTCGGTATTTGCTACAAAAAAGGACAAGGTATTGAGCAGAATTTGGAAGAAGCGGTAAAGTGGTATCGCAAGGCTGCCGAACAAGGGAATGCGGCAGCGCAATGCAATCTCGGATTGTGCTATGGTATTGGACAAGGTATTGAGCAGAATTTGGAAGAAGCTGTAAAGTGGTTTCGTAAATCTGCGGAACATGGTGGTGCAAAAGCGCAATGCGCGCTCGGTATTTGCTACAAAAATGGACAAGGTATTGAGCAGAATTGGGAAGAAGCTGTAAAATGGTATAGAAGGGCTGCTGAACAAGGGAATGCAACAGCACAATGCAATCTCGGATATTGCTACGATCATGGACAAGGTGTTGAGCAGAATTTGGAAGAAGCAGTAAAATGGTATCGCAAGGCTGCCGAACAAGGTGATGCAGATGCGCAATGCAATCTCGGGTGGTGCTACGATAATGGACAAGGTATTGAGCAGAATTTTGAAGAAGCAGTGAAATGGTATCGAAAGGCAGCCGAACAAGGTTATGCAAGAGCACAATTCAATCTCGGGGTTTGCTACAAAAATGGACAAGGTATTGAGCAGAATTTGGAAGAAGCAGTAAAATGGTATAGAAGGGCTGCTGAACAAGGGAATGCAAGTGCGCAATTCAATCTCGGGGTTTGCGCAATTCAATCTCGGGGTTTGCTACAAAAATGGACAAGGTATTGAGCAGAATTTGGAAGAAGCTGTAAAATGGTATAGAAGGGCTGCTGAACAAGGGAATGCAACAGCACAATGCAATCTCGGATATTGCTACGATAATGGACAAGGTGTTGAGCAGAATTTGGAAGAAGCGGTAAAGTGGTATCGCAAGGCTGCCGAACAAGGGAATGCAACAGCACAATGCAATCTCGGATTTTGCTACGAAAATGGCGATGGTATTGAACAGAATTTGGAAGAAGCAAGAATGTGGTTCAGAAAGTCTGCAGAACAGGGGAATGAAAGAGCCCAAAAAGCATTAAGCCAAATTAATGACAACAAGAATAATTATCCCAAACCAATTAGAGTGCAATCGTTACAAGAAATAATAGAAGGTGCTGTAAATAGGATGAAAAACAAGAATATTTGTTCATGGAATGACTATAAGGATTATATTCTTGAAAATGGTCGTGGAAAAATACAAACCGATATTCAAGCTGACTGCTACCTTGCTGCATACGGAGAATCTCATAAAAAAAAGTTGGAATATCTGTTTCGTACATACGGCAACAGGTTGAACATTAATCAAGATTTTGAAATTTTTGACTATGGATGTGGGCAAGGTCTGGCAACTATAAGTTTGTTGGAAAACATTGATTTAGATAGTCTTCCCCGTCTGAAAAGAATAACGCTTATAGACAATAGTTCATTTATATTGAACATTGCGGAGAAATATTTAAAAGATATTATAGATTCCATTAAAAACAAATACGAAATATCTATTGAATGTAGTATTCGTAAATTTTCATTGTCGCTTCCTACTGCCAATACTTCTATTACTCATCCTACAACAAATGCACCGATAACCATACATTTGTTTTCAAATGTGTTGGATATGCAATCAATTGATTTAAAGAAAACAGCATCGGCAATTAAGAGTTGCAAGTCGAATAAGCATTATGTTTTGGCGACGCATCCAGGAACCAACAATGTTGACCCCAATGGAGAAAGAATGGCAAAATTTTTCAGTTTTTTACCAAATAGTGAAGTCGACGATACGAACCAAGGTATTACAGGAACTGGGATGATATGGAGCCATATTATTGGTTTCGCATGTTTTTAGAACAAATTTTTCAAAAAAAAATACTTATACAAAATATATTATGAAAAAAACGGATATTCTATTTAAAGACATAACGAACGATAAGGAATCTTGTAGTAGAGATTTTTGCTATATTGGATGGGAAGGTACAGGGTCTTTCGCATTTTGGAAATATGCTGAAGCATATTTTAAAAGTGCAGAAGTTCTTTTTGATAAGTTCAAAACTTCAACAGGGAACAACTTTGTACTTGATAGTATGGGTATTACAATGTGTTTCCTATATAGACATTTCGTTGAATTAACAATAAAATATCTTTTTGTTAGATATGTGTGTAAAACAGAACAAGAATACAAAACATTTTTAAATATAGGTCACAATTTACACGATTTGTGGCAATCTGTAAAACCGAAGTTAAAAGAATTGAAAAAGCGTGTTGGTTCTTCAGTGAATCTTGGAATATTGGAACAGTATATTATGGAATTTGACCGTTTTGATAAAGATTCGATGGCAATGCGTTATCCAATAAAAAAAGATTTGACAAAAATGACAGGAGAAATGCGGTTAGACATTTTTAATCTTCACTCCAAAATGCAAGACTTATATTGGTCATTTGTAGGTATTGATGGTGACATTGAGAACCAACTTGAAGCAAATGTAGCTCAGGACAAAATCGATGCATTCCTATTTAAATACGAAGATTTAAGGGGAAGGTTAGATGAGTTCTTAAATGAATTGGAACCATATGTTGAAGTTTCTGATGAAAAAATTAAGACAATCGACATTATTGATTATATTATAACCCCTAAGATAATCAAAGATAGGGAAAACGTTATGAATGTTTTTAGATCGTGCAGTGATGATGAGTTGATATTATTTGATACATTGTATTATACAGGTCGAGCGATTTTTTCTAGAGAATTAAGATTACCTAAAAATCCGCATGAAGCAAAAATTGATGCAGTGAAGATGTGTATTATTAATATGAAGCGTGACCATTTGGAATTTGGAAAGCCAAAGAACGACCAGATAAATATTATTAATAAAGGGCCAGATTCTATTGTCAAATTTATTAAAGAAGTGATTTCTGTAATCGACTGGAACAAATAGTCCATAATAAAAAGCAAAGTCGTTTTTCTTTAGTCATACTTAAAATATCATATCTTTGTAATCAATATTTTAAACTGCTATTTTCATAACATACATGGCTCAGTGGAAGAAAAATAAAATACAACGCGAAAACGGAGAATGGGTTGATGCTCAGTTCCCTGTAATTGTTTCGGCAAGTCGTAGCACCGACATCCCTGCATTTTATTCCGACTGGTTTTTCCATCGGCTGAAAGTCGGTTATTCGGCATGGACAAATCCGTTCAATGGAGTGAAAAGCTATGTGGCGTATGGCGACACCCGATTCATTGTCTTTTGGTCGAAAAACCCCGAGCCGTTATTGAAGCATCTTGATTATTTGCAGGAGCGGAACATTGGCTGTTACATTCAATATACTCTGAACGACTATGTTGCTGAAGGTTTGGAACGAGGTGTGCCACCGCTTGAAAAGCGGATTGAAACATTTCGGCAATTAGTTGAAAAATTAGGCAATGGCAGAGTCGTTTGGCGTTTCGACCCGCTGATTCTGACGGATAAGATTTCGATTGACGATTTGCTTTGCAAGGTCGAGAATATCGGAAACAAATTGGTCGGATATACGGAAAAGCTGGTTTTCAGTTTTGCGGACATTGCTTTGTACAAAAAGGTGAAAGCGAATCTTGATAAAAGCAAGGTCAATTATTCCGAATGGACAAAAGAGCAGATGCTTGAGTTTGCTCGTCGGTTGGTAGAATTGAACAAATCGAACAACTGGAACTACACTTTGGCGACCTGTGGCGAAGCCGTTGACCTTGATGGCATATCGCACAACCACTGCGTTGACGACAATCTGATGATCCGCTTTGCATACAATGATAAGGTTCTGATGGATTTTTTAGGCGTGGAAATCAAGACCATCGAAAAAAGTTTGTTCGGTGCGATGCCTATTCCGGCTAACGCCATTATGTTGAATGCCAACCAGTACGCCATAAAGCACAAGGACAACCGCGACAAAGGTCAGCGCTCCGCTTGCGGATGTATGGTGAGCAAGGACATTGGCGAATACAACACCTGTCCGCATTTATGCGAATATTGCTATGCAAATGCCAGCAAAGAAGTGGCGGTAAAGAATTACGAGCAAGCAAAATTAACAGATTGGAAATCAGAAACGATAACGGGGAAATGATAATTAATTTTAACGCAAAAACAAAAATAATAGGATATGACAGACATTAGCATTAAGACAGAACGAGTTTTCAGTATCTTTCATGAACTGAACCAGATACCGCGTCCATCGCATCACGAAGAACGGGTGGCTGATTATCTCTGCAAGTTTGCAGAACGGAATCATCTGGAGTATGAACGCGACAAGGAAAATTGTGTCGTGATACGCAAGCCAGCCACTCCTGGTCACGAACAGGCCGAAACCATCGTGTTGCTGAACCACATGGATATGGTGTGCGTGGGTATGGGCGACCCGCTGAACGATCCCATCGAAGCTTACGAAGATAACGGATGGATGAAGGCGCGTGGTACATCGTTGGGTGCCGACAATGGTGTTGGTCTGTCGATGGCTCTTGCCGTACTCGAGGACGATAGCATTGTACATCCTGCCCTTGAGGTCATCGCTACGACTAACGAGGAAGACGGAATGTCGGGTGCTTCGCAGTTGAGCAAGGATTTTCTGAAAGGCCGTAAGGTCATCAACCTCGATTCGGAGGACTACGACACCATCACGACTGGTGCCGCAGGAGCCTGCCTGCAGTTCCATAGCATTCCAATTAGCAGACAGTTAGCTCCAGAAGGTGCGCGCACTTGGTATCGTATCCGTATGGAGGGCGGACTCGGTGGTCATTCTGGTGTCGACATCAACAAAGGCCGTTGCAGTGCAGTGATTCCTGCAAAGTCTATCCTGAAAGATATTTGTAAGGAAGAGTGGGTTGATGTTGCCGGTATTGAAATTGGTGAGGCAAATGCTTCAATAGCCTCGAAAGGGGAGATAGTGATTTGCATTGCCGATGAGTACTCTGAAATAGTAAGAAAAAGAATCAATACTATCAATCAGCGTTTATTCGGGGAATACTGCAGCAGCGATCCTGGCATGACATGTGGAATCGAGGAATGCGACAAACAGGATACAATCATTCCAAAGACGGTTATTAATGCCCTCGCAGGCTGTCTTGAGCAACTGCCGCAAGGCATGGTGAAGATGAGCGAGGCTATGCCTGGCACTGTGGAAACTTCAAACAATATCGGACGAATTGTTGCAGAAAAGGACCGCATTTTTGTTTCGACACATACACGCAGCTTTATCGACAACGATATGGTAGCGCTAAGCAAAGATATAGCAAAGACCTTTGCTGCCGCTGGTGCCAATTCCGAAGTTGTGATGTCTGCTCCAGCCTGGCAGGAGGACCAGCAGTCGTCATTCTTGCAGTTGGTAAGCAACACATTCCAGGATGTGTTGGGTTGGCGTCCTCGCATGGTAGCCATGCATTTTGTATTGGAAGCAGGCTTTTTCGTACAGCACTATCCGGGCATCCAGATAGCCAGCATAGGACCTCGAATCGTGGAACCACATTCCACCAGCGAGCGAGTTGAACTATCTACCATTCACGACATCTGGCAGGTACTGCTCGAATTGTTGAAGCGTTTGTCGTAGTTGTGGTGAAATTAATGTTATGATTGCGATTCGTTGGATTTGGATGGTGAGGATATAATAGATTATTTTATTTATTATCAGTAATTTATTTGTAAAAATAATATTATGACTAAACAGCAAGCAATTCAACTTTTTGAAGAAAAAAAAATACGTTCGATATGGGATGACGAGCAGGAAAAATGGTACTTCTCTATTGCTGATGTAGTTGAGGTATTAACAGAAAGTAAGAACCCAACAGATTACATAAAGAAGATGAAAAAACGTGATCCGCTGCTAGCCAAAGGGTGGGGACAAATTGTCACCCCCCTTTCATTACAGACTATGGGCGGGAAACAACGAGTAAATTGTGCAAGTATGGAAGGTATATTCCGTATTATACAGGCAATTCCTTCGCTAAAAGCAGAACCTTTTAAATTATGGATGGCACAGGTTGCTAGCGACAGAATAGACCAATTGCAGGATCCTGAATTGTCTATTGAACAAGCTATGGTTGATTATAAACGACTTGGTTATTCAGACAATTGGATTAATCAACGATTGAAATCGATTGAAGTCAGAAAGGAATTGACCGATGAATGGAAACGTCGTGGTGTTGAAGAAGGCTTGCAATTTGCTTCGCTTACTGATATTATAACTAAAGCTTGGAGCGGAAAAACAACAAAGGAATACAAGAAATTCAAGAATTTGAAAAAGGAAAATCTTCGCGACAATATGACAAACACAGAATTGGTTTTAAATATGCTTGCAGAAACCGCAACTACAGATTTGTCAAAGGCACAGAATCCAGAATCGTTCGAAGAAAATATGACTGTGGCAGAAAAGGGGGGTAATGTTGCAAAGTCGGCGCGAGTGGCTCTTGAAAAAGAACTTGGACATTCAGTAGTTACTTCATTGAATGCAAAAACATACATAAATCAATTAAATGATAAATCGGATGACCAGAATATATTGGAAGATGATAATCAATGATTATTGCAGAACTAAATATTTCTGACATATATCATGATTGTGATTCGTCAGATTTGAACGGGTTGCTGAGAGAGATGGTGATGGGGGTAAACTAGAAAATAATTATTTTTGTACTCGCACTAAAAAAAAGGATTCTCTTATGAAAAAATTATTTGTAATAATACTTATTCTTGCCCTATGCACCGAGCCAATCCTTGCCTGCACAAACCTCATTGTCGGCAAGAAAGCATCAACCGACGGCAGTGTGATGTGTACCTACAACTGCGACGGGTTCGGATTCTCGGGTTCGCTGTTTTACAGCCCTGCCGGACGGCACGACAAGGACGAACTAATCGCTATTCACGGTTGGGGACCGTCGCACGAGGGACAATATGTGAAGCAGGTGGAATATACATACAATGTGGTGGGACTGATGAACGAAAAGCAGGTCACCATAGTGGAAACCACTTTCGACGGGCGCCTTGAACTTGTCAACGATGAGGGACTGCTCGACTATTTCAGCCTTATGCGCTTGGCTCTGCAACGCTCATCGACAGCTCGCGAGGCTATCCGCTGCATGGCTGAACTGGTGGACGAATACGGATACAACAGTAGCGGCGAGACCATCACCGTCTGCGACCCCAACGAGGCGTGGATTATGGAGATAATTGGCAAGGGCAAAGGTCGCAAGGGTGCTGTGTGGGTGGCTCTGCGAATTCCCGACGATTGCATTTGTGCACATGCTAACCTCAGCCGTATCAGGCAGTTCCCGCAGGAACAGAAAAAGTCGTACAAGAGCATCAGCAGCAAGAACTTGCAAAATATAAACCGTCCCGAAGTGGAATGCGTGTATGCCTACGATGTGATTTCGTTGGCTCGCGAGTTTGGTTATTTCACAGATAGCGATGCCGAATTTTCTTTCCGTGATGCTTATTGTCCCATCGACTTCGAGAATGTGCGTTATGCCGATGCCCGCGTGTGGAGCTTCTTCCGCCATCACTACAACAAGGCCGAAATGGACAAGTACCTGCCATATATCAACGGTGATTTCGACAAGTGCGACCACCTTCAGCTGTGGATAAAGCCCGATGCTCCGCTTTCGCTACGCGACCTGCAAAACGACATGCGCGACCATTTCGAGGGCACACCGCTCGACATGACCGCCGACATGACCGCTGGTCCGTGGGGAATGCCTATTCGTCCTCTGCCGATGCACTTCAAGGACAAGGACAGCGTTTCATATTTCCGTGAGCGTCCGATTGCAACCCAGCAGTCGGGTTTCACAATGACCTGTCAGATGCGCTCGTGGTTGCCCGACGATGTTGGCGGTGTAACTTGGTTCAACTGCGACGATGCTAATATGGTAGCATATGTACCTCTGTATTGCTGTATTACGCAGGTGCCAGATGCTTTCCGTCAGGAGAACAATCCGCGCAACGAATTTTCGTTCGAGTCGGCATTCTGGATGAACAACTGGGTGGCAAATATGGTTTATCCGCGCTATTCAATGATGATTGGCGACTTGCGCAAGGCTCAGAAGGAACTTGAGGACTACTATTTTGCCGACCAGGACAGCGTGTTGCTTGCCATCAAGAGCATGATGCCTGCCGACAGGCGCAGTTATCTGAACGGCAAGAGCATAGAATACACCGACCGTATGATGAAGCGCTGGGACAAGCTTGCCAAGTATCTGATTGTAAAGTACAACGACCAGATTATCCGTCGCACCGACGAGAATGGCAACTTCCTGCGCTGGGGTTACGACACTCCCGGCTACGACCAGCAGTTCATTGATGCTATTGGCACTTCGATTGGCGATAGGTATAAGTTGAAGAAGGTGATTGAAAGAAGAGAGAGGTAGAAAATTTAGTAACTTTCTATTGATTCCAGTAGCTTGTAAATCGATGATGATGGATTTGTATTTTCATTAAGTGCTTTTGCCCGTTTAATGGCAATTTCCTTGTTGTTCCATAAAAACTGTTGCTGAGCATCGTTAATGATAGGTTTCTTGTAATTTTTCCAATCAGGGTGAGACTTGCATAAGGTAGAATTGCAGTTGTTTGTAGAAATGTATGCCGTTTGTTCCTTACAATGCAGCAAAAACCACAATTCAATGCAAGGATCGCTACATAGCCAAATTGCATTGCACGATTTAAGTTTTTCTTTTACCGATGCAACATCCAAATCGTACATAAGAAATGTTGTTATCTGTTCGTGTTGCGACAATTTCAGTTCTTTCTGTTGCTTGCTTATTATTTGTTGGGAAATCTGATTACCTTCAGTTTTAGGAACAATTTTAATTGGCGATTTATATTGTCGTCTTAGGAAATCTATGTAGTTTTCCTCCGTTTCTCCCTCGCAGAAAACAAGAAAGACTCGCTTCATTTTTCTTGGAGCCTTTTTCTCTCTTCCTCTAGCCATATTAGTCCTCCAATAATTTTTTCAAACTTCCTACCGAAGAGCTAACTATCGGTATTGCATCGAAACGACCTTGCTTGTAGCCCTTTTCTGCATCCATGTTGTCCCGGAAATCCTTGAAATCGAATAGGGAATACACATCGGTTGAACCATCATCCTTTTTGTTTACAAATAGAATCTGGTCCTTTCTTAAACGGTCGGTGTCGATAAGGCTTGTATTGTGTGATGTAAATAGGAGTTGCGAATTTGAAGATGCGTGAATAAGGTCAAGAATAAAATCTGCCAAAAAAGTGTGCAGGCTTATATCGAATTCGTCAACCATCAAGGTTTTTTTATTTCTCACGACATCAAGCAAACGCAAAAGCATTCCAAACAGTTGCTTTGTTCCGCTCGATTCCTCGGCCATCATATCGAATGGGATTTTTGGCGCGAACTTATGATATGTAAAAAATTTAATGACATCAACTTCTTTAAGTTCCGAGGGGGCGGCATTAGTACCAATTGCAATGTTAAGGCTAAGTTGCTGTACTTTTTCTTTACGAATTTCAATATCGCAAATATCACTGTCGCATACATTTAACGCTTCGAGGACAACTTTCTTGTTCTTGACAAATAATTCTTCAATGTTGCTGTCGTTTAACTGAACAAGGTCAAGCATAAATGTGTTCAAGAAATACATAAACAGTTTTTGTGCCAGTTCCCTGTTCATCGAACTTGCCCTACTTAGAAACAAGTTTTTTGAGCTAGTATTGAAAACCACATCATTTGCCCTTGGAATTGCACCTTCAGCAAAAGAGAATTCTTTGCCTTTGCGTGAATAAATCTTAGCTCTCCTTTTCTTCGGGTAATAGTATAGGCTTTCTTCCAAAATCTCGTTACGGTTAAGAGCAAATGAATATTCGTATTCCACATTGTCGCATACAAAATCTACAAGGAAACGGCTGGGTTTCTGATCCCAACCATCAAATTTAAATGGCTGGAAATTAAATATTGTGTTCTCGTTATGCAGATGCGATTGGAATATCAAATGGCAACAAAACCTAATAGCTTTTACAATATTAGATTTCCCTGATGCGTTTGGACCGAACAATCCAATGGATTTCAGCACTTTCTGCCCGTTCCATTCAATAGTATTTTGTTCGAGCAGGCGAGCTTGTTTTGTATTGATATTTCCTGCGCGGAAATCAATCGTTATTTTCTCTTTGATTGAAAAGAAATTCTCTAGTTCGATTTTTAGTAGCATAAAAACCTTGTTGTTGTAAAATTTTTGCAAAAATAGTAACTAAATCCGAATTGGCAAGGATTTTAATTTATAATTGGAAATAAATTTTTGTTAAGCTAATCCTATTTCCTTTGTCATGATATTCTTCTCCGCTAATATAACACTATTTTTCATTCCGCCTGTGGCATAGGTTCACATTGGGTTTTGTTTATAGCTCTATATTATAAACATAAATATACACTTTTATTGGATTATCTTCTGTCAAATTAATTTATAGTAACTATTTGATCCAAAACCTCTAATCCGTGTGCCGCTAATGTATACGATGTTTTTGTTAGTCTCCATTCCTCGTCTAAATGTACCCATTTATTAATTTAATACCCAATTTTATGTACTTATTCTAAAGATTTTTCCATTCCAGTCGTCACAGCAACTTTTATTTTATCCAACAATTCATTCATTTTTGATTTCTCTTGCTCATCAAGGTTTCCCCAATCACACACGATAGTGTTTTCTTGCATTAGTTGTGATAGCATTTCGACATAATCAAAATCATTTAATACGGTTCCTTTTTCAATCTGAACTTGAATATCGCCAGATTCTGTCTTTTTAAAATATAGTTTCATTTTATTCTGTGAATTTCTTTAAGTTGTATTTCTTTACTCTTTTCTTGATAGATGATTTTCCACCATCGGTAATTGATGCAATTAGATCCAATACTGGTATTCCATCAATCTCCCCTTCTAATGGTGCAGACCTGATACATATTTTCCCTTTGGCATTCTCGCAATAGATTATTTGTTGAGCATCTCCCATCATTGGGATTGTTGCATTGTGGGAAACTAAAATTATTTGTTTTTTAGTCTTGACTTTCTTTATTGCCTCTACAAGACCATCATTAATATACTTTGTTGCCAAATTATCTTCTGGTTGGTCAATGATTATTGGGGCAATATCTTTATCATAACCCAAAATAAGGTCTAACAAAACCGATGTTTTCCATCCTGCACTTAGATTTTCAAAATCCTTACCATCTTTGGTGATAATTTTATAGATGGTCTTATTTTTTTGAGAGAAATCATCATATACATGATTTGAGAAATCATCATAATCTTGAACTTTAGGTCTTTGCTTGCTATAGTTTGATTCAAAAAGGTTACATGGTTGGATATTTCCAAAATCATCTATTTTTTTGCCAGTTTTCAGCAAACCATTAAAGACATCTAAAACAGTTGTTCTATCCATCTTAAATTGGTTGCTAATATACAAGTGGTGTTCAGCAGAAACAATCTCTTTTGTGTCTATACTTACTTGGTAATCTGCAATAGAATCAAGATGCTTTTTGAATTTTCTGTTTAGATAAACATATCGGCTGATATTACTGATTAATCCATCAAACTCTTGTGTTTTTGTTTGTTCTTCTTGATTCTCAGCTTTTAACTGTGAATCATAATTATCTGATGCTTTTTGGATTACATCAAATACAGAATCTTCTAATTCACTATATTTATATATTATTTGTAATAATTCAATCAACTCGTCAATGTTTTTTGTAGGAACATTGGCGAAAGGATTTCCGTCAATAATCTTCTTTATTTCGTTTAATGTAGTGATATGAGTATCTTTTTTCGATTTCGAATAACTAATTTTGTTTCTGATTTCTTCTTTTGGAATAAAAATAGTAAAAAGGTTCTTTTTAACCGCCGCCATGACCAAAAGATGCCCAATTTGAGGAGTCTTTTTGAATTTGTTTTCTATATTTTCAATATCTTTTACAGTTTGGATCAGCTGTGAAATGTCTTTTTTCAAAGTAATCAAACTGGTTTCAACTAGATTTAACACTTCTCTGTTATCAGGGAAGATACCCTTAACAATATCAATATCTTCAATTTTATGCTCATCATCATTTCCGACAACTTTCATAATATAATTCTGGCTCAAATAATGAGGTTGAATATTTGATGGATTAATAATGTTTATTTTATCTACATCAAAAGTTTTATAGTCAGAATCTTCGAAACTACAATTTGACAATTTTCGCCAAATAGAGTCAACTAAAAGTGTTTTTCCACTTGAAGAACCGCCTATTATAACATTTAATCCAGAACTAAAACTAACGTCAACGTCAATCTTGTCGTTTGAATATTTTACTTGCTCAATATACTCTGCCCACGAGTTAGGCTTTTCATTTTGGTATACCAACCTTGATTTTTCAGATAGAGATAACCGTAACCCTTCAAACGTAGGATTAGCGAACATCCATGTTGGAATAAGAGGTTCAGCCTTGGAATCTTTTGCCTCGGGATAACGTGCTGGATTATAATTGTCGGAACAAGTAATAAGGTTAATAAATCCACTTATACCTAAACGTTTAAAATATTGATCCGTTTCGTCTCTGCCGCTTTCACTCCTTGCTGTAAAGCCGTCAAACTGATTATAATAAATACTTCTTTCCATCATTGAATCAAATCTTCTACCTTCTGGGATTGCCTTATTGAATGTCGCATGAGTTTGCCCACCATGAGGTAACAAGACAAAATCATGGGAATCAAATTCATTTATTATCATCTCCAATGTGGGAATACTATCATCCTTTTTCTCTACTATTTTATTCGGATATAATTTGTCAAGAATAGTATTTATATTATCAATATTTTCTTCTGTAATATCATCTTTGAAAATCATATGACAATGATATGCTTCTGTATTTTTAACATAGTGAATGTGCAATTCTACACCAAGAAGCATGTGAATATCAGCACCACATTTTGACAACGCATCCAAATACACTTTCTTGTTAATGGTATTATGGTCAGAAAACGAGATTAAGGCATTCTGACCTTGTGCAGATTGCCTTATATTTTTAAACAACGAATCAATATCATAATTCAAATTCAAGTTGTTAGGATTCTCGGAAGTATGAATGTGTATGTCTATGTATACGGATTCCATAGCCTCTTAGGTTTTAAACTATTTGTAAATCTGATTATGTGATGAACCTCTTTTTTCTTTCTCATACGCCACTCTTGTTATCCTCATTCCTGAATTCAATACCAGCACTTCTTCGTAATTTAAACCGAAGCGATGTATGTCAGATTCTAATATGTCGTTCGTTCTCTTTGTCATAAGAGATATTTATCAAGGGTCAAAGATACTTCTTTTTTATTATATGTTATGTAAAATTGTTGCTTTTGATAAAGTAGTAATAATATTGTAGAAATCCATGACGATTTTTCACTGGTTCATTTTCTTCTTTCAAAATAGTTTCAACTGGTTAAAATTTGTAACCAGTTCATTTCGATAAAAATTTGCCATTAAGGTTTCTAATATTCAACTGAGGCTGTCCAAAAAGTCTTTTTTGTCGTTTCTTTATTCGGATATCTATTGGAAGGAATCCACAAATATTGAAATCTCAGATGGTTAATTTTACTTTTTAGACAGCCTCTAGTTCAATTTACGCCTAATATATATGGTACTATATGCTTATCCCAAGCCTTTCAATTGCTTCATCCTTAAGTTTTTCCAGCTCTTCGACATTATATTCATTTTTCTTGATTCGCTGAAATATGTCATTAGCAATAGCATTTTTTTCTGGGTTAAGCGGAAATCTGTCTGGATGACATTTTACCTTTAACTTGTCATATAGTTGCTTAGAATTGAACGCACTATTTATTACATTGCTG
The DNA here is from genome assembly GCA_902791865.1 of uncultured Bacteroidia bacterium. Taxonomy (GTDB): domain Bacteria; phylum Bacteroidota; class Bacteroidia; order Bacteroidales; family ML635J-15; genus Bact-19. The sequence goes on from CADAXK010000018.1 coordinate 18,520, forward strand.
AAATCGACATTGCCTTGTTCTTTTGCTTGTTGTTTCAGCATGTCAAGATTGTCAACTGGCTTTGTTTTTGTTCTTCTATGAACCAATACTATTATGATTAATAGCAAGATTACAAATACCGAAACAATTACAAGCCATATCCATCTATTAGATTCTGGTGTTCCTGCCTGTTGAGCGACAACATTCAGACTATCGCTAATAACCTTTAATGAATCTGTACTTTCCATAATCATATTTTAAATCAGTGTATACCATTATTCGCATTTCCTCCACCTAACATCAAATGTTCCTTTAGTGCCCAACGACAACCATAATTGCCAACATCGCAATGCACTTCAAGGGTATCCCATCCAAGTACAACCAACTGACGGACAAGTTGTTCGTTGCTTAATATAGCTTCGCCAATATATTTAATGTCCTGCTTGCTTAGTTGTGCACCGCTCAATACGCATATTCTAAATCCAGAAGCCATCCATCTTGAAAAAGAGTGTCTGTATTCGCTATATCCCTTCGATATGCTTGCTTTTAAGCACGATGGCACATAACCAGCAACCCAGGCTTGCCGTGCAGCCATATTAAAATCGTTTACAAGTTGTAATCTGTCGTTTCTCTCTCGGAACCAACTTAGTATCCTATTCCATAAATTCGCTAGTGGCATAATAAATCATATTTTAATGTGGAAAAATACATAATCCAATAATTGCAAACAATATAGTTCCAATTATCACTAAAAATATCGTCCATTTTGTTTTGTTATTCGCAGTCTTTTTATCTCTAGCTTTTTGAATTAGCATATTATAGTATTGCTCATTGACAGAATCACTTTCAATTGCTTTTGTCAGAACTAGCATAACATATTTATTATCATTGGGAATAATAACCTCCATTACCTTTTTTATGTAATAATCTTTTTCGGCAGGGTCGTATCTAAAAGCCTCCGTCAGCATTTTGATTTTCGTATAATAATTAACATGGAATAACAGAAGGTCAAAAATATCTCGGATATGACATTTTTTCAGCATTTCATCTTTTAAAACATTTTTCAATACATAGTCTGAGAGTTTATTAAAATATCCTACTTGTGTATTATATCGCTTGATTTCCTGCATCTTATTTCTAAGCAAAACCAATTTTACATCTTGTATAAATGCTTGAGCATCATTTTCAATATGCTCCAATTCAATGATATCATCTGCGTGCTGTCTTATCCTTGATTCAAAATGTATCGCCTTGTTCACCAGTTCTTCATTATATGGATTCTTGAACAAAACTGGATTGCAATGTTTTGCCAAGTAATCATATTTCTTTTCTGTAGAAATTGTTATCCCCAATTCTCTTATCGCCTCATTCCTAATAGAAATCAATTCAGTAGAATTTTTGTCTTGAATTTTTCTTAATTGCCCATAAATTTTATTAGCCTTTGTTGCCATTTCCTCATCACCGCTAAAATTTGTGAAATCGCATTTAGCGAGTAACTCATCATATAGAGTGGTGTATTGACTTTTTATTGGGCTTGGATATTTGGTTTTGCTTTCCAAATCATCCATATTTTCAAAATTTGTATCAATATTGGCATTATTACCGCCAAAATATCCCCACGGATTATTTGCACCTTCAGTATTTCCCATTATATAATATTTTGAAAATCAACTACTATTAATCCATATCGTCCCAGTCTTTCTTGTTGTTCTTTGCTTTGCCTATAATAGCAAAGACCACAGCCGTTAAAATTCCTATAAGCAATCCGACAAAAGCAGCTTCGCCGCCGCTTGAATACCTTGATAATAAAACTAATAACATCATGTTTCTATGTTTAATTACAAATCAATATTAACACTACTTATTCATTCCAATACTAAAAACAATAAGAATAATGAATACAAGTACTAAAAAAAATCCCACAATTGCAGTAATATTTTCCTTTTTTTCTTCTTTTAAGGAATTGGTTTCTATTTCATTTATTCTTGATTCAATTTCTTCTATTTGATTCTGAATGTAACTATCAGCGCCTAACTCCTTGTTGATATTTGTCGCTTCACGGCAATGTAGTTTCGCATTGGTGCAATCTCCGTATTCTATTGATTTCTTGCCAAAGTAAACTGAGCGTTTCAAAATAAAAGGCTTTGCTTCTATTTCAATCTGTTCAAGTTGCCGAATGTCGTCAGCATTTTTCTTTGTCCTTTCCTCAAAATCAATTGCAGAATCAATCAAATCCTTGTCATAAGGTTCTTTATATTGTATAGGATTGAAGTATTCCATCAGAGAATTATACTTTTTCTCTGTGGAAATCTTTATGCCAAGTACGTCAATAGCTTCATTCCTTATTTCTTTAAGTCTATTTAATGAATCTCCACCAGCAAATTTTACTTTAGCATATATGTCATTGGCTATTTTTGCTTTTTCTGGATTATCTCTGAAATTTCCAAAGTCACATTTGGAAAGCAGTTCTTCATATAACGAGGAATATGAATCTGTTATTGGGTTAGGGTATTGTGGTGAGTCTTCATCCATATCCACAAATTTAGGCTCTGCTTCTGGATTGTTCTCAGGAAACAGATTGCTCCATGGGTTATTTGTTGAGTCCATTTAGGTAACACACTTTTTCTCCGCCAAACTCCCGAAACGGCAATGTTTTACTTTGATTAGGCATATAAAAAAGAAGCGTGGAGTTCGTACTTTTTGCCCGCTCCACTTGCAGAGGCCTTCGCATTGCCCATCATCGTAAAACGAGCAACGCAGAAGTCCACGCGTATAACGATAAGGGAATATCGTATAACGCAGACATCTACCGTTGCCATTGCCTTGACGATGATTCAGAAAGTTGCGAAGTTTCTACAAGTCAAAACAAAGCGTAAGTAAACGCCTATTTCAAATATGTCGTTCCATTGCTGGAACGCTACAAAATTATATTATTTCCTGATTTCAGGAAAACTTTTGTGAATATTTTTTTGAAAGAGAATAAACAAACAGATAAGAAGATAGTTATATATTTTTTAATAGCGGTGTGAAACATCAAGAACATTCAAGCAATGCTTGTTCCCCATCCATCAGTTTGGTGATCACATCATAGTATAAATCTTAATAAATTTTTATTAATGACAAATTCAACCCGTTACAATCCGTAACCGTTTTGTTGCCATTATATTCCTATTCCACTTTCAAAACAAATCCGCCTCCCGGTGCCATGTGAATGTTAATCTGCGAGGCTAAATCGGTAATGTGTTCCACGCGATAGTCGCTGCCTTTGCGGTGTGCGTTTGCGCCATCACGATAGAGAATCGCATTGTGGTTGCCGTTAACTATGTTTGACAGGTCGATTTTCAGGTCGCGCTCGGTCCAGTTGGTGATGCCACCTATATACCATGTTGTGCCTTTGCGACGGGCAGTGACAATATATTCGTCGACTTCGCCCTGCAGTATGCGGGTTTCGTCCCACACGGTGGGAATGGAGGCAAGGAATCGGGTAAAGTCCGGTTCACGCATATATTCGGTTGGTGCATCGCAGAGCATTGCTATCGGCTGGTCGAGCACCAGATAGAGTGCCAACTGGTGGCATCGGGTGCCCTGACTCATTGGTTCAGTCCAAACAGGTGCATAGCAGTATTTTGCAGCATTACGCATTGCTCCGGGCGTATAGTCCATTGGCCCACCAGCCTGACGGATGAACGGGATTTGCACATCGTATTTTACCATATCGAGTTCGGCAGGAGCCCACTTGAGGTTCTCAAGACCATGTACGCCCTCGAAATTTAGCACATTGGGATATGTTCGGTTGATGCCAGCAGGGATGTGCGCACCGTGGAAATCGAGGAGAAGATGATACTTTGCGCAGAGTTCTGCCGACTGGTAGTAGAACTCGTTGATTGCCTGATGGTCGCTGTCCATAAAGTCAACCTTAAACCCCTTGATGCCCATTTCGCTGTAATGCTTGCAGACTTTCTCCATATCGCGCTTGAATGCATAATATCCTGCCCAAAGTATGAGGCCAACGCCACGCTCATCGGCATACTTTGCAAGCATTGGCAAGTCAATTTCCGGAACTACTTGCAGGAGGTCTGCCTTCATATTTACAGCCCAGCCTTCGTCGAGGATGACATACTCGATGCCATATTGCGAAGCATAGTCGATGTAGTATTTGTAAGTGTCGTTGTTGATGCCCGCCTCGAAATCTACTCCACTGATATTCCAGCAGTTCCACCAGTCCCAAGCTACTTTGCCTGGGCGTATCCAACTGATGTCGTCGAGGCGGCAAGGGGAAGCAAGCAGATAGGTCATGTCGTTCATTGCCAAGTCGGTAGCACTGCGAGCAACCATGGCGATACGCCAAGGCATTTCGTCGCCTTTGGAAAGTTGCGCTATATAGTCTTTGCGAGTCTTGACAATCTCTTGCAGATTGTTGTGTCCGCCTTGCTCTATCTGGTCGGGGCAGGGAGCATGGTCGCCACGCAACTGACCTGCAACGCCTGTGCCTTTTATATAAAGCCCTGGGAAATGTTCCTGATGGCTTTCTGTAAGGCAAACCTGAACACCATTGGCAGCGTGTACCACCAACGGCAGAAAAACCAAATGGCGCGGGTCGAGTTGCGACAAAGTGTCGGTAATGTACGGATGTTCAAACGAATTGAAATATTGTCCTGTTGGATTTTTCTCATCGAAACCACGCACGTATGGCACAGTGGCTTGCCAATCTTCGGCAAAATTGTATTCTACCAGTTCGTTTTTCACCGTGCAGGCTTGGTCGGTGCGGTAACGGTAGGCAAATCCTTCGTCGTAGGCACGGAAATCGACCCATAGGCCGTCCTTTATTTGCAGAGTAAGTTCGTTGTAGTGGTTTCGCATCTCGGCTTGGCGGTAGAATGGCGACTTAACCATTTCATCTACAGAGCGGCGCGTGATTTTTTTCACTGGCAGACGGTCGGTAGTCGTTGTGCCATATACGCGATTGAGTGTCAGGCGAGAACGCTTCAGAATCTGCACTCCGTCGAGGCTGATGTCGTAGGATAGTTCGTCGTCGCTTGATGCCACGATATGGCTTACCAGCTTGCCGTCGGGAGAGGAGAGGATATAACTTTGTTCCCGTGCTACAGCCTGCAAACCAGCGAGTAGCATAACGAGTACAATACAAATCTTAAGGGTGTTGCACATGAGTTTATCGGTATTATTTCAATAGTTTTCTTATTTGGTTCTCCGAAGCATCGGGAAGCAGATTCTGAAGATATTCCATCATCCTTTTGTACGATTCTTCGGGCGAGTGCGGGCATTGGCAGGCAGGTTTACCGTATAGTAGTTCTGGCGTTGTCAGCAGCGACCAGCCCCAGCCGTATTCGTGTCCGTGCTTGTCGATAGGATACACAAAATCTTCGGTAACAATGCGGCAAGCCATCTGCAGGCGGGTGACATAGCTGTCGAAACGACTGCGCATTTTAGGACCGTCGAAACCGCAAGCCGAACGCAGTTCCCTTGTAATCATACTGCCACGACTGCTCAGGATTGCCAGTATAGTTTCTTCGATTGACCCTTCATCGGGAGCGCTATGCGTACTTCGGCGATAGTTGCAGAAATCCGGCCACCATTCGGTGCTTATGAAACCTGCCTTTCCAGCGAAAAACTTCCCATACACGCAGTCGCCTTCCCTTACAATGTCGCCTTTCCATTTCCACAATGGCCAGTCCCAGCCGCCATCGGGCAGTTGTACATAGCGGCAGTCGGGGTCAACCAGCGCATTTGCCGAAAAACCATATATTCCGCTCTCAAGCAAAGGCAAAAAGCCAATCTGCTGAATGGCGTCCATCATTTCGGCGCAGTCGTGTATGTTGTAGCGTAACATATCGCAAAGATAAGACAAAGTTCCAAAATGCCGATTAAAAACTGAGAATCGTGTAAAATTTGAACAACACCAGAAAAAAATTCAATAATTAAGGAATAATTCGTAATTTTGCACAAGTAAAATGTTTATTAACGATTTAAATTTATAGGTAAAAATAGAAGGATAAATTATTAAATAACCAAAGCATTAGCTATTATTCTTGTCCGAATCAAAAGCCTGCAAACTGATGATTCAGAAGTTATTGGAATAACGCTAATCCACGGGAAAGTTTGTTTTTTCGTTATCCACTATAGAGTTAATGCTCGCACGAACAAGGTGTGAGCTAATCTAAGTGGATAACGGGGTTCTTGCAGGCTCCTCGTGGACAGGATGGAAAGGCTCGCACCTTTCTTTTTAGCCAAAACCGATGATGAAGATTGATAGTGATGCGAAAAACTATCAATCGAATATGGCAAACGAGAATCTTTCGAAGGCAAAAATCGCCAAAAATGATGAATTTTACACCCAATATGCTGACATTCAAAAGGAAATAAATGCATATCTGGAATACAATCCCGATGTGTTTAGAGGAAAAACTATTCTGTTGCCTTGCGACGACCCCGAATGGAGCAACTTTACAAAGTTTTTTGCACAGAATTTCGAGAATTTTGGCTTGAAAAAACTTATTTCCACATCGTATGCAGTGGAAAGCAAACAAATTAAGCAATGGCAACCTACACTTTTCGAAACCGAAAATCCCAACTACGATGCCGACAAAAGCCGCACTAACGGAAAGATTTTCATTCTAGACCACGACACCAACCAGAACGGCAAAATCGACATCGAAGATTTGGAATGGCAATACCTTAATGGCGACGGCGATTTCCGTTCCGATGAAGTGAAAAAACTTCGTGACGAGGCCGATATTATCATTACAAACCCTCCCTTTTCGCTGTTTAGGGAATTTTTGGCTTGGATAGTTGAAGCTAAGAAACAATTCGTAATTATTGGAAATCAAAATGCCATTACATATAAAGAAGTTTTTCCTTTGATAAAGGATAATAAAATTTGGTTAGGCAAAGGATTTACTGGTGGGGCAGGACATTTTATTAGTAATTATACTGATTATGCAACAGCAGGAGACCATAAAGAAGGAATGATTAGAGTTTCGGGAGTTGTTTGGTTTACCAATCTTGAACACGGTCGCCGACACCAGCCACTTTCGCTAATGACAATGGAAGACAACATAAAATTCAGCAGACACAAGGAATTGAAAGGCATCGGTTATCAGAAATATGACAATTATGATGCGATTGAAGTACCTTTTACGGATGCTATTCCAAGCGATTATGATGGAGCAATGGGAGTTCCAATTTCTTTTTTGGATAAATATTGTCCGGAACAATTTGAAATTTTAGGTGCGGCTCAAGGGTCAGAAGAAATAGCAGGAGATTATTATCTCGGTATTATTTCAACTATAGTGTATGATGGAGGAAAAGCAAGACCATACATAAATGGAAAGTCTGTTTACAATCGCATTTTAATTCGCAAAAAACAATAAAAACAATCACATTATGCAAACAACATTAAAACAATACACTGTTCTTGAAATCTGCGAAGGATTTGTATATAACGAATTTGAAGGCAAAGGTCTGTTTGGTCTTTCGGGAAAGTTGACCATTCAGCCGGAATATCAACGCAACTACATTTATGCGGATGGTAAACGCGATGTGGCTGTGATAGATTCAATGCTAAAAGGTTATCCGCTGGGCTTGATATATTTCAACAAGGTTTCGGATGAAAAATTGGAAGTTCTTGATGGTCAACAGCGTATAACAAGTTTTGGTCGTTATGTTACGGGTAAATTTGCAATAAAGGATGCAAATGGTATGGAGCAATATTTTTCTGGTCTTGCCGAGAATTTGCAACAGAAAATTCTTGATACGCAGATACTTGTTTACGAGTGTGAAGGAGAGGAAAGTGAAATAAAGGAATGGTTCAAGACCATAAATATTGCTGGCGTTCCGCTAAACGAACAGGAATTGCTAAATGCAGTGTATTCGGGACCATTTGTCACAAAAGCAAAAGAGGAATTTTCGAACACGCAAAATGCCAATGTGCAAAAGTGGAGCGCGTATGTTTCGGGAAATGTAAATCGTCAGGATTTCTTGCATACTGCTCTTGAATGGGTGAGCAAAGGCAAAATTGGAGAATATATGAGCTCGCATCGCCAAGACAACAATATCAACGAACTGAAAACATATTTCAATGCTGTAATTGATTGGATTTCAGGAGTTTTTAATGATGTTGAAAGTGAAATGCGCGGTTTGGAATGGGGTCGTTTGTACGAAACATATCATAAGAATTCATACAATCCAGCTGCGATTTCTGCTCGTGTACACGAATTATATGCCGATCCATACGTAAAAAGCAGGAAAGGTATTTTTGAATATCTTTTAGGTGGCGAAATTGATAAAAGATTGCTTGATGTTCGTGTTTTTGACGAAGCTACTAAAAAAGCAGTCTATGCAAGACAAACGCAAGAAGCCAATGCCGAAAATAAATCAAATTGTCCGCTTTGTGCATTAGGAAGCGACAACAACAAAATAAGAATCTGGAAGCTTGCCGAAATGGATGCCGACCACGTAACAGCATGGAGCAATGGCGGTGCAACAGACATAAATAATTGTCAGATGCTTTGCAAGACACATAATAGGGCGAAGGGAAACAAATAAGCTAATCCTACACAGCGGGGTTAAGGATTTGTAAAGAAGAACATCGTTCAAATACCCAAAAAACATTATCTTTGCTAAAAATATGCAATAGATTTATGCAAATCACTAATCTGCTGGAATACTATACCCGTGCCGAATTGCGCCAGTGGCTCATCGTCAACCACAAGACAGCCAAGGAATGCTGGGTTACGACAAATCGCACCAAGATTCCACGCTCCGACTGCATTCCATACATCGAAGTTGTTGAAGAGGCACTTTGCTTCGGTTGGATCGACAGTACGCTCAAGCGTCTTCCCGATGGCAGATGCGCCCAACGACTTTCGCCGCGCCGCAAGAATAGCCACTGGACGGAGTTGAACAAACAACGCTGTCGCGATCTTATTGCTCGCGGACTTATGACCGACAGCGGTCTGCAAGCGATGCCAAAATAGTAATAGAAAAAAATATTACTTTTGCATCAAACATTTTTCAAGGCAAAACATTAAACAATATTCAAAATGAAAAATTTAAAGCTTATGCTAGTCATTGCAACTGCCGCTGTAACAGCAATTTCGTGCGGCACAAAGAATGAGAACAAAGAGGAAGCAACCGAAAAGGAAGCCCCCAAGGTATTGGTTCTCTACTATTCGCAAACATCCAACACCAAGGCTGTAGCAACCGAAATTGCTACCAAACTCAATGCCGACATCGAGGAGATTGTTGCTGTAAATCCATACGATGGCGATTTTAAGGCAACTATCGACCGTTGCATCGTTGAGCGCGAACAAGGAACTGTTACAGAAATCAAGCCACTTGCAGCCGACATTGCCAATTACGATGTAATTTTCATAGGTTATCCTGTTTGGTTCGGCACATACGCTCCGCCAGTTGCAACTTTCCTTGCAAATACCGATTTGAGCGGCAAGAAGATTGTTCCGTTCTGCACATTCGGTAGCGGAGGTTTGGAGTCGAGCGTAAAAGATATGGCTGAGAAGCAGCCAAAGGCAGAAATTCTCAAAGGTTATGGTGTACGCGCAGCTCGCTTGGATGCTATGCCAAAGGAAATCGACAACTTCTTGAAGGCAAGCGGTTTTCTCGAAGGCGAATATGTTAAGTTGGACGAATTTCCCGAACAGCACAATGTAAGCGAAGAGGAAACAGCAATCTTCAATGCTGCCGTTGATGGTTATACGATGCTTCACGCAGAGGCAAAGACTGTTGCATCGCGTAATCTTCCCAATGGCGTTGAGTATTTGTTTACAGCCATTGACCTTCCTCGCGAGGACAATCCAGACATGCCAGTTCGTGAAATCAAGGTTTATGTGACTGTTGAAAATGGTGCTGCACCCGTTTTTACGAATGTTGTCAGATAAGATAGGTTCTTTTATAAAAAGTGAAGATATTTAATCGTATCGTTCCGTAAATTGTATTTTTCGGAATAATATTATTATTTTTGCGTCGCAAAAATTAAACAATCGGAACGATATGGAATATTTGAAAGTATCCGAAATAGCAGAAAAATGGGGCATTTCATCTCGTAGAGTGAGATTGCTTTGCGAGCAGGGGCGTATTGCTGGAGTTGAGCGTCGCGGTAAACTTTATTTTATCCCGGCGGATGCGCCGCAACCTGTTGATGCTCGTGTCTATACAAAACGAAAGGCAATAAAAATATATACTCCGATTTTGGAGCAGATAGATGCGCTTAAACAATCGCTTGATGCCAACCGTCCTCTTACTCCAGCTGAGGTTGAAGCAATTAGGGATGTTTTTCTCGTAGAGCACACATACAATAGCAATGCAATTGAAGGTAATACTCTGACATTGCAGGAAACCGCACTCGTATTGCAAGGAATTACAATCGCCCAGAAGCCACTGAAGGATCATCTTGAAGCTGTAGGATACAGGGATGCTTTTCGTTATGTGGAAGAATTGGCTACACAAGGTAAGGATCTTTCTGAATTTGAAATAAAAAACATTCATAGTTTGGTTTTGTCCGACCGTCCCGACGACAAAGGAAAATTCCGCCGAGTGAATGTGCGCATTGCCGGAGCATTGACAGAACCGGTGCAGCCATATTTGATTGAGCCTAAGCTTACAGAGCTTTTGGAGGATTTTCGTTCTTGGAATAATTCGTTGCACATTGTTGAATGCGTGTCTCTTTTTCATCTCTGTTTTGAAAGTATTCATCCTTTTATCGATGGTAATGGCCGCACTGGCAGATTGGTGATGAATCTTCAGCTTATCAAGTCTGGACTTCCAGCAGTAAATATCAAGTTTGCAGATCGCAGGCGTTATTATGATGCATTTGACGAGTATGCTCGAACTGGCTCAGCTGATGCTATGATTAAACTTGTTGGTGAGGCTGTTGTAAGTAGGTTGAGAGAGATGTTGGATGCTTTGGGAAATAGTTAATAGAAAAAAATTAATAGTGTTCGCTATGAGAAAATATTGGATTGACAACCTTCGCTGGGTGACGGTACTGCTTGTATTGCTGTACCATGTTATTTATTTCTATAACAACAAAGGCGTATTTGGTGGAGTGGGGGGCTTTGGCGATGGTCCGCAATATCAGGATATCCTGATGTACATTCTCTATCCTTGGTTTATGCCGATGCTGTTCATATTGGCAGGTATCAGTGCCCGTTATTCATTAGATAAGCATTCAGCAAAAGAGTGGATAAAATCGCGTACGCGCAAATTGCTAGTGCCTAGCACTATTGGTCTATTTATATTCCAATGGATGACGGGGTTCTTCAACACGCATGTGGGAGGTACAGATGTGTTGGCTGATGTCCCACAGCCAATTAAGTTCTTTGTTTGGTCCGTTAGTGGTACTGGACCACTTTGGTTTGTCCAAGTTCTATGGCTTATATGCTTGATATTGTTGCTTATAAGGCTGTTTGATTCGAAAAACAAATTTTGGAACTTGTGTGGAAAGTCCAACATTATCGTCATTATTATGCTCGGTGTACTTTTCTGGGCTGGTCAGCAGACACTGATAAGCAATCCTCGTCCCGAATCTGCAGATGGTCTTTACAATCTCTATAAGCCGTTTTTCTATCTGATTATGTTTCTGCTGGGCTACTTTGTATTTTCGCACGATGAGGTACAGGAACGACTTGGCAAGGCTTGGATTCCGCTAATGATATGTGCGGTGATTTCTGGAACGGTATTGACGGTTCTTACATTTGGCGAAAACAATACCACACCCGAATACCTTGGCAGCCCGCTAAATTGCTTGTACGGTTGGCTAATGACACTTGCTATGATGGGTTGGTTCAAGTCGTGCTTCGACAGGACAAATCGTTTTGCTTCCTACATGACACGCTCGAGTTATGGCATTTACATTATTCATTATCTTGTAGTTGCAAGCTTTGGCTATATGCTAAAAATGTACACCACACTACCGCCAGTAGCAATATATATTATAATGTTCTTTGCTGTATTTACTTTGCCTCCGCTTATGTACGAAATTATGCATCGCATTCCGTTTATTCGCTGGTGCGTGCTAGGGGAGAAGAAGATAAAAGACAAAAGCAAATCGAACTAATACAAAAATGCCCACCGCAACCGATGGGCATTTTATATTGATATTACTGTTATGCTTTGCGTCGTTTGACGAAATAGCATATAGTGGAGCTTGCAAGCAATATTCCCGATACGGCAAGAAGTACCTCGGAGAATGGCCAGTGGCTTATTAGAAAATGTATGCTTAGAAGTAAAAATATTACAAATAAGGCACCCAATGCCGCAAGAATCTTTGGGGTTCCATTATGTGCAAGCATACTCGCAATGACAATTATCAAAACGACCGACATCAATGTTCCAGCAATAACAATCAGGCTGCCAAAAGGAATATGGAATATCTTGAATATAAGCCCAATCAGGTATATGCAAAGTGTTATTATTCCAAATGCTAGAACCTTGAGGTTAAGTATAAGCGGTTGCTTTTCTATCTGATTGATTATCATGCTTGTCTTGCTTAAATTACGCATCTTATATACGATATACCCGACAATCAGTAGAAATACAGGCAAACCAATAAATAATGCACGCTGTTTTATGCTGCGGCAATATTCCTCATTTGCAAAATAAGAGTCCATGTTCATAATAAGCAAGATTACCCAGAGGACAAGCAGAATGGATGCCGCCAGATAGAAGAATATATAGTTGCGCTGCATTCGCCTAGTTTCCTTTGCAAAGGTAAGTATGTCGTTGTCTGTCTTTACTTTGTTTATAAAGTTGCCATAAAGATTAAGTTCTACGATCAACGATGCTATCAATATCAGCGCAAGACTGATACTTATCCATGGTGACAATCGCATTGCAAATTGTATTACGTATATACTTAATACAGTTCCAATTAGGTAACTTGCTGCGATAAAAATCCTTTTCCGTCTTAAACGCGCGGTTTGTTTGTCTATTTCCTCTTCAAAAGGCTTGTTGTTTACAATATCACGCTTCGAAAATTTTTCCTGCATTTTATCGTATTGCATTTTGGTTTCTTCCAATGGATTTTTTGCTCCCGAGTTTTCTTTTTTTGTTTCCATACCTCAATTATTTATTATTAGCCATTTTTATAAGTTTTTCCTTTATGCGAACCAAGCGAACACCGACATTCTGCGACGAAATGCCAATTATGCTGGCAATCTCGTCGTAGGACAAGTCTTCGAGCCACAACATCACCAATGCTCTATCGGCCATATCAAGGCGAAGAATCCGCTCGTGAAGTTCCGAAAAGCGAGCGTCCGAAGTGTTTGCTTCGTCGTAAGGATTTATGTCCATGGTAAGCGGTAGAGTCTGGAGGCATCTGCCTTTTAGTGCTTTTTCGTTCAGCGCCGTATTAAGTGCTATCCTATACACCCAGGTATTCATGTTGCTTCGTTCTTCAAATCCTTCCATTCCGTTCCAGATTCGTATCAGAATCTCCTGGAAAAGATCCTCGACATCTTCCTTCTGACTGGTAAAGAGATAGCATACCGTGTATATTGTACGCTTGTGTTCCCGCACCAGATTGATAAATTTTGATTCTTTATTATCCATTATTTCTGCGTTTTGCTTCCATATTAGACAGGGAATTGTCCTTTTTATTACATCAAAACTTGTATTTTTTTTACAAAAATGTGTAAAATATGAAAAATGACTAATAATTAATTTGTTTCCAGGTTGTTACAATATAAAAAAGCGGAAATCCAAAGACTGAATTTCCGCTACATATTTACTAATTGATACAATTACCAACCTAAAACATAGCTGAACAACAACGGAGCTACGATAGTTGCGTCCGATTCGATGATGAAACGAGGAGTGTCCTTCGAGAGTTTACCCCAGGTAATTTTTTCGTTCGGAACTGCGCCCGAGTACGAGCCGTATGATGTTGTACAGTCGCTAATCTGGCAGAAGTAAGCCCACAATGGAGTGCCGTGCCATTCGAGGTCCTGTTCCATCATAGGAACTACGCAAATTGGGAAGTCGCCAGCTGTACCGCCACCTATCTGGAAGAAGCCAACGCCCTTGCCACCGCTGTTCTTCTTGTACCATTCGGTGAGGAATATCATGGTTTCGATACCGTTCTTAATCATAGAGATTGACGGGTCGAATTCGCCGCGGATGCAGTGTGCGGTGTAGATGTTTGCTGTTGTGCAGTCTTCCCATGCCGGAACGATGATAGGAATATTCTTTTCGCAAGCTGCGAGAACCCAGCTGTCCTTCGGGTCGATTTCGTAGTACTGTTCGAGAACGCCGCTGCGGAGAAGTCTGTAGATAACTTCCCATGCGAAAAGACGTTCGCCCTTAGCCTTCATGTCCTTCCAAATATCTACAAGGTGGTGTTCGAGACGACGGAAAGCTTCCTCTTCGGGGATGCAAGTGTCGGTAACACGGTTGTAGTGGTTGTTGAGGAGTTCGTGTTCCTGTTCCGGAGTGAGGTCGCGGTAGTTTGGAACGCGGTAGTAGTGGTTGTGAGCCACGAGGTTCATGATGTCCTCTTCGAGGTTGTTTGCCGAGCAGCATACGATGCTAATCTTGTCCTGACGGATCATTTCGGCGAGCGAAAGTCCGATTTCGGCGGTACTCATTGCACCAGCCATTGCAAGCATCATTTTGCCGCCTGCCTTAATATGTTCGTCGTATGCTTTTGCAGCGTCAACGATAACTGCCGAGTTGAAATGACGGTAGTGATGTGTGATGAATTGTGAAATAGGTCCTTTTTCCATTTCTTTTTGTTTTTAAAGTTCGAATATGTAAGTTAAAATCTTGAAATACAGTTTTGCTGCAAGGAAATCCGACGACTTGTCGGCTGGATTCGGGGCAAGTTCAACGATGTCGAAACCGACTATTTTTTTCTGCTTTGCCAATTTTTTGAGCAGTTTGAGTGTCGGATACCAGGTCATTCCGCCCGGTTCTGGTGTACCTGTCGATGGCAGTACCGATGGGTCGAAATAGTCGAGGTCGATGGAGAGGTAAACATTGTCGGTAAGTTTGTCAATTACTTCCTGCTGCCAGTCGTCGGTGCGCTCAGCAATATCTTCGGCGCGGAAAACATTTTCACGCTTCGAGTATTGTTTTTCCGAAATGTCCATGCTACGTATTCCAACTTGTATAAGATTGGTATGCTTTGATGCCCAGTGCATTGCACAGGCGTGGCTGAACGGTGTGCCTTCATATTCGCTACGAAGGTCTGAATGTGCGTCAAGGTGCAGCACGCTCAGGTTGTCGAAATGCTCAACAGTTGACATTATTGCGCCAATCGACACCGAATGTTCGCCGCCAATCATTGTGAAAAGCTTGCCGTCCTCGTAAAATTTGTCGGCTTTTGCCTTCACCTGCATTGCCATTTTTTCCGGGTCTTTGTCGCAGTCCATGATGTCGTCGAGCCACACTCCGCGCTTATAGACTTCGGTATCCGATTCGAGGTCGTAGATTTCCATGTTTTCCGATGCTTCGAGGAAGGCTTCGGGACCTTGGTCGGCACCTTTCACCCAAGTGGATGTCTCGTCGTAAGGCACTGGTAACACCACAACTTTGGCGTTTTCGTAGCCAGCATATTCTTCTGGAATTCCTGCGTAAGTTCTGTCCATTGCAAGTTTCAATTATTTCCGCAAAAGTATGCTTTATTATTGAAATGTGGAAGAAAAATTTATCGCAGCAGATATTTTGAGATTTCTTCGGCTAACAATTTTGGCTTCTCGAAATGTATCCTATGAGTGCAATCAGGAATTTCAACTATTTCGCTGTTTGGAAATATGTATTTTGCTGCCTTGTAGTCGGACGAGGGAAGAAATTCGGAATCCAACGCCCTGATAAACAAGGTTGGAACTTCAATCTTTTTATCAATAAAATCATCCGCATTGAAACCGTCGGTCAGTTTGTCGAAATTGTTGAATACGGCATCAATGTCAATTTGCCACGAAAATGCCTTGCCGTTGTATCTTATGTTACCGATAATTGCGCGCTTGGTATCGTCGTCGAAAGTAGAAATTCCGTTGGCAAATTCGGCAAATGAATGAAAGTCGGAAAGCGGAAGGTTTTTTACCGCCATTACCTGATTTAAAAGGTTGGTTATAATTGAGTTGTGTTCTATAAGCGAACTCATCCTGCATGGAGAAATGTCAATGACAACCACTTTTTCGAGCATCTGCGGATATTTCAGGGCAAACTGCATGGCGGTTTTTCCACCCAAGGAGTGTCCCACAAAGATAAATTTCTCAATGTTGTGCTCGTCTGCGTATGCCTTTACATCGTCTGCCATTTCGTCGAACGACATCGTCGGGCAGTGCTTTGCATCACGGTGATTGCGGAGAGGAAGAAGATGGACGGAGAAGGAGGACGAAAGCAGGTCGGCGATGGGGTTCCAGGAGAGGGTGCAGTCGAAGAGGCCGTGGAGGAGGAAGAGGGGCGGACGGGCTGACAGGCTGACAGTCGAACAGTCGGATTGGCGAACAGGCGAACAGTCGAACAGGCTAACGGTCGAACCGTTACTCTGTTGCTCTGTTGTTCTGTCGTGCTGGTCTTCTCCTGCTTGCTGGTTACCCTTTGAGGTATGATATGAATTTTTGGATTGCATGAATTTGATTCTCAATCAATTCTCGTAATTTGTCGGCTTCTTCTGTATTACAGATTCCCAAATCTTCACATAAATATAGCATGCTTTTAACCTCTGCGCAACTGCCTTTTGCAATTACAAGATAACGAATAAATATTTTGTCAGAACCACTTTCTTTTCCTTCCGCAATATTATTCATTATTGATACAGCAGCCCTTTGAATCTGGTCCCTAAAACCAAAATCTTTGTGATTCTCCATCATCCTATATATTTGATTCACAATGACCCTGGAATTAGTCCATATTTTTAGGTCTTCAAAGTTGCTCATATTTATTATGGTTTAATAAAACAAGGAATAGGCTCGCGGACAATTGGCTGTTAGCCTGTTAGCCAGCAAGCCTGTTAGCCTTTTATACATTAATACGCTGCCGTAAACTGCTCCAAGAACCTGATATCGTTCTCGAAGAACAACCTCAAGTCCTTGACGCCGAAGCGCAACATGGCGATACGCTCGATGCCCATGCCGAATGCGAAGCCAGAATAAACCTTCGGGTCGATGCCAGCAGCCTTGAAGACGTTGGGGTGAACCATACCGCAGCCGAGAATTTCAAGCCAGCCACTACCCTTGCACACATTGCAGCCCTTGCCGCCACAAAGCGAACAGCTTACATCCACTTCGGCCGACGGTTCGGTGAACGGGAAATACGACGGACGCATACGAATCTGCGACTTTTCGCCGAAGAATTCCTTTGCAAAGTAGTCGAGCGTCTGCTTGAGGTCGGCGAAGGAGACATTCTTGTCAACATACAGACCTTCAATCTGGTGGAACTGGCAGTGAGCACGTGCCGAAATAGCCTCGTTGCGGAAAACTCGTCCCGGCGAAAGGCTGCGGATTGGCGGAGTCATTGTTTCCATTTCGCGCGACTGTCCCGACGAAGTGTGGGTGCGGAGCAACACATTCATATCCGACGAGATGAAGAAAGTGTCCTGCATATCGCGGGCGGGATGGTCGGGAGGGAAGTTCATCTTCTCGAAACAGTGAGCATCGTCCTCGATTTCTTGGCTTTCGTTTACGCTGAAACCGATTTTGGTGAAGATGTTCACGATTTCGTTTCTTACGATTGACAGCGGATGGCGTGCACCGAGGTTCAGCGGGTCGCCCGGACGGCTGAGGTCGAGTTCCACCTTGCCGTCGTTGCTTACCTGCAACGAAGCCTTCAGTTCTTCCAACTTGGCAAGAGCCGTCTGCTTAAGCTCGTTTATGCGTTGGCCCACTTCCTTTTTCTGTTCGGCGGGAACATTCCTGAAATCGTCGAACAAAGCAGGTATCAAGCCCTTCTTCGACAAGTATTTAATTCTGAAATCTTCAACTTCTTCAATTGCCTTAGGTGCGAAATTTGCAACCTCTTCGCTTATTTTTCTAATACGGTCTAACATCGATGTAAAATTTTTGCAAAAATAAAACTTATAGCGGAATAATTTAAAATAAATTTTTTGTTCTCTCACCAGCATACATTCTATATTTTTCCTTACTTTTGTCCCGTTAACCATAAAATTTTACGAAACAGGAAGAATATAACATTTAACATACAGCAAGATAGCGTTTAAACAACTATTTTTCTTGGTAAAGCTGGAAACTTTGTAAAAGAAAAATCAATAGAAGTAAAACGCTCGCGACTTATGTCGTGAGTTTTTTTTATTGATTTTTCAGGTATTCCAGGCCTTCCAAGAAGATAAAATTTGCTCGCGACATTTTTTATGGAAGAAATTCACATCGGAAATATGATAAGGCAGGAACTGAAACGGCAGGGACGGACGGTCACCTGGTTCGCCGCCGCCATACATTCCGACCGCAGCAATACCTACAAGATGCTGAAAAAGCCGAGCATCGACCTTGCCTTGCTGATAAAAATCTCTGAACTGCTTGGGCACGATTTCTTGAGGGAATGCTCGAAGAAATTGATAATTTCTCTGCAAACCGAAAACAGGACAAAATAAAACTAATGCAAATTAGATGTGGCTATAATCCCATCAATCAC
The DNA here is from genome assembly GCA_902791865.1 of uncultured Bacteroidia bacterium. Lineage (GTDB taxonomy): Bacteria > Bacteroidota > Bacteroidia > Bacteroidales > ML635J-15 > Bact-19. The sequence goes on from CADAXK010000018.1 coordinate 37,123, forward strand.
AACAAATTGACCATCGATATGGAAGATAATATTCCATTTTCTATTTTTTGTAATCAGGCGTTTTGCTTGTGGATGAAGTTGCTTTGCTGTTTGCCACTGCGAAAACTGCATAGCATCAGCAAGCAAAGGATTTGAGAGTTCTCTTATTTCATCAAGCAATTGGTCGGTATATTTCATAGCCAGATTTTCTGAAGCTACCGAAGTTATATATTGGGTGATTTCAGCCAAGTTATTCCAAACATTGTCAGTAACAACAAGCCTATATCTTTTCATAGTGCTGCTTTACTGCATTTTTCAAAGCGACTGCAAAATCTTCGAAAGGTCTGCAATTGGCAGGCATATCAGAACACTCTTCTGCTTTTCGTGTAGCTTGTATAGACTTTACTGCTATTTTATTATTTGTTACTGTTGCAGTTGCTGGCATATTCGAAATAATTTGGGGACAAAGATAAATATTTTTCTTGAATTGAAAAAAACAAATCGTAAATCGTAATTTGTCAATCGTAAATCCCATTGCATCTTGTCAGCTCAATCGTCAATCGTAATTCGTCAATCGTAAATCCCTTTGTGGTAAAATTTGCCACAAATTCGGGGTAAAATATGCAACATGGAAAATAGTAAGGTTTCTTTTGTATAAATTTACTTTGCAATCAAATTTTTGTCATAAAAAACTGGTAATGCCATACTTTGGCATTTTGAGATGTTTATTTTGCAAAACTTATTAATAAAGGAGATTAAAAGATGAAAAAATTTATTGTTGCGAGTGTTTTAATATGTTTAACGCTTATTCTTTTTAGTGTTAACACATTTGCTCAAGAAGAGAAAAAAACTGCTTATCAAGAAAGAGTTCATGAATTGGCACAAAAGTATTATTGTATAATAAACCACAATACTGAAAGTCCTGATAATCTTAATTTTACAGACAGATGTATTATGGATGTATTTACCTGTCAAGTATATGATGAAGAATCATATAAGAACCTTATGGCATTACTTATTTTAGCTAAAACAAATGAAATTTCAACTGGTCAAATGGAAAATTTTAAAAATCGGATGACCAATGATTTAAAAACTGCGGAGAAACTTAAGACTTCTATTGATTTTGAAAGGGATAAAGAGGCGGAATTAAGAAAAAAAGAAAAAGAACAAAAGGAAAAGGATACTCAAACAGACAGAGGTTACATATATGCTATGGTCGAAAATGTTTTCAATAATTGGAGTAACAAGGGAGAGTTTGAAACACGAGATGCTTATGAAAAAAGATTGGTTATAAAATCTATATATATTTTTGACTCTATTTGTAAATCTCAAGTAAAAAAATATATTTCTTCTTTTAAAGGAAAAGAATATAAAATAGGTACATATGATACAGAATTACAGCAATTTCCATTTGAATTAGAACAATGGTCAATACGTTCAAATCAGGATAAGAATAAGGTAGGATATTTGAAAAGAAATGGGATGGTTTCTGTTCCATTAGAAAAAGCAAAAGTTTTTAGAGAAGACTATATGAGAGGGAAATCCATTAGTGGAGGGTCCGATTGGTTTTATTGTCAATATTATAGTGATGCCATTGCTTTTTTAGATGATTATATATATTTCAAAAAAATACGTTTTGTAGAACATATTTATGATGGTTACGATGCAGATGTTCCTTTAAATAATTCTCAGGATGTAATATTATTTGCAGACGACATGAAATTAAACTCTACTTATTTAAAGGGGCATTCGTTCAATTATAACACATATGATAGTAATTGTGAGTGGGATAATTGCAAAAAATACTTTAATAATTTTTCAGAATATATTTCATATTATAACAAAGGCACACAAGTTCTTAATAGTGAAATAAATAAAAGAAGACAATACGCACAAAGCAAAGGATATTTTAAAGATTATAATGAATTTTTATCGTTTTATGACAAAGATGAGAAAACTTTTAATAGCGAATTAAACTATAGGAAAAAGGTTCAAGAATTAAAACAAGTATTTCCTGCATCAGCAAACATACAAGAATACATATCGCTCTACAACAAGGATTATAAAAAAATAGATGCTAGCGTTGACTACTATAAAGAAGTCAAAGATAAGCATTTAGTTAAAATATTTGACAATAAAGAAAATGAATTATACTCAACGTTTTTAAAATATTATGTAAAGGGTGGAGGCAAAGCTCCATTTGATACAGAAGTTGCCAGAATTTCTTGGTATAAAGCCTATAAAAATTTATATAGTAGCGAAAATGAATTTAATGAAATATTTAAGTCTGGCAAGACATGTTTTCATAATGATTTAGATGCTAGAAAATATGTATCAAAATACTATTACAATATAAGGAGTTTAAATGAAAAGGATTATAAAACCTTAGTTACCAATACTATCTATAATTATGACAAAGGTATTGTTTATACTATGAACATAGTAATTAATGGCGATAAGGCAATGAAAAAAGAATTTGAAATCAATGGTTCTTATTTTAATAATACCAAGGAATTCTTTAATAGCTACATAAGTGACAGATATAAAGCTGATTTAAAAGCAAAAAAGAAAGCAGCAAAATAAGCTTCTAAAAAAGTTTAGCCTTGCACAAATCAGCAAAACCACAAGGGAATACATCAAAAATGGTGTGTTCCTTTTTTCTCCATTTTACTGGAATACATTCCGATAAAATGTCATTCTATGGGAATATAAGAGCGAAAATTTGAGGAGAAAACTATTTTTGTGATTTCACAAAATGTGTAATGACAACGCAAAAAAAGTTGCAGCCCGAAGACTGCAACTTGTAAAATAATGCTGAATTTTACTTTTGTGGTGCTTTGAAGACGAAAGGCATTGTAAAGTTTACTCGAACAGGTTGTCCTTTTACCTTTCCCGGTGTCCATTTCGGCATTGACTTCACAACGCGGACTGCCTCTGCGTCGCATTCCTTGTCGCAACCCCTCAACACTTTTACATCAGATATACTACCGTCCTTCTCGATAGTGAACGAGACAAATGTCTTTCCGCTGATGCCTTTTCCCTTGGCTTTTTCGGGATACACGACATTCTCTTGGATAAACTTAACCATTGCTTCGTTGCCACCAGGGAATTCGGGCATCACTTCGAGTGCATCGGTATTGTAGATACTGTCTTTGCTTTGTGAAATCTTAATCCTGATGTCCTCCAAATTCTTTACTTCAGCCTTTGGCTGTTCTTCATTTTGTTCCTTAGCTGTCGCATTTGTATTGGCTACCAACATTACTGCCAACACAGGTAGCGTGACCAAAAGTCTCCACCAGAGACCTTTTGTCTTTTCATTCTTTGTAATCATCTTAATACGTTTTTTAGTTAATATTAAACTGAAATTATTACTCATTCTGCTAAAATCGACAGCCGTGCACTGCTGCAAAATCAGCATCATGTAGTCTCTCTTGTCGGCACCAGAATCCACCACGTCGCGGTCGGCCTGATACTCGTGTATGCATTGTAAATCTCTCTTGAACAGATATATAAACGGATTAAACCATTGCACTACCATCATTATCTCCATAAAAAGTATATCCCATGAATGGCAGTGGCTGATATGGCTAATTTCGTGCGAAACTATTTCGTGCGAAACAGACTTGTCGGGGAAAAATGCATAATTCAGGAAAGAGAACGAACCATGGTCTTTGCCTGTATATACGGCAGTGTAGCCATTGCACTTTTCCTTTGGCGACCTAATAATCATGAAAAATATTTTCCCCAACTTGAAAATCAACAGTATCAAGGATATGCCAACGCCAATTAAATATATTATCAGACCAATCTCCCATGGAGTGAAAGCCGGCTCTACTGGGGGCAAAGCATTTTCGTCAACTGGCGCCTCGGCGACTTCGTTTGGAGTTACAACAATATCATTAAGAAATATTCCGCCAAACAAATCGTGCTTGAGGCTTGAAATCTGCGGCGAGCCATAACCTATAAGCACTCCAAGCAATGGCAATGACAGTGCAAAAATTATTGATATTAGAATATACGACCTGTTGAATTTTAGTCTGTTGCTATTGGTAAACAACAAACGGTAAACAATCCAGAGCAACATAATTGCAACAGCAATCGGTAATATTCGGCTTAATATGAGTTCTTGTGCATTCATGGCTTAATGTTTTTCGTTTTCAATAGCTTCATCTATCATTTTTTTGAGCGACTCCAACTCCTCGATGCTGAAATTCTCCTTTTTTGCAAAGGACGATACCAAATCAAGATACGAATTGTTGAAATAGCGCTCCACAATACTTCCAAGATAACGCTTGGAATATTCGTCCTTGCTTATTAATGCGCGGTAGCGGTTGGCACGGCAGAAGGTTTCGTGAGTTACAAAACCTTTGTTCTCCAATATCTTTATTACTGTAAGCACTGTATTGTAAGCCGGTTTCGGTTCGGGGAATGCTGCAATTATCTCGTTGGCAAATCCTTGTCCGATGTTCCAGATTACCTGCATCACCTGTTCTTCTCCTTTGGTCAACTCTTTCATATTGAATGAATTTTTTTGTTAAAAATTATATCCTCTTTTTTATGTCTTTCGACACTGCAAATATAAATAAAAATTTAAACATGCAACTATTTTTTTAGTTATATTGTTAAAAAAATAATACACACATAGATATTGTGTTGAATATCAATTGTTTATAAAATAAAAAATTTTTATTTTAAATAGAATTTATGTTCTCAAATCATTAAATGGCGCGAATCATTGCGCCGCTACAATCATCAAATTATCAAATTCGGGAACGTTAAAATAGAAACAAAAAACGGAATCAAATCCTGAAACTAGTTCAGAATGACATTCCGTTTTTTGAATTTTTGAATCATATTGTACAATCGTACCATGGCGCGATTCTACATGAACATCGAATTTTCAAATCTTCAAATCGTTGAATGATAAACCTTGAACCTAGAAACATTTAAACGGGCTTTAGCCCTAGTATGTCAATATTTCGTTTCCGGTTTCAGTAATCAGAATTTGGTGTTCCCATTGTGCCGATGGTTTGAGGTCCTTGGTGACGACTGTCCAGTCGTTTTCATCGATGAATATTTCCTTTTTGCCCATGTTTATCATCGGTTCGATGGTGAAGGTCATGCCGGGAATGATGAGTTCCTCTGTGCCACGCTTGCCATAGTGCAAAACCTCTGGCGGTTCGTGGAATTTTACGCCGCAGCCGTGACCGCAAAGTTCACGAACAACAGAATAGCCGTTCTTTTCGGCGTGTTCCTGAATTGCAGCGCCAACATCGCCCATGCGAGCCCATGGTTTGGCAGTTGCGATTCCGATTTCAAGGCATTCCTTAGTAACTTTTACAAGTCGCTTGCATTCCTCGTTCACCTCGCCAATCATGAACATTCGCGATGCATCGGAGAAATAGCGGTTGTAAATGGTAGAAACATCTACATTTACAATGTCGCCGTTGCGTAGGAATTCGTTTTTGTTCGGGATTCCGTGGCATACGATTTCGTTGCGCGATACGCAGCAGCTCTTGGGATAGCCCTCGTAGTGGAGTGGGGCAGGGATTGCGCCGTGCGATCTTGTGAATTCGTAAACCATATCATCAACATCCTGGGTTGTTATGCCCTCACGGATATTTTCCGAAATGTAGTCGAGCAGAGCAGTATTTATCTTTGCGCTTTCGCGTATGCCAGCAATTTGTTCCTCGCTACGAATAATTCTCAGTGGCGGAATTTTGTATCCCTTTGCCCTGTATTCCTTTATCTTGTTCCGCAGTTCTATCGGTAGAAGCGGTGCGTATTCCTTTTTCGACATTGCTTGAAAAATTTTGCGCAAAGGTAAAGAAAAAGTTTGAAAATTTATGGCCCCAAAATTCTAGTTGATTATTGAGTTGGTGCTAAACCGTTGGTGCTTTAGACCTTTTTCCAATTTTGCAAAGCCGCCAATTTATTTCCTATATCATTTCTAGTTTTTTGTCTTATAATTTTTGTCATACTTTTTTAGGAAAATCTTTTTTTTATTATAAGTATTTGTTTAATTTTGCACCTTTGTGTAAAAAGGTATGGATTGTGCTTAATGCGTTGACTTATAGTGTTTTAACTTTGTGCATAAGGTACAGGAATTTTGATTGTAAAAGAAAAAATAACATAGATTCTTTATGAAGAACTTTGTAAGATTACTTGTTTTAGCGTTAGGGCTGGTTGTCGGAATCGATGACGCGGTCTATTCTCAGGATTATTGTTCGATTAAATTTGATTCACCAAGCGACAGCGCGGCGTATATGCGACTTCAGGAGTTACGACGAATGCGCATTGCCGAAATGACTACGGCGGAACTGGATGAGTACTCAGACCTGAAATATTCGGGTCTTGATGCAAAATACACTGTTCCCAATATGTTCAAGGCTGGAAGTTCTTCGCTTTGTAGCAATGCTATTTCTTTCTGTACTGACAATGATGCGTATACTTATCCTGCAGCTACCACTAGCACTGGTGCAACCGAATTCGGCGATAATGGCGGTAATGTTGGCTGTCTATATACTACTCCTTCTCCTGCTTGGTTTGTAATGCGAATCGACAACCCCGGAAACCTTCTCATTTACATGGAGCATAGCAATGGTCAGGATATAGACTTTATCTGTTGGGGCCCATTCACGGCAAGTACAAAAGAGGAGTTGCTTGACAGATATTGTGGTAATATAAGCCTGCTTAATACCGACGACAACGATAATGGTAACCACCGTCCCGACAATGGCAACCACTCTGGCGATATGGGCGGTTATCCTACAGGAAATATGGTTGACTGTAGTTACGACCCAGCAGCTACCGAATGGTGCTACATTCCTAACGCTCAGGCTGGCAAATGGTATATTTTCTTGATTACAAACTATTCGCAGGCAGCAGGTAACATAACTTTCGTAGCTCAGCACCCAAGCTGGATGACTGGTTCTGTGGCAACCACCGACTGCAACATTATAGCAAACCTAACATCAAACAGTCCGGTCTGCGAGGGTTCTACATTGAGGCTTACTTGTAGCACTGTTAATAATGCAACAAGCTACCAGTGGTATTTCCTCGGAGCAACTCGCAATGAAACCGTTGGCTCAGGAACTCCGATTGGCACGGGAACCGTATTGAGCAGGGCTAATGCTACTACGGCAATGACAGGCTGGTACGCAATGGATATTTCTACGGCTTCACGAACAAACAGGTTCCTGACATACGCCATTGTAACGCCCTCGCCATCGGGAACCATAACGGCTTCACCATCTAGTACAGTATGTGCAGGACAACAGGTAACCCTTACCGCCTCGGCAACAAATGCTACTGGTTATCAGTGGGCATCGGGTACAGGTACTTCTACGACTATAACCCCAGGTGCATCATCTACGCACTATGTGACATTGACAAATACTACAACGGTAAACGATCCTAATCTAGGGCATAGTGTTACAAATACTTGCTATTCCTATGCCAATATCCGTATTACGGTAAATCCAACACCATCGGTAAGTATATCTCCGGTCGAAGCGCGTATATGTACAGGAAACTCTGTTGACCTTATCTCTGAGGTGCAGAACTGCGACGATTGTACTTTTGCTTGGAATACAGGAGCCAATGTTGATGATATTGGTGTAAGCCCAACTACAACTACTACTTATACTGTTACAGTAACGAATTCGTATGGTTGTACAGCTGTTTCCAATCCATCTGTGGTAAATGTGGTATCGAGTGAAGATGTTGGTGAATGCAATGTGTTGTATGTTAGTGTTGCAGGTGGTGGTAGTGGTCTTACCGCATACGAACCTACCGATTTGCTTACAGCACTTAACCTTGCAGAATGTTCTGGAGCAACAATCCGTATGGAGGAGGGTACTTATACTACAGACTATCCTATTGAACTTGTTAGTCATGTTACTCTTGAAGGAGGTTATTTCAACGACTTTACACAGAAAAAATCCAATGCAGGAGCAACTACTATAACAAGGACGAACACCTATACCCTTGGAACAGCAAATGCACCTCGCTTGGTGGCTATCGAAGCCAATAATATAAGCGATTTTGCATTGCACGACATTACTGTTACAACTGCTGATGCTCAGACATTGCCACAAGGAGAGCAGGTGTCGTATATGTATAGTTGTAGTGGATGGAATTTCTCTGCAACGACTAATAATGGATATACATCTATACAGTCTGGTGGTACAAATCCAGGTTCTTTCAGCGACGATGCCCGTTTCTCAATATCAATGCCGTTCGATTTTACTTTGTGCGGAACTACTTATTATGCAGGAAGCAGTTTGTATATATCAGCAAATGGCTATGTGGCTTTCGGTTCCGATGCAAGTGCGATATCTTCGTCTCCATACGCAAGTTCAATTATGGCTTTGCTACACGATTTGCGTCCCCGCGACTATTATGGAACTAACATAAAGTATAAGGTTGATGGTACTACCCCAAACCGTGTATTGACAGTGGAGTGGTATGAAATAGCGCAGTATAATTCTTCGTGCCGAACAACATCCTACAATGAGACTTTCCAGATAAAGATGCACGAAAGAACAAATGTTGTAGATATTATCTATCAGAACATTAATCCTTGTGATGCAACTTCATATACTCCGCGTGTAGGTATAAAGGATTATCAAGCGAATAGTACTATTTATGTAAATGCAAATACGAGCTGGACAAATCCAACCACTCAGGCTGCCGAGATAGGAAACACTTTCAATTCGTCGCATAAGCCTTCGTCGGGTTTGAAATATACATTTACGCCAAACCTTACACCATCGTCAGAGGCGGTTGTAATTGCTTCTAACTATGGTACTTCTACCTACGCAATACACATGAACCATTGCTCTAGTTATAATATTACTCGTTGTCAACTGAAGCCAGGTAAAGCTACGACAGGAAAAAATGGCGCAAATGGTATTGCTGGTGCAAATGGAGGTAATGGAGGTAATGGTAGTTCTACATCATCAAATAGTAATACTACTGGTGGTAGTGGAGGAACAAATCCTTCTTGTTCTGCCGCCAATGGAACACAAGGTGGTACTGGAGGACGAGATTACCAGAGTGGTGGCGCTGGTGTAGGCGGAGGTGGTGCTGGTGGAGGAATTGAGTCCTCTGGCAGTGCAGGTAGTAATGGCTCTAATGGTTCTAATGGAACATCGTATTCTGGTCAGCGTGCAACGGTAAATAATACTTCAACTTACTATGGAGAATATTTCAAGGGAACAATTGCCAGAACAGGAGGTACTGGCGCCAACGGAACAGGTGGAAAAGGTGGCGGAGGTGGCGGAGGCACAGATGCTTCTATGAGTTCTTGTTATAAGGGCGGCGGTTCTGGCGGAGGTGGCGGAGCTGGCGGTTGTGGTGGCACTGGCGGTGCAGGTGGTTTTTCTGGAGGTTCTTCATTTGGTGTTTACCTTTACAATGACATGTCGTCGACCGAATTAGCCAATCGTTTCATTGATTGTAATATAGTGTCTGGTACAGTTGGTACAGGAGGCACAGGAGGTAATGGCGCTTCTGGTGGTAGTGGAGGCACAGGAGGTAGTGGAGGTTCTGGTGGTACTAACGCTTGGTATTGCTCTGCTAGTAGTGGTAGTGGAGGTAAAGGTGGTAATGGTGGCTCTGGTGGTACAGGTGGTGCTGGAGAAAACGGTGCCAATGGTGTGTCCTACAAAATTGCTTCTGTAACTACAGCAGGAGTTTGTACTCCAATTACAACTGGTTACAACTACAACCTTTCTGGTCAAACTGCAATAATTGCAGGTACGCCCGACTATCCTATAGCAAGCTGCTCGAATGTGGAAATGCAAATGGGTAGCGGTACCTATACAACTTTTGGTACTGGAGCAAGTCCTGCAAGTGGCAATAGTTCTACAGTATTCGAGTACAGCAGTGCAGGATATAAGACTCCTCAGACTGGTTCGGGAGATGCCAACAGATATTCATCATTCATAAACATAATACAGGCGGCACCTGATGTGTCGAATGTACAAGTTGCTGGCGAAGATACGCTTTGCTGTGCAGGAGTTTACGAGTATTGCCTCGAAAATCTTCCGAACAATACGCCAGTGATGGTCAGTTGGTCGCTTACAACTTCGGTTAACGATGTGGCTTCTGTCGCTTCGTTGACAAACCTGACCTGCCTGTCGATTGATGTCGAAAATACAACAAGTGCAATTCAGTACGCTTATCTGCGAGCTGAAATATCTACGGGATGTTGCGGTATAATTAAGATAGTGCGCGATACGGTGGTTCTTATGCCTGTTCCGCCCGAAATCAACCAGCTTTCCGACCATGAAATATGCGAAGGCGAGGACTATACAATGAGCATTTCGGTCAATGAGGATTTGCTTTGTCATCCTATATACCAGTGGGTTCGCGGTGATGAACTTATAACTGGTGCAAATTCAAATACATATACTATTTCAAATGCTACAGCAAGTATGGCTGGCGAATATTCGGTGTATGTGGCAACCGATTGCGGTATGGAAGCCGATGTGGCACACATAACCGTAAATTCTATGCCGAATCTTACAGTAACAACAACTCCAGTATGCGCAAACGAAGCAACTCACTTTACAATAACATCAGATGTAAATACAACTATTACCTATAATATAAATAATGTCAACAGCGGTGCAACCCAGACCTTGACATTGACAGGTGGAGTTGCTCAAAATGTTGACTATACTATAGAACATAACTCGATACTTACGATAGAAACGGTTCAGGTTGGCTCTTGCCAGTGGACACTCAATGAGGCTTATCCTCTTGATGTCTATGATGATGACCAGACAGTATTTGCCGGTGCTGATTTTACCGTGTGCGGAAGAGATGCAACTTTGCGTGGCAATAGTACGGTAGGAAGCGAATGGAACGGTCTGTGGACAATTCCTAATGCTACCGATGCGGCAAATACGACAATTGCCGACAATACCTTATATAATACTGGTGTAACCTACAATGGTTCCGAATTGCCACATTCTGTAACTTTCAGGTGGACAATCACAAGTACGCACTGTCCCAACAGGTCGTTCTACGATGAGGTAACTGGAACTTTCTCGTCATTGACATTGACGTCGACACCAACAAATGTTGTATGTAATGGAGCAAACAACGGTAGTATCACAATTACCACCACAAATGGTGCAACGCCATACTCATACACTTGGAGCGATGATGACAATCGTACAGGCAATACTGCAAACAATCTTGCTCCTGGTACATATACCGTTACGGTAAATGATGCCAACGAATGTTCGGCAACGACTAGTGTTACAATAACAGAGCCAGATGCTCTTGTTGCTTACATTGATACTCCTGATAATACATGTCCGGGTTCTACTGTTACTCTTACTGGCGGATTGACAACAGCAGGTACAGCCAATTATACCTACACTTGGAGTACTGCATCGGGAGTGACATTTACCTCAAATCCGGTTACAGTAAGCGCAACCTCAGTTACAAGCACGGCAACAATACCAACAGCATGTAGCGGAACTTACCAGATAAATTTACATGTTCAGGATGGTCACGGTTGTACTGCCGATGCTACACCTATTAATATAGTAGCATCCGTTGGTAATAACATAACCATTTCTGGTGGTACAAATACGAAGACCGTGGAATGTGTGGACGGCCTAGCTGATCCCCATACACTGACACCAAGTGTTATGCCTACGGTTACAGATGCATGTGGACGAGACATATCTTCTTCTGCTACATTGACAACATCGCCGAATTTAAGCAGTATTACTTGTGAAGGTTCAGCTGCATACGTATATACATATACCGATTGCGCAGGTCATACAAAGACTTGGACTTTCACATATACTATTCAGCGTAGCACCGCACCATCAGAGGTTGGTGGACCTGTTGCAACTACAGGAACGGCAGAATGCCTTGTCGATGCCACCGCACCTACTACACTGCCAGTAGTCAAAGATGTATGCGGAAATACGCTCACTGCACCGACACCAGTTGTAACGGACAATCCAAACCCGATAACCTGTGGCGGTACAAGAACATACACCTATAAATATAAGGACTGTGCAAACAAGGAGTTTGTATGGACATACACCTACACTATAGCACATACCACCGCACCATCAGAGGTTGGTGGACCTGTTGCAACTACAGGAACGGCAGAATGTCTTTCCGATGTTGCCGCACCTACTACATTGCCTGTGGTCAAGGATGTCTGCGGCAATACACTAACCGCACCGACACCTGTTGTAACAGACAATCCAGACCCGATAACCTGTGGAGGCACAAGGAAGTACACTTATACATATAAGGACTGTGCAAATCTTGAGTTCGTCTGGACATATACATACACTATAGCACATACGACTGCACCATCAGAGGTTGGTGGACCTGTTGCAACTACAGGAACGGCAGAATGTCTTTCCGATGTTGCCGCACCTACTACATTACCTGTGGTCAAGGATGTCTGCGGCAATACTCTCACCGCACCGACACCTGTTGTAACAGACAATCCAGACCCGATAACATGCGCTGGCACACGGAAGTATACCTATACATATAAGGACTGTGCAAACAAGGAGTTTGTCTGGACTTACACTTATACTATATCACATACGACTGCACCATCAGAGGTTGGTGGACCTGTTGCTACTACAGGAACGGCGGAATGCCTAGCCGATGCTTCCGCACCAACTACTCTGCCAGTGGTCAAGGATGTTTGCGGCAATACGCTCACTGCACCGACACCTGTTGTAACAGACAATCCAGACCCGATAACATGCGCTGGCACACGGAAGTATACCTATACATATAAAGACTGTGCAAACAAGGAGTTTGTCTGGACTTACACCTACACGATATCACATACGACTGCACCATCAGAGGTTGGTGGACCTGTTGCAACTACAGGAACGGCAGAATGCCTAGCCGATGCCTCCGCACCAACTACTCTGCCAGTGGTCAAGGATGTCTGCGGCAATACGCTCACTGCACCGACACCTGTTGTAACAGACAATCCAGACCCGATAACATGCGCTGGCACACGGAAGTATACTTATACATATAAGGACTGTGCAAATCTTGAGTTCGTCTGGACATACACCTATACAATAGCACATACCACCGCACCTTCAGAGGTTGGTGGACCTGTTGCAACTACAGGAACGGCAGAATGCCTTGCCGATGTCGCCGCGCCAACTACTCTGCCAGTGGTCAAGGATGTCTGCGGCAATACGCTTACCGCACCGACACCTGTTGTAACAGACAATCCAGACCCGTTAACATGTGGTGGTACAAGAACCTACACCTATACATATAAGGATTGTGCAAACCTTGAGTTCGTCTGGACATACACATTCACTATAGCACACACGACTGCACCTTCAGAGGTTGGTGGACCTGTTGCCACTACAGGAACAGCAGAATGCCTTGCCGATGTCGCCGCACCTACTACCTTGCCGGTAGTAAAGGATGTATGTGGAAATACGCTTACCGCACCGACACCGGTTGTAACAGACAATCCAGACCCGTTAACCTGTGGCGGCACAAGAACCTACACCTATACCTATAAGGATTGTGCAAACCTTGAGTTCGTCTGGGCGTATACCTACACGATATCACACACGACTGCACCTTCAGAGGTAGGTGGACCAGTTGCAACTACAGGAACGGCAGAATGCCTAGCCGATGCCTCCGCACCTGCAACATTGCCGGTAGTAAAGGATGTTTGCGGAAATACGCTCACCGCACCGACACCGGTTGTAACAGACAATCCAAATCCGATAACCTGCGGCGGTACAAGGGAGTACACCTATACATATAAGGACTGCGCAAATCTTGAGTTTGTCTGGACGTACACCTACACTATATCACACACGACAGCTCCTTCAGAAGTTGGCGGACCAGTTGCAACTACAGGAACAGCAGAATGTATAGCCGATGCCACCGCACCTACAAACTTGCCTGTGGTCAAGGATGTCTGCGGAAATACACTCTCCGCGCCAACACCAGTAGTAACAGACAATCCAGACCCGATAACCTGTGGCGGTACAAGAACATACACCTATACATATAAGGACTGCGCAAACCTTGAGTTCGTCTGGACATATACCTATACGATAGCACACACGACAGCACCGTCAGAAGTTGGCGGACCCGTGGCAACTACAGGAACGGCAGGATGCCTTGTCGATGCCACCGCACCTACGACCTTGCCAGTGGTAAAGGATGTTTGCGGCAATACACTAACCGCACCGACACCAGTTGTAACTGACAATCCCGACCCGATGACCTGCGACGGTACAAGAACATACACATATACATATAAGGACTGTGCGAATAAGGAATTTGTCTGGACATACACATATACAATCGAGCGCAGCGATTTCGACATGCCAGATAATGACGGAGCGACCGTTGCTTGCGCATCTGAAATCACTGCACCGACCTTGCCAGAAGTTACCGATGCTTGCGGCAATGCCTTGACTGGTGTTCTCAAGTCTGGTTATCCAACAGAAACACCAACTTGTAATGGCGATGTAAGATATGTTTACACATTTACCGATTGCAAAGGCACAGCACACGACTGGACGTTCACATATACGATAGAGCGTAACATTGATCCTTCATTCAGTGGTACTTGGCCAAATGATATTTCTAATCAAAATGCTTGCTATGCTGACCGCGATATAAGTGGACTTCTTGCCGACGATGATGTAGCGGGTATGTACACCGCTGCTTGTGGTACAATTTCTGTCAGCCACAGCGATGTTGCAGACCCGACATCCAACTGCGGCTGGACTGTAACGAGGACGTACACAATCACAGACGGCTGCAACGAAGTTACCAACACTATGAGTGTAAGCGGTGGCGACCAGACAGCACCGACAATTGGAGACGATGACCTTGACCGCGAACTTACATCTACGGACTGTGTATTCATCGTACCGGACCTGACGGATGATGTCCGTGCAATATCTTCAGACAATTGCACCTCAAATGCGGACCTTACAATTACACAAAGTCCAGTGGCAGGAACGGAGGTTGCAACGGAAACTACTGTAACCGTTACGGTTACCGACCAGTGCTCTAAATCTAGCACCAAGCAGATTGTCTTGACGATTCCTGAAGAACTTACCGCTTCGATGAATGCTACGACCCCTGCATGTAGTGGTGGCACAACCAGTGCAAGCGTCATCGTCAATGGTGGCACATCGCCTTACGAATATCATTGGTCTGACGATGGTAGCCGTACAGGAAACATAGCTACCAACATTGACGCTGGTTACTATCAGGTTTCGGTTAGCGACGCCAACGGATGTTCTACAGAAGCAAACATTGACATTAGTAATCCTGACGAACTTATAGCAACTATTAGTGCAGATGCCATCTACTGCCACAATGCAACTACTAATATTACCGTGAATGTACAGAACGGCACTCCAGACTACACATATATATGGAGTGACGATGACACGCGCAATAGTAACATTGCTAGTGGTGTTTCGGCAGGTTCCTATGAGGTTGCAGTCAGCGATGCCAACGGATGTACTGCGATAGCAAGCATTGACATCAGTAATCCTGACGAACTTACCGCTTCGATGAGTGCAGATGCTATCTACTGTCACGATGCAACGACTAATATTACCGTGGATGTACAGAACGGCACAGCAGACTACACCTATGTATGGAGCGACGATGACACTCGCAATGGCAACATAGCTAGTAATGTGTCGTCAGGCTCATATACGGTTTATGTTACCGATGCACACGACTGTACAGCAATAGCAAGCATTGAAATCAGTAATCCTGAGGAATTTACAGCATCTATGAGTGCAGATGCCATCTACTGTCACGATGCAACGACTAATATTACCGTGAATGTACAGAACGGCACTCCAGACTACACATATATCTGGAGCGATGATGACACCCGCAACGGCAACACCGCTAGTGATGTGTCGGCAGGTTCATATACAGTTTCTGTTACCGATGCACACGACTGTATAGCAATAGCAAGTATTGATATCAGTAATCCTGAGGAATTTACAGCATCTATGAGTGCCGGTGCTATCAATTGTTATGGTGAAACAACTAACATCACCGTCAATGTGGAGAACGGCACACCAGACTACACATATATTTGGAGCGATGATGACACCCGCAACGGTAACACCGCTAGCGATGTGTCTGAAGGTACTTATACTGTCACGGTAAGAGATGTCCATAGTTGTAGTGCAGAAGCAAGCATTACGATTACTCAGCCAGATGAAATCATAATTACTGTAGAATCTACGTCACCTCAAATTTGTGAAACGCTTGGTTCGATAACAGTTAGTGCAGAGGGCGGAACAGGAGAACTATCGTATGCTTGGAGTACAACTGCCCATGAGGCAACATATTCCGAACTAACAGCAGGTAACTACACAGTGACCGTTACAGATGAGAACAGATGTTCGGCAACCAGAACTATAGAGGTTGAAGATCATTCTGTAATACCTGATGTGGACATTACCAATAATACAGGAGTCACGGTTATTACTTGTGCAGTTACAGAAATATCGCTCACTGCGGAAGGTACAGGAGATTTCGAATGGTCAAATGGGGAACCTGGAGCTGAACTTACCGTCACAACGCCGAATGACTATACAGTAACCATAACCGATGCTAACGGCTGTGTCAATACCGCAACAATAACCATCGAGCAGAGCAACGAGAATCCAGTTGTAACACTAGTTGATGATAACATTACAATTTGTGCAGGTCAGACCGCAACAGTTACAATAGATGAGGTTACAAACGGGGTTGCCCCATATCATTATTCATGGAACGGTGGTACATACGGTGACTATACCGAATTTACAACATCTCCTCTATCAGCAGACGATGCAGTAACAGTTGATGTAAAGGATGACAACGGTTGTATTGGTTCTGCAACTGCATCGATAACTGTCAACAATCGTCCTACGGCTGAAATATCTGGCGGAGAGGCAATATGCAACGGCGAGGAGGCGACCTTCACCATCACCTTCACAGGCGCACCAGCCTATAATTATACTTGGAGCGATGGTAACGACGAGCACAGCGGAAGCACGGACGACTCGAGCGTAACGATAACCGTAACGCCGACATCAACAACGACATACACACTTGTTTCGCTTAACGACGACAATTGTACGTCAATCGACAGAGACCTTACCGGTTCGGTAGAAATCATCGTTAACGAGATGCCAACCGCAGCAATCGCCACAACCGACAATATAATGTGCGTTGCACCGTTCAGCGGTGTTATTGTTGTTGATGGTTTCGGTCCTGAAACAGGCGATTATACAGTTTCACTTGAAGGAACTGGTATCTCGGCACAGACAGTTGCATACGATGAAGTTGCAAGCTTTACTGAACTCGCTGCAGGAAACTACGATGTTCAGTTTTCATACACGGCAAATTCGCAGACTTGTTCCACAGTTGTTCCTGTAACAATTAGCGATGAGCTTTCGTATCCGTCTGTTGATGTTACAGCATTTAACAATGGTTGTGCAGGAGAAAACAACGGAACTATTGAAATTCTGGCATCAAACGGCACACCAGATTACACATACGCTTGGACGGATGCAGATGACAATGTAGTGACTTGCGATGCCGATGGCAACCTTAGCGGACTTGGCACGGGCACATATACTGTAACCGTAACCGATGCACACGGCTGTGCGACTAGCACAAGCCAGTCAATATCAAGTCCTGATGTGGCATTGTCAGCAACAATCAGTGGACCGACAGAGGTTTGCAACAATACTACAGCGACATTAACCGTCAACGCAGAGCATGGAACGCCAGACTACAGTTACGAATGGAATGATGCAGCGCATACCATAACCGCATCCATAACAACGCCGACACTTGATGGTAACAATACGCCGTTTACCTATAATGTAGTCGTTACCGATGCAAACGGATGTACCATAGAGGCTTCACATACCGTAACCATTGGCGACACCCCACAATTAGAATTGAGCGCCGATGCGGAAATATGCTATGGAAGCAATGCCACATTGACGGCAACCGTTACCAATGCAGGAACTAACTACACCATTGAATGGACAAGCACAGATGCAGGAGCAGGACTTCCAGCCGATGTTGATACGGAAGAAATCGTTGTTACACCGACATCAACAAGTACCTACACTGCAACACTGACCACCGATGTCTGCAACACTGGTTCTGATTATGTCGTAATAGATAATATATCAGTGACAGTTAATCCGAAGCCTGAAGTTGACATAACAACGGCAAATGCAACCGTATGTCCGGATGCAGTAATTGACCTTGCAGCAGAACTTACCGCCGAAGGCACAGCGGACTATACCTACACATGGAGCGCATCGGCAGGATTGACGCTTGCCGAAACAGGCGACATAACCACCGATGCGACAACAACTACAAATTCAGTCGCAGCGCCAGAGGCAAGTGCAACCAGTTGTGGTGCAACATATAGCATTAATCTTCATGTTGTTGATGCAAACGGATGTACAGCAGATGCTATACCGATGGAAATTACAGTAGTTGATGATGTAGCACCAGTGATAGGTACAGCAGATCTGGACAGAACGCTTACATCCACGGATTGTACATTCATCGTACCTGACCTTACAGGAGAAGTCCGTGCAATATCGAGTGACAACTGCACGGATGTTGATGCCCTCACAATCACGCAGAACCCAATGGCAGGAGAGGAGATCGCTGCCCAAAGTACAGTAACCGTCACCGTTACCGACCAGTGCGGAACCAGCAGCGCCGTTGACATTGTACTGAGAGTCCCCGATGCGTTGTCCTTGAACGAAGTTGCCGGCAGCCATATAAATGCGACCGGAAACGGACGAACAGACGGCGTACTTGAAGTCTTTGCTAATGGTGGAACGCCAGAATATCAGTACAGAATTAATGATGGAGAATACCAGAGCAGCGGAATATTCCCTGGACTAGGTGCCGGTACATATACCGTAGAGGTCGTTGATGCCAATGGTTGTACAGCAACTATAAGCATAGAGATTACAGAGCCTAATGTACTTGAGGCAACGATTAGCACGCCGGTAGCGCTATTGTGTAATGGCGATGACACCGATGTAACTGTAAATGTAACGGGCGGAACTGAACCATATCACTTTGCATGGAGCGATGGCAACGAATACGATGTAAATGTTGTAAGCGGTCTGACTGCAGGAACCTATACGGTTACTGTATCCGATGTAAACAACTGCATAGCAATAGCAACAGTGGAGATAACCCAGCCAGAGCAGCTTCAGGCATCGTTGTCCGCAGATGAAATAAATTGTAATGGTGAAACAGCTACGGCAATTGTTACTGTTAGTGGTGGAACTCAGGACTACAGCTACGCTTGGTCTGATGATAATACGCGCACTGGCAATACCGCATCCGGTCTTACAGCTGGCACATATACGGTGACTGTAACCGATGCTAACCTATGTTCGGCGGAAACGGAAGTTATAATTTCGGAGCCTACGGCAATTACGATATCTGTGGAAAGCACATCACCTCAAATCTGTGAAACACTCGGTTCTATAGAGGTCAGCGCAACTGGAGGAACGGGAACATTGTCGTACGCATGGAGCACGACGGCTCACGATGCAATTTATTCCGACTTAATGGCAGGAAACTATACCGTTACGGTAACGGATGAAAACAACTGTTCTGCTACCGAAACCATAGAGGTTGAGGACCATTCTGTAATACCTGATGTTTCAATTGTCAACAATACAGGAACTGTACTTCTTACCTGCGATGTGCTAGAAATCTACCTCATAGCGGATGGCACTGGAGAATTTGCATGGTCAAACGGAGAAATCGGTGCCGAACTTACTGTTACAATACCAGATAACTACACAGTAACTATAACCGATGCCAATGGATGTACCAATTCCGCATCAGTAAGAATCGACCAGAGCAACGGTACCCCAATTGTTGTATTGGCTAACGACGATATCACAATATGCGCAGGTACATCAACGACAGTGGAAGTAGCTTCTGTAACCGGAGGTGTCACACCATACGAATATTCGTGGGATGATGGGGCAACCTTCGGAACCGAACCCCAATATGCTACCGGCAATCTTTTGGCTGACGGTAGCTACAGTGTAATAGTTCGTGATGCCAACGGTTGTACAGGTGATGCAATAGCAACAGTGACCGTCAATGCGCCTTCGGTTGGAACTCTTGGCCTTACAGGAGAAACTACGATTTGCGATGGAAGTTCTACTGCCATTACAGTTGTTTCTGATAATGACAATGTCGGTGATTTGACTTTCGCATGGTCGAATGGACTTGGCAATGATGCAACATCGGCAGACATCACAACAGCAGGTGATTATTCAGTTACCGTAACTGCTACTAATGTTGTAAATACAGTAACTTGTACAGACGAGATTGTCTTGACAGAGAACATATCTGTCAATGTTCGCCCGACAGCAACAGTTAGCGGAAGCACAGCAATCTGTGCCGACAACACTGATGAACAAATGGTAACATTCACATTTACAGGCACTGCACCATTTGTTTACACCTGGAGCGATGGCACAAGCAGTCACAACGAGACGACAAACAATGCTACCGTAACCATTACGGTAACGCCGAGCGAGACAACAACCTACTCGATTACGGCCTTGAGCGATGCCAACTGCACCGCAACGGACGGCGACATGGCAAATTCTGCAACGATTACCGTCAACGAGCTTCCTGTTGTGGTTCTTGCAACGCCAGCAGCTATATGCGATGGACAGTCGACTACAATAGAGATTGAAAGTCTCACAGGAGGAACGCCTAGCTATCAGTATTCATGGGACGGTGGCGTAACGTTTGGAAGTAGCAATGAGTACAATACTGGAGTATTATCTACTGACGCAACATTCAACTTGATAGTCCGAGATGCCAACGGATGTACGGCATCTGCGGAAACAACAGTCAGCGTAGGCGAGAACATCATGCCAGTATTTGCGGATTACGAGGCCTGCAACGGTGATACGCAGATAGTCCTTCCGACCGAATCAGAGAATGGCATCACTGGAACATGGTCACCTGCAATAGTTGATATGACATCGTCGCATACCTATACATTTACGCCAGATCCGAGCTTCTGCGCGCAGCAGACCAGCATTGATGTCTCAATCCATGACCGTCCAACAGTATCGGTTAGCGGAAGTGTTGCAATCTGTGAAGGCAATACAGATGGACAGGTAATTACCATGTCGTTCACGGGCGTTGCACCATACGAATACACATGGAGCGATGGCAATGGAACATATTCGGAAACTACTAATGATAACGTTGTAACCATGTATGTAACTCCTACTGCAACTACGACTTATTCAATTGTTTCATTGCAGGACAATAATGGCTGTTCGGCTAATGATTTGTCCTCGTCAGCAACCGTCACAGTCAATGCCAATCCGGCGGTCAGCATCATTGTACCATACGAAGAGATCAACTGCCGCCACCGCACGATAACGGCTACTGCGACAGGCAGCGAAGCGACCTACGACTGGTCTAACGCCTACGACTGGTCTAACGGCTCGTCTTCATCCACCGCAGTATTCACATCTGCGGGAGAATACAGCGTTATCGCCAGCGCGCCAAACGGCTGTACCGCCGAGGCATCGGTAGAAATCACCGAGAACCTTACGCAGCCCGATGTCACGATAGACAACATCACCGGCTCCGAATGGCTGAACTGCATCTACACGTCGATATCTGTTACGGCCACCGGCGGCGAGAGCTACCGCTGGTCCAGCGGACAGACCACTGCAGGCATCACCATTACCGCCCCGAACACGTACATAGTCACTGCGACCGGCACTAACGGCTGCGAAGCGACAGCCAGCATAGAGATACACCAGCCTGAA
>CADAXK010000019.1 GCA_902791865.1 uncultured Bacteroidia bacterium
GTCCTCGTACGTATATACGTAAACCATGGTGCCTTCGCACGATACCGCGCTAGGACTGCTCGTCAGGGTCGGGCTCAGCGTGTGGCCGCAGCGGTCGGTAACCGTCGGAAGGGTGATCCGGCTGCCAGTCTCGCCTGCTGGCTTGGCGTCGGTGGCGCAGTTTACTGTTGCACTGCCAGTGCTCGGACTGACCGTGAACGCTGGCATATCAACCGTATATGTAAATGTCCATGTCTTTGTATGACCTGCACAATCGGTATATGTATATACGTATGCCGCTGTACCTTCGCAACTAATTGTACTCAAATTCGGGGTTGATGTCAATGCACGAGAAGAAGAAATGTCTCGTCCACAAGCATCAGTAACTGTCGGCATAACACTCGGTGTTAGAGTATGTGGAGGCGCTATTTCGCCCACACATGCAACAGTCTTTGTTTGAGTACCACCCGAAATGGTTATGTTATTACCAACAGAAGCTACTATATTAATAGGTGCAGCATCTGCAGTACAATGTTTGGCATCTTCCACATGCAAATTTATCTGATAATTACCACTACACGTTGTATTAGCTGTCGCCGTATTTGTAACCGAAGTCGCACTTGTTGGTCCATTTGAAGCCGAACCAAGTGTCATTCCTGACGAAGCACTCCAACTATATGTATAATTAGCAGTACCTGTTGTAGTCAATCGACCTGTAAGATTAAGAGGTGTTCCTGGGCATGTTGTTGTGCTTGCAACTTCTATTGCCACCTCTGGCTTTGGATTGACAATAACAACTGCCGAACCAGATGTTGTACCAGATCCGCATCTGGAATCGCTAACTGAAGTTACCGTATAGGTAGTCCTTACCGATGGAGTTACTGTTATTGTTGCACTGTTTCCACTATTAAGAGTAGCAGTTGTGCTGTGCGAACCATCGCTCCATGTGTAACTATACGGTGCAACACCTGTAAATGTAATTGTGAATGTAGAATTATCGCCATTACAAATTGTGCCTCCACCCGAAACTGTAGCTGTTGGACGAGGATTAACCGTTATTGGCGCAGTTGTCGATGCAGTACATTCGTTATTGTCTCTAACAGTTAGCGTTACCGTATAACTTGAAGTCAATGTTGATGTTGTATAAGATGTTGATGTTCCAAATGATCCTCCATTCCATGAATATGTGTACGGACTTGCACCACCGCTTATTGTTCCTGCATTGACAGTAGCCGTATTTCCGCTACATATAGGAGAATTTGAACTTGCCGACACATTAATTTGCGTAAGCCGCCCCACAGTTATTGATGCAGTTGCAGAACAACCACTTGTAATGTCGGTAACCGTAACCCTATATGTATTCGGTGCCAATCCTGTTATTGTATTTGATGCCGATGATGTTTCTACAGCCGACCTGCCAGCCCAAGCATATCTATAAATACCAACAGCATGGTCTGTATTTGTAACAGTTACTGTTGCTGTACCATTGTTTTGTCCATAGCAAGCATCGGTATGCGAAACTGATAGCTGCGGATTACTAATTAATACTGTTGTTTCTGCCTCGCTTACACATCCCGAAGCATCTCTAACTGTAACACTATATGTCTCATCTCCACCTAAACTGCCAGTTGACAAAGTACTATTTGTTGAGTTATTGTTCCATTGATAAGTAAAAGGAGCCACACCTGGATTTGAACCAGTAACACCAGCCGTAAGGGTAGTTCCCGAACCCTGACATACATGCAGATTACCTGAGATAGCAGCATTAATACTCGGTGTTACCGCAAAATCAACCTCTATAGGGCTATTTGTACGACAACCAAGATTATCAATAACCGTTACACTAACATTATGCTCTCCTGTTGCATTTGAAGGCGGATGTATAACAATTCCTGTTCCATTGCAATTTTGGCCTGGATTATGTTGTTGATAATAATGACAATAGTCTTCTCCATAGTCATTCGGTGTTACTTCCGTACTTGCCACATACACATCGTAATCCCAAGGATCAGGGAAGAAGTCTTCCTTTAATGCCAATTCCCAACTGAATACATAGCCATTATCAAATTTCCAGCTATCACATACCTGAATTTTCCATGTGCCATTAAGTGGACAACCTGCAAGACTGCTAAAATTCTGGTATGGGTGATATATTTGTGTCATATTGTCCGTATTGGAAGGTATTACCATCATACCATTGGTTTGACCAACAGTATGATTTGTTGTTTCTGTAACATAACCACCTCCGCTTGCATATCCATATCCGTATGATGTACTATTCGACCAACAATATTCAGCTTCTGTTCCTGGATTATTGTATGCGGCATTACATACATTAGTAGACGATAATGCATCACTAAGATTAGGACTGCCAAAACCAAGAGATGCTGCATCTATACCCCATTCATAAACATATTCTATTTCATAATTACCAACAAAATCGCCAAGTTCATAATAAGCGGCTGCTGAATAACCATTCAATGTGTGATAATATGAATCGAATACAAGATAATAATCTTCCCCATAACAGAAATCAGATGGAGTATTACCAGAATTAATAGCATTAATCAAATGGGTATGTAATGTTGCAGTAGATGTTCCTACTGGAAACGCTGTTGCTTCCTGCCTTACTCCTGTTACAGAATAAACCCCATTTTTATATACAACAAAACCATAAAAAGAAATATTTCCCAAATAACCTCCTCGAGAACAACCACCCGCACCAGCCGCATTCTCATATAAGGCATACCTCACTTCAAAATGAATTACATTATACGGCCAGTCATATGTAGCATTATCCAATCCTCCAGAACTTGTACCATAAGCGTCCTGCAAAATTATAGCTGATTGACCATTCGGACATACTAATTTTATCTGCATATCACCTATATGGGAATGTTCCATATTTAACTTGACGTACTTTATATCGTTTGCCGATGTTATTGTAGCAGCATCGGAAAAGTCATTAAAAGTAACTGGTGATTCATAGCATTGCCCCAATGAAGCACAATTAGGACCATCGGGAATAAATGTAACATTGCTTTCTCCCAAAGTAGCCGTAACTTCGTATGATTCACGAGCAACTTGTATTTCCGAATTTGCACCATCTCCGATAGTTATTTCCCTTTCCGAACCTTGGCAAACACCGTTTGCTGCAGGACTTACCTGTGCTGGCACAGTAAGCCCTCCCGAAACCCTTATCCTGCCGTATGCTGTTGCAGAACAACCATTTTCATCCCTGGCTGTAAGAGTAATGTCATAGCCATGTACCACATCGGGAGTATATGTTGGAGATTGCTGTGTAGAAACAACAGGGGTTCCATTGTGAGAATTAATGTACCAACGCCATGAAGCAGCAGTACCACCGTTAACAACACCGACCAAATTTACAGGGTCGCCCAAACACACATCATAATAGTACCTGCCGTCACTTTCAAGACTTGCCTCACCACCCATAGCTATGCTAAGTTCCGATGTAGCACAATTGCAACCTGCGGATATTGTAGCAACCCAACCGGCAGTATTATTACTACCATCAGAATGCCATTTTATTGTCATCTTACCAGAAGTTGCAGTATAATCATGATTAATTGTTATACCAGTATTATGTGTACCTTCTGTTGTTGCATAAACAATTTGTGTTCCGCTTTCCGTACCATCATAAATTGTTATATAATCCCAATCAGAACTAGAAGAAGATGACCATGTTGAAAATACTGAAAAATTAATAGTAATGTCACCGTTTGATGTAAATACGGCAGTATAATCTTGTCCATCACTATAATTACCGTTTGCACCACCCGAATCATAGAAACAATATGTTCTACCACACTCCAATGCTTGCGATAAATTACTCATATTAATAGACACATCGCAAGAAGGCGCCGGCGTTGACTGTGGTGTATATGTCAACTGCATCGCTGGACGGCAGGCATTAGAACCTGTAAATGAAAAAGGATAACTTCCATCATTACTATCAGAGGATCCTCCTCTCGCCGTATTAGCAGTAGTAGAACTTACAAGATAATTACCTCCTGCATTACTACCACAATCGCTATCATCTTTCGACAATCTTACCAAAAGGTTGTCATTTGCACTTGAATATGTAAAAGCAGTTGTAAATGTATAAGTGTTCCATGTTGATGTTCCTGTATTAAGTCCGCTATACGATATGCTCGTAGGACCATAACATGTTTGCCAACCATTTGTAACCCATCCACTTGTGTTCCATGCTGCATTATTTAAATCTATTCTTGAGTTTGCCATATTCCGATCTGGTCGTTCATAGCATAACAAACCCAAAGCCGTAATTGTTGCCCCATCTGTAATACTAGAAAGTTCAGAAGAAGTTACCTGAAAATCCCATCTGGAATCGTGCCAATAATGATCATAAAACTCGTAAGAATTACCTCCATTAGTTGTTCCCGTCAACACTGTTACAGTCGGGTCAACAAACACAGGATATGCGCGGTCGGCTGCAAGAAGCCACTCTGCTGGCAGATCGAACGAAACCGTCAAGGTATTGCCCGATTGCTCAACATTGTACATCGCCTTGTACGAATACTTTGCCATCGGGTCTTCAATAGGCTTGCCGTTCTTGTCAACATTATCCTCAATATGACGGATTTCGGCACGCTTCATAATGTAGTCCATATCCACATTGGCATCGTAGACAACTACTGGCTGGAATGTAATCCAACTTTCGTAGCCAGGAATCATAATCTCAAACTCGGATGCACAGAAAGTCTTGTCCTGCTTCTGTCCATCTGCCATTATGTATGCAGCATCGGGCATTTCAACGGTCTGGCTCACCCTAACCGTCTTTGCACCATTGGCAACTGCACTGCGATTGTTTACAAAGAAGCCCGTCTCAACACCGCGACCAAGCTGTATCATTTTGTAGTCGATGCCACGATAGAAATCCTTGTACGACAATGTACGGAAATCATCCTGCTTTGCATTTGCGGCAGTCCTCTCCTGCCCTGCCAAAGCATTGCCATGCCCATCTATAAAACTGAAGTTGTAGTTTTTTCCGAACACAAGGTTCTGTCCCTCGTAGTTCATCATAATGCCATCGGCTGGAGAATTGGAATAGTATGTCTTGAACTTATTGGTCGTATTTGCGTATTTGTAACCGTTGTTGTTTTCCTTCTTGATTGAAACATCAATGTCCTGCCACGAAGCATTTTCATCTTTATAGTGCAGGTCACCAATGTACATATACGAAAATGTTCCGTCACCATTGTCAAAGGTCTTTGAGTGTTCGGTACGATACTGAATCTGCTCCTTCTCAGGAGACAAACCTGCATATATTCCGTTTGCAGTCCACTTGTTGGCGTGATAGCGCGAGAAGATTCCAGTATTGTTGGTCCACGATTCGGATTGCTTTGCCGACTGCCGAGACGAAACTTGCGGCTCTGTCTGCTGCGACAAGCCTTTTTCGCCTCCGTCAGCACCATTTGTTGACGGCACCACCTTCGACATCTTGGCAGCACCAATACCCAAATTGGTAGCCTTTTTGTCAAAGTTACCATCAACAGCCTTCATCTTGACATTTTTGACGGCTCCGCCAGACAATTTGAAATCCTTTTCAGGAAAGTCCTGTGAATACAAAGATGCGGCTGTTCCCAAAACCAGCCCCATCGACAATACAAACAACTTTACAAAGTTCTTCATAAGAATCTATGTTATATTTTCTTTAACAATCAAAAAAACAATCTCTACATGCATATCGGAATCGCCTATGAATCAACGCGATAAAATCCCAATATACCTCAATACACAATTTTGCGAAAATACGCAAATGTTTTCTAAAATAAAAGAAAAATCTGCTATAAAATATTGCTATTTTTTCATATAGACCAAAATATAACTACACTATCAGTTAGTATAATTATATTATATTTATTTTACATAGGAAAGATTTTTTGAAAAAAAGTCAAAATTCAAGGATAATTAACTGACTACAAAGAAGTTGTATATTAAACAAAAAAAAGTCCGCCTTGTGAGCGGACTTTCTTTATCCTTAAACATTGCAAACAACCATTACTGCTGTTTCACAACTTTTTGTGTTATTGTATTTCCATCGCGAAGCATTATCCGCATAACATAAACTCCATCAACTTTATCTGAAATATTTACTGTGTACAAACTGCCATTTACCGCATCTGAGCTTATCAATTGCCCGTAAACATTGTAAATGGAGACACTTTCAATTATGACTTGCGATTCAATATGGATTTCCCCATCCGTAGGATTTGGATAGACTGAAACATTTGTAATTTCTGCATCCGATACATCAACATTGTTGAATACATTCAATATCCTCATAACATCAGCGGCAGGATAGAAATTCTCGTTACCTTCCTGACTTGCCGTTATTATCGCCTGACCTACACCAACAAATGTCAATACATTTCCGCTGACAGTGGCGACATTTTCATCGCTGCAAGTATATGAAACAGGCAAACCTGATGATGCTACGGCTGTAAGTTCAACCGATTCTTCGCTGATGTTATAGTCCAAATCCTGATTCCATTCTATTGCCTGGTCTGCCCTTGATGCTTCCGCTACTGTCAGTATCCTCATAACATCTGCTGCCGGATAAAAGTTCTCATTGCCATCCTGACTTGCCATTATTATCGCCTGACCTACACCAACGAATGTCAATACATTTCCGCTGATTGTGGCAACATTTTCATTGCTGCATGTATATGAAACAGGCAAACCTGATGAAGCAACGGCGGTAAGTTCAACCGATTCTTCGCTGAGGTTAAAGTCCAAATCCTGATTCCATTCTATGGTCTGCTCTGCCCTTGTTGCTTCCCGGATAGAAATTCTCATTACCTTCCTGACTTGCCGTAATTATAGCTTGTCCTACACCAACAAATGTCAATACATTTCCGCTGACTGTGGCGACATTTTCATCGCTGCAAGTATATGAAACAGGTAAGCCTGATGAAGCAACAGCTGTAAGTTCAACTGGTTCGTCATTGAGGGTAAAGTTTAAGTTCTGGTTCCATGCTATTGTCTGGCTTAACATTGGTGCCGATATGTTTATTGTCTGGCTTACATCGGAAGCTGGCAGATACAAGTGATTTCCCGCCTGCGATGCAATAATGATAGATGTACCTACGCCAACAACAAACAATGTGTCGTTGCTGATATGCGCCACGCTTTCGTTGCTACTGGTATAGGTGACAGGCAAGCCTGATGATGCGGTGGCTGTTAACTTTATGGTATCGCCCAATGCCGCTGCAAGGCTTTGATTCCATGTTATTGTCTGGCTCATAGTTGTTTGTGTACACTCGTATGCTCCAATGTCGGCAATGTTGTTGTAGATTCGTGGATTGCCGTCCATATCTGTTTCGGGCAGATAGGTGATAAATGTTGTGTTGGGGTCGCCGGCGTCAACCAACGGAGAGTTCGGCTGTATGCGCCAGTCGGCATTTATGTTCGACATGTCTGTTGCTATTGTCGTTGCTCCTACCATTGATGATGGTGCGACAAACCTTGGCAAATTGACAGAATCCAATAATATGTTGGTGCTTTCCTCTGCAAAAAAGCTTGTAGTCGAGAATTTGCCTGCACAATATGTGTAAGGTTGTGTATAATTAGTTGAATTATAATAACAATTAGCATTCGCATTGCCACGCTTGTTATTGTAAATCACAGTATTCTTAATATTTGACACTTTAGATGTATAAATACCGCCTTGCGCACTAATATTCTCGGTTTGTGCCCAATTGTTTGCAACTACGCAATTGGTCATATACAATCGTCCTACTGGGTTTCCTGTATTATTTGATGCAGTAGTAGAACCATTGGCATACGATGCAACACCTCCAAATACAAAAACTCCTTCTGTTGTAATTGCACTATTGTTAGCAATTACACTTCCGATGATATGTGCGTTGGATGAATAAACACTGATACCTCCTACAATGTATGGCCAGTTATTGTCGGCACTTCCTGTAGTAGCTGTGGAATAAACAGTATTGTCAATAATGCGCGAATTGATGATTCTCCATTCGCAGTTTGTATTTGCATAATCGTAATCGTTGCTTTGTGTCAAAATACCACCAGCCTTCGCATTCTGCCCCGTTGCTATATTTTTGATAATCTCACAATTTTTAACAGTAATGGAATTATATGTCACGAAAGCATATGGATTGAAACTCATACCTCCAAATTTACTGCCTGTATTTTCCGATACAACACAATTATTAAATTCACAAGTGAGACCATAAGTCTGCCCACCGTTGTATATATAAACTCCACCATTAGTTGTGTTTTCACTAATTTTGCAGTCTGAAACATGGAAAGTTCCACTATAGTATGTGTTTTGATAAGACATCCCCAGATACAAACCGCATGCATTACCTGTCATTGTGCAATTGGAAATGTTGTGGATAGCATTTGTCTCATCATAAACGCCATACTGCGTGCCACCAGTCACAAAAAAGCCATTGAAGTCATTACCCCTACAATTATATGAGCTATTGTAATACATGTAGCCATTAATCTTTACGGCATAGTTAATGCTGTTCTGCGCATCTATTATCGAACAACTATTATCCGCCGCTATACCGTATGTTAGTGGCTGCCTCTCATTCAAATGCGTTTCTGTACCAACAAAACCACCATAAACACGTGCACCACTCTTAATTGTACACGATGGGTATGTGCCGACTGCTACGAATACCGAATCATTGCCTGGTGCAGTGATTAAGTTCATAGCTCCATTAATTGTTGCCTTGGCTGTCGCCCACGACAAACCATCGTTGCTGTCGTTTCCGTTGTTTGACACATAGTAGGTTCTTTGCGCCACGCCTAAGTTAACAAGACATAACTGGAATGCAAATAAGAGTAAAATCCAAATCTTTGTATTCATAAAGCACTTATAAATAATTAAATAAAATATCAAAATAGAAACTTTGCAAATATATGTATTTTTTTTGTGTTAATGCTCTTTTTTAACAAAAATTGGGGGGGGGTAATTTATTAAATATCAATAAGTTACAAACATAGAAAACATAATTGTGAAATATATGCTCTCCTTTGTAAATTATTGAATACAAAAAAGTCCGCCTTGCGAGCGGACTTTCTTTATCTTCAATACAAAATCCTTATCCCTTGAGTGCCTCAGCACCGCTGGTGATTTCGGAAAGTTCGTTTGTAATGGCAGCCTGACGTGCCTTGTTGTACATGAGCGTGAGAGTCTTGATGAGCTCGGTCGCATTGTCGGTTGCCTGATGCATTGCTGTCATACGGGCACCCTGCTCGGCTGCAAAGCTGTCGAGCACCGACTTGAAGAACTGAATCTTCATCGACTTCGGTATCATGTCGTCAACAATCTTGTCGACAGTAGGCTCAAAGATATAGTCGGATTTCTTGGCTCCTTCGCCTGCCTCGATGGTGAACGGAAGGAATGTCTCAACCTTCTGCTCCTGCGATGCAGCATTCTTGAAGCTGTTGTAGATAAGGTCGACTCTGTCGTACTTACCATCAACAAAATCCTTCATTATCGGTTCTGCTATTTCGGCGGCAGTTGCGAAATTGAGCTTGTCGAAAATTTCTTCGCTGTGAGCAACAATTTCGAACTTCTGCTTAAGTATGAAGTCGTAAGCCTTCTTTCCAAGGCAAATAAACTTCACATTGCCCTTTTCGAGCTGAGCGGGATAGTTCTCCTTCACGTGAGCCATAGCCTTCTTGCAGATGTTGGAGTTGAAACCTCCACACAAACCTCTGTTCGATGCCATCAGCACCACAAGAACCTTCTCCACCTTGCGAACCTCGCCGTAGCAACTTGCATGGTTCTTGTCAAGGCTTGAACTAACCTCAGCCAAAACGTCACGCATCTTGTCGGCATACGGTCTAATCTGCAAGACTCTGTCCTGAGCCTTCTTCAGTTTAGCCGCAGCAACCATCTTCATTGCAGATGTTATCTGCTTGGTTGACTTTACAGAACTGATTCTATTTCGTATATCTTTAAGTCCTGCCATAATTTACATTATTTCTTGTACTTCTTTGTTAAATCCTTTGCGACTTCGGTAAGCACATTGGTGATTTCGTCGGAATATTCGCCCTTTGCAAGACGGTCCATGATGTCCTTGCGGCTTGTGTTCATGAACTCGATGTATTCCTTTTCGAATTCGCGTACCTTGTCAATCGGAACATCCTTCATCAAGCCCTTTGTTCCGCAGAAGATGATAGCTGCCTGTTCCTGAACCTTTACTGGTGCATGTTCTGGCTGCTTCAGGATTTCGACGTTCTTGCGGCCCTTGTCGATAACCGAAAGGGTAACTGCATCGAGGTCGGAACCGAACTTAGCGAAAGCTTCCAGTTCGCGGAACTGAGCCTGGTCGGTACGAAGAGTACCTGCAATCTTCTTCATACACTTTATCTGAGCCTTACCACCTACACGCGATACTGAGATACCTGCGTTGATAGCGGGACGGATACCAGCGTTGAACAAGTTTGACTCGAGGAATATCTGTCCGTCGGTGATAGAAATCACGTTGGTCGGGATGTATGCCGAAACGTCGCCTGCCTGGGTTTCGATGATAGGAAGAGCGGTCAACGAACCACCACCTCTTACCTTACCCTTGAGGCATTCTGGCAAGTCGTTCATCTTAGCTGCAATCTCGTCGGACTGGATAATCTTAGCAGCTCTTTCGAGCAGACGTGAGTGCAGATAGAAAACGTCACCCGGATAAGCTTCACGTCCTGGTGGACGACGGAGCAACAACGAAACTTCACGGTACGAAACTGCCTGCTTCGACAAGTCGTCGTAGATGATGAGGGCGTGACGTCCAGTATCTCTGAAGTATTCGCCGATTGCAGCGCCTGCGAAAGGTGCGTAGTACTGCATAGCTGCCGAGTCGGAAGCCGTTGAAGTAACGATGATGGTGTAGTCCATAGCACCGTAGCGTTCCAAGGTCTTTGCAACGTTAGCAACGGTAGAACCCTTCTGACCGATTGCAACGTAGATACAATAAACCGGATCGCCCTTCTCGAAGTTTTCCTTCTGGTTAATTATAGTGTCGATTGCGATAGCCGTCTTACCTGTCTGACGGTCACCGATAATCAATTCACGCTGTCCTCTTCCGATTGGAATCATGGAGTCGATAGCCTTGATACCAGTCTGCAACGGCTGGTCAACCGGCTGACGGAAAATAACACCGGGAGCAACTCTTTCCAGAGGCATTTCAAACAATTCGCCCTGAATAGGTCCCTTACCGTCGAGCGGATCACCGATTGTGTTTACAACACGGCCCAACATCTGCTCGCCAACCATAATGGAAGCAATACGGCGCATTCTCTTCACCACATTGCCTTCCTTGATTTCGTCGCAAGGTCCTAAAACTACGGCTCCTACATTATCTTCCTCTAGATTTAAAACTATCCCCTTGGTGCCGTTCTCGAATTCGACAAGTTCGTTCGACTGAACATTGTCCAATCCGTAGATTCTAGCGATGCCATCTCCTACCTCAATAACAGTGCCGACCTCTTCCAAGTTGTTCTTGGTTGCGATGCCGTCCAACTGCTGCTTCAGTATCTGAGACACTTCGGATGGTTTAATATCTGCCATAAGTCGTATGTTTAATTAAATGTTATACCTATTAATATATTGATCTCTGAAGTGACTGTTTAATTTCCTGCAACTGTGTCCTTACGCTCAAGTCGAGCTGCTGGTTTTCGATTCGCACGATTACACCGCCAATCATCTGCTCGTCAACCTTGTTCTTGAGGTCAACGTTCGACTTGTAAACCTCCTTGATGCGGTTTTCGATGTCCTGCCTGAGGGCGTCGTTGAGAGGCTGGGCTGTGGTTATCACAACTTCCTTGCAGTTGTTCTTGCGGCGATACGAAGTCTCGAAGTTGCGGAGGATGTCAACCACATATATTTCGCGGTTCTTGTCGACAAGGAACTTCAGGAAGTTGAGCGACAATTCGTCAATCTTTCCAGCGAAAGTTCCATCGAAAAGGCTTATCTTGTCGGACTTCTTGACGATAGGGCTAGCCATTACCTCCTTGAATTCGGGGAGGTCGATCAATGCTTCGCGCACGAGACGGAAATCGGCATACACTTTTTCAAGCAGTCCTTTTTCCTCTGCAAGCTCGAATATTGCCCTTGCGTATCTAACAGAAATCTTGCTCTGATTCATAACTAGTTGAATTTAATTTCTTTTACCAAATCGTTCACGAGCATTTCCTGGTCAGGAGTAGTGCTGATTTGCTTGCGTACAACCTTTTCGGCAACGGCAATCGAGAGGTCGAGAACCTGATTCTTGATGTCGGCCATTGCAGCCACCATCATAGCATCGCGTTTCTGTTCAGCCTCGGCCATAACCTTTGCGGCAGCCTTTTCTGCTTCCGACTTAGCCTGTGCTACGATTTGTTCCTTTATTTCACGCGCCTCCTTAAGCATCTTGTCTCTTTCTGCACGAGCCTCGTCCATAATCTTCTCGTTGTCTGCCTGAAGTTTCTTCATTTCCTCGCGAGCGATTTCGGCCTGATTCAATGCATCCTCGATGCTCTGGCTTCTTTTCTTAATAGCATTGTTGATGGGCTTCCAAGCAACCTTGCCCAACACGATGAGCAATGTCAGGAAAATAATGGTGGTCCAAAAAACTAATCCTATTCCGGGCGTTACTAAATCCATAACCTATATATTTTAATTTAACGTTTCTTCTGTTTTTAACGGGTAGCTCCAGCCAATCGCTGGAGAACCCGTTTGCTTTTGCACTGAATTAAGCGATCAAAGCAACTACAACACCGAACAAAGCAACACCTTCTACAAGAGCTGCTGCGATGATCATTGCAGTCTGAACTTTACCTGCTGCTTCAGGCTGTCTTGCGATAGCGTCCATTGCTGCGCTACCAATCTTTCCGATGCCTAAACCTGCACCCAATACTGCCAAACCGGCGCCAAGTGATGCGATTGTTGTAATTCCCATAGTAACAAATATTAAAAATTAAACATAAAAAATTCTAAATCAAAATTCTACTCGTGCTTGTGCTCTGCAACTGCCAGACTGATGAACACTGCCGACAGCATCGTGAATATGTAAGCCTGCAGGAATGCGACAAGCATTTCGAGGCAGTCCATGAACAATACGAATATTACCGACACTGGAGCGACTGCTATTGTCTGGAAGATAAATATCAGCGATACCAAGCTCAGGATGATGATATGTCCTGCCGAAATGTTGGCGAATAGACGAATCATAAGAGCAACCGGCTTAACGATGATACCCATGAGTTCGACAACTGCGAGTATAGGCTTTACGAAAACCGGAACGCCGGGCATCCAGAAAGTGTGGTGCCAGTAATCCTTGTTTCCGTTCAAGTTAATCATAAGGAAGGTGAAGATGGCGAGAACCATAGTCACTGCGATGTTACCCGTTACATTGGCATTACCGGGGAAGAACGGGATGAGACCAAGTATATTATTAAAAAGTATGAAGAAGAACACTGTCATAAGGTATGGCAGGAACTTGTCTGTCTTTTCGCCGAGGTTAGGGTAGATAACATCGTCCCTTACATAGAGGAAAACTGGTTCGAGGAATGCCTGCATTCCTTTCGGACGGCCGGGGTTCTTCTTGTAAGCCTTTGCGAAGCTGATGAATACTATTAATAATATAATGGAAACGAGCATCATTGATGCTACATTCTTTGTAATCGAGAAGTCGAGAGGTTTTTCGTTAGCGATTTCGGCGTTGGCGTTTGCCTCAAGGTATTCGAGGCTCTCGTGGAATTCCATTGCCTCGGTAGCTTCGCCGTTCTGGAAGGTAAGGCCGCCCTTGTCGTTGGCAAGGTAAATCTTGTCGTTGGCGAGGATGTAGGTGTTGTCGCCCTTTGTTACGGCTTCGTGTCCGTGGTGGAAAGCACCCGACATGAAGAAGTCGAGATGACCGTTAGCGAAGACAATCACTGGCAGCGGAACAGCAACCGGAACTTCTACTTCCTGGCCGTTTTCCTCCTTGGTGTAGTCGAGGATGTGCCATACGTGCGAGTCCTTGATGTGTCCCATAATCAAGCTGGTGACATCAAACTTTTCTTCCTTTGCAGCTTCGGGTTGTGCATCATCTGTCGGTTCAGCAATATTTTGCGCAATTTCGTCCGATTCCTCAATCTGTTTTGCTGTGTCCTGCGGTTGTGCTTCCGCCTCTTGAGCGCATACTGGCATTGCGAAAGTCAGCAATACACAAAGACTTAACAAAAACCAAACATATTTCTTCATATTCCAATTATGAATTTTATTGTAAGACCACAAATTTACATTTTCTTTTTTGAAAACTGCAACTTTTTTTAAAGTTTTTGAAAAGAAATTTTTAGTAAATTAATATTCAATGATTTACACATATAATAAAATTGACAATGAGCGGATGGAATCCGCCGGGAAGAGACAGAACATTTTGCGGGGCAAATTTACCACACAAAAAAACGCATAAAGTTCAGCATGACACCGATGGTGTGATTGTACATTATCAATTATCCATTGATAATTGTCAATTTTTATTTCCCTTTCGCCCAGCGTTCTTTTTCTTCTCTGCTTGGTGCTTTTCCGTGCCACTTGTAGTCGCCTTCGATTTCGGGAACACCTTTGCCCATGGTGGTGTTGGCAATTAGGACTTTGGGCTTATCGCCAGTCATGCTGTCGAATGTGCCGACAAGCTCCTCGATGCTATTACCGTTGCATTCGTAGACATCCCAGCCAAACGATGCCCATTTTTCCCGTAGCGGCTCAAGCCCCATAACCGTCTCGTTTGGACCATCGATTTGCAGACGATTACGGTCGACTATTGCGATTATGTTGCCCAACATGTGATGTGCTGCACTCATAGCGGCTTCCCATACCTGTCCTTCCTGGATTTCACCATCACCACATACGCAGAATATCTTTCTGTTGCAACCATCAACCTTGTCGGAAAGAGCCATGCCAACGCATACTGACAATCCTTGCCCGAGCGAACCCGATGCCGACTCCACTCCAGGCAGTCCCGATGCCAGCGATGGATGTCCCTGCAAACGACCGCCAATCTTGCGCAAGGTCTGAAGTTCTTCCTTTGGAAAGTATCCTGCATTGGCAAGTGTTGCGTATAACACTGGCGCAGTATGTCCAATGGAAAGTATGAGCTTGTCGCGGTCTGGCATCTGTGGATTGTGCGGGTCATGCTTCATGATATGAAAATACAGCACCGTAAATATGTCGGCAAGGTCGAGCGAACCACCAATGTGCCCCGATCCTGCCTCACACAAAGAGTCAATAATGTCGCGGCGAATAGTCGTGGCAATGCCATTAAGCCGCATCAATTCTGCATTATCCATCAGTGGATTGGGTATTTTATGTTGGTCTTAATAATATATGCTTCTGGATATTTTGCCAAGAGATCCTTCATGAGTACCAAAGCCTCGAAACGCGTCATGAAATCGCCAACATGCACTTCGAAGTTAGGCTCCACAAATGTCACGTATGCTTCGTGATCATCGTTGCTGCAAGCCGAACGGATGGCATTGGCTCGTGCTCGCGAGTCCTGCGTGTTCTGTGCAAAAACCTTAACCCTATAGCCAGGAAAGCCATCTCGCTTCTTGTTTAGACCGACACAAGTTTCCATGAAATTCTTGACAGCGTAGTCCTGCTCAATTTTCACTTTTCCATTATATGTTGAGTCGCTGAAATATTTTATTCGCGATGGCGTAATGTTCTGCCCAAACATTTGCATCGAACAGAAGGTTATTATGAATATTACTACAAACTTTTTCATCGGAATGAAATTTTTGCAAAGGTACTAAAAAATCTTGAATCTGCTCAAATTCTCCTGATGGTCAACCTTTATTTTTTTAGAAATTATGAACTTCGACACCTTCACGTACCCCGACAACTTTAAAGTTGCTCCTCCTTTAGTAAAGGCACCTATCAACGCCTTGGGATCTTTCACCACATCCTTGAACGATGCATCGTAGTTTATTTGATATGCATCTTTTGACTTTGGATTAACGTGAATTTTCTCTTTCTTGTTAAGGCATCCTATAGGAATGTCGTTTATGGTCACATCCAGTTTTACGCCTTTTACATTGAAGCCAAAATTGTTGGGATTTTCAATCGGAATTTTTCCGCTTATGCTAATTCCGCTCAAACTCAAATTGTTCAACTTTACATCCCTAGGAGTGCCAACGCTTACTTCCTGAATTGCACACGAACTCATTCCGACAATCATAATCGAAAGTGCCAGCAACAATATTGATATTCTTGTTTTCATCGCTAAAATTTTTGCAAAAATAAAGTTTATTTACGATTTACGAAGTACGATTTACGATTTTGATGACATGAATGCGAAAGGATTGCTTGCTATTTTTTTGTTGCCACATCGTTAAAGCCTTTAATTGCGTTAACGACCTTAAGGCTATGGGGGCAACCCAAAACAGCAAGCAAACCACAGAAACCAGAAAATAAGAAACAACAAACATTATTCGTTGTCATTTGTCAATTTTTTATTATCTTTGAGGTCTAAAAATTACATGCTATGGCAAAAAGCGAAGAAATAAGCAACAACCTCAACATCATTGGTAACGGAACAACTATTGTCGGCAATATTGTTTCGCAAGGAGACATGAGGATTGACGGAACATTGGAAGGAAACCTTACTACACAATCTAAAATCGTAATCGGGACAACTGGCAGGATTGTCGGCGAGGTAAAATGCAAGGATTGCGAAGTTGCAGGGAATGTACGAGGCAAGATAAAGGTTGAAAACCTACTGATGCTTAGGGCTACGGCTACGGTCGAGGGCGAGATCAAAACATCGAAGTTAGCCATCGAGCCTAATGCAATATTCACAGGCACTTGCAACATGAGTACCGCCGAGCCACAGGTCGAAGAACAATATAATGGATAGCAAAGAAAAAGGCGACAAGTTCAATTCTGGTCTCGGAAAATGGGCACGCTACACGTCGCTGGCCTTCGAGATGGGAATTGTGATATTTGCTGGCGCTTTCGGCGGGCTAAAGCTCGATGAATATTTTGGAACCGAAAAGCCTTGGTTCACAGTGGCGCTATCGCTTTTCGCCGTGTTTGCATCAATTTATATAGTAATAAAGGGCGTAAAAAATGAAAAATAATTCAATTGTCGGCGTGCTCACAAAACTTGCGGTGTTTGGCGTTTGCCTGTTTGCAGTGCATTACCTGCTAGCACGGGCATTCCCAGTGTGTGCAGCAGAAGGCATATACGAGGCTCACCTATTTTTATTTGTTTTGACTGCAGTCGTTATGCTAGTTTTGAAGTTCATTTTCAAAAAGATGACACAGAAACAAGGCCTTTTCGGATATGCTTTTATGGCTTCAAGTTTGGTGAAGATGGCACTCGCAGTTGTCTTTCTTATACCTATTATTAAATCTAATGCCGATTATCGCATTGCATACGCCATACAATTCTTTGTGTTGTACTTTGCATATCTTATAATGGAAGTAGTGCTAGTCGCAAAATTACTGAAACAAGATTGACATACTAATTTTCAAATCATCAAATCGCCAAATCTTCAAATAGCATAAAACAAAATTTAAAAAGTGTCGTATAATATTTAGAGTTTATTAATTTGATAAGAGTTTTAATTAGATAGGAAAATCATGGAAGAAGAAAAGACCAGATATTCGCAGGAAGAACTTGAGGAATTCAAGGAAATAATTCTCAAGAAGTTGGAACGCGCACAGGCTGATTTCGACTTGTACAAGAGCATGCTCACCAAGGAAGACATGAACGACATCGATGATACTTCACCAACTTTCAAGGTTTTGGAAGAAGGTCAGAATGTACTGTCAAAAGAGGAGATTGGCCGTATTGCCCAACGCCAACTGAAGTTCATACAAAACTTGCAGGCAGCACTTTTCAGAATTGAAATCGGCACATACGGAATCTGCCGTAAAACTGGCAAGTTAATTCCAAAAGAGAGATTGAGAGCTGTTCCTCATGCAACACTTTGCGTGGAAGCAAAACAAAACAGATAAAAAAAAGACCGTTAAGGTCTTTTTTTGTTTCTGGGTTTCAATGCCTGCGCCTTTTAACTTCGTTGAGGGCTGCGCCGTTCATGAGCTGACGCCGATTCTATGTTTTGGGTCTGAAGGCTCAAAGGCTAACAGGCTTAACGACAATTAACTTTTAGCCTTTTCTTCTTTCAGCCTTTTAGCCCAACCTTCCGCTCAGTGTATCAAATCGTAAATCTAAAATCGTAACCTTTAGCTCGGCGTAGCCAATTCGTAAATCCCTTTGCATCTTGTCAAAAACCTAGAAACAGAAAAACCTAGAAACCATTGTCAATTATCCATTGAATACTTGAATATTTGAATTCTTGAATTTTTAAATCTTTTTGTTCAACGAAAAACATTATTTCTTACATTTGCCAATCGAAAATAATTTAAAAACAAAATATCATGTATAACGATTTTCAAGCTTATCTACAGAAGGAAATAGCCGGAATAAGAGAAGCCGGTTTGTACAAGAATGAACGCATCATCGCATCGCCGCAGGGTGGTGAAATCACATTGCAGGACGGAACCAAGGTTCTCAATTTCTGCGCAAACAACTATCTTGGTCTTGCCAACAACCCACAGCTCATCGCTGCTGCAAAGGAAGCCATGGATACTCACGGCTACGGTATGGCATCGGTAAGGTTCATCTGCGGTTGCTCCGACCTCCACAAGGCTCTCGAAAAGAAGATTGCCGAATTCTTCGGTACCGAGGACACTATCCTCTATGCAGCTTGCTTCGACGCTAACGGCGGTGTTTTCGAACCATTGTTGGGCGAAGAAGATGCTATCATCTCCGACTCATTGAACCACGCTTCAATTATCGACGGTGTTCGTCTGTGCAAGGCTCAGCGTTTCCGCTATGCAAACGCCGACATGGCCGACCTCGAAGAAAAACTCAAGGAAGCACAGAAGTGCCGTTTCCGCCTCATTGCTACCGACGGCGTATTCTCGATGGACGGTAACGTTTGCCCGCTCGACAAGATTTACGAACTTGCAAACAAGTACAACGCAATGGTAATGGTTGATGAATCGCACTCGGCAGGTGTTGTCGGAAAGACTGGCCGCGGTGTTACCGAACGCTACAACCTCCGTGGAAAGATTGAAATCCTTACCGGTACTCTCGGGAAGGCATTCGGCGGTGCAGTAGGCGGATTCACAACTGGTAAGCGTGAAATCATCGAAATGCTTCGCCAGCGTTCGCGTCCATATTTGTTCTCCAACTCTATTCCTCCGATGGTTGCCG
Organism: uncultured Bacteroidia bacterium; assembly: GCA_902791865.1. Lineage (GTDB taxonomy): Bacteria > Bacteroidota > Bacteroidia > Bacteroidales > ML635J-15 > Bact-19. The sequence continues at coordinate 19,254 of CADAXK010000019.1, forward strand.
CTGCAGGCTGCAAGATGATTGACATCATGTCGAGCACCAACGAGTTGCAGGACAAGCTCCACAGCAACACCGACTACTTCATCTCGAAGATGAAGGCTGCTGGCTTTGACATCAAGCCTACCGAATCGGCAATCTGCGCAGTAATGCTTTACGATGCAAAACTTTCGCAGGACATGGCAGCAAAACTTCAGGAAGAAGGCATCTATGTAACTGGCTTCTACTATCCTGTCGTTCCGAAGGGTCAGGCTCGTATCCGCGTTCAGATTTCGGCAGCACACGAAATCGCTCACCTCGACAAGTGCATCGCAGCATTCACCAAGGTCGGCAAGGAACTCGGCGTTATCAAGTAAAGGAAAGACATTAATTAATACAAAAGTCCGGCAAATGTCGGACTTTTTTTTGCATCCAGTCCCAACATTTTCGTGAAGGCACAGTGCAATGAGCCGTTAAAATAAAATTGCAAATGTGTTATAGCAAAAACACTTTACACACAATATATTTAATAAAATATTGCCAACAACCACAAAAGGCAAATAAAAAAAACTTGCCGTGTCAAAATATTTAATATTTTTGCGCCGCAATTTTTGTATATATACTTTATATGACCTTATACATACTGAGTATGAAGAGATTTTTATTAATTACAATTTTCTGCATATCATTGTTTGGTGTGCAGAAAGGTTTTGCACAAGTTACATCTGTATGGACCGGAGCAATTGATACTGCATGGTATCATGCAAACCCAAGTGCTACTGAATTTACAATTTACTCGGCAGCCGAACTTGCAGGTTTGGCAACACTAGTGAATTCGTACGAATCATTTGAGGGAAAGACAATATATGTCGGTAACGGTATCGATCAAGTGATTATCGACCTAAATAACAGGACATGGCAGAGAATCGGTACAGGCTACCTGTCGAAATATTTTAAAGGACATTTTGATGGTCGCAACTGTGTTATAAAGAATTTAGCGACTAGTCCCACTACATGGGAATCATACAAAGGTCTTTTCGGTTATGTGCTTTCAACAGAAAGCAATAGCGCCATTATCGAAAATGTCAATGTATCAGGAAATGCGATAACCAACTTCAGTTATATTGGTGGTATTGCGGGTTTTGCCAAGGGAGTTTCGCCATTAAAGAAGACAATAATCAGGAACTGTACATTCAACGGTGAGGTTGCCGGAGTGTCCTATGTTGGTGGTATTGTTGGGCGTATGGAGGACTACTGCGACATATACGATTGTGCAGTTTGTGGAACAATTAGAGCTCTTGAAACATACGGTGCTGGTATAGCAGGTCTATCAACATTTCCAAACACAACACCATCAGCAGAAAATTACAACCGAATTATAGGATGTACAAACGCCGCTTGGGTATATGCCCCCGAAGGAGCAGGCGGAATTGCCGGATATATGAAAAACACTACCATTGCATATTGTAACAACGGTGGTTGCGTATATGGAAGCAATTCGTCAATGACGGGTGGAATTGCTGGATATACACCGGACAACAACAACAAAATTGAATATAATATTAACACAGGAACTCTAATCGCTGGCAGTAGCATTCTTGGACCTAACTATACAACAAATTTATCCTACTGCTACTACGATAATCAAAGAAGCCGCAGAGGCGGAGCATCTGCAGCCGATAGAACAAACAAGGCAGAAGGCAAGCATACATCGGCTATAGTTGTTACAACAGACGGCGTAAAGCCTACTGCACTTGCAGGAACAGCAAGCGAATGGACAGACCACTTTGAATTTATTGCTGGATACTATCCTATCCCTAAAAATGTAAGCAGCAAAATAGCCGCCATATTAGCAGCACTTCCGATTGGGTTGCCAGAATCTCCCACAGTTGCATACTACAATGAACCAGCTGATTTCAGTCTAATGGGAGGGTACACATACACAAGTAGCAACACAAGTATAGTCAATGTAGAAAGCAACCCCGCAACTATAGGAAGTGCTGAAGGATCTGCAATAATAACAGCCACGAGCGATGAATGGAGCAAGGAATTCATTATTGAAAAGCCTTATACCTCTACGCCACCCGAACTTACAATTGCGAACTTAAGCGAACTTGAAACATTCCGTAATGCAGTAAATGCAGGTGCTAGCGGATCATACCAAGGCGTATCGGCATACAACGGATTCAAGGGGTTCACAATAAAGATTACAGATGACATCGACATGAGTTCTAACAGCAACTGGACTCCTATTGGAACAGCAGAAAACCCTTTCTGTGGAACAATCGACGGACAAAACTTCCTGATTAAAGACATTACGGTTCAAAGGACAAACCATAATTCTGGACTTTTAGGCGTTGTAAACAGTGCAACAATAAGAAATATAAAACTCACAGGAAATATAACATCAACATCATTGTATGTTGGCGGATTCTGTGGACGAACAAGAGGTGTATCAAGCGATTCTACAAGATTTATAAACTGCCATTTCTACGGCAAAATAAAATCTAGCAGCTACTATACGGGAGGTATTATCGGGTATGCTGGAGCATTTTGCGTTGTAGAAAACTGTTCTGTTGGTGGAGAAATAACAAGCGCAAGCCATGATTGTGGCGGTATGATTGGACAGAATGCAAGCCAGACAAGAATAGAAAACTGCATAAACATTGCCGAAATAAAAGCATTGAACTACGCTGGAGGTATTATTGGCTATGCAAACAATCAAACAAAAATATACAACTGCTTGAACGCAGGAAACATTTACGGCACATCTGAAAATACTGGAGGTATTGTCGCTTTTATAGGCAATAACGCCAGCCAGGTCATACACTGCCTTAACACAGGTACCGTGAGTTCAGGTGGTAGTATTGTTGGTGTAAAGAATAGCGGATATAATCCAACCTTTACAAACAACTACTACGACAAACAGCGTTCTGTAATAGGCGGAATCACAAACGAAGATGTCGCAGGAAGTGCAGAAGGAATGACGACTGCAGAAATTTGTGCATTAGACGCATCTTTCAGTGACAAGTGGAACTATATCTCTGGCTCATATCCGACACCAAAGAATGTAGGTTGCGGTGAAGCTGACGATGCTGTGACAAACCTTGTAAAGATAGCGGCAGCAAAGGTAACATTCGATGGCGAGGAAGTTTACAACGAATTGTACCATAATTTTACAGTTGCTAGCGGATTTACTTGGTCAAGCAGCAATATCAGATTGATAAGCGTATCGGGAACTGATGCAACCTTAACCCATATAGACCCTTACGGTGCTGTCGTACTTACTGCATCAATTAGCGGACTTGAAGGCATAGAATACAAAAAGAAGGTACTCACAAGTGTTTTAGGAGAAAATCCCTACGACATTAACGATGAAGCAGACTTAATAGCTCTCAGCAATGCTGTAAATTCTGGACTTGAAGGTTCGTACAAAGGCCTTATGAATATGGATGGCTACTGCGGAAAAACATTTAACCTAACATCCGACATTGCAATGACAGCAGCCAACTTTACACCAATAGGAACAGACTCCAATCCTTTCCGTGGCAACTTCGAAGGTAATCACCACAAGATAAGCAACCTTAATGTAACAAGAACATCTTCATTTTCTGGACTATTCGGCTACATACAATCAAGTTGTAGCACTGGTGGCATTAAAAATATTGTAGTGGAAGGAAATGTCAGGGGGACTCAATATGTAGGTGGTATAGTTGGATTTGGCAAGGGATTAAACAAAAATACATACTTTGTAATCGAAAACTGCCATTTCAATGGAACAGTTATTGCTTCAAGTTCTTATACTGGTGGTATTTGTGGCTCTCTTGGCGTATATACTAAGGCAAAATACTGCACGACAACTGGATCTGTTACAAGTAGCAGTTCAAATGTCGGTGGTATTGCAGGAAGAAGCAGTGGCGAAAGCAGTTCATCTATTTCCACATTTTGCACATTTGCCCGCGACAGCGTACTTAACTGCGCCAACAATGCCATTGTAAAAGGAACTACTAGTGTTGGCGGCATATGCGGAAGCAACTATATGTCGGACGTTAGATACTGCCTGAATGCCGGTGAGGTAATAACAAGCAATGGAAACGCAACTTCCATAGGTGGAATTGTCGGCACCAACGACATATACAGGGCTTATGTAGCACAATGTCTTAATGTATATGGCTTTAATGCAAAAGAAGGCAATATTATAGGCGATGACAACGATACCATTACTGCTTTATCATGCCCAGACAGGGCTTTAACCGAAAACAAGAATTATTACGATTTGCAGATGTGCGCATTAGGCATCGAAACTGAATCGAATGGAACAGGCAAACTTACATCAGAACTCGTAGCCACAGCGAACGGAACAAAACCAGCTGGCTTATCAACTTTCACAGATTCACAGTGGCAATTCAAGGCAGGATACTATCCTATTCCTATTCCCGACAGTTACAGCATTGCACAAGTACCAGCATTGTTAGCGGCAACACCTGTAAAACTCAATGTCGATCCTGCAGCAGAATTTGCCGACACCAACACCAACCAGCTGACAACACGTGACTTTAATGTTACAGTTTCTAACGGACAAGTATGGGATGTTTCCGACCCCAGCAAGATTACAATCAACGGAAGCACAGGTGCAGCACATATTGAAGAACAATTTATGCGACTGACTCTTACTGCGACTATCGATGATTATTCAAAGCAAATATATATTGCAAACACCTCATACGTACCACCTATAGCTATTCGCAATGAAACCGAACTGAAGGCATTCCGCGATGCTGTAAACAATGGTAATAGCGGTGTATTTGAAATCCATACCTACAATACTACAACCAGAACTGTAAATGATGAAATAGTTATGGCGTACAATGTAAACGGATACAAAGGTGCTGATTTCTATTTGGTAAACAACATTGAGGGCTTAACTAATGCCGACTGGACAGCAATAGGAACTGCTCTTCACCCATTCAAAGGCAATTTCCACGGACAAAACAAAAAAATAACCAACCTCCGCACATCTGGTAGCTATACTGGTCTATTCGGATACATAGAAGAAAGTTCTATAGATAGCTTGACATTAATAGGCCGTGCATATATTAACTCAACGAATGGCTCAATATCGAACGACAATAAAATATCTGGTTCTTCATATGTTGGCGGACTTGTAGGTTTTGCAAAGATGTCTAACATTCTACAATGCCATGTTTCTGCAGTCATAAGCAATAGCGGTTCATATACTGGCGGTATATGCGGTAATGCAATTGCAACATCCATCGAGGAATGTGATTTCTGCGGAAAAGTAATTTCAAACGGAGACTACGCTGGCGGTATATGCGGAAATGCTACTGGCGAAGATGCTACAGGATCAAAGATATTATCTTGTACAAATGCAGCGTCTATTTCCGGTTCAAACCACACAGGTGGTATTGTCGGACTTTGCGCCAACAGTTCAGAAATCAAGTATTGCAACAACGGTGGTAATGTCTCTGCAACTACTGAATATACAGGAGGTATATGCGGAACTCTTAATGCTTCGTCGCTAACATATTGTATCACCACAGGCGGTGTAAATATGGGCGGTCCGATAGTAGGTGCAACAGATGGAGAAGTAACAGTATACAAATGCTACTTCGACAAGCAAAGATGTGACCTTACTGACGGCAGAGCTTACGTTTATGATAAATATACGTCCGAAATGCAAGGAACAGCACTGCAATCTGTCCTCGGCTCAGCAGAATGGTCATATACTGCAAACCTCTACCCTGTTCCAAAGAAAATCAATGAACAGGCAGGCGCAACCCTTGCTGCTATTCCATTAACACTCGACAAGAGAAGCGATGCTTCCCACCAAACATACCGTTTAGTAAGCGAAAATTTCAATCTTGTTGTTCCTTCTGGCGCAACGTGGAATACTAACTGCGCACGCAACACTGAAACTGGCAGGACTTACCTTAAAATTGAAAGCAACGTGCCGACAGTAAATGGGGCGGAAAAAGATTGTGCAAACATTTTCCTCAAATACAACGATAACTTCCATGTAAAGACTTTCTTCATACAGAATCCTGAAACTATGGACCCAATTCCAATTACGTCACTTACAGAATTCATAAAGTTCCGAAATGCTGTAAATGCAGGAGAAACTGGTTCTTACAGAGGTGTTGTAAACGAAGGTGGTTTCACTGGTAAAAATTTCCGACTCACAACTGACATTGACCTGTCTGGTTCACAAACAGCACAAGTTAGTGACATTGACATCAAGAACGATTTCAAGCCAATTGGCAGTTCAACAACTCCTTTCAAGGGCAACTTCAATGGTTCTGGCCATACCATAAGCAAGCTTCAGATTAACGGAAATGCTAATAACAATAACACTCCAGTTTCGTACCGTGCATTATTCGGCTATGTAATAGGTTCAACAATCGATAGCCTTAATGTAATATGCGAACCTGCCGGTATTTCGGGAACACAGTATGTTGCTGGTATATGCGCATACATCAAAGGTGTAGATGGCGATAACTACGCCAACATTAGAAACTGTACTTTCAATGGCACAGTGGCATCTACATCAAGCAATATTGGAGGAATTTGCGGAAGAGCAGATACATATACAAACATAATTGCATGCGAAGTTTCGGGTAGAATTGCAGGCGGTGCAGGTTATTCGGGAGGTATTGTAGGTTACGCAATAGGAACAGAATATTACAGAAATTATATTGATTCCTGCATTAACATTGCAAACGTAGGCGGTACTTCAAGTGTAGGCGGAATTTGCGGTCAAAATTCCTATTGCGATGTCAACCATTGCATCAACGGCGGAAATATTAGCGGAGCAAACTACAGCACAGGTGGTATAGTAGGTTACAACGGTGGATACATTTCACATTGCCTTAATACTGGAAATACAAATACCGGCGGAGCAATTACGGGTTACGGCAACACTTGCCTCAATTGTTACTACGACAAAACCAGAACTTCGGTATTGGGAATTGCAAACAGCAGCAATGTCAGCAGCGACCCTGACGGAGCATCTACAGGACTTTCTCCACAACAGATGGTTGGTTCTACACCATCTGGCATTACTGGCATAAAATGGACAAATACCTACTGGACTTTTGCCGACGACCGCTATCCTGTACTTAAAGGACGTACATCTGACATTGCGCAGCTATCGGCACTTCCTATTTATCTCAACGATCCAACTATATCGCAAGTATGGAACAATGCTCATTACAATTTCAAACTTTGCACAACTACTGATGCATATACTTGGAATAGTTCAGATCCTGAATATGTAAACATATCCAATCCTAACGATGTTGCGGTTGATGCCGAAGCACACGAAGGAGAAATATGCAACTCGATACTGACGGTAACAAAAGACAATGTAGCTAAAAAGTATATAATCACATCGCAAGACCCCCCAACAGACCTTTACATAGACAATCTTAGCGACCTTGAGAAATTCCGCGATGCAGTGAATGACAGGGATGGAGGAAAATACAAAGGAGTACTCAATACCAATGGATTCTTGGATATAACATTCCATATTACCAATGACATAACTGCAGGCGATGAACACTGGGAGGCAATTGGCAGTTCATCATCTAACTTCTTTGCTGGAAATATTGATGGAAATAATCATATAATTTCGAACTTGAATTTTAATACTGGTGCTGAAATAAAATATTTCGGTGGGTTCTTTGGAAAGGTATATGGCGGATATGTTAAAAACCTTACAGTTAGAATGCGTTCTGCTGGCGAAGGAGTTCCTAATGTTGTAAAGGAAACAGGATTTTTCGGAGGCATATGTGCATACATCGAAGGTGTAAACAACGACAAGAGAAAAGCTATAATAGAAAATTGCAAGTTCGTTGGCGATTCAATCTATCAGAATGCGCAAGCCAACGGTACAGGTTGTATATGCGGATATGCTGGCAACTATACCGAGATTTACAACTGTATTGATAGTGCCAGCATTGTTGGACGTAATTATACAGGTGGCATTGTTGGTCGTATGGAAAACACATCTTCACCAATAGTTAATATACACGACTGTGTTAACACAGGAAACATAGGTGTTGCTGCTGGAGGCGGAAATTACATTGCAGGCATTTGCGGATATTACAATACATCGGGCTACATGGACAACTGTACAAATACTGGAAATATCTTTGCAAAAACATACTGTGGAGGCATTGTAGGACGTTTCAACGGAAATAGCGCCATAAACATTGCAAAAATAACAAGATGCACAAACTATGGTAATGTACAATCAGATACTGATGATGGATATGTTGGCGGTATAGCAGGCTGGGCATACTCGTATTCTGAAATTAATAAGTGTGTAAACAGCGGAGAAATAACTGGCAAGAAACACAGCGTTGGCGGCATTGTAGGACGCGCAAATTCTGCAGTACTTGACAAGGAAAATGTTATTCAATACTGTGCTAACTGCGGAGCCGTACGCAGTATAAATACATCATCATCAAATTACATAGGTGGTATATGCGGTTCTGCCGAGCGTACTATAATAAGATACAACAACAATGGTGCAAATGTTGTTGGTGCTACAGCAAACTCAGTTGGTGGAATCGTTGGCGATAGCGATGAAAATTCGACAATCGAATATAATATCGCAACTGGAACAGTTGAAAAAGGCGGCTCTGTTTGCGGAAAAAACAAAGGAACTGCAACAAACAACCTATACGATAAACAGCGCAGCAAGGCAAAAGGTATTGGTTCTGCTGATGTTGAAGGAAGCGCCGATGGCAAAACAACAGCCCAACTGACAGGTACAGCATTAACAGGCTCATTATGGACAAGCAACTTCGTAATGAACGGCAATATGTATCCTATGCCTCAGGGCACAAATGAAAGTATTCCTTCAATACTTGCTTCGACACCTATATTCCTCACAAACGACACTCCAGAAATCTACGACAGCGTATGGAACAACTTCACACTATCAACCGAAAACAGCATTGCTTGGTCGGTTGTAGAGGATCCAGCAAACATTGAAATATCTGGCACAGCAGCAACAATAACCCGCATCTGTGATGAAGATGTTCCACAAACCTTGCTGGTAACAAAGGATGGTGTAAGCAAGAAGGTAAAAGTAATAATCGCTAAATACGAATCACCAGAACTTGCCGAAATAACAGCAACCCCAGAAATAAGTAGTGGTGTATGCCTAGGTCAGAAAATTGCTCTTGAAACAACATCCGGATACGATTCATACGAATGGGCTGGTGCAAACCTTCTTTCTGCTGACACATACAACGTAGAAGCCCAACCGACCATTAGAACAACTTATACAGTTACTGCAACAAACGGTCACAATTGTACTTCAACTGTAAACATTACAATTACTCCAGACAATAGTCCTACTCCCAAAACTACATCCAAAGATTATGTATGGACTGGTGCAATAAACGATGCATGGAATACTAACAACAACTGGGTATTGTACAATAATTCTACACACCAGTATCAAATTCCTGCCGAAGCTCCAAATGCTAGCACTCACAATGTTTTCGTAGAACAGTATGGAACCGGGTGCGTAACCAACTGGGCAAATGCAAGCAGCGACATTGCTCTTAACAACATCACACTTGAAGCAAATACAGAAGCAACTGCAACTGCAAACATGACCATATCTGGAAACATTGCTAACGCAGGTATTCTAAACCTGATTGGTGATGTAACATTAAACGGTACAGTTCAGCAGACATTGTCGGGTAGCGGAACATTGACAATCAATAATATTAATGTCAACAACACCCACTCTGATGGCGTTATAGCAGAAAACACTCTAGACATTACAGGAAATGTTACAGTGGGCAACAACTCCAAATTGAATGTAACAGGTACTGCTGTATTCAACGGAAATGCAACACAGACATTATCGGGTGCAGGTTCAATGGCAGTTTCAAATGTTGTATTCAACAACAGCAACGGATTCAACGCTACTGGCCTCGAAAATAACTTAGCTGTTAACGCATCAGCAACATTTACCAACGGTATATACGATGGAAACATGGTATTTGGCAAATCTGCCAATGCGATAGATGCTAGCAGGATTAGCTATGTTAACGGTGAGGTTTCTAAGACCGGTAACGGCGACAGTTTCATATTCCCGACTGGTAACGACAATGTATATGGTCAAATAGAAGCTATTGTTGGAGATGAAGACAAGGCAACAATCAGATTCCACCACAAATCAGGCCATGGATTCTCAGAATCAGAATATCCTCGCTGGTGGAATTTAGCAGATATGGCCCCAGGCAACAATCCACAATTCGACCATGTAAGCAACTTCGAATACTGGGATGTCTTCGCTTCTGCAGATTTGACGGATGCAACACTTTCAATATATGCAGGAGATGCTAACGACCATTTCAGCACACCGACAAGCTTCGATATTGCAAACATATACGGAGCAATGTACAAAAATGGTCTATGGAGAAATATTGGTGGCGGTTCGGGATCTGTTTCCCCATCTGGTGAAACAATTATTCTGAATGGTGTAACAATACTTGGAAATGGTTCGCGTAGTCTTGAATTCACAAAGACATCTATCGGCTCAAAGAGCCAAGAAACGATACTTCCAATCGAACTTCTATCATTCTCGGCTCACTGCAACGGAAACACGATAGACATAGACTGGTCAACCGCATCGGAACGTAACAACGACTACTTCGTATTGGAGAAATCGTTGGATGCAATGAATTTCACTGAATACGCTCGTGTTGCTGGTGCTGGAAACTCAATCGAACAAATCGACTACAGCCTCACCGACTACGACTACTATGGCGGCGATGTTTACTACCGCTTGATTCAGGTTGACTACGACGGTACAAAGACATATTCGGAAATAATTTCTGTAAAATGCTCGAACTGGGAGACAGACCCGAATATTTCGGTATTCCCGAATCCGTTCTCAAGCGAACTTACAATTGTTCTCGAGAACTTCCGCAACGAACCTGCAACCATCGAAATATTCGACGTAATGGGTAGAACTATCAAGCAAATGCAAGTCGATTCGCCACACAATGAATACGAGACCTCATTCAACCTTGATAATATTCCAGCAGGAATATACAATGTCAGGGTTAGAACATCAAGTTCAACTTTGAACAGACAAATTGTTAAAGAGTAAGAAGAAAAGAGAGTAGAGTAAGAATTAGGGGCAGGTTCAAACTTGCCTCTAATTTTTTTATCACAACTTCACCACAGTTATTCCATCTCCGCCAAACCTTATGTCCTCATCACTTATGGACTTTACCTGCGGAACTGTTTTGAGGTACTGGCGGATATTCTGACGCAAAATGCCATTCCCTCTTCCATGAAGAATCTTCAATTCATGATGACTGAGCATCACCGCTGCATCTACCAACTCCTCAATCTTGCGCAAAGCCTCATCGGTGCGGTCACCACGAACATCAATGTATGGTTTGAAATTTAGTGCTTTCTCGGAATACAAGGCCGATGCTGATGATTGCTTGCGCTGGTTGGCATACTCTTCCTGCGACACTTTCTGCAAACGGTCTAAGGTAACCGACATATACAAACTTCCAAAACAAACTACAGCCGTCTTGTCGGTAAGACCTGTGACATCCCCTATCGCCTCCTGCCCTGCCAGACGCACCTTGCTGCCAATATTTATCTTGTCCTCATCGATAGGAACCATTTCCAACTTTTTCTCATTTTCGCGAGCCAACTTGCGTGCCTCACGCTCCTCAATTTTGCGCTTCACATATTCGTATTTGCGTGCAAATTCGTTCTCGTCAACCTCCTTCGACTTCTCAAAATCCTCCTTGAACTGCTTTATCTCCTCGCGTACCTCACGAGTCTTGTCCTTGTCTGCATTGGTGCGCTTAATCTCCGATATGGTATTTTCAATCTGTTTGTTCACACCGTTGAGCAACTGTTCAGCCTCCGAACGCGCACTTTCAATAATCTGCTTGCGCCTAGTCTTAATGATTTCCAATTCCTCCAGATTCTTGCGCAACGCCTCGTCAACCTTCTTGCTCTGCTCGTTTACCTGCTTGCGCTTGCGCTCCCAATAGCGCTTATCGCGCATAAGTTCACGCAGGAAGCGGTCTATATTCATCTGCTGGGTACCCGTCTTCTCCACAACTTTACTTATTATCGCCTCGGGCAGACCAATCCTACGCGCAATCTCTACAGCATACGAAGAACCAGGGATTCCAACCTCGAGGATAAAGGTAGGCTGCATATTGGTATGGTCAATCAGCATGGCACCATTGATAATTCCATCGGCTTCGGCAGCAAAAACCTTCAAATTAGTATAATGCGTGGTTATCATTCCAAAAGTCTTGGATGCATTCAGTTGTTCAAGTATTGCCTCGGCAATTGTTCCGCCGATAATTGGGTCGGTACCGGAGCCAAACTCATCAATGAAAAGCAATGTCCGCAGACCTGCATTTTTCAGGAAATGCTTCATGTTGACAAGATGGGAACTATATGTACTCAAATCATTCTCAATGGATTGCTCGTCACCTATATCAAGCATGATTTCAGAAAAAATGCCGAACGAAGATGCCCCACCAACAGGTACTGGCAGTCCGCACTGCAACATGTACGAAAGTATGGCGGCTGTTTTCAGACAAACACTTTTACCTCCCGCATTTGGACCAGAAATCAGCAAAATGCGGTTTTCGGAATCAAGACGGAAAGTTGTGGGTACTATTTCGCGGTTTTCCTTTTTGAGCGTAAGGTACAGAAGCGGATGCTTTCCACGCACTATGTCAAGGCATGGCTCATCATGCACCGATGGAATGATAGCTTCGATTCGTATTGCAAATTTTGCCTTCGCTCTGATAAAGTCGAGTTCGGCAATAACCTGTGAAATATTTTTCAAATCTTCGGCGTATGGACGGAACTCGCAGGTAAGTTCGTAAAGAATTTTTTGTATTTCACGCGCTTCAGAAAGTTCCAATTCACGGATGCGATTGTTCATCTCAAGCACTTCCTGCGGTTCTATATACGAAGTCTTGCCACTAGCCGACTCATCATGCACAAATCCCTGAACCTTGCGCTTGTAAGTCGTTTCAATAGGTAACACCAAGCGACCATTTACCATTGTAGCCGACAAATCCTTGCTAACCCAGCCCTGCTCGCGAAAAGAAGTAAGTATAGAATTTAATTTGCGCGACACCGATTCCTGCGTAGAAATGAGAGAACTACGAATTTCGCGCAGTTCAGGCGATGCCGTATCCTTTATTTCACCATTTTTTGTCAATACCGATTGAAGGCGATCAAATAGGTATGTCGGGAAATTTACAGAATCAACTATATGCTTCAGATTGGGAAATTCATTTTTATCGTCAGTCCGGAAGAAAGCCCTCAAAGCGCGGCAATTTTCCAGCACATTGCGTATATCTACAAGTTCGAAAAGTTGCAAGCAAGTGCCTTCCACTCGCATTCGTGAAGCCGCCTGTGAAACATCTGGGTAATTGTTTGCTGGATAATTGTCCTTGAGCAGACAAATGCTCATCATCTCGTTAGTAAGAGCCAGCGACTTGCGGATATATCCGATGTCAGTCGAAAAAGCAATGTCATCCACCAAACTTTTGGCCGGTGAAGCAATGCATTCCGACTTTATCAAATTGCGAATCTTGTCGAAACCTATCTTTGATTCAAAATTATCGGGATAAAAAAACATTAGGAATTTACGATTTTAGAATTACGATTTGAACGTTGAACCATTAAACTTTGAACTTTGAACATTGAACCTGAACGGCGCAGCCCTCAACGAAGTTAAACCTGAAACTTGAAACTTTCAAACGTGCGCTGCACATCAAACGCCACAGGCACTTATTCTTCCTCCAGAATTACGAGAAATATATCCTCATCTTCCTCCTTCATATAGTACTGCTCGCGAGCAAACTTTTCCAGTTCTTCCTTTCCCGACATAAGTTCTTCGAGACGAGCGCTGTTCTCAAGGTTTTCCTTTTCGTAATACTTCTCTGTTTCGTGTAGTTCGTGTAGCTTGCTCATCTTCTCGAACCTGTCTATTAAATTGAAGTTGTCGAAAAAGAAAATCCATACTCCAAACAACAACAAAATAACCACAGCGATATACCGGAACCTCCAATTCCTAATCTTTTCTAATATTTTCTTTACCTTTTCTTTCATCAACGCAAAAGTAATCGTTTATCGTCTGCACCCACACAAAAATGGCATTTAGTTTTCAACAGGTTAATATTTAATTGTATTTTAATGGCGAACAGGCTGACAGGCTTGAAGGCTAAATGCCAACCCAAAACGACCTCAAGCAGTACTGACGAAATTCATTGCGCCTCAAACCATTGAATCTTCAACCTTTAGCTCGCGCAAGCAAATTATCGAATTATCAAATCTTCAAACCTTTGAACATTGAATTTTTGAATCGTTTTCCGTCTTCAATCTAAAATCGTAAATCGTAAATCGTAAATATATTGTACTTTTGCACTTGAAAATTATTCGTCATGACATACGACCAGATTTTAAACGACCTGAAAAACAAAATATACAAGCCGGTATACCTGCTTTATGGTGAAGAATCATACTTCATCGACAAGATTACCGACTATATTGCGGAAAATGTACTTACAGAGCAGGAAAAAGCATTCAACCAGACTATAATTTATGGCAGGGATACCAATGTGACAGCAGTAATTCAAGCCGCCCGCCGCTTCCCAATGATGTCGAACCACCAAGTAGTAATCGTAAAGGAAGCTCAGCACCTAAAACCTCTGGCCGACATGGATGTATATTTTGAAGCTCCGTTGAAATCGACCATACTCGTACTCGCAATAAAGGAAACACAAAAACTCGACAAGCGCACCAAAGCCATAAAACTTGCTGAAAAAATTGGTGCAGTACTTGAATCGAAAAAACTTTACGAAAACGAAATGATAAGGTGGGTTTCAAATCTCGCCAAATCATACGAACTTACACTTACGCCCGATGCTCAACGGCTTATGTACGAACACATTGGAGCCGACCTCTCTCGACTTGATGGAGAAATGAAGAAACTTAAGACTGCCGTGACCGACAATTCCCCTATCGGTTCGGATGTGGTAGCAAGAAACATCGGCGTAAACCGCGACTTCAATATCTTTGAACTGCAAAAGGCCATCGGTAGTAAGAACGTACTAAAAGCCTACCAGATTACCGACTATTTTGCAAAAAATCCTAAAAGCACATACATCGGACTGGCAATAAAGCAAATTTTCGACTACTTCACGAGAATCATGAAAGTTCACACTTCCACCGACAAGAGCAAAACCGCACTTGCAAGCAAACTCGGAGTTAGTCCATATTTCGTAGACGAATACCTAACCGCTGCAAGATATTACCCTATAGAAAAAACTATCAGCATAATATCATTTCTCCGCGATGCCGATGCAAAAAGCAAAGGTATGGCGGGTAGCTACGAAGACGGCGATATTTACAAGGAACTTATATACAAGATAATGCATGTATGAACAAGGCGGTATTTCTCGATAGGGACGGTGTTGTAAACAAGGAACTTGGTCGTTACTGCGAAAGCGTTGACGAATTTGAAATCCTTGAAGGACTGGGCGATGCCATAAAAATACTGAAAGATTCCGGATACAAAGTCATAATAATCTCCAACCAAGGAGGAATTGCAAAAGGAATCTATACAGAGGCTGATGTCGTCGCAATGCACAAGAAACTATGCGATTATCTTGACAAATTCGACACCGCAATAGATGACTTTTACTTCTGCCCCCACCACGACTCAATAAGCCGTTGCCTATGCCGCAAGCCCAACGGCCTGCTAATCGAAAAGGCAATAGCTACGCACAACATCGATCCCGACCAATCGTATATGATTGGCGACAGCAAGCGCGACATCGAGGCCGCACAAAACGCTGGAGTAAAGGGAATCCTAATAGAATCTAATTCGGGAATACTTGAAATCTGCAAAAAAATAATTTCGGAATAATGGCTCGACACATAATGCTAAACGGAGAAATCATGCCATCGGACACACCTTGCCTGACATACAACAACCGTGGACTGCAGTGGGGCGACTCTTTCAGCGTGCAACTCCGAGGAAACTCCTGCATCGTTTACGATTTTGACATGTATTTCCAATGTATCACGCAAATGGTCGAAACTCTCGGAATGCAAAGCGATTCATTAAAGCCGAAATCGTTTGCCAACGACATACTTTTACTGTTAAGAAAAAACCGAATCTACAAGGAATTTTCCGTAAAAATAACCTTCTTCCGCAATAGTGCCGACAACAATAAACTAGCTTACGACAATACATTCTCAACAATAATATCCGTTGATAGCCTGCCACACGAATTCTACAGCATAAACACAAACGGCATATTCACCGATTTGCTCGAACTGCCAGAAACAATCCAGCGCAATATGGTTCCCAACTTCCCTTGGGAAGTTCTATGCGCTAGGCAAAAGGAAGAAAATGGCCTCGATGATGTCATTATAACCGACAACAATGGAAATTTCAGAAAGAGCATTTCTTCCGACATCTTTTTCATGAAGGAAAATTCGCTAATATATGCATCTTCACCCGAAATACTCTCTGCAAACAAGGTTTTCTCCACAAGAATTGCAAAGCTTGCCAGCCAAAAACTTGGCATGACAATCTACGAAAGCCCTATAAGCGAACAAAACATAAAAAAAGTAGACAGCATGTTCCTCGCTGATCCTATCAACGGAATAAGATGGGTTGTCGGACTTGGCAGGAAAAGATTCTTAAAGGGAAACGTGGAACAAATCGCATACGAAATATATAGTCACTACAAGACTGAAATCGACACGAAAAAGAGGGAACAATAAAAAAAATTCCCATTAGGGAATCCGAAACACTAAATCATTAACCATTGATTTGCTTTTTTTGTCGGGGTGGCCAGATTCGAACTGGCGACCCCCTGCTCCCAAAGCAGGTGCGCTAACCGGACTGCGCTACACCCCGAAAAAGCGGTGCAAAGATAATACTATTTTTTGTGTCCGCAAAAAAATATTTCTCTTTTTTATGGGGTTGCTCAATATACCAAAAATATGGATTACCTTTGCAAAAAATTAGAATATGATACAGAGGATCCAAACATTATTTCTATTGCTTGCACTTGTGTGCATGGCAATCTTTTATTTTATTCCTTTCGGAAGCCTTGAAATAACCACCGAAGCAGGCATTTCTGATGTTCCTATGGGACTCTACGGCATTAACTTCGGAGAAGAACATTACTCCACAATACCAATGTTAGTACTGGTGTCGTTTGTTGTGCTTACTATTATTGTTTCAATATTACTGTACAAGCACAGGATATTACAAATGAGAATTTGTGTTTTCAACATGATTCTTGCTCTAGGATGCACCGGACTTGCATTCTTCCTATTATATCAGGCATCAGAAAAATTTGCCACTAACTATTCTACCAGCATCCTTGTTGTTCTTCCCGTCGTTGCTGCAATATTCATTGCTTTGGCAATAAGAGGAATCGCCAAGGACGAAGCCCTAATAAGGTCAATTGATAGAATTAGGTAAAGGCAAATTGGCAACCATTGCGATATAATCAATACTACCGCAAAGCATTGCGATACTACTCGACTTCTATCATCAATCCTTTCAGGTATTCTCCTTCGGGATGGTAAATGCTTACTGGATGGTCGATGGCATGTGGAAGCTGACGAACAATACGCACATTTCTGTGGGCGTTTGCTGCAGCCGTGAAAACCATTGTCTTGAAATCGTCCTTGCTTACAGCCTGAGAGCATGAGAAGGTGAAAATCAGTCCGCCCGGCTTAATCTTTTCTATAGCCTTCTGGTTTATGTTCTTGTAACCTTTCAATCCCTGTTGCAAACTGCGGTGGTTTTTTGCAAACGCCGGCGGGTCGAGGATTATAATATCAAAATTATTGTCAATAGTACCAAGATAATCAAGTACATCCTTTGCTACGCCCTTATGCGGTGCATTGGTAAAATTCAGTTCCACATTGCGCTCGCAAAGTGCAATGGCTTTCTTTGAAATGTCAACTGTCTCGACATAGCTAGCACCGCCACGCAATGCCGACAGCGAAAATCCGCCAGTATATCCGAAAGTATTAAGCACACGCTTGCCCGATGATAATTCGCCAACCAGTTTGCGGTTTTCGCGCTGGTCAACAAAAAAGCCAGTCTTCTGACCTTCGTAGAAATTGATCATCATACGGTTGCCACTTTCGCAAATCTCTCGCTCCTCAATTGTTTCACCCCAAACGAACGAATCCTCTGTTTGAATATGCGGAATTGTTGCACTGCTCTTGTCGAATATGGATATAACCTTATCGCCCAACAAATTGCAGACAATTTTGGCAAACTGCGAAAACAACCTGTACATTCCTACCGAATGAGCCTGAAAAACAACTACACCATTGTAGTAATCGACAATTAGACCAGGCATAAAGTCGCCCTCGCCGTTCACGAGGCGGAATACATTGGTGTCGGGCGAGTCGAAAAAGCCAAAATTGCGACGATAGTTTATTGCCGACTCAAATCTTTTGGTCCAGAATGCCTCATCGATGGCATTATGTTCAAAATCAACGATTTTTGCAATTATACTGTCGTCTTGGTAATGTGCCGTTGCCAAATATCTGTTGTCGGACGAATAGATTTCCACCAAGTCGCCTTCCTGCGGATTACCCAACATTTTGGCGACTGCGCCCGAAAACACCCACGGATGACGGCGCATAAGCGACTTTTCCTTGTCGCGCTTCAATATTAAGCGTGGCGTGGCGTTCATACAAATTATTTATCACCACCCATCTGCGGAAGTCCCTTTATGGCATTGTACTCGAAACCGAGGCGCTTGCCAGTCTGCATCTTCGACTTGTTGATGCGCTCCTTCATATAGTCGACGTTTACAATCTTCACATCGTTGTACGGTGGAACCAGCAGGTCGAACTTAAGCACATAAGCAATTGCAGACTCAACAAGCTGATGTAGACTTTCGTAGTCGATTTTATTCTTGCCGAAAGCAGGATAGCCGAAACCCAGTTCGCGACGACCTTCAATGAAGAAAGTGCTTTCGTTGTTGATGAACATACGGCCAATCAGATAGCCAAGGTCCTCGTCCCTGTTGTACTTGAACGAATCGGCTAAGAAGTTGTAGATATTAATTATTCCCGAATATGTAACCAACGGACGGTCAATATAGTAACTGTCTTTCCAAATTTCGTGGTTGCGCGGGAATTCGAATATGTTGGAGTGCATATTGAATATCAGCAAATCGCCAGCAACCTTGATTTCAGTCTCGAACAGACCACGGTCGCGGTATTCGAGCTTTATTCTGTCGTCGGCATCCTTCAGGATTTCATTGTATTCGATTACAATGTCGTGCAATACCTTTTTCAGAATCGAAAATGCCTCCTTAGTATTGTCGTAAACAACCTGTTTCAGCTGCGACTTCTCGAGCATGGTCTTTATTATTCCGTCGCGTATTTCTGTATCTCTTTCCATACGATGTTTCTCTATGTTGGGCTTGAAGGCTCAAAGGCTAACAGGCTTAAAGACTTTTAGCCCATTTTTGCATCCTCTCAACCAACTTGCAATAACTTTTAACTCTTAACTATTAACTTTCAACTGTTTTAGTACGCTTTTGCAAACAGCACTCTCCTCTTTGATGGTTTGCCAGAATAAACACAAACGCCGTCTTCCTCGGGAGCATCCATCGGGATACAACGGATAGTAGCCTTGGTTTCTTCCTTGATTTTAGCTTCGGTTTCTGCAGTACCGTCCCAGTGTGCAAGAATGAAGCCTGGAGTTTCCTCGATTACGCGCTTGAACTCGTCCCATGTGTCAACCTTATAGGTATGTGCTGCCCTATAGTCGTATGCCTTCTTGTAGATGTTCTTCTGGATGTCCTCGAGCAAGTTCTTGATGTGTTCGATAATGCCATCATCTGCAACATTTTCCTTGGTCAGAGTGTCGCGGCGGGCAACTTCCCATGTATGGTTTTCGTAGTCGTTAGGACCAATTGCCAGACGTACAGGAACTCCCTTCATTTCCCACTCTGCAAACTTGAATCCCGGACGCTGAGTGTCGCGGTCGTCGTACTTGTAGCTTATGCCAGCAGCCTTCAGTTTTGCGCAAAGTTCGTTTACGCGTTCCGATATCATAGCAAGCTGTTCGTCGGTCTTGTAAATAGGAACGATGACAACCTGAATAGGAGCCAGATGCGGCGGCAAAACAAGACCATTGT
The DNA here is from genome assembly GCA_902791865.1 of uncultured Bacteroidia bacterium. Lineage (GTDB taxonomy): Bacteria > Bacteroidota > Bacteroidia > Bacteroidales > ML635J-15 > Bact-19. The sequence goes on from CADAXK010000019.1 coordinate 39,473, forward strand.
CATCAGAATGAGCCATAATGAGCGCACCCATCAGACGGGTAGAAACGCCCCACGAAGTTGCCCATACATATTCGGGCTTGTTTTCCTTGTTGAGGAAAGTAACGTCGAATGCCTTTGCGAAATTCTGTGCAAGGAAGTGCGAAGTACCAGCCTGTAAAGCCTTTCCGTCCTGCATGAGAGCCTCGATGCAGAAAGTTTCTTCGGCACCGGCAAAGCGCTCGCTGTCGGTCTTGCGACCGATAACTACCGGAACACCAAGGTAATTTTCGACAAAGTCGGAATAAACGTGAACCATCTTGTCGGCTTCTTCCATAGCCTCCTCCTTGGTAGCGTGTGCGGTATGACCTTCCTGCCACAGGAATTCGGCAGTACGCAGGAACAAACGAGTACGCATTTCCCAACGAACAACATTTGCCCACTGGTTAACAAGTATAGGTAGGTCGCGGTACGACTTAACCCAGTTGCGGTAGGTATTCCAGATTATGGTTTCGGAAGTCGGACGAACAATGAGTTCTTCCTCTAGTTTTGCTTCTGGGTCGACTTCAACAGCCGTCTTGTCGGCATTGGTGCGAAGACGATAATGAGTTACCACTGCGCACTCCTTTGCAAAACCTTCAACATGGTCGGCTTCGCGACTGAAAAACGACTTTGGAATAAATAGCGGGAAATATGCGTTTGTGTGACCTGTTTCCTTGAACATTTTGTCAAGAATATCATGCATCTTTTCCCATATCGAATAACCGTAAGGCTTGATAACCATACATCCTCTAACTGCGGACTGTTCCGCCAGATCTGCCTGAACAACAAGCTCGTTGTACCATTGAGAATAATTCTCAGATCTCTTCGTCAACTTTGCCATCTTATCTTGGTATAAAATTTGTTATTGCGTTAAAAAAATTATTATTTTTGAAGTTACAAAATTAGAAAAAATTTCATCACTATGAAACATTTGTTTTACATATTGACCATTGTGCTTCTCACCCTAGCATCTTGCGAGTCAAACCTTTATACAACAAAGGTTTACGATGATGCTTACTACAGCAAAAGCAAGGAAGAAGTGATGCCTTCAAAAACTACAACCGCCGACAATTACGAAAGCAATCCAACTACTCCCGAAGGCACATATAACCCCGAAGACGGATATTATCACAACGACGACGGTACTGTAACATATTACACCGAAGGCGACAACAAATCATATTCCGACGATTATAGTTATGGCAATAGCGACAGCTACTACGACTACGACGGCAGTGGGAACTACATCGAAAACAACTATTACTACATAGGCGACGACTACTATTACACCTCGCACTTCCGCAGGTTCGGTACATACTATACGCCTGTGTATTACTACGACCCATATTGGGATCCGTGGTACACACCTTATTATTCGTACAGTTACTACTACGATCCGTACTTCTATTCGTGGTACTACTCGCCATATTACTACACACCATACTATCACCACCACTATGGATATTACAGCCATTACTACGGATGGGGATGGAACGATTACGGATACTGGCACAACCATCACAATCATCATGGACACAACCATGGTCATAACAACGGACATGGACCAAACGACGACAACGTTTTCGGTTCAACCTACTATGGACACCGCGGTTCGATGAGTGGCTACAACGGAGGTAGCGGACGCTTTATAAGCGGTAGCAATAGCGGCAACAACAATACCACCACAACAACAACCACTATAAAAAATCCAACTACAAATACAGGCAGAATTATTGATAATTCTAGCGCAACAACCTCACGAGCAGATGACAATAATGGGGCAAACGCAACTAGAGTTTCAAATGGTAGCTCCGAAACTAAAGATAACGGCAACAGAATAAATTCTGGGTCAAGTGCCACCAAGGAACCTGCAAACGGAAATTCGACATCGAGGATAAACTCTTCCGAAAATGTTAGCAGTTCATCTGCAACCAAGGAACCTGCAAGTAATAATAACAACTCGAGCAACAGAGATAACTCATCTGTCAGCAACAACTCAAGTTCTACGACAAGCAAGGAACCTTCCAACAATTCAAGTAACAGGGTAAACTCGTCGAGCAGCAACCGCAGCTACAACAAGCCGAGCAGTTCAAGTTCGAGCAACTACAACTCATCGTCGAGACCCTCAAGCAGCAGCTCTTCAAGTTCCAGCAGACCTTCATCGAGCAGCAGCTCAAGTAGTTCAACATCAAGACCATCGAGCAGTAGTTCTAGCAGTTATAATTCATCTTCAAGACCATCATCGAGCAGCAGTTCAAGCAGCTCAAGGTCTTACAACAGCAGTTCTTCGAGTTCGAGCAGCAGACCGTCATCAAGCGGAAGCTACAACTCCTCAAGCAGTTCGAGCAGAAGTTACTCACCTTCATCAAGCAGTAGCAGTTCTCGCTCAAGCAGCAGTTACAGCGGAAGTTCTCATTCAAGTTCTTCGTCATCGCATTCAAGTTCTTCTCACTCGAGCTCTAGCTCATCACATTCAAGTTCATCGTCACACTCAAGTTCAGGAAGGAGATAAGTCATGAAAAAGTTAGTATTTAGCATATTTGCAATATTTCTGTGCGCATTGGCAATAGCACAGAATGAAACCGACGCATTAAGGTATTCTTTCTATATGCCTAGCGGTACAGCACGCGCCAACGGAATGGCAGGTTCGTTCGGAGCATTGGGAGCCGACCCGTCAGTAATCGGATTCAACCCTGCAAGCATGGGCGTTTACAAGACAACTCAGCTCTCGTTCTCGCCAAGTTTCAAGATTAACAACACCGAATCTTCGTATCTTGGAACAAAGAACCGCGACTACAGCGCAAACTACTTCGACATCAACGAAGCTTCCTTCGTACAGGCAATAGAAAGAAAAAACGACAACATAGGATTAACCTATTTCGTATGGGGATTTTCATACAACAAGCTTAACAAGTTCTCGGAGAATGTAGGCATAACTGGCATAAACGACAATAGTTCACTTACCGACTGGTTTGCAACAAGAGCCAACGGCACAAACTATTCAGCACTTGGCGACAACGATCCGTTCTACAGCCACCTTGCATGGGAAACATACCTCATCGACCCTATTGCTGATACAATAACCGACCAGTATGTTAGCGCATACGACCAGTACGGCGAAAAGCAAAGCCAAAGAATAACAAAGAAAGGTTCACTTGGAGAATACAATATCGCTATTGCATTCAACTTCAAGCACAAAATATTTGTAGGTATGAACCTTGGAATACAGTCGGTAAACTACAGGCAGAACATAATATCGTATGAAAATAGGGAAAACGTCACAAACGGACCGAAAACCTTTTCTTTCGAGGATTATGTAAGAACTACAGGAAGCGGCGTTAATTTCAAGCTCGGCATACTTTACTCACCAATCGAAATGATAAGGTTCGGAGCATCAATACATACACCGACATCGCTGAGCCTTAGGGACAGATACAACACGGCATGCGCAACACAGCTTGGAGACTCCACAATGACATACCAGTCGCCAGAAGGCGAATTCGAGTACAACATACTGTCGCCACTTAGGGCAAATGCTAGCATCTGCGTTATTCCAAACGAACACATTCTAATTAACTTTGATTACGACCTTGCAAACTACAACTCGATAAAAATGAGAAGCGAGGACTATGATTTTGCAACTGAAACACAAAATATCATAAACAACTACAAGGTGGGACACTGCGTAAAGTTAGGTGCCGAATATAGATTAGGAGCACTGAACATGCGACTCGGAGGTGCATATTATACAAGCCCATACAAGAGTTCATCGCCAAATAGCAACTCCAATACATGGCTCGTAAGCGCTGGACTGGGATTCCGCACTAACTATTTCTTCTTCGACATTGCATACTCGTACCTGCAAAATTCGTATGTGTACTATATGTACGAAGGCCTTGTATCAAGCGATCCGAGCAAGGTAAAGTTCAATCGCCATCAAATATCTTTTACGCTTGGATGTAAATTCTAACCATAACGGAATTAATCAACTATACACAAAAATATCACAGGAGTGGCCAAATGTAAAAGCCACTCCTTTTTTATACCCAGCTGCAAAACAATCTACAATTATTTTTCGGACAATAATGATTGATTTATTACTTTTGCGACATTATGGGTTGCCGAACCTACATATCGTGTATATATGTTTTATTGCTGGCTTCAATATTCGTATTGCTTGTCACAATGACCTCTTGCCGTGCGACAAAATTTGTTGGCGAAGGAGAATACCTTCTTGTAAAAAACAAGGTTAAGTGCGACAACAATAGCATAAAAGAGGAAGACCTCATGCTTACTTTAAGCCAGAAGAGCAACAAAAAAATACTCGGATTAGTACCATTCAATCTGCATGTATATAATTTCATGAAAAGTGGCAAACCTCGCAAATGGAAAGAAAAACTTGCAAATTCAATAGGAGAAGAACCTACCATTTATGCAATTGAGGCAACAAACAAAAGCATAGAAAACATAAATGCATACATGGCAAGCCAATCGTACTACCGTTCATCGGTAAGCGTAGAAGAACACTTCAACAAACATAAGAAAGCAAAGGTAAAATACACCATCACATCTGGTCCATCATACAAAATATCGGATATCAGTTACGACATTTCGGACGAAACAATCAGAGAACTGTTTTTCTCCGACACCGCAAATACCATCATAAAGAAAGGACATAGCTTCAATACCGATACCTTGAAAGCCGAGAGGGAACGTATAACGAGGTTCTTCAAACTCAACGGCTACTACTACTTCTCCATAAACAATGTGCATTTCTTTGCAGACACTCTCCAAGGCGACTGCACCGTGAAACTTACCACCAGCATACAAAAGACGGAAAATGCCGTAGACGATGCTTTCCAGAGTCAAACAATACGAAATGTAAACATATACACGAATTACGACCTTACCAAGAACAATGATTCGATAGGAAAACAGACAAACATGTTCGTCAAGGACGGCATAAAGTTTACATACGACGGCAAGATGTCGCACAAAACATCGGTATTCATGCAATCGTGCTTCTTCAAGCCGGATGAAAAGTACAGCATACGCGATGTAGAGGACACATACAGCCACCTGTCGAGCCTAAAGCAGTTCCGCCTAATAAACATTAAGCTTACTCCGCCCGACATAGAAGAGGTTCACCTTGAGAATATCAGCAAGCGTTTCCTCGATGCCAACATTTACCTTGCTCCAATGAAACGACAATCGTTCAACATAGAACTTGAAGGCAGCAACACATCGGGCAACTTAGGTATGGCTGGGGTATTGTCGTACAAGAACAGAAATATTTTCCGTGGTGCACAGATTTTTTCGGCAAAAGCAAACATTTCGTTCCAGACATCAGCAATTTTTGACACAGTAACAAACAAGGAAATCAAGTCGAAATTCTTCAATACGCTCGAATATGGTGGGGAAATCAAGCTAACTTTCCCAAAACTGCTCCTTCCCTTCTTTAACAATTTCGAGTTCATCAAACGCCACGACCCCAAAACACAATTAAGCGTTTCGTTCAACTACCAAAACCGCCCAGACTACACTCGCACCATTGCGAACCTTAATTTCGGCTACAGCTGGATTGGATACAAGAACAAAAACATCACGCACTACATAAACCCAATAGAACTGTACTGGGTAAAAATTCTCGATTTCAGCGAGGACTTCAGGCGAAGAATACAAAACCTATACATCAAGTATTCGTATGAAGACCAATTCCTCATGGTTTTCAGTTACGATATGATATTCAACAACCAGAATGTAAACGTAAAGAGGAACTTCACTTATTTCTGGCTAAATGTCGAAACATGCGGAAACTTATTGTACGGCATATATTCAGCATGCAAGATCGAGAAGGAATCGGATTCGTATAAGCTTCTCGGCGTCGAATTTGCACAGTATGTAAAAGCCGACTTTGATTACCGCTTCTACAACATCATAGATGAGAGAAACACAATGGTTTACCGTGCATTTTTCGGCATTGGACTTCCGTATGGCAACTCAACCAAAGGTTTGCCTTTCGTAAAAAGGTATTTCATAGGTGGTGCCAACGACATTAGAGCATGGCAAGTGCGCACTCTTGGTCCTGGCTCCTACTCCAACATCTACCGCAACTACGACCAAATTGCTGACATGAAGTTGATGTTCAACATGGAATATCGTTTTTCTATAGTTTCGTTCCTACAGGGTGCACTTTTCATCGATGCGGGAAACATCTGGGCTATTGACAAAAATGATAACAGAACTGGCGCATTGTTCAAATTTACTGAATTTTATAAGCAAATTGCGATGGGAACAGGTTTCGGACTACGTTTCGACCTTAAGTTCCTCGTCCTTCGTTTCGACATTGGAATCCCAGTGTACAACCCATCGCTAACAGGTACCGATGCTTGGTTCGAATCGTTTAAGCCATTCAAGGTTAACAAGTTTACGCTGAATTTCGGTATCGGATATCCGTTCTAAGGCTTCGCTCGTTTGAATGCCTGCGGCGTTTTGAAAATTTCTAGGCTTACAGGCTCAAAGGCTAACAGGCTTAAAGCCATTTTTGACTTTTAGCCTTCTCTTCTTTTAGCCTTTTTGCCCAGTATAAAATCGTAAATCTAAAATCGTCAATCGTAAATAATATTGTATCTTTGCAAAAAAATATTCGTATGAACATAGCAGTTTGTGTAAAGCCGGTTCCTGACTCGAAATACTACGACCAGATAAAGATAGATCCGGTAACAAAGACATGGGACCGTTCGGGAATTCCCACAGTAATTAGCGACTTGGACAAGCACGCTCTCGAAGCGGCAATTTCATTTAAGGAAAAGCACGGCGGAAAAGTAGCAGTATTCACTATGGCCCCCCCGACAATGAAGGATACCATAATGCAGGCTCTCGGAATGGGTGCCGATGAAGCCTACCTCATCAGCGACCGCGCATTTGCTGGTTCCGACACGCTTGCAACATCAAATATTTTGTCGGCAGCAATCAGAAAAGCAGGCGACTTCGACCTTGTAATTACTGGCAACGAAAGCGATGACGGAAGCACAGCACAAGTTTCGGCACAGCTTGGCGAATGGCTCGAAATGCCTCATGTAATGAATGTTACCAAAATAGACTGCGATGGAAGTAACATTTTCGTTACTGCAAAGCAGGACAACGGAAGCATCGACTACGAAATCGGACTTCCTGCTGTCGTTGGCGTTACGCGCAAGGTGAACAAACCAAGGTTTGTAAGCATAATGGGCTTGATGAAGGCAAAACAGAAACCTTTCAATGTTTTTACAGCCAACGATATTGAACCCGACCCAAATTTTGTCGGACTGAAAGGCTCGCCAACACAACCTGGCGGAATTGCATCGCCAGAAATGGGACGCAAGTCGGAAAAGATTGACGGCACTCCAGAAGAAATTGCAAAACGCATTGTGGATGAACTTTATAAAGCAGGGATAAAGTAATGGAAATTCAGGAAAAGAAAAATATATATGTAGGCGTGCAAACTACGCAGACACGAGATATAAGGGACTTTATGATGGAAATTAATTCATACAAGAACATAATGGTATTTGCCGAAGTCGGTGATGACAAGGTTTGCGAAAATTCGCTGGAACTGCTTGGCGAAGCCAACAGGCTGAAAGCAATGCGCAACAACGACAGCTGGGTAATCGCAGCAATGGTTGGCAATGATGTGAAAAAATACGCTCCGACACTTTTCGGTTATGGTGCCGACAAAGTTGTTGCATTCGACAGCCCTCAACTAGAGAACTATCGTTCAGACCTTTACGGTGAAGCATTGGCAGGAATTATTAATGCATATCATCCAGAAATTGTGCTGATTGGCGCAACCGCTCTCGGAAGCGAACTTGCACCGACAGTAGCAGCAAAGTTGCGTACAGGTCTTGCTGCACATTGCACTGCCCTCAAAATACTTGAAAACGGACAGTTTACACAAGTAGTTCCTGCCTTTGGAGGCAAGGTTCTTGGCGACATTTATATCCCGAACCATCGTCCACAAATTGCATCAATAAAGGCTGGCATTACCAAGAAGTTGGACTTTGTCCAGAAAGACGGCGTAGTGGAAGATTTCTCGTGCGAACTGAAGGGTTTCGACAGAATGAAAGTCGTAAAGGTTGAAAAGGAACACGAAACCTGCAAGTCGCTGACTGAAGCCGACTGCATAGTAGTTGGTGGTTTTGGCATAGGCTCAAAGGAAGAGTGGTCGAAGTTGGAAGAGCTTGCAAGTCTTCTTGGTGGAGCAAACGGTTGCACCCGTCCTGTTCTAGATGCTGGCTGGGTTAGCAACGAAAAAGCTATGATAGGCACCAGTGGAATTGCAGTGCGTCCGAAAGCATATCTTGGCATAGGCGTATCCGGTGCAGCACATCACACCTGTGGCATAAAGGATTCTGGTCTGATTATCAGCATCAACAAGGACGAGAATGCTCCTATTTTCGCATGCTCCGACTACAAGGTTGTTGCCGATTACAAGAAAATTGTACCTGCTCTGATTGAAGAACTTAAATCAAGGAAATAGGATAGCATTTTGCTTTCCCAAAACACTTACGGCAAGCATCAATTTATGCTTGCTTTTTTTGTGTCCGCTAAAGAATGGGATAACACATATAATTACAATATTATCTGTCGACTAGATGATAATATTAATAAAGGGACTTGTCATTTACTTGCTTCGCTGCGTGAGCTAAAGGTACGGAAGCTAGTCGTAACACGCGATACGGAATGGGGAGCGTTGTGAAGACTGCTGTCCGTAACGTTGCTTGCAACCTCGCGAAGCCTGCGAGCAATCTCCTTTGTGTACTAATGGGAGATTGCTATCTTCGTGTCGCGACTTTCAGTTCCGCACAAACGAACTCACAAGCAACGTTCCTTATGCTGTTCGTTCTGTTTTGTGGAATGACAGACAGAGGATAGCGAACACCAATGTTTTTATATCTCGTTGAGAGTTTTTATTATGAGTTCGCTTGCCTCATCTATTTCATCGTTTGAAATTACCAACGGCGGAGCAATACGGAAGGCTGTATCGTGGAAAATAAACCAGTCGGAAATAAGTCCGTTTGCTATTGCACGCTTGATGAATTTCAGCACATTGTCGAAGGAACCAATCTCAACGGCGAGCAACAAGCCCTTGCCCCTTATTTCGCTTATCATCGGATGCGATTTCAAGTTGGAAATAAATCTGTCGGCTTTAGCTTGAATAGTATCCACAATGCCCGACTCGTTTATGATTTTCACACCAGCAAGTGCAGCTGCTGCAGAAACCGGGTGTCCCCCAAAAGTCGTTATGTGTCCCAAAACTGGGTCGGTCATAAACGACGACATTATCTTTCGCGATGAGACAAAAGCACCTATCGGCATTCCTGCGCCCAAGGCCTTTGCAAAGCAAATAATATCAGGCTCAATGCCAAAGTGCATAAATCCGAACATCTTGCCTGTCCTACCAAAACCAGTCTGGATTTCATCAAGGATGAGCAATGCGCCCTTTTTCGTGCAAACAGAACGCAATTCCTGCATATATTCAACCGTCGGAACCATCACACCGCCCTCTGCTTGAATAGACTCAAGAACAACGCAAGCCGTATCTTCATCTATCTGCGAGAGCTGGTCAAAGTTGTTGAGTTCCAAGTGATATACATCGGGGAGCAAAGGACGGAAAGAACGTTTGAAATCCTCGTTTCCACAAAGGCTCAATGCTCCTTGTGTACTTCCATGATAGGCATTCACAAACGAGAACATCTTGCGACGTCGAGTATAACGCTTTGCGAGCTTTGTTGCACCTTCGATGGCTTCGCTACCGCTATTTACGAAATAAACATTGTCAAATTTCTTCGGCAACATTCCGCAAAGATATTCTGCAAGTTCCACCTGTGGTGACTGAACAAACTCGCCATAAACCATTAGGTGCATGTACTTGTCAACCTGCTCGCGCACGGCTGCGGCAACATTTTCGTTGCAATGTCCGAGCGAACTTACCGAAACGCCCGAAATAAGGTCGAAATATTTCTTTCCATCGGGACCATACATATATACGCCCTTTGCGCGTTCTATTTCAACAAGATATGGGCTTTCGGATGTCTGTCCAATGTAATTAAGGAAAAGTTCCCTATGCGAGATGTTCATCGTTCAAATGTTTTTGCAAGATATGCTTTTCGACTGCCTTATTTGCTGCGACAAGAAATCTTTCGTAAGCAATTGGCTTCAATAGATAGTCAGTTATGTCGTAGTCGTAGGCATCGAGCGCATATTTCCTGCTTGCCGATATGACTATTATCTGGATGTTTTTCTTGTATTTGTCAAGGAAGTCGAAACCGCTCATCTGCGGCATCTCAATGTCAAGGAAAATCAACGAAACATTGTTCTCCTCGATGCAAGTCTCAATGCCTATAGGATTTGCAAATGTTCCACAACAAGTCAAAAAGCCAGACTTCTCGATGAAACCAGCAATCTGTTTCTGCACCATTTCGCTATCGTCAACAACTATACAGTTCATATCCAAAACGCTATGACTAATTTGCCCACAAAATTACAAAAAATAGAAACACAAAGGATAGGTTGTTTCTAAGTTTAAAAGTTTTTGGGTTTCTAAGTTGGCAACTAGATGCAAAAATATTTTCGGTTTACGATTTACGATTTACGATTGAACTGTTAAACTTTGAACGAGAAACGTTAAACATGAAACCAGAAACGGCACCAGCCACTGAAACGGCAAAGCCATAGAAACTTGAAACATTTAAACGGGCGGCATACCTGTAAAGACGTGCCATGGGGCGTCTCTACAGAAACGGCGCCTGCCCATAAAACGCCGTAGGCGTAGCCACAAAAAAAGGGTAAGCTACTCATATCGCACCGCTACAACCTCTTACCTTTGCTTTCTTCCGAACCTGGAGGATTCAGAGGGAGCTGGTCGTATAAGACTTACCCGACCGCAAAAGTAATACATTTTTCGCAGAGACAAGAAAGAAATTTATTTTTTTGCACAATGGCATTAAAATAATACCTTTGCCAATAGAAATGACAGCAATGAGAACACTTATAAAAAATGCAACGATTGTAAACGAGGGTCAAAAAGCTCTGCTCGATGTGGCTATTGAAAACGAATTTATTGATGAAATCGCACCTTGCGGGAAAATACAAGGATGTTTCGACAACGAAATAGATGCAACAGGATTGCTTCTTCTGCCAGGCGTAATTGATGACCAAGTTCATTTCCGCGAACCAGGATCCACACAAAAAGCCGACATTTATTCGGAATCGAGAGCCGCGGCGGCTGGTGGCGTAACATCATATATGGAAATGCCAAATACCAATCCGCCAACCATAAATGACGAACTTTTGAAACAAAAATTCGACATTGCTGGGGAAAATTCCCTTGTCAACTACTCGTTTTTCATTGGTGCAACTGAAAACAACATCGATGACATCGCAAAAATCGACACATCAGAGGTTGCTGGCGTAAAATTGTTCCTCGGTTCATCAACCGGCAATCTGCTTGTCAAGGACAAGAACGCCATTGAAAAAATAATGCAGGTCTCCCCCACCATAATCGCAGCCCATTGCGAGGATGACGGCATAATTGCCGAAAACCTAAACCGCATGAAGGAAATTTACGGCGATGACATACCAATGGAAAAGCATTGCGAAATAAGATCTGCAGATGCCTGCTATAAATCGAGTAGCGAAGCTGCAGAAATAGCGAAACGTACTAGCGCACACCTACATATTTTCCACATCAGTACCGAAAAGGAAATTTCCTTACTATCGGACAAACCACTGAACGAAAAGCAAATAACCGCCGAAGTCTGCGTACATCATTTGTTCTTCAACAGTGATGACTACAAACGGCTCGGATCGCGCATAAAATGGAATCCTGCAGTAAAGTACGAATCGGACAGACTTGCTCTTATACAAGCACTTAAAGATGGCAAGATAGATGTAGTCGCTACCGACCACGCTCCACACACTTGGGAAGAAAAATGCGCACCCTACACCAAATGTCCATCAGGCGCACCAATGGTACAACACTCGCTACAAGTGATGATAGAACTCGCACAGCGCGGTTATTTCGAAATCGAAGACATTGTAAGGTGGATGAGCCACAATCCTGCACGGCTATACCATATAGATAGGCGCGGATTCATTAGAAAAGGTTATTTTGCAGATCTTGTGCTTGTTGACCCGAATGCAAGATACGAAGTTACAAAAGACAACCTGATGTATAAATGCAAATGGTCGCCATTGGAAGGACATGCTTTCAATTCAAAGATAGTCAAAACATTAGTGAATGGAGAAATCGTCTTCGACAATGGGAATATCATAAATGGCAAATCGGCAATGAAACTAAAATTTAACAGATAAAACTATGGAAAAGAAACTTATAATTATCGCACTGACTTTTGTTCTTGGTTCATTCAGTGCGTTTTCGCAACTCAACAGAACTATACACGATGAAAAGACTGGCAACGACATACTATATGGCTACTGCACCCGCGAAGCACTCGAAAATCATGGTGGTGGATGGTTCAAGGCAGAATACGAATCATATACGGTAAAAACCGAAACCTTCAACTTTGAACTGCCAGAGAAATTCGACAGCGTACAGGTTTTCATGGGAACTTGGGAAAGCAATTCTAGGCGCGAAGTTCCACGTTTCTGCAAAATTTTCGACCTCGACTATTTCAAGGATATTCCTGTGACATTCATTTGCCTCGACAGCAAAATTACGGTAGATGTGCTCAATGTAGAAGATTATTATGTTCAATTTCTTCCTGCAATTGTCTTCTACAAGAACGGCGAGGAACTCTGCAGATTCCTTGAACAGCCGAGAACGGAATCCATGGAATCTGACATCATGGATTTGATGGAAAGGATGCAGTGAGAGGAAATTTAAAGATTCAAGATCAGCTTCGCTGATTTAATAATTTAAAAATTCAAAGATTCAAAAGATTACGCTCACTGAGCTTCGCTTGCTGAGCTTGTCGAAGTATCGAAGCGGAAGATTCAGTCAATGATTTGATACCGTATTATCGCAAAGCATTGCGATGGTTCGAAGATTTGGTGTTCAGCAAAAACAGAATCAGATGCTGAAACAAGTTCAGCATGACATCCTGTTTTTGGTTTCTAATTGCCAAATTTTAATGGTTGGAATACTTAGAAACAAAAAAAGCTTCGTAAATCGAAGCTTTTTTCATTTGGCATAATCACTACATTTTATTCCATATACGCAACTTTCTTGTCGTCGCGCGGCTTGGCATCGGGATTTTCGTCCTTGTAGCCGAGGGTTACTGTAAGGTAAACCACATAGTTTTCGGGAAGGTTAAGCCCCTTCACGAAGTCGGCAGCCTTCGGTGAATTGATGTATTCGCGGCAGCAACCAACAGCGCACGAACCGATGTTCATCGATTCGGCAGCAAGCAAAATGTTCTGTACAAGCATACCGCAGTCGCTCTGTCCCCAGTATTGGGTTGTGTCGTAAGCAACAACAAGCAAGGTAGGTGCATGGAAGAAAACGCTTGCATTTTCATCGGCAAAACGTTCCTTTGCTTCGGGACGCTTCTCAATCATGTCGGCGATTACTTCCTTGTTGAGATTATCGATAGCCTCCTTGTTCTGCATTACGCGAACTTCCCACGGCTGCGAATTGCGAGCGCTCGGTGCGTTGATAGCGCATTCGAGGATGGTCTTCAATTCCTCATCCTTTATCTGTTCTGGCTTGTAGGCACGGATGCTACGACGGCTCATTATGCATTCTACTACCTGATTTTTCTGTTCTGAACATTGCTGTTCGCACTTGCTGTTTTCTTCTACAGTTTCTGTCTTGTTGCTATTGCACGATACCATAGTGAATACAAACAAAATTAACAAATAAAAACAATTCTTCATATACTTATAAATTTAATGGCATATACAAACAAGAAAAGGGAAAGCCCAACGGGTATTCCCTATCCTTTAATATTGCAAGAATGCTACTACTTCTTTGCAGCAGCACGCTGTTCCAAATGCTTCTGATAGCGGTTACGGAACTTATCAACACGACCTGCGGTATCAACAAGCTTAATCTTACCAGTGTAGAACGGGTGAGATGTGTTGGAAATTTCAAGCTTGTACAAAGGATACTCAACACCATCAACAACTATGGTTTCTTTTGTGTTAGCGGTTGACTTGGTAATGAAAACATTTTCATTCGACATGTCCTTGAATGCTACCAAGCGATACTTATCAGGATGTATTCCCTTTTTCATTGTATTTAACTTTTAATTATTCTTACTAATTTTTGGACGGCAAAGGTACTGCTTTTTTTTTAATCCACAAAATTCTGTTCAAAAATATTCCATGTTTTTTCTTTGACGAATCTTACATCCGCAACTAACTATCTTACACGGACTTTGCGCCCCAGTTGAAGCACAGTATTAGGTGTGAGATTGTTATTAAGTGAACATATTTTGCTAACCGAGGTACCATATTTGCGAGCAAGAGCGCTCAATGTGTCGCCCTGACGGATGATATGATATGTACCATCACCAGTCTCTACCGTACTTGCCGAAGATGAAGAGGAAGACGATGAAGAATACCTTGCCGTTGAATTAAGCTTGTTGCGCGGTAGCACGAGTGTGTCGCAACGCAGGGTTGTGTCCTTCCAGTTGACAATCGTCTCGGGGTCGAACGGAAAGCCCTTGTATCGGGTCTCAAAATGCAGGTGCGGACCTGTGCTTCGTCCCGTGCTTCCACCAAGACCAACAGCCTCGCCAACATCAACAGGCTCATTTTCGCGGACAAGAATCTTCGACAAATGCCCGTAATATGTTTCTAGTCCGTTGGCGTGACGCACAACGACCAAATTTCCGTAGCCTCCGCAATATCCAGTATACCTAACCTTGCCTTCGAAAGCCGAATATACGGGATCGCCTACATTTAGAGGTATGTCGCTTCCGGTGTGAGCGCGTCCGTGCCGCCAGCCGTACTTTGAATACACAAAGCCAATGCGCGGCATACAGAAGTCTGTGGAATCCTCGATGAGCGGCAAAACTATGGTATCGGGAAGCGTTGCAATGTCAAAATTCCTATAGGCATTATGGTCGGTTGTAACCCAATCGGAATCGTACTGTTCCGAGTTTATGTGCTTGGGTTTTGGCATTGTAAGCGAATCCCAAGTCATATTGTCGTATATTACAATCTTCACATACTTGTCGGCGGTAGATAAAGTATCCACCGAAACTCTTGCTATTCCCTGCGCAAAAATTTCGGCGGACAGAAACAATAAAAACAAAAACAAATATCTTTTCATGGTTGCAAAGATAAGCAAAATTCATGGGAATGCAAGTTTACTTTGGCAAATTATAGAAGAGGTACATTGTACCAAACAAAAAAGCCGCTTTATCAGCGGCTTTCGCAGTCCGGCGGGGAATCGAACCCCGATTACCAGAATGAAAATCTGACGTCCTAACCATTAGACGATCGGACCAAAATTCCCATCGTTTTGGGACTGCAAAATTAGCATATCAAAATAACATGGCAAAATGTTTTTTCACTTTTTTTTGAAAAATATTGCATCTGGAACATTTAAAAACATATAAACAACTACAAATCAAGATATTAAACACAAGTCCAAGAAAAGATACTTTTAATGTCTGGCGGATATAATATCCTTATATTCTTACCTTCGTGATTACAAATCCCGAAGGACACAAGGACTCATATAAAAAAGGTCGGAAATGAGTTTCCGACCTTAATATCATCAATAAATAATCTTCTATTCTTCCATTGAAGCGATGATTTCGTCTGTCATTTCCATATTGTGGAATACATTTACAACATCATCGTCGTCTTCAAGAACATCTATGAGCTTCAAAACACCCTTTGCATCTTCGGGTGAAATAACCTTGGTGTCGTTCGGAATTCTTCTGAGTTCGGCACAGGTAGGAACAATATTCATTTCTTCCAATTTCTTGTTTACTGCGCCAAAGTCTTCGAATGAGCTAGTTACTGTTATGGTTTCATCATCCATTTCGATGTCTTCAGCACCAGCGTCAATTATTTCGAGTTCAAAATCGTCCATGTTGATTGAATCTGACATTGGAATCTCAAATACACCCTTGCGTTCGAAAAGGAAACTCAACGAACCGTTTGTTCCGAGAGTTCCGTTGAACTTGTTGAAAGCTGCACGAACTGAAGAAACTGTCCTGTTGTTGTTGTCGGACAAGCATTCAACGAACAATGCAATACCATGAGCAGCGTATCCTTCGAAGGTAATTTCCATGAAGTTTGCACCATCCTGATCACCTTTCTTGATAGCTCTTTCAATGTTATCCTTAGGCATGTTAACACCCTTTGCATTCTGAACTGCAAGTCTCAACTTTGCATTATAGTTGGGGTCGGTTCCTCCGCCTTCCTTTACTGCTATTGTTATTTCCTTTGCTAACTTTGAGAAAATCTTTGATCTCTTAGCGTCCAATGCGCCTTTCTTTCTCTTAATCGTTGACCATTTATTATGTCCTGACATATAACTTTTATTTTATTTAACTTTTCAAAAATGATGCACAAAATTACAAAATATTTTTTTTCCACACACTATTAAGCAAAAAAAATAGTCATATAAAACAAAAATAGGGATGGAAAACCATCCCTATTCCTTGAACTTGATATACTTAATATATTATTGTCAATGTACCTTCGTATGCTTCGTTGCCAGTATTCAAATTAATTATGTACATATAAACACCTGCTGGAGCCATGCTGCCGCCTCTTATCTTACCATCCCAACTACCTTCTGTTCCTTCTGCTTCATACAGGAGCTGTCCCCACCTATTAAATACATATATGTGCGCTTTCGGGAACATGTCAATATTTCCAATCTCCCAGGTATCGTTGATGCCGTCGCCGTTTGGTGTGAATACATTCGGTATCTTGAGGCAGTCTGCATAGCTCGGATTGATTGTAACATTGGTAGAATATGTACAACTGTTGGCATCGACTACGCTTACCGTGTACTCACCTGCATAGAGCGCACTTATTACTGGCTGGTCGCTGTAGCGGTCCGACCATCCGTACATGTA
>CADAXK010000020.1 GCA_902791865.1 uncultured Bacteroidia bacterium
TCTTTGCCTTTCTTCTACTGTTAATTTTTCCATTGTTGACCTTTTTTTATTTTACTGTTTTAGTGAATAAAAACGGTCAACCTATTTCAGGCATTGACAGGTTTCAAACAACCTCAAACCTAGAAACCTAGAAACCCTGAAACATTTCTTTTTTTTTGAATCCTCATTGTGACAAATAATTATTACATTTGCCGAAAATTTCAAAACACATTAAAAATTAAATAAAAATACATCATGGTTAGAGATGAACAAATTTTCGACCTTATAAAAAAGGAAAGAGAAAGACAGATGAAGGGCATCGAGCTCATCGCATCGGAGAACTTTGTAAGCGACCAGGTAATGGAAGCTATGGGTTCGGTAATGACAAACAAGTACGCTGAAGGTTATCCAGGAAAGCGTTACTATGGTGGTTGCGAAGTTGTTGACCAGAGCGAAACCCTCGCTATAGAAAGACTGAAAAAGATCTTCGGCGCTTGCTGGGCAAATGTACAGCCGCACTCGGGCGCACAGGCAAACATGGCTGTTTTCCTTGCATGCCTCAATGTTGGCGACACCTTCCTCGGTCTTAACCTCGCACACGGCGGACACCTTTCACACGGTTCACCAGTAAATATGTCGGGTATCAACTACAAGGCATTGGAATACAACGTAAAGGAAAGCGATGGTCGTGTTGACTACGACCAGCTCGAACGCGTTGCTCGCGAAAACAAGCCGAAACTCATCATCGCTGGCGCATCAGCTTACAGCCGCGAATGGGACTACGCTCGCATCCGCAAGGTTGCCGATGAAATAGGCGCTATCTTTATGGTTGATATGTCGCACCCTGCAGGTCTTATCGCTGCCGGTTTGCTCGACAACCCAGTTAAGTACGCTCACATCGTTACCACTACTACTCACAAGACTCTCCGTGGTCCTCGTGGTGGTGTCATCATGATGGGTCAGGACTTCCCGAATCCTTGGGGCAAGAAGACTCCAAAGGGCGAAGTTAAGATGATGTCGGCATTGCTCGACTCTGCTGTATTCCCAGGCTGCCAGGGCGGTCCGTTGGAGCACGTTATCGCTGCTAAGGCTGTTGCTTTCGGCGAAGCTCTCACTCCAGAATTCAAGGAATACCAGAAGCAGGTTAAGAAGAACGCTGCTGCTTTGGCTGACGCTTTCATGGCTAAGGGCTACAAGATTGTCAGCGGCGGTACCGACAACCACTCGATGCTTGTTGACCTCCGCACCAAGTTCCCGGAACTCACCGGTAAGGTTGCTGAAAAGGCTCTCGTTGCAGCCGACATCACAACCAACAAGAACATGGTTCCTTTCGACACCCGCAGCCCGTTCCAGACTTCAGGTCTGCGCTTCGGAACACCGGCTATCACAACCCGTGGCGTAAAGGAAGACAAGATGGCTGTTATCGTTGACCTCATCGACCGCGTTCTCTGCGATCCCGAAAACGAAAAGGTTATCGCTGAAGTTCGCGCCGAAGTCAACAAGATGATGGCAAACTATCCGCTTTTCGCTTGGTAGGAAATAAAAATGATTACAAATATAAAGCCGCGTAAATGCGGCTTTTTTTGTTGCAGTATCTCTAATTTGAAGCATTCAGTTCGCAAGTTAAAGGATTTTATTGGTGTCGGCAAATTCACCCAGCCTGTCATTTCGGAAACCTGATTGAACCTGCGATACGGCACGGGGAGCAGTGAGAAATCGGTTGTCCGAAATCTGCTAACGAGATCAGATTACGGATAGACAGGCTCACAAGGCTCGTTCCTGCGCCTGTTCGCTTTGTCTTCCGAAATGACACTCTTTTTTATAAGGAAGTGCCAACAACTGACTTATAATATTTTGCATACACCAACAAAAAAGTGTTACATTCCGCCAAAATATTTTTCAGATTTCAGCGGAATCTATAATATAAAACACACATTCCGCTAATACTTTATATAGATTTCAGCGGAATCTTTTTGAGAGCTATGCAAATAAATTATTTAATACCAGATTGTTATCTAAAATTTGCGAGTGAGAATTAGGTAAAACACCCTGTGTAGTTATCATTATAAGAAATACAGACTTACCCGTCTCGTTTTCTTCAATAAAAGTTTCGACTTTGTTGTTGAGATTTTTCTCGTATGCGGCGGTTATGGAATATTGCTTGTTTGTCCATTTCATTTCGCAAAGCGTAATGGAATTGTCGTTTCTGTCGATTACAAGGTCTATTTGTGCGCCGCCATCTTGTTTATTACTTCGCCACGAATATACATTTGTGATTACACCCGAAATTCCAAGACCTTTTTTTATCTGCCTTACATGAGCAAGACACAGCTGTTCAAATGCATATCCAATCCATGCATTGCGCAGTGTGGAACGAGAATTTTTCGACCAGAATTCCTCGTCGTTTATCTTGCGCTCCCAAATGAAATTAAGATAAAACAAGGTGTAAAAATCAACAAGCTGGAACAATGCTGTCTTCTTTTTCTTGTCGAAGGGTGTGTAGCAACGAACGAAACCACAGTTTTCCAGGTCTGCCAATGCCTTCGAGAATGTTCCACCATCTGCTACTTTCAAACCTTTGACTATTTCATCCCGCGAAAGACCCTTTTTCTTGCTTCCAAGCAACTGGACAATACCTATATATAATTTTGAATTTGTAAACAATGAGGCATATAGGTTGTTGAATTCGCCACGAAGCACTGCGTTCTGCCTGAAAAAGAGGAAATCAACATTTTTTGCAAGACTTAAGGAAGAATCGAGCAGGCTTAAATAATATGGTATGCCTCCGAAAATCATGTAACATTCGGCAATCATGGTTCTTCCCCAGCGGAATTTGCGCGATTTCAGATAAAGTTCCGTTTCCTTGAGCGTAAAAGGTTCAAGGCGAATGTGCAATGTAATGCGGTTGTGAAGTCCACCACGGTTGTTTATCAGCTTGTCCATCATCCACGATGTTGCCGAACCGCAGACGACGAGCATAATATCGTTGCGAGCAGATGCCCAGCTGTTCCAAAAGTGCTCGAATGCTGCAATGAAAACCGCATCCGACTTATCCATCCAGGGCAGTTCGTCAAGGAAAATGACTTTTTTCCGCGACTTGGGCAATGTGCATATAAGCCTTTTCAGTTCTGCGAATGCCTCCTGCCACGATGATAAATCCGCAACATCAACAAGTCCCTGTTCTCGTAGGGCATTGGCAAAGCAGACCAACTGCTCGCGTCTCGTAACGTTCATCATTGCTGTATATTGAAAATCAATTTGCGGAAAAGCATTTCTAACCAAAAATGTTTTTCCAACCCTTCGACGACCGTACACAGCCACAAATTCCGATTGCTTTGATTTGTAGTAGCGGGATAGTTGCCCCAATTCAAATTCTCGACCGACGATTTTTTTGTCCATATACATTTCATTTAACCTCACAAAGGTAATAATAATTTCCAAT
The DNA here is from genome assembly GCA_902791865.1 of uncultured Bacteroidia bacterium. GTDB lineage: Bacteria > Bacteroidota > Bacteroidia > Bacteroidales > ML635J-15 > Bact-19. The sequence continues at coordinate 3,422 of CADAXK010000020.1, forward strand.
ATTCCGCCAAAATATTTTTCAAATTTCAGCGGAATCTATACTTAAATACACACATTTCGCTTATACTTTATATAAATTCCAGCGGAATCATTTTGAAATTTATTTTGTAAGTTATTGTTTATTAATGTAATAAATAGAAATGTCTTTAAATAATATGTAAATATAACTTTGTTTTTATGAATGTTTGCTTCTTGAGTTGATGCTCGTTCTAATTTCTGAAATTTTGTTATTATTGTTTTTTTGAGTGAGCTGAATTTTGTTTAATTTTGTGGAAAACTTATTGCGTTGTCGTTTTTTCGCAGAAATATTAACGGAATACTAGGTACGATCCTTTTTCACCTGATTGTGATATGCGTGTGTCTTGCTTGCAAGATAGGCGTGTTGCAAAAGGAACCGGAAAGCTATATCATAATCGATCCTCAGGATTTCGACATGGAAGAAAAACAGTCGTCGGAAGCTGAGGATGATATGATGACCGATGAGCAGATTGCCCAGTATATGGAAAGGCTCGGCGTTACTGGTTCCAATTATTCGGGAACTCGCACATATCAGCCATCTGCTGGGCAATCTATGTCGGAAGCCGACATGAAGGCCAGGTACGAGGAGCAATTCCTGCGCGAGAAGTATGGCGACAATTACGATGATGCACAAAATAGAACATACGAGGATTATATAGACCAGTCGCGCATGGAACAGTACCAGTCCGACAATAAGCCTCGCAACATGGTGAAGTCTGGACCGGCGCTTGTATATGCCGAACTAGATAACAAGCAGCGCGAAGCTTCATATTTGCATGTGCCTGTTTTTACCTGTGAGGGTAGTGGGGTTGTGGTTGTCAGAATTTCGGTGGCGGCAAGTGGGAAGGTTTCTTCTGCAGAGGTTGTGTCGTCTAATCTTACATCCGATGTGGAGTGTTTGACGAATGCAGCGCGAAATGCGGCTTTAAAATCGGCCTTCTCGAAGATTTCAGGCAACAAGGCAGAAGGGGGGAAGATAACCTATACCTTTGTAAAGCAGTAAGATTTGTAATAAAAAAACAAAAGGCGACATTTGCCACCTTTTGTTTAAATTGCTATTTAATACTAAGTATTATTCTGCTGTTTCTTCGGTAATAACATTGAAGCTGAAATTTGCCTTGATGTTCTTGTAAAGACGAACAGAAGCATTGTACTTTCCAACTTCCTTTATTGCCTTGTCCTTCATGAGGATGTTCTTGCGGTCGATTTCGAATCCCTTTGTTGCAAGAGCTTCAGCCAACATAATGGTGTTGATTGAGCCGAAAATCTTTCCAGTTGATGAAGTCTTTGTAGCGATAGTAAGTTCGAGACCTTCCATCTTAGCAGCAAGAGCTTCTGCTTCTTCGCGGAGCTTAGCTTCCTTGTGTGCTCTCTGCTTCATGTTTTCTGCATGGATTTTCTTTGCAGTTTCGGTTGCAAGAATTGCGTAACCCTGAGGAATGAGATAGTTTCTTCCGTATCCAGGTTTTACATTAACTATTTCGTCTCTGTGACCTAAGTTTTCTACGTCTTGTTTCAGTATGATTTCCATTTCTATTCCTCCTTTAATTATTTCATCATGTCGGTTACGTATGGCAACAATGCGAGGTGTCTAGCTCTCTTAACTGCCTGAGCGACTTTGCGGTGATATTTGAGAGATGTACCGGTGAGGCGTCTCGGCAATATCTTACCCTGTTCGTTCAAGAATTTCTTAAGGAACTGCGGATCCTTGTAGTCAACATATTTAATGCGGCTTCTGAGGAAACGGCAGTATTTTTTCTTCTTAACTTCAACTGCCAAAGGAGTTAAATATCTGATTTCTGAATTATTCTGTGCCATAATTATTCCTCCTTTTTAGATTCTTGTTCTCTTCTTTTCTTTTCGCTGTAAGCAACTGCATGCTTGTCCATCTTGAAAGTAAGGAAGCGCATGATCTTTTCATCACGTCTGTACTCGGTTTCGAGCTTGTTGATGAATGAACCATCGGCCTTGAACTCAAACAAGTGGTAAAAGCCTGTTGTTTTCTTCTGGATGGAGTAAGCCATTTTTCTAAGACCCCAGTCCTCTTCGTGTACCAATTCACCATTTTCGGTGATGTACTTCTTGAATTTTTCAACCGTTTCCTTCATCTGTGGCTCAGACAAAACGGGAGTTGCAATGAAAACGGTTTCGTACTGATTAATCATAATCTTTAAAAATCAATTTGTTAATAAATAAAATACTTTAAAATTTTTGCTCGGCAAAGGTACAACAATATTTTGGAATAAACGAAAATATCTTTCTCTTTTTTGAGTAAATGTTTAATGTATTGTAAATTAGTGTGATAACAAAAAATCGTGATAATAAAAAAGCCACCGAAGTGGCTTTTTGTTAATGTGTGCATTTGTGATTATAGTCCGAATTCCTTCTTTACCTTGTCAATATAGTCTAGTTTCTCCCAAGTGAAGAGTTCAACTTCTCTCTCTATTTTCTTTCCGTCGGCTATGAAAGTTTTCTTTACGACCTTTGGTTCGCGACCAAAATGTCCGTATGCTGCTGTTTCTGCATAAATTGGGTTCAACAGCTTGAGGCGCTTCTGTATTGCTTCGGGAGTGAGCGGGAAGATTTTCTTTACCTTCTCGGCTATTTCAGCATCGCTCATCTTGACGTTTGCTGTTCCGTATGTGTTAACATAAATTCCAACTGGTTCGGCAACGCCTATTGCGTAAGCAACCTGAATGAGGATTTCGTTTGCTACGCCTGCTGCCACAAGGTTCTTGGCAATGTGACGGGCTGCGTATGCTGCCGAACGGTCAACCTTTGAAGGGTCCTTTCCGCTGAATGCTCCACCACCGTGTGCGCCTTTGCCGCCGTATGTGTCAACGATAATCTTGCGACCGGTAAGTCCGCTGTCGCCGTGAGGTCCGCCGATGACAAACTTTCCTGTCGGGTTTACAAACAACTTGAAGTCCTTCTTGAAAAGCTTCTGTGTACGTGCTGGCAAATCGGCTATGACTTTAGGTATTAAGATTTTGCGGACATCCTTTTCAATCTTGTCAAGCATCTTCTTTTCGTTCTTGTCGAATTCGTCATGCTGGGTTGAAATAACAATGGTATCGATTCTTACTGGATTGTGCTTTTCATCGTACTCAATGGTTATCTGCGACTTTGCATCGGGACGTAGGTAAGTCATTTCTTTTCCTTCGCGGCGGATTTCCGACAATTTTTTCAGCATTCTGTGTGCAAGATCGAGTGGGAGAGGCATGTATGTGTCGGTGTCCTTGCATGCGTAGCCGAACATCATTCCTTGGTCGCCAGCACCTTGTTCTTCGTGAAGTCCCTTGCCTTTTTCAACGCCCTGGTTGATGTCGGGCGACTGTTCGTGTATTGCAGACATTACTCCGCACGAATTGCCATCGAAGCGATATTCGCCTTTGGTGTAGCCTATTCCGTTGACAACTTTGCGCACAACGCTCTGGACGTCAACGTATGCTTTTGAGTTTACTTCGCCCGCAACAACAACCAAGCCAGTGGTTACAAGTGTTTCGCAGGCAACTTTAGATTTTGGATCCTGTGCCAGAAATTCATCTAATATCGAGTCTGAAATCTGGTCTGCTACTTTGTCGGGATGTCCTTCCGACACTGATTCTGATGTAAAATAATAGTTCATCTGTCAATAATTTAAACATTAATAACAGGAACGATAAGGATGTAACTGGGAATTTGTGTTTTTAGCATTTTTTTCCGTGGTTGCAAGCATCCAAATCTTTCCACAAAATTTCACCGCAAAGGTATTGCATTTATAGCAATGTGCAAGTTAAATTTTTGCAAAAAAATTAACAGCCTAATGTTTGCTGGCGATAGGTCTGATAATGAATGCGATGGTTTATATATAATTGAAGGGGCGAGAAACTCGCCCCTTCAATTATATGGTATTTTGATAACAACAAATTATTTTTTATTCTTTGTTGTGTTTGCAATCGGTTCTGTTTTCCCTTTTTTCCAATACTGTCTTACAACAAGCACAATTCCGAATATAATAAAAGGTATGCTTAGCAGTTGTCCAATTGTAATAGGTGCATTCCAGATGAATTCGGCTTGTTCGGTCTTGGTGTATTCGATAAGGAAGCGGAAGCCGAAAAGTACAAGGACAAACCATCCGAGGAAGGTGCCGTGTTTCCAGTTCTTGGCAAATTTGCTGTATATCAGGAAGAATACGAAGAACATTGCAATGTAGAAGAATGCTTCGTAAAGCTGTGTGGGATGGCGTGCAATCATAAATTCCGACAGGCATTCGGAGCCGAGGTCGGGACAAGCACCATTGGATGCAATGTATGCCTCGTTTAAGTCTTCCATGTTGCGCATGAATTTTACGCCCCACGGCAATGTGGTTGGAACGCCTAGGATTTCGCTGTTGATGAAATTACCGATGCGTACAAATGCGCCTGCTAGCGGAACTACCACCGCGACCTTGTCCAACGATTCGAAGTATGGCATTTTTGTGCGTCGAGCATAGAGCCATATTGCCAGCAGTATTCCTATTGCACCGCCGTGGCTTGCTAAGCCACCTTCCCATACTTTCAGTATTTCGAGCGGATGTGACAGGTAGTAGCCCGGATTGTAGAAAAGGCAATGCCCAAGTCTAAGACCAATGACGCAACCCAAAATGATGTAGATTGCAAACTTGTCGGTTTGCTTTTGTTCGTAGCCTTCTTTTTTCATTATCCGCCCTAGTACAATGTATCCGAGCAGGAATCCTATAGCCAAAAGCAGGCCGTACCATCTTATTCCGTGTTCGCCGATTGAAAATATTACTGGGTCGGCATCCCAGACAAAGTATAAAAGGTTCATAAGTTCCTATGTTTCTAAGTTTCTGTGTTTCTGGTTTCTAGTTTCTAGTTCAAAGTTCAAGGTTCAAAGATTTGAAAATATGATGATTTGAAGATTTGTAGCGATGTGGCAGGCCACGTCGCCACAGATTATCCATTATCAATTATTCATTATCAATTGTCCATTGTTAATTGTCCATTCTCCATTATAATATCACATTTTCTTGTCGTCCTTCAAGATACGAGTGCAAATTGGCCTTTACGATGACAAACCTTTTCTGCATTGCTTCCTTCGATGCGTAGCCAACATGCGGCAGCAGTATGGTGTTGGGGGTGGAGAGAAGCGGATGGTTCTCTGGCAGAGGTGGCTCGGTTTCGTAAACATCGATTCCTGCACCGGCAATCTTTCCTGCTTTCAGCAGTTCGGCAAGTGCGGCATTGTCCATCACAGGTCCGCGCGCTGTGTTTATTATTATTGCCGTTTCTTTCATCTTCGTTAGCAAGTCTTTGCTTATTAAACCTTTGGTTTGCGCATTTGCAGGAATGTGCAGGCTTATGATGTCGGATTTTGCAAAAAGTTCGTCCAATGTGGTGTATGTTATGCCATCTATGTTCTTTTGTGTCCTGCTATATGCGAGTATTTTGCATCCGAAAGCCTTGAAAATGCGTGCCGTTGCAAGACCTATAGCTCCAGTGCCGACAATGCCGACAGTCTTTCCGCAAAGTTCAGTACCAAGGAAATTGTTGCGGTTGCCGAGCTTACGTGTGTTGCCGTCCATCTGGCTGAAGTTGCGCATCAGTGCTACTGCAAGTCCGACAGCGAGTTCCGAAACGGCTTCGGTGGAATATCCTGCAGCGTTGCTGACCTTTATGCCATGCTTTTTGCAGCATTCTAGGTCTACATGGTCGACACCTGTGAAGGCAACATTCAGATATTTTAGGTTTGGGCACGACTCTATTGCCTTTGCCGTGAGCTTTATGTTGCTGATGTTCACTGTGTCGGCATCCTTCATGCGGGCAATTAGCTCGTCCTCGTTTTTGGGAATGTCGCTATAATATATATATTGGTGTCCTAGCTTTTCAAATTCCAGTTTTGCATCTTCGAGTTCCTGCTTCGAGACACCGAGTGATTCAACTTGTACTATCTTCATCTTTATTTCAGTTTTTGTATTTCTTCGTCAATCTTTGTCATTGCTTCAACTGCGCCCATCTCGAGGTAGATGTCGGTGATTCTGCCTGTGTATGCCGAATGCTGCGGGTTAACCTCGATTATTTTTGCTCCGTGCTGTTTTGCTACATGCGGGAGATATGCCGCAGGCTGAACTTCGCCAGTCGTTCCGATGACGAGCATCACATCACATTTTCCAGCGAGGTCGAACGATTCTGTGTAGGCATCTTCTGGAATTCCTTCGCCAAAGAATATGAATCCTGGCTTCAGTTTTCCGCCACAGTCGCAGCGTGGTACTTCGTTTGTGAGCTTGAGCGAAGCGGTCGGATATTTCTTTCCGCACTTGAGGCAGACGAAATGTCCTTTTCCACCATGGAATTCAATCACATGCTTGCTTCCTGCCGCTTGATGCAGCGAGTCGATGTTCTGTGTGATGACTGCCTTTACCATGCCATCCTTTTCCCATTTTGCAAGCGTGGTGTGTGCCTTGTTTGGCTGGGCTTCCTTGAAAAATTTGTAGAAAACCTTGTTTACAACCGGCCAAGCCTCTTCGGTGCGATGTATGTAGGTGTTGAGTTCCAGCATTGACTGGTCGTACTGTTCGTAAACGCTGTCCTCGCTTCCGCGAAAGGTCGGGATTCCGCTTTCCTTCGATACGCCTGCACCAGTGAAAACGCACAGACATTTTGCATTGGCTATGAGTTTTGCCGCCTCTTCAATATTGTTCATAGTTGATATGTCTTTGTTAACGGGGCAAAGTTAAGCAAAATATTGTAGTTTTCCATTTTTGTTTTCCCGAAAAATATCCGTAGATTTGTCAAAAAATAATTTTATGGCAAACGAGTCAATCTGGTACAATATTGGTTTCGAGGAAGCAATCGGCGAGGAATCCGCAGGACAGGAAATGTACAAGAACCTTCATGTGTATCTAAATAAGGACTATTCCGAGCATTATGTACTGCCGTTCTATTTTCTGATGGGACTTCACGACTACGTATGGAGTACTGATGGAGAAAGACTTCTGTTTTCGGCATGTTCTGGATTTTTTGAGTACGAAGTTGGTTTGCTTCCCGAGAAGTACGCAAAATGGACTCCGCTTATTGTTGTTGCCGACATCGCCAACAAGCAGATTCTGAAGGTTTACGAGGGCAAAGGAAAGTTGTGCTGGAACAGTGCGGAGACAGACATAAGTCAGAATGATGGTCTTAAGGAGTTTTCTTATGATGAATGGACGGCAAATTACGAGGCTCGCAGGGAGGAAGTAGAGAAGCTTGTGGATGAAATGGAACACGAATATACAAGGAACTTTTTCGCTCATCATACGGGACCTGGTCAGCATCGTGTTTTGGGTGATGCTATAGATGAGGTGGTCGAGGAAAAGGTGAGTAGCCAATTCCCCGAAGAAGAAATTGGTTCCGAAGAGTATGAGGAAAAGTTGAAGTCGGCGCGTCGAAAACCGTACATTATCATGATTGCAGTTTGTATTGCATTGGTACTGTTGCTGTTGCTGGCAAAAGGCAACTGGTAAATATTTCACATTTGTTTGTTGATAAAAATATTTCCTTTTTTGTTTTGCGGCAATTTAAGATTCCTTTAACTTTGCAATATGTTTGTTAATTATTAAAACCGACGGCTCGATGGGATATAACCGAGGAAAAATTTTATGGATAAGTTAGCATATAAAAATGCAGTGAACAAGGTGTTTATGGCTGTTTTGATTACTGCCATCCTTGGTGTTTTAACTTCTATTTTTAGCGCATTTATCGCTACAACAGCAGCTTTGGACATGACACAGGCAATCGTAATGGGTACTTCAATGCCTTTTACAGGTCTTTTGACTGTTCTTATTCTCCCGCTTCTTGTAGTTGCTGCTAATATTTATTTTGTAATTTGCCTCGGTCATTTGGCAAATGCAGTACATGAGAATGATGTTCCTGCAGTAAAGAAACTTCGTACTGCAATGATTCTTAGCATCATTTCTTCAATCATTGGCTTGTGCATCTTCCTCGTAATTTTGTCGGGAAGCTTGACAGCTATCGCTACAATGACAGTAGTAATCGGTCTCGCTTGCTTGGTTCTTAGCGTTATCGCTTACATTTTCACCCTCATTGCTTACTCAAAGCTCAAAGCTTCTGAAACATTCCCAGGTAAGGACGGTGCAAAGCTTTTGTTCATCTCTGCAATAATCGCTCTTTGCTGTGGTGTTGTTAGTGCAATTCCTTTCCTCGGTGTTATCGGTGGTATTGGCGTTATCGTATCAATGGTGTTGAATATTGTTGGTTGGCTCAAGATTAAGAATTCTGAAGTAGCTGAATAATAATTCAAAAGCGAATTACAATAAAAAGTCCTGCTCCAGTATGGGGCGGGATTTTTTTTGTTGTGGTAATTTGTGCTTTTTGCCAATACAAATCTTTGCTGTATCTTTGCGCAAAAATTATTGAGATGAAGAACTTGTTGGAATTTATAGTTTTCTGTCTGGCAGTCTTTTGTGTTTCGTGTGGTGGTTCTGCTGATAACGGGAATTCTACTGCTAAGTCATACGCTGAGATTAGACAAGAAGAACCTAACTATATGGGTGACTCCACCATTTACGATGGTATTTTGTTGTCGCACGAAAACAAAGTCAACGACTGGGACAAGGTTGCTCAGGATTCGCTGGTGAAGTTTGTGTATCTTAAGGCAACTGATGGCGCTTCGGTGCAGGATTCCAAGTACAAGAAATCGCTTAAGGCTGCACGCAAGGCTGGGCTGAAGGTCGGTTCTGTACATTATTTCCGTATGACATCAACGCCAGAAGAACAGTTCAAGAACTTCAAGAAGACGGTAAAAGTTGATGATCAGGATCTTGTGCCTGCTGTTTTTGCAGAATGTGAGTTCAAAAGATCGTCGAAGGAGGAATTTTCCTCTGCATTGAAGTCGTTTTTGGACAAGGTGGAAAATTATTGCGGCGTGAAACCTATAATCTGTTGTTCCGTAGGCGTTTATCACAAGCGGTTGAAGAAAGACTTCTCCGACTATATGTTCTGGATGTCTAATCCGACAATTCCAAGCACTAGCAAATATACCCTTTGGCAGACCGATTCGTATGTCGGATCTATCGATGGTATTGACGGCGGTGTTGATATTAGTACATTCAACGACAGTTGCGGAATCGATAATCTGCTGATTAAAAAAATCTAAATCATCAAATTGTCAAATCGTCAAATTACTGATTCGTCAATCTAAAATCGTAAATCGTAAATGTCATTTCTTAATCCTTCTTTCCTCTGGGCTTTGTTTGCGATGGCTATTCCGGTGATAATCCACCTGATAAACTTCCGCAAGCCAAAGGTTGTGTATTTCAGCAACACTTCATTCATCGAGGACATAAAGAAGGAGACACGCACGAAGACCAAGCTTAAACAGATTCTCATTCTTATTGCCCGAATGCTTACGATTGCGATGCTTGTGTTCGTGTTTGCTGGTCCCTACATTCCGACTGGCGAAAAGCAAACCGATAAGATTTCCGACTTGTCAATAATCTACATTGATAATTCGTTCAGCATGGACGCCGATGCAGGAAACGGAAAGATGTTCGACCAGGCAAAGCAGATTGCAAAGGACTTGGTGTATTCCAATTCCCCATCAATGAATTATGTATTCATGTCCAACGATTGCAACTCCGACTATCGCGCAACGCTCAACCGCGACCAAGTGGTGACAAGCATTGATGATTGTTCCATAACTGCAAATTCGTTGAAAGTTGACGATTTGATTTCGAAAGCGAATGTCTATGCTCGAAAAGGAGAAAGCGCATCGCTGTATGTTATTTCCGACATGCAGAAATATATGTTTGATGATATAGAGACCGAACTCGACAGTAATATTAATGTTGTGTTGCTTTCGCTCAATCCAACTAAGGTTAACAACTTGTACGTTGATACATGCTGGTTCGATAGTCCGGTGCATAGGGTTGGGCAGAACGAATTGCTGACGGTAAGGATAGCAAACAAGTCGAGCGAGGGTTTCTACGATATTCCATTGCAGTTGTATATAAACGATTCGCTCAAGGCGATGACGAGTTTCAATGTTGAGGCTGGCGAGTCGGTAGATGTTGACGTGGCTTACCAGAATACAACGGCAGGAAACGTTGCTGCACGTCTCGAAATTTCCGATTACCCGATTGTTTACGATAACATCTTGTATTTCTGTTATGCAATATCCGACAAGACAAGAATTTTGGCGATAAATGCTAGTGACGAGAGCCGTTATCTTAATGCCTTGTTCGGAAATGATGAGGGTAATTTCCTTTTTAGTCAGGTAAAGCAAGGGCACGAGTCGGATGTGAATGTCAACGATTATGATCTCGTTGTGCTGAATTCTGTGTCGGAAATTTCATCAGGCTTGGCAGAACGGCTTAAAACCTTTGTGAATGGTGGCGGTTCGGTTTGTTTGATTCCTGGATGCAGTATTAATTACTCATCGCTCAATAGTTTCCTCGAATTGTTTGCTTTGGGCAAGTTTGATGGTACAACTGCACGCGATGTCAAGTTGTATGGCATTGATTACAATAGCAATCTTTTCAGAAATGTCTTTGCAAAGGAGGAAAAGCAGGGTAGTTTGCCAAACATGGAACTTACGCATAAGTTGTCGTTGTTTTCGAAGGCTGGATTTTCGTCGGTGCTGACGCTTGAAAATGCAAGTCCTGTGCTTGTGGCTGGCGACTATGGCAGCGGAAAATTGTATGTGTTTGCTGCGCCAATCGACAAGGTGAATGCCGATTTTGCAAAAAGCGTTGTCTTCTCGCCTGCGCTATACAATATGGCTATGAATAGCCAGTTGGTGATTTCGCTTTATGCTACAATAGGGGCGGAGACCATAGTCCAAACTCGTATCGACAATTACGAAATAGGCAACACCTATAATATATATGATGCTAAGGGAGAGACTTCGCTTGTCGATGTGCGCTACAATTCTGGCGTACTGAACGTATTTATGCCAAGTACAATGAAGTCGTCGGGCATATATGGTCTTTGTGCAAATGGCGATACGGTTTCCTGTCTTGCGCTCAACTATAGCCGAAACGAATCTATGCAGGACTATCTGACCGAAGAGGAACTCGAGGACATAAATACACAGAAATTTTCAGGTCGCGCATCTATATTCAGGTTCGACAGTATGGAGCGAACTTTCTCGGATTTCAAGGAGATTTCCGAAGGAGAACCGCTGTGGAAATACTTTGTTTTGCTAGCATTGCTTTTCATTATCTGCGAAATTTTGATAATAAAGTTTATGAAGTAGTCTGTTAGTCTGTTGATAATCAAAAGTATAGTCTTGTAAATAAATTGTTAGTAACAATTTTCAAAAAAGCGGGCAAAAAATTACTCTATGTGAAAAAAAAGCACTAATATTGCAGTCCAAAAATTTTAAGGAATAATAAAAAGTTTTCGTGATGAATTTAATGAATATTGTTGAACAGAATTTGGAACAGGTAAAGGAGTTCCCAAAGTTCAAGGCAGGTGATACTATCACAGTAAGCTATAAGATTAAGGAAGGTAACAAGGAGAGAATCCAGCAGTTCAGAGGCGTAGTGATACAGCTTAACGGAACAGGTCGCACAGCAACTTTCACAGTGCGCAAGATGTCGGGTACATTCGGTGTAGAAAGAGTTTTCCCGTTCGCATCTCCGTTTATTGATTCGATTGACGTTAATAAGTACGGTAGAGTTCGTAGGGCTAAGATTTACTACCTGCGTGAACTTACTGGTAAGAAGGCAAGAATCAAAGAAAAGAGATTCTAATTCTTATTGTGAGAAAAAGATATTTAGCTCCGAGATTTATGTCTTTGGGGCTTTTTTCGTTGAATATAACATAGTAAAATTTTATAAAGATGAAAAAGTCGTTGTTTGTTGCTAATTCCATGACAATCAGTGGTATTGTCCTTGCTTTGATAGGTGTAGTCGCCGTTGTTTGTGGCGAAAGTTTCTTTGAACATCTGATTCAGATCGCAGGTGGAGCTATCGCTCTTATGAGTTTGTTCATGCTTGTAATGCGTATTGCAAAAAGTAAGGACGGTGATTCAAAACTTGAAAAGTCGTTGATGATAATAATGTTCGCTTTTGCTCTTATCGGTGGCGTTCTGCTATTCTGCTTTGCCGAAGAGTTGACTAGGATTTTCGCCATAATACTCGGTGCAATAATTCTTCTCGGTGCAGTGATGATGATTATTCTGACTTTGGTATATCGCGAGAAGGAATCAAAACTTTCGTTGGTTTACTTGATTTCGTCTATTGTTGTGCTATTGGCAGTTGGTATTCTCGGCTTCATGTTCATCCGCGATCCCGAATTTGGCAATAAGGTTATGGCAATTGCGCTTGGTATACTGATGATTTTGCTCGGTTTGCTCTTGTTGTTCGAATCGTTTATGGTTCGCAAGGTTATTAAGTTGTTCAACGAGAATCTGCTTACAGACGGGCAAAATGCTGAGGTGGAAACCGTAGAGGCTGAGGCTGAAATCGTAGAAGAGGAAAAACCTACTGTTGAATAATGTCCTTTTCCGTCAGGATACTGGGAAGTAGCTCTGCGTTGCCGACAGTGCATCGGCAGACATCAGCGCAGGTCGTAATGTACAATGCTACTCCGTATCTCATTGACTGTGGCGAAGGTGCGCAGATAAGAATGCGAGAATATTCCTTGTCTTTCGGAAGACTAAGGAATATTTTCATTTCACACATACATGGCGACCATATTTTCGGTCTGTTCGGACTGCTTTCTACATTTTCAATGCTTGGTCGCAAGACGGAACTCTATATATATTGTCCCGAAAAGCTTGAACAAATTTGTGCTAACCTTTTCGCTTCTCTCGAGCATAATCTTGGTTTTAAAGTAAATTACAACTACCTAAGTCCTGATGGAATAAATCTTATTCACAGCGACAAAAACCTTGATGTGTTCAGTTTTCCGCTTGTGCATACCAAACCTACATGGGGATTTCTTTTCCGCGAGAAGGAAAAAGAGAGAAATATCCGCAAGGATTTTATTGAGGATTACAACCTGTCGATTGCGCAGATTGTAAGCTTAAAAAGGGGAGATGATGTTGTACTTGACAACGGTTCAATTCTGAAAAGCGATGATGCAACAGTACTTCCGCTTGCTCCAAAAAGTTATGTATATTGTTCTGATACTTTGCCATTGAAGCGACTCGCCGATTTCGCAGGAAATGTCGATTTGCTTTACCACGAGGCAACTTTTATGGAGAAGGATGCGGAACTGGCAAAGCTGACCTGCCATACAACGACCATTCAAGCAACCGAACTTGCAAAAAGCATATCTGCAAAACGCTTGGTTCTCGGGCATTTTTCTACTCGCTATCCGACATCTGAACTGATGACTGAGGCAAGGACGGTTTTCCCAGGTGCTATTGAGGCTCGCGATGGATTAGAAATTGAAATTTGATGCTATGATTGAGATTGAAGACAAGGTAGTTCATTTTGATGTCTTTCGGAAATGTTTCGCGTGCGACATCGCCAAATGCAAGGGAATATGTTGCGTTGAAGGCGATTCGGGTGCTCCGCTCGAAAAGGATGAGGAAGAAAAACTGAAGGAAATTCTGCCGAAAATATATTCTCGCCTATCCGATGAAGCACAGGCTGTCATTGATGAGAATGGCGTTTCGATGCTGGATATTGAGGGCGAGCTGACGACATCTATAATTGGTAAAGCAGGCGCGTGTGTTTTCGCCAATTACAACGCCGATGGCATCGTTTATTGTGAGATAGAAAAGGCTTGGGAGGAAGGCCTTGTCGATTTCCGCAAGCCGATTTCGTGCCACCTATACCCGATAAGGGTTAAGAGATATTCATCGTTTGAGGCGGTAAACTATGATGTGTGGAACATTTGCAAGGATGCGGTAAAACTCGGCAACGAACGCAATGTCAAGATTTTCGAATATTTGAAGGAACCGCTAATCCGCAAATATGGCGAAGAGTGGTACAAGGAAATGTGCGTTGCCGCCGACTATCTTAAGAATGTAGATTTCGGTGACAAATAGAGCATTGTAATCTTTTCTAGGTATTTTTTGTCAGTATCATCGAATGTCGCGAGTTTCTCGCTGTCAATGTCAAGAACAGCAAACACTTCACCGTTACGGAACATCGGCACGACAATCTCGCTTTTCGATGCGCTGCTGCAAGCAATGTGACCAGGAAATTCCTCGACATCGGGCACAATTACCGACCGCTTTTCCTTCCACGCAGTTCCGCAGACTCCCCGTCCGAACTTTATACGCGTGCAAGCCAGAGGTCCCTGAAAAGGTCCAAGCACAAGTTCCTCACCTACAACACGATAAAAACCTGTCCACCAGAAATGAAATGTCTCGTGAATGATTGCTGCCACGTTTGCCATAAGAGCAATCTCATCGGTTTCTGCCTCCGAAAGTGCCTTTGCTTGAGCAACAAGCGCTTCATATTTCTGTTCCTTGTCAGTCATCGTGTCAAAGTTCTATTATGAATGGTGCAGGGAAATGCATTCCAGCCAATGGCTTGTGCGAAGTCCTTGCAATTTCGAGCATTGCCTTTCTTGTTTCTGATGCAAGCGCCGGGTCGAAATCGTATGCTGCCGAAAATTCGGGATGTTCAACTTGCAAGGCCACTGCGTGCATAAGGTCGCCTACGACAATGACATCGCCTACGTCGTACATTGTATGTCCGGGAGTGTGTCCTGGGGCAGCGATTGTTACAATGCCGTCAACAATCGTGTCGCCTGCCTGAAAAGTTTCGCATCTGCCTTCGTATGCAAAAAGCATCTTTTCAACCATTTCGTTTTTGTCCTTCAATTCGCCAACTGTCCATGCTTCCAATTCCAAATCGGAAAAATGCAACTTCGCATTCTTGAAAATCGCCTCGCCATTGGGCGTAAGAAGTCCGCCAATGTGGTCACCATGGAAATGTGTTATGCAAATGTCGGTTATCTCGTCAGGCAACACACCCACCGAATCCAAGTTCGCGAGCAGACGACCATTGCGCGAAGCGCCAAGTCCTGCATCAAAAAGCACAATCCTGTCGCCACGCTCCTGCATAAAAACATTTATCGAAGCCTCCGCCATTCCATCTGGCAGAATCTTATTCAACAACTCATCGTCTTGTCCTGCAAATAGTTCGGCAGACATCTGTTGTTGGCAGTCCTGCAATGCAATTAGCGGTGCACTGCAAATAGTATCGGTTTCCATCTTTGGTTCTTCAACCTGATTGTCAGCAGTTTCATTGCAGGTACACGAAACCGCTAGCGCAACAACCATCAACGACATTGCTATGTTTACGAGAATTTTTTTCATACGCACATTTTTTATTATTGTCCACAAAACTCTCTAATCGTCATTCCGCAACCTTTAGCTCACGCAGCGAAGCAAGTAAAACAGAGAGAACCGACTAAGGAACGTGTCGTGTGAACTCGTTTGTGCGGAATCTCCTCGATTAGTATTACTATATGAGATTCCGCATAGTCGAACATTACAACGCTCCACGTTCCGTATCGCGTGTATGTTCTGACTTGTGGAATGACGAACAAGGGAAATCATAACATTCTGAATTAATACAAATTGCTTAATATTGAACGATTTACAGAGGTATGTTATATCAGACAACATTAATTAATAAATTTTAGAAACAGTTCTTAAGCACAACCAATATGTCATCTGCTTCCATTTTCTTATATCCGCCACCCGGAATTGTCGATTTCGCAATCAGCGGCAACATTTCCTCTGTTGCGCCGACCTCGCGTAAAGTAGAAGGAATTCCCAGTTCACGGAAGAACGATTCAAGACAAGCAATTCCATCAAGGGCAACCTGTTCGTCGGTTTTGCCGTTTGCTTCGACCTTCCAGATATTCTTTGCAAAACGCACGAACTTCGGTAAACCGCACTTGTAAATATAACGATAGTAAGCAGGCGAAATTATTGCAAGTCCAATTCCGTGTGGGCAGTCGGTGTATGCGCCAAGCTGATGCTCAATCATGTGAACCTCCCAGTCCTGCATCTTCGACAAGGCTAGAATCTTGTTCAAACCCATTGTTGCACACCACATTATGTTGCTTCGTGCTTCGTAGTCGTGCGGATCGACAATTGCCTTGCGCGACGAATTTATCAGCGAAAGCATCACGCCTTCGAGAAGGTAGTCGCTTGTGCAGTCGTCGTCACCACCGAAATATTGTTCCATAAGGTGGGAGAAAATGTCGGCTATACCACTGACCATCTGAATCTTAGGAACG
Source organism: uncultured Bacteroidia bacterium (assembly GCA_902791865.1). GTDB lineage: Bacteria > Bacteroidota > Bacteroidia > Bacteroidales > ML635J-15 > Bact-19. Next base: position 19,635 of record CADAXK010000020.1, read on the forward strand.
GTATATGTGTATTCTGGGTTTAGAATCGAAAATTTTGGGCAAAGGTCTGGGAATGGGAAAACACGACCTAGTTTCAGCTTCTTGTCCTCGTTGGTAATTACCGAACCTGTATTCATTTCCGAAGCGGTTCCAGTCATCGTAAGCACCGAAGCCACTGCAACAACCTTGTTCTCAATAGGTCCCTGCTGTTCCCAGTAATGCTCCCAAGCATCACCATCGTAGTATGCCGATGCTGCAATACCCTTGGAGCAGTCAACCACGCTACCGCCACCAACGGCAAGTATCAGGTCGATATTGTTTTCGCGCACAAGACGGCAACCTTCCATTACCTGCGAATAACGAGGATTGGAGTTTATTCCTGCAAGTTCGGTAACCTTCTTGCCCGCAGCCTTCAACATTTCCATAATCTTGTCGTAAAGACCAGTTGCCTTTATCGAGTTTTTGCCATAAACGAGCAAAATGTTGCTTCCGAAATTGTTAAGTTCTTCGGGTAAATGTTCAAGTGCTGTCTTTCCAAAATGAATCTTAGTGGGATTCTGATAAGTGAAATCGTAAATCATAATTTTAAATTTTTGGCGAATATAATGAATTGTTTTTGCTTTTTTTGTTTTTTGGGAGGAAAAAGATATTTATCAACCTCGAAACTAATTGAATTGTACAATCGCACCATGGTGCGATTCAAGAAATGGGCGCGATTCTTCATGTACAGACGCAAAATTTTGCATCTCAACAGAACGGCGAAGCCCTCAACGAAGTTAAACGGGCGAAGCCCATAGAAACGGCGCCGCCATAGAAACTAGAAACATGAAACTAGAAACAATCATAGACTTCTTGATTTTTTTCTTTACCTTTGTGCCCATGAGGTCAATGCTCGTAATATCAATAGTGGCGACGATTCTTGTTTCGTGTGCTACAGAGACGGAAAATGGTGGCTTTTCGCTCGAGAAGAAAAATGACACCTTATATAATCTAGTTCTCGAAACCGACAGCAGTCGCGATGTGTGGGAACTGCGTTTTCCTGTCTATCGCTTCTGCACTGGCGATATGGACGGCGACAGCATTGTGGATGCCGTAGTGGGAGTGGAGAAGACCACTCGTTTCGACCCTGTGGTGCGCCGACGCGTTTTTATGTTCCGCAATATTGGCGGCAAGGTGCGTCCGCTATGGATGGGGTCGAGGCTTGGACAGCCGGTTGTCGATTTCCGCGTAGTGCAGGTCGATGGCGAGACGAGGCTCCGTAGTGTGGAGGAGGAGAAAAACGGCAAATTTTTGGTCGCAGAATATCGCTGGAGTTCTTTCGGTGTGAAATTTATTAGGTATATTTGCCGTGATTTTGAATTTGACAACTCAATGGAAATTTTAAATGATAAATAATATGAAGAGATTTTGTATCAACGCATTATGCGTAATGATGGCTGCTTCGATGTTGCTTTTCGGATGCAAGTCGAAGGAAAACAAGGATGGCGAAGATGTAAAAGCGGAAGAAACTGCGAATGCGGTGAATCCAAATGGACCGAAATTGTCGTTCGATTGCGACTTGCCGACTTATATTTGTGGCTGCCATGTCGATATTGAGAACATGAAGGACAAGGTTGACCTGGATATGGATATTTCTCAGCTGAACCTTGCCGACTTGCGTATTTTGCGTAACATCTTTGCGGCACAGCAGGGCTATTGCTTCACCGACGCTTTTTTGAGGCATGTCTATGGCGCCACATCATGGTACTTTGATATTGCAATTGAGAAGGCTTATGGTGACCCAGTGAATGTGAAATATACCGATGAGCAGAATAAGTTTATCGAAAGAATCAAGGCTCGCGAAGAGGAGTTGCAGAAATCAAATTACAATCCGCTCGAAGGCTATCTGACTAATTATAATAATGTTGTCAATATGTATCAGCTCGATAGCGCTGATAATACTCTCAAGGATATGATTTCGAGGAACGGTTTTGCAATTGTGGAAGGTATGGACGATCAGTTGTTCCATATTTACGAGAAGAACGACTACTCTGATTTTCCGAGCTTTGTGACCACCGATATGTACTTGCAGTTGTATCACATGTATTTCGACTTCTTGCTTCGTGACCTCGAGCAGACCAAGCTGATGGGCGAACTGAAAAGTTTTGCCACCACCATGCATTCCGAAATGCTGAAGATTGCAAAAAGCACTTCCGACCCTGTTATGAAGGATGCAGCAGAATACAATGCAACTTTCTATGCTATAGGACTTAGCCTGTTGACAGACAACAAGAATTATGAAGTTCCTGCCAAATACAAGGAGGACTTTGATGTTGAAATCGGCAGTGTAAATAAGGCATCCGACAATTTTTCTGAATTTCTAGGTTGGGAAGATGTTATGTTCCCATATAGTTTGTTCCGTCCGCGTGGTCACTACACCCGCGACGATGCCTTCAAGCGTTACTTCAAGTCGATGATGTGGTTCCAGTATGTTTCGTTCTGTCTTGATGATGATATTCAGTTCGGCAGGGCAGTTCTTAATGCCGATGTCATCAGAAAGAGTGCCGACTTGCAGAAAAGGTACACGGGCATAGTAGAGCCTATTACTTTCATCGTTGGAGAGCCTGACAATGTGTCGGTTATGCAACTTTCGGAGGAAATGGCAAAGTCGAATCTCTCTGCCGAAAAGATTATAGGCAATGCTTCCGAACTTAAGAAATTCCGCTCAGCAATTCAGAAAATTGCCGACCAGCAGAACCGTATTTCACCTAAGCAACTTGTTTCGTGCAAGGATAAGATTAATCTTATGCCGCAGAGGTATTTGGCTGATAACGAAATTCTTCAGGAACTCGTTGATGTTACTACCAAACCGACTACTCAGCGTGCACTGCCCAAAGGTCTTGATGTTCTTGCTGCTTTCGGTAGCGACGATGCATACAAGATTTTGATAGATGAATATCAGGAAGATAAGGAGTGGCCTGATTATGTCACTGAGTTCGAAAATGTTAAGAAGACAATGAAGAAGGTCAACTGGGATGCTACGATGTACAACAAGTGGATGCAATCGCTCAACACCTTGTTGGAGAAGGATTCGCGTCATCCTTACTTTATGAAGACCTATCAGTGGGCAAAGAAGAACATCAATGCTGCGCTTGCTTCGTGGGCGGAGCTAAAGCACGACTGCATACTTTACGGAGAACAACCTATGGGTGCTGAATGCGGTGGTGGCGAGGATTTGCCAGAACCTGTTGTCGTTGGCTATGTTGAACCAAATCTGGCATATTGGAACAAGGCAATCGAATTGCTCGATATGACAGAGAAAATGTTGAAGGACAACGGAATGCTTACGGCTAAGGCAAAGAGTATAACCGAAAGCATGCGCGAAAAGGCTCAGTTCCTCAAATCGGTGAGCGAGAAGGAATTGGCAGGCAAGAAGTTGACAGAACAGGAATACAACCTGATTGAATATATCGGCAGCAGCTACGAATGGCTGACGCTTGATATGCTTAATGCTGGTGCCGAAAATCCAATTTACGATTGGTACGAAATAAAGGGCGCCGACCGCAAGGTGGCAGTTGTTGCCGATGTTTACACAGCAAACTCAGGCAACAATCCCGACAAGTCGATTATGTATGTTGCTACGGGAAATGTCAATACGATTTATGTAATCGTAGAGATTGAAGGAAAACTTTGGCTGACACGCGGTGCTGTTCTGTCGTACAGGGAGTTTGATGTTCCGTTGGGCAATCCGAGACTTACCGACGAGGAATGGCAGGATATGCTTGAGAAGGATCCTCGTTATGGTGTTCCTGAGTGGATTAAGGAAATTGTTGCTCCGGGCAAATTGCCAAAGAGCAACGAGATAATATTCTATAGTTCGGGATGCTAATGAAATACTTTCGTAAAAATATGAAAATGGAAGGCATGATTATTCGTGCCTTCTTTTCTATTTTCTTGTTTATTAGTGTATTCTATTCTTGTAGCTGTAGTAATGCTTCAAGCGGGAAAACAGAGAAAAATATTCCGTATTACGACACTTTGCGCATAGCTTTCACTGGTGATATTCTTCTTGACAGAGGTGTGCGCAAGTTTATTGAAAAGTATAGTGTCGATTCGCTTTTCCGTCCCGAAATTGATTCTGTGTTTGCTGCAAACAACTTTGTAGTCGGCAACCTTGAATGTCCTGCAACAAGCATAGTTTCTCCGATAAATAAACGCTTTATATTTCGTGGTGAACCAGATTGGTTGCGAGCACTTTACGAACATGGAATAACCCATCTCAATTTGGCAAACAACCATTCCATGGACCAAGGTCGGCGCGGACTTGCCGACACCGAAAGCCAAATCCGCAAGCACGGAATGATACCGCTCGGCTACGGAACGACTATTGCCGAATCCATTGAGCCACAATTGCTTGCCGAGACACCACGCAAGGTGTATCTTATAACATCGTTGCGTGTTCCGTCCGAAAACTGGGAATACCTTGATAGTGTGCCTTGTGTTTCGGAGAGTAGCATTGCCACAATCGAGTCGCAGATTGATAGCTTGAAACGCCTTGATTCAAAATGCTTTGTGTTCGTGATGCTGCATTGGGGCGTGGAGCATGTGGAAGTGCCGTCGCACTATCAGGTTCGCGATGCGCATAGGTTGGTTGCCGCTGGAGCCGACTGCATAGTGGGGCATCATCCGCATTGCTTGCAGACGGTGGAAACCTACAATGGCGTTCCAATCTATTATAGCATAGGCAATTTCATCTTCGACCAGAAAAAGCCGATAAATACCCGAGCTGCAATCGTAGCCGCCACAATAACAGCCGATTCGGCATCGTTTGAAATGTTGCCGGTGGAGATTGAAAACTGTGTGCCTAGGTTGGTGGAAGAATAGGAGAGTTTTGCTTTCTGGATTTCATCTAATTTGTTGATAAAAATATTTCCAAAAGAATGTGGTTTTGTGTAAATTTGCAGAGTAAACATTGATTTTTATGTCAAACGAATCTGTAATAAAGGTTTTTGAAGGGAAGAATGTCCGCGTTGTATGGAACGAAGAGGAGGAAAAGTTCTATTTTTCAGTAGCGGACATAATACAAGTTTTAACGGATACGGTGAATCCTCGTGATTATATCAAAAAGATGTTGCGTCGTGACCCTGAACTGAAATCCAAGTGGGGGACAATTTGTCCCCCTGTTGAAATGCTTGCTCCAGATGGTAAGCGTAGAAAGACGCAAGCTGCTGATTTAGAAGGAATTTTCCGTATTATCCAGTCTGTTCCGTCCAAGAAGGCGGAACCTATAAAGCAGTGGCTTGCCGAAGTTGGCGCACAGCGTATTGACCAGATGATAGACCCCGAACAGACTTTCCAGATGGCTGTCGAGGATTATCGTAGGCAAGGTTACAGCGAGCGTTGGATAAACGAACGCATGAAATCCATACAGATGCGTAAGGAGCTGACAGACGAGTGGAAACGCTCAGGAATTACAGAACAGCGTGATTTCGCCATACTTACCAATGTGCTGACAAAGACGTGGAGCGGTTTTACAACTGGCGAATACAAGAAATATAAGGGGCTTACCAAAGAAAATCTGCGCGACAACATGACCAACATTGAGCTTGCGCTTAATACGCTTGCCGAAGTTGCAACAACCGAGTATTCGCGCCAGTCGAATCCGCAAACAATGGCCGAGAGTAGCCGTATTGCCAAGGAAGGTGGCGAGGTTGCAAAGGAAGCGCGTGAAACAATGGAACGCCGTCTTGGTCGCTCGCTTGTATCGCCTGAGCGTGCCAGCGACTATATAAAAAGCATAGAGGCAAGCGATGATGAGAAGCCAAAATTGACGGATGGGGAATAGTTAATTAGAGTTTATAACTTTCTTTTAAGAGAATATTTTTATTTCTATTTTTGCAAAACATTACAAGTAAAATAATATGATAACCATTTCAGAAATTCTAAAAGGTAGCGATTACAATTTAACACAATTCAGCAATGATAAGATTGCTAAGTTGGAGAAAAATATAATAGAAAAAGATGTAAAAGGCAAAGTTACGCCTTATATTAACTGTATCGTCAGAGGAAAAGAGATTAAACTCACTCCCGAAGAAATTGTTCGTCAATTGTATTTAATGGTGTTAACCGATGATTTCCATTATCCCGTTTCTCGTATGGAACTGGAATATGTGGTGACTTTCGGAAGAGAGAAAAAACGCGCCGACATTGTCATTTTCGACAAGGACCAAACATATTCACCATACATCATTGTTGAATTGAAGAGTCCGAAACTGAAAGACGGAAAGGAGCAATTGAAGAGTTATTGCAACGGTACGGGAGCTCCAATTGGTGTTTGGACCAATGGCGAAAGTATTTCATATTATCATCGCAAAGACCCGAATTTCTTTGAGGATATTCCCATCATTCCAAAAGCTAATGAAAAACTTTCTGATATTCTAAGTGAGCGTTGGTTCATTGATGATTTGGTGAAAAAGGACAAATTGGTAAATGAACGCAAGTCATTGAAAGACTTGATTTTGGAAATGGAAGATGAAGTGCTTGCCAATGCTGGTGTAGATGTGTTTGAAGAAGTTTTCAAGCTTATCTTCACCAAGTTGTATGACGAAATGGAGAGCGGCAGAAAGAAAGACCGCCATTTGGAGTTCCGCAACTATGGTGATACGGAGACCGAACTGAAGGAAAAGCTTCAAAATTTGTTCAACGAGGCGAAAGAAAAATGGTCTGGAGTTTTTACTAAAGATGATAAATTGATGCTTACGCCATCTCATTTATCAGTTTGTGTGAGTTCGTTGCAGGATGTTAAACTTTTCAACTCCAATTTGGATGTAGTTGATGAGGCCTTTGAATACCTGATAAACAAAAGTAGCAAAGGTGAAAAAGGACAATACTTCACCCCCCGTTATGTGATTGACATGTGTGTGAGAATGTTGAATCCTTCTGATAAGGAAACCATGATTGACACTGCTGCCGGCAGTTGTGGATTCCCTGTGCACACCATTTTCTATGTTTGGCAAAAGATTTTGGAAAGCAAGGGATTGAAAAAGAGCCATTTATTCACATTAGAACAAAAGCCTGCAGAATGCACTGATTATGTTCAAAATAAAGTTTTTGCAATTGATTTTGACGAAAAGGCTGTTCGCGTAGCAAGAACTTTGAATTTGATTGCAGGCGATGGACAGACAAATGTGTTGCATCTTAATACATTAGATTATGAACGTTGGAGTGACCGAACGGATGATAAGGATTGGTTAAAAACATATTCTCAAGGATGGTATAAACTTGACGATTTGCGTGTTGATTCAAAATCTAATCACGACTTCAAATTTGACATCTTAATGGCAAATCCGCCGTTTGCTGGTGATATAAAGGAAAGTAGAATCCTCTCAAAATACGAATTGAGTAAAAACGCTGCAGGCAAGATGGCAACCAAAGTTGGTCGTGATATACTTTTTATCGAGCGTAATCTTGATTTCTTGAAACCTGGTGGGCGTATGGCGATAGTGCTGCCACAAGGAAGATTTAATAATAGTAGCGACAAATATATCCGTGATTATATTGCCGAGCGTTGCCGTATTTTGGCAGTTGTTGGTTTGCACGGAAATGTTTTCAAACCGCATACGGGGACAAAGACAAGTGTACTTTTCGTTCAGAAATGGGACGATGAACTATGTCCTAAGAAAGATGATTATCCAATTTTCTTTGCTACTATGCAGGAACCGAGCAAGGACAATAGCGGCGAAAAGATTTTTGTAAAGAAAGGCGATTATCCATATGCAAGAATAAACAAAGAGGAAGCCGTTGCGAACAATATAGTTTGTGACCCACCCGCGCATTATGAAGTAACGCCAAAAGAAAACAACGAATACCTATTGGATTCACACGGCCATCTCATTGTGAAGCACGACCTTTTCAACCATGACGGCTTGACCAAAGACGGCATTGCCGAGGCCTTTGCCGAGTTCGCAAAGAAGGAAGGACTAAGTTTTTTTTGAGTAGCCCTTTCAACGAGGAGAAGTATAAGCGATTGTTGAAAGGGCTAGAGGCGAGTGAGATCATGTTTTCATATGTAAAATCTCAAAGTGACATTTTGCGGCTTGATAGTTACTATTATTCAAAAGAGTTTTTGTCAGATGAAATTATTATCTCAAAAAAAAACAATAAAACCTTAAAAGAATTAAATGCAAGTCTTTTGAGTTTTGGGGCATATTCCTTGAACAATTTTGTTGAGTATAAGGATTCCGGGATTCCATTTATTCGTGGAGTAAATATGAAGAATGGTGTTTTAGATTTTTCTGATACAATATATATTGATGAAGAAGCGCACAAATTGCTTTGGAAATCAGAGGTGAAGCCAAACACGGTTTTGCTTTCCATGTCTGGAACTATTGGTGATGTTGCTATTGCGGTGCAAGAGTATCAATATCCAATGAATTCAAATCAGGACATCGCAAAGATTAGATTAAAAGAAGAAGGTATAAGACCTTGCTATTTATATGCGTTTTTACGTTCTAAATATGGGCAAAACTTCTTGAAAAGAGAATCACGTGGGAGTGTGCAGCAACATGTTTTTTTGTCACAAATAGAAACAATCAGAATTCCTTTGCTGACCGATTCTTTTCAATTACAAATCGAACAACTCGTCAAATCTGCACATTATAATCTACATCAATCGAAAGCCCTATATTCTGATGCGGAGAATATGCTCTTATCAGAGATTGGATTGCTGGGCTGGAAAGCAAATAACGCTCCTGTCAACATCAAACAACTGAAAGAATCTTATTTGGCAAGTGGAAGATTGGATGCAGAATACTACCAACCAAAATATGACACTTTGTTTGCCCAATTGTCAAAATACGAATGCGATACCATTAAGGATATTGCACATATAAATAAATCGGTGGAACCAGGGAGCGAGGCATACCAAGACAGCGGAATACCATTCGTAAGAGTATCGGATGTGTCAAAATTCGGCATTTCAGAACCTAGCATTTATTTGTCACCCTGTGATTTCAACTTGAATGAATTAAGGCCAAAGAAAGACACCATTTTATTATCAAAAGACGGCAGTGTTGGCATCGCTTATAAAGTTGAGGAGGACATGGACTGCATCACATCGGGCGCATTGCTTCATTTGTCTGTTTTCAATGAAGATTACACACCCGATTACCTGACACTTGTATTGAACTCGATAGTTGTACAGATGCAAGCCGAGCGCGATTCCAACGGCGCCATCATCCAGCACTGGAAGCCATCAGAAATAGAACAAGTAATCATTCCCAAACTGCCAAAGCCAATCCAAGAAACCATTTCAGCGAAAATCCAAGAGAGTTTTGCGTTGAAAAAGGAAAGCAGGAGGTTGCTTGATGAGGCGAAGATGATGGTGGAAAGGGAGATAGAGAAAGAGAATTAATTAAACACATGTATATGGATAGCTTGATTAAAATCGAAGGTAAACCACTTGAAAAACTTATAGATGTTGTTTCTAATGCGGTAGGAAATTTATTAAAACCATGGCAGACAATTAGAGAAGCAAAAGCACAAGCTAAATCTGATTCAATTATTGCTATTGAACAAGCTAAAACAAATGCAATTATAGAAGGTGATACAGACAAGGTCCAATATCTAGAAGCAATCAATGAAAGATTGGTTAACAAAGAAAAGAAACGACAAAAGAATATAGAGGAAGTGGTTTCTGTAGCTGGGGAAATTTTAGAGGCGGAAAAGGATGTCTCTAATGAACCCGTAAATTCAGATTGGGTAACACGTTTCTTTGATATCGTACAGGATATATCGGATGATGAGATGCAACATTTATGGGCTCAAATTCTTGCAGGAGAAATAAAGCGCCCCAAATCATATTCATTAAGAACATTAGAAGTTTTACGAAATATGACAAAAGATGAGGCGGAAATATTTCAGAAAGTTGCACAGTACGCTTTAGTCCCAATAGAGAATAATAGTATGGCCTTTATTTATTCCGGGAATTATGTTTTAAAAAAATATGGTGTCACATATTCTGACATAACTAAACTTGTTGAAACAGGATTGTTGCAGTCTGATGACTCTACAACAACTAATATTTATTCTGATAATAAGTCAGATAAAAAAATCGAACTGGTATATGGTGATATCGTAATAATTATTTTGCAAAAGTATAATGCAGTGAATATTTCATTTCCAGTTAGATTATTAACTACAGCAGGAAAAGAATTAGTCCAATTAATCAGTATTACGCCAAACATAGAATACATTAAAGAATTAGCCTCAACAATTAAACGAGAAGGTGTTACTGTTGGCTATTCGAAGATTATAAGTATTGACGAAAAAGGGATAGTGCAATATGCAAAAACAACAACCGAATTATAGTATTACGAAAGTTCCTGTAAAATTTTTACTAAACCCATAAGACATTTACATTGTAATGAACATACTTTTAGACACAAATATTATCATTCCATTAGAGGATACCAGCAGAATTCTGGATTCTTCTTTTGCAGAATTGCGAAGATTGGCAACGGAACAGCAGCATTGCTTATATGTTCACCCAATGCAAATTGCCGATATTAATAGAGACAAAAATCAAGAAAGGAAAAAAATCGTTCTTTCCCGTATTAGCCAATACTCAAAAATAGACAATCCGCCTATACTTTCAAATGAAGAATGTGAAAAATTAGGGCTAACCCAATCCAGTGATAATGACAATGTTGATAACAATATTTTATTCGCATTATATCGTGGCGCTGTACATGTTCTTGTGACAAACGATGAAGGAATACACAAAAAGGCTTCAAAAATAGGAATTCAAGACAAGGTGTATCGGCTGGAACAAATATTATCGTTGTTAAAGAAATACACTAATCAGCCGACAACATCGAGTTATACTGGCGTTCAAGAACGATATATGTACCAGATTGACAAAAAGCAACCATTTTTTGATTCATTGCGTCAAGCCTACGATGGATTTGATGGGTGGTATCAGAGATGTGCAGAGCAGCAACGAAAATGCTGGTGCATTGAAGACCGTAAAGGAAATATTGTAGCCATTTGTATTTACAAACTAGAGAATAATGAGAAACTGACTGATGAGGGAGAAATCGTAAAAGGAAAGATTTTAAAATTATGTACACTTAAAGTCGATAAGGCAGCTAGAGGAAAGAAATTAGGAGAGCGGCTTTTGTACATCGCTTTCGATTTTTGTGTAAAAAACGACATTGACTGGGTGTATTTGCACACATTTGGTAAGGAACAACAAACATTAGTTGGACTTTGTGAGGATTACGGATTCTATTTTCTAGGTAAATATCAAAAGGATGATGTTTACATAAAACCGATGAAATTAGGTGCGGAACCGCTTGATTGTTTAGAATCTTTGAAGAGATATTATCCATATTTTCAAGACAACAACACTGTTCAAAAGTTTATTGTTCCGATTCGTCCTCAATATCACGAAGATTTGTTTCCCGATACTAGCGCAATGAAAGGTACTTTATTGGAAAGCGAACAGTGCCTAATTTCTAGTCAAGGCAATACAATAAAGAAAGCATATCTTTGCCATTCAAAGACAAAACTATTAAAGAAGGGTGATGTCATTTTGTTTTATCGGAGCCACGACAGAAAATCAATACAATGTATGGGAGTCGTTGAAGAAACGTTATTTTCGGAAAACATAGATGAAGTATTTCCGATGATAGCAAAAAGAACAGTTTACAACTATTCTTATTTAACAGAAATACTCAAACAAAAAACACTGATTATTTTATTCAGATTTATCGCACTTGATAAAGAAATACCTTTTTCTGCATTAGCTTCAGTAGGAATTAAGGGATACATCCAAAGTATTAGAAAGATTAGTAACGAACAATATATTGCATTAAGAAATGAAAAGTAAGACCATATTATTATCGATTCATCCATGCTATGTTGAAAAAATCCTTTCAGGAGAAAAGTTGTTTGAATACAGGAAGAACATTCCAACGGACATAAGCCATGTTATTATATATGCAACAGTTCCTGTTAAAAATATAGTAGCCTTTGTTGAAGTGGATTCTGTATTAAAGGGCACTCCGAAAGAAATATGGGAAAAGACTAAAAATAAATCAGGTATTACAGAAGATTTCTTTATGTCCTATTTTAGTCATAAAAATGACGCATACGCCATTAGGTTTAAGGATGTTCGCAAATTGGCAGAACCTAAATCAATAAATATTTTAGAAAATATCGAATGTGCTCCGCAGTCATATAGATATATACAGGAACCGCTTTGCGATTTGAATGATAAGTTAGGAGTAATGTAGGTTATTTTGTAATGGACTTCTTTTTTGAACGACCAAAGCATCTACAAATATCACAAATCCCCATATAAAAATTAGGCAGATGTAAAGGGTGGAATGGGAAGAGAGGAAAAAGGAAAGAACGAATATGGAAGAGAAAAAAGATATAATAAAAGTAGAAAATACAGAAGTTCTTACTTCGAATACAGATTTGCTGAACCTAGCCGATAAAATATCGCAAGAAGTTGTGCGAAAAAGGCGTTCAATGGCAATCAATATCAATGCAACAATAGTTGAAACATATTGGAATGTAGGAAGATATATCGTTGAGTTTGAGCAAAAAGGGAATACAAAGGCAAAATACGGAGCTTCGCTTCTTACCAACCTTTCTAAAATTTTAAGGGCAAAAGTCGGGCGAGGTTATAGTCGTCCTAACTTAAACAATATGCGTAAGTTCTACCTAATGTACCCAATTTGTCAGACATCTGAAAAATCTTTAGTTCCCCCAATATGTCAGACATTGTCTGACAAATTAACCTGGTCTCACATCTGTGAACTCATCACTATAGACGACCCTTTGGAACGCGAGTTTTACGAAAAAGAATGTATCTCAGGGAACTGGGATGTGCGGACTTTGCACCGCCAAATGGAAAGTGGTTTGTTTATGCGTCTGGCACAAAGCAAAGACAAGGAAGGTGTATTGCAGTTGGCGCACGTAGGTCAGCAAATTCAAACGGCGGAAGATGTTGTGAAAGATACCTATACACTTGAATTTCTTGGCATAGAAGATAAGAAACAATATAAAGAAAGCGACTTGGAGCAAAAGTTGATAGACAATATGCAGACTTTTCTGCTGGAACTGGGGAAAGGCTTCGCCTACATTGGACGCCAGTATCCGCTTACAATCAACAATGTACACTATCATATCGATTTGGTTTTTTATCATCGTATCTTGAAATGTTTCGTATTGATTGACTTGAAGAAAGGTGCAGTAAAGCACAAGGACATCGGACAGATGAATATGTATATTGGATATTTTGCCAAGGAAGAAAATGTAGAAGGCGACAATCCACCCATTGGAATTATCCTTGGCCATTACAAAGATGAACTTATGGTGGAATACGCAACATACGGAATGGACACTAATCTTTTTGTTTCTAAATACGAACTGTATCTTCCTGACAAAGAAGAATTAAGAAGATTGGTCGCCAATATTCTAAAATGAAAAGGGCAACCCACACATTCCTAATTTACTGTATAAAAATTAGGCAGATGTAAATGGTGAAATGGTAAGACAAATATTTGTGTAAAATCAAAACTGAACGAAAATTTGTAGATAATGAACAGAATAATTCTCATCGGCAACGGATTTGACTTGGCATACGGGCTGAAGACAAGTTATGCCGATTTTATTGACTGGTACTGGGAGCAAAGGATAAATACTCTGAAATCCGAACATACGAACGAAAGCGACGATGGACTTTGCAAATTAATAATCAACTATGGCATTTGGAGCAGCTATTATACAGATGCCAGCACTTTTAACAAATTGAGTATCTATGATATATTGAACAATATCCAAAGCCAGAAAGATAAATTCAAAGTCATACCTTCTAGATTGTTTCAAGGAATAATAACGGAACTAAATGACAAGAAATGGGTGGACATTGAAAACGAATATTACAATTTGCTGACTTCGATTGATGATAGTGACGAAATAAAAGGCATCAACAACGAGCTGGGCATTATCAAGAAATATCTGGCTGACTATCTAAAGGAAATAGAGAAAAACACAGCAAATCCTTCCATCAACTATGATATAGAAAACATTTTGTTCAGACCGATACTGGCAAAGGATGTTGCTGTCGGCTCTTCCGATGTTTTCTGGGATATCATTGATGACAGGTTGAAATACAATGACCCAAAGTTGAGCGAATTAATTGACGGCTATCATAAGATACAATATAATCCAAGTCATGTTAAAGAATTTAAGGAAAAAGGCGGGTCTGTTGATTGCATAAAAGCCGAAACATCCGGATACCCGATAGAACTTTTATTGCCTGACAGAATAATGCTCTTGAACTTTAATTATACTGATATTGCTGACAAATATTTCCCGAAGAATTCGGATAAATTTATTGTCAATCATATTCATGGCACATTGAATAATTTTGAAAACATAATATTTGGATACGGCGACGAGCAGGACAAGACATTCAAGGACTTGCAGAAAAGAAACGACAAGGAGAGTTTAAAAAACATAAAAACAATAAAGTACCTCGAAGCACCAGCATATAGAAAACTGCTTGCGTTTATGGAGTCTTCTCCATATCAGATTTTCATAATAGGACATTCGTGTGGCCAGTCGGATGGGACTTTGCTAAATACTCTTTTCGAACACAAAAATTGTATTTCGATAAAACCGTTTTACTACAAAAATGGCGATACTGACAATTATATGGAAATAGTGCAGAACATTTCACGGAATTTCACAGACATGAAGCTTATGCGCGATAGAGTCGTAAACAAAACACAATGCGAACCAATGCCACAGGCGGAATGAAAAAGTGTTATATTAGCGGAGAAAAAATGGACATGGAAGAGAAAAATAACAATACACAGGAAATAATCATTTACCAGACCGATGATGGCGCGGTAAAGATAGATGTTCAGATGGCTGATGATACGGTTTGGCTGTCGTTAGATTTGATGGCAGAACTGTTTCAGCGTGATAAATCGACTATTTCGCGTCATATAAAAAACATTTTTAATGAAGGGGAGTTGTCGCACGATTCAGTTGTTGCAAATTTTGCAACAACTGCTGCAGATGGCAAAACATATCAAGTGGAATATTATAATCTTGATGTAATCATATCCGTCGGTTACCGCGTGAAGTCTCAACGAGGCACCCAGTTCCGCATTTGGGCAACCAAACGGCTGAATGAATACATAAGAAAAGGTTTTACCCTTGATGATGCAAGACTTAAAAACCTTGGCGGTGGCGGATATTGGAAAGAACTCATCGAACGCATACGCGATATCCGTTCTTCGGAGAAAGTGTTTTACAGACAAATCCTTGACATTTACGCAACTAGTATAGATTATAATCCCAAGGCAGAAATATCAATAGAATTTTTCAAACGGGTACAGAACAAGATTCATTATGCTGTACATGGACAAACAGCAGCCGAAGTCATAGTAAGCCGAGCCGATGCCGAAAAGGAATTCATGGGGCTTACAACATTCGAGGGAGACAGGCCGCATCTGAAAGATGCTGTCGTTGCGAAAAACTATCTGAACGAAAATGAATTGCGTGCGATGGGACAGATAGTTTCTGGCTACCTTGATTTTGCTGAACGCCAGGCTGAGCGTCAACAAACAATGACTATGAATGACTGGGCGATGCATCTGGATAAAATACTGACAATGAGCGGAGAAAAATTGCTTCAGGGTGTAGGTCAAGTATCTCACCAGCAAGCCATTGAACATGCAACCAACGAATACAAAAAGTACCAGCAACGTACACTGAGCCAAGTGGAGAAAGACTTCTTGGATAACATTAAAACACTGCCGAAGAAATAATTACGATTCCCATCGTCCCAACCTTTTCAACACCACAATGTTGGCATAAAAGTTTAAATGGAACTTTCTTATATATTTTTTGTTTTGGAAAATGTTATATTTGCGTCATAAAATTTCGTTACAATGAAGAAATTGTTTTTATTGGCGGTATTCCTGATTGTGGGTATTGCGTTGTTCTCGCAAAGTGCTGAGGATGATGGATATATAATCGGATACAACAAGTCGGACAGTGTGTACATGGACTTCAAGGTTGAAAGAACCGAGTTCGGCAACTGGCACAAGATTGGAACCATACTTAATGAACTTTATGGTTTGGAACCCAAGGAATTGAGCGAGGCAACTGTTATCTGTGACAAGAAGTTCCGTGTTTATGAAGGTTGGAAGAATGTTTCGGAGATTGATCTTGCAAATCCTCAATCGACAATTGCTGGTGGCAAGGACAAGTATATCGTTCAGGTTAGATACCGTAAAGGTGGAAGTGAAGATTTTGCCGACCAGTCATCGTCAACGACATCAAATGTTGTGCTAATCAATGTCGAAACTGTAAAGGACGGAGTAGGAGAGAAGATGGTTACTGTTTGCTATCCGTCATCAAAATATGAGTTCGAAGTTGCTGGCGACCTTTCTGCAGAGCGTATTTATGCATTACCTATCCACGAATATCCTATTTTCGTTAACATTTATGGTATTCCGCTGGGTTTCGACGCCGCAAAGAATCTGCACGACCTTGATGTTCACTGGGATGCATTGTACATGAACAAGGCAATATACGACTATTTCAATAAGAAGGGTGCTGCAATTACCCTTCCCGAAAAGGTAATGTTTTTGAAATCTGCTTATAATGTTGGCAGATGCTATATGACTATGGGAATTTATCATAGGGCATTGCCTTACCTTGCTTTTGTTTCACGAAACTCTACTGGCGAGAACTACCAGATTACATGCAAGGTGAAACTTGCCGAGTGTCTTGATAAACTAAACATGGATAATTCCGATGTTTACGATGAGATGATTCTAGCACAAAAGAACAACCCCAAGATGGACGCAAGGGATTTGGATTGTGTGATAAAGGCTTGTATTGCACGCGGCGAAATTTATGCTGCACAAAAGAAGGTTGACAAGGCAAAGGAGTGTTACCAGAATGCAACTGCAATTGATACGGCAAAGCGATACACCGCCAAAATTTCGGAGTGCATGGAAAAGCTGAACAAAATGTCGAACTAAAAAATGCCAGCAATGAAAAGATTGATTATAGTTTTTGTTTTTTCAGCAGTTTGCTTTTTTGCAAACGCTCAGCAATACGATGCAGTTGACAAGTATTGGTTGCCACAGGAATGTTCTTTTAATTTGCAGGATGCATCGCTTAGGTTTGCTGCTAATGGTTCTAAAAATGTAACCTTGGGTGATATTTTCGCTGTTTTGTTCAAGGGAAAGAACTTGGAACTCACAAAAATGTCGTTGCTAAGCAAGGCAAAGGTGACTACTGTTGAAGTCGCTGATGAAATACGCGGATTTGACATTTTGTCGCCTGTGAAGATTGTTTCTGGCGGTGATATTCGTTTCGATATGGCTGATTATATGCTTGCTGTAGAAGGTACTGTTGCTGGAAAGCCATTCGGCGACATTCTGATTTATGTATGCAATGCATCTGGAGCTGCAGGAAAGTCCATGTACAGGAATGTTACGGTAATGTCTGATTTATGGGGCAAGGCGTATTCAACCAAGAATTTTCTTGTTGCCTACGACTACCAGAATAGGGCAGATGCAGAAAAGAAATTCAGGGAGGTATGTGCACCGATGTTGGCAAAGCAGAACGAATCTACCGAAGGTTTTACAGAATCGGAATTTGCAATTCTCGACAATCGTAATGCCAATCTTCTTTACAATCACGGGCAAAATTTTACCGAATTCGACCAGAACCGTGATGCAATTGCAGCATTTGGTGGAGCTTATAGGCGTTTGGTTGCGGAACTTAAGTCGAAAGGCTACGGTGATGTAGAAAAGAAGCGTTTCTCGATGCAACTTGCATCAGAAATTGCCAAGAACTATATTAAGATCGGTAAGCCAGAGCAGGCTGCACAGTATTTGTACTATGCACAAAGCATGGCTCGCGAACTTAATGAGTACAAGTATGCCATCGAATATGTGAAGTCGCTTAATAGTTATGAGAAGGGTGTTTTTGCATCGAAGCTAGCGGCCGAAATGAAGTCGAAGGGCTTGGATATAAGTGATGCCAACACATACAAGACAATTAACGGAATAAAGTAAGAATCTGATTCTATCGTAAAATAGGCCTGCGAAATTTTTTCGCAGGCTTTTTTCATTATATCCGTTGCTGCTCGCTAATTATATAGCGAAACATTATCAATGAAATTATTATTGTCCGCTAAAAATTGGGGCTATACATGTATTTGCGGTATTATCAAGTATTTATATGGCAATATTAATAAAGGGACTCGTCATTTACTTGCTTCGCTGCGTGAGCTAAAGGTACGGAAGCTAGTCGGAACACGCGATACGCAACGGAGAGCGTTGTGAAGACTGCTATCCGAAACGCTGTTTGCAGCCTCGCGAAGCTTGCGAGCAATCTCCTGCAATAGTACTAATCAAGGAGATTCCGCACAAATGAACTCACGAGCACCGTTCCTTGTACTGTTCGTTCTATTTTGCGGAATGACCGTTCCTTTTTTAGCAGACAACAATATATAGTAATAAAATTTACTGGCACCAATTACTTGTGTGGAACAATGATTCTCGTGCAAGTGTGACTAGTCCTAAATAACCGTTACAGGTTTTTACGGGACAAAGATACAATTAAATACACTGTCGGATATCCGACAGTGTATTTTTATTTTCCTTTTTATAAGTTTTCATTTTCACTTCGCGCTGATTGTGCATAAATTCAGGAGTATTGTAGTCGCAGGAGCAATGCGGTCTCATACGGTTGTATATATCCACGCACTCAGCGACTGCCTTTTTCATCAGGTTTAA
>CADAXK010000021.1 GCA_902791865.1 uncultured Bacteroidia bacterium
AGCCATTGTGTAGTCCTTTTGTGTACGCCTAACATACTTACTTTCTTTATTTTCCATTTCGTTACTATTTTTATTGTAACGCTATTTTAGGACGAGACATATTGAAAAATAAAAAAAGCCACCCTTTCGAGTGGCTTTTTTGTTATCAGTTGCGACTGAGATTAATATTCAGCCAAAACTTCCTTTACCTTTTCAGGTGTCATACGACCATAGGTCTTACCGCCGATGCTCATAACTGGAGCCAAACCGCAAGCACCTACGCAACGGAGGCAGTTCAATGAGAACTTTCCGTCTGGAGTTACCTGGCCAACTTCAATCTTGAGTTCGTTCTTCAATGCGTCGAGAACCTTTTCAGCACCTCTTACATAGCAAGCAGTACCAAGGCATACATTGATTGGATGTTCGCCCTTAGGAGTCATAGTGAAGAAGCTGTAGAAGCTAACAACACCATAAACCTTTGCTACTGGAATATGCAGGCATTCTGCAACATATTCCTGTACTTCAGCAGGCAAGTATCCGAAATGACCCTGAGTCTTGTGGAGAACATTGATCAATTCTCCCTCTTTGTTACCGAAGGATTCACATATTTCCTTGATAACCTTCATATTGCATTCTGACAATTTTATTGTAGCCATATCTTTTTCCTTTGTTTAAATTTAACCTTCAATTTCTACCTTAGTTGATCTGTCGATGTAGTGGGTATGCAGCTGTTCGTGTGACAGATGTCCGCATGGTTCACCATAGTATTCCTTGTAGATTGCTATGATGTCCGGATTTTCGTGTGACTTACGAATCGGCTTGCCTGCATCTTCGCGGTAAGTAGCTTCCATACGCTTGCGTATGATGTCGCTGTTACCGTGGTGATAAGGCTGACCTGCGCCACCGATACATCCGCCTGGGCATGCCATAACTTCGATGAAGTGGAAGCCTCTTGGGTTGCCGTTGCGAACTTCTTCCATCATTGCGCGTGCATTCGAAAGAGTGTGGCATACAGCTACCTTAACTGGCAATCCGTCGAAATCAACTGTAGCGGTCTTAACACCGTCCAATCCACGAACTTCTTCGAAGTCGATTCTTGGGAGGGTCTTCTTTGTGTGAACTTCGTAAGCTGTACGGAGAGCTGCCTCCATAACACCACCTGTTGCACCGAAGATAACTGCAGCACCTGTCGATTCGCCGAGCGGGCTGTCGAAGTCTTCTTCTGGAAGCTGGCTGAGGTCGATGTTGAACTGCTTTATGAGGTGTGCAAGTTCGCGGGTCGAAATCGAGAAGTTAACATCAGGATCGCCGTTTACCTTGAATTCATCGCGTGCAACTTCGCTCTTCTTTGCCAAGCAAGGCATTACAGAAACTACTACCATGTCTTCGCGCTTAACACCAATCTTCTTTGCGAAGAAGTTCTTAGCTACAGGACCGAACATCTGTTGCGGTGACTTAGCTGTTGAGAGGTTGTCGAGAAGATCCGGGAAGTTCTTTTCCATGAACATGATCCATGCTGGGCAGCATGATGTGAACTGAGGCATTGCAACCTTTTCACCGTTGAGAACCTTAGCAACCCTGTGGAGAAGTTCTGTACCTTCTTCCATGATGGTAAGGTCGGCACTCCAGTCGGTATCGAATACATAGTCGAAACCGATGCGGCGGAGAGCAGCTGCCATCTTGCCGGTAACGATAGTACCAGGTTCCAAACCAAATTCTTCGCCGAGAGCAACACGAACTGCAGGAGCTGTCTGAACAACAACTGTCTTGGTCGGGTCAGCAAGAGCCTTCATTACATCGCTTACATTGTCAACCAATGTCAAAGCACCAACTGGGCATACCTGAACGCACTGACCGCAGTTTACGCACGAAGTAGTTCCGAGGTCGCTTTCGAATGCTGGTGATACAACTGCTGGGAAACCACGGTTGATAGCTGACAAAGCACCAACGCTCTGGATCTGGTTACACATAGTTTCGCAACGACGGCACATAACGCACTTGTCCATGTCGCGGTAAACCGACTTGGTAGTGTCCTTGCGGTAAGTTGACTGTTCGCCCTTGAACGGGATTTCGCGGATGCCAAGCTTTGTTGCCAATGCCTGGAGTTCGCAGTCGCCCGACTTAGCGCACTGCAAGCAGTCATTCGGGTGGTCGGAGAGGATAAGTTCAACGACGGTCTTGCGAGCGTTGATAACGCGTGCATTGTGAGTGTGAACAACCATTCCTTCCATACATTCGGTAACGCATGCTGGAGCAAGGTTTCTTCTTCCTTCAACTTCTACGACGCAAACACGGCATCCACCCGGTTTGTTTTCAAAATTCATTCCTGCAAGTTCAAAGTAGCACAATGTAGGAATATCGATGCCATTCTGACGAGCTGCCTTCAATATGGTGGTTCCAGCTTCGACTTCAATCGGCCTATTATCTATTGTTAATTTTACCATTTCTAAATTGTTTTTACGGTTTGAATCTTAATTACTTAACTGATATAGCACCAAACTTACACTTTTCGATGCAGGTACCACACTTAATACACTTTTCTTGATCGATTGCCATTGAAGCCAACTTGTGACCTTCTGCAATGTAATCGGTTCTTGTGATTGCATTTACTGGACAAGCCTTAGCACATGCTCCGCAGCCTATACAAGCTTCCTTGTCGATGATGTACTGCTTGAGAGCCCTGCACTGACCAGCGCGGCACTTCTTTTCTGTAACGTGTTCTACATATTCGTCCCAGAAGTTGTTCAATGTCGACAATACTGGGTTTGGTGAAGTCTGACCTAAACCGCACAAAGCAGAATCCTTGATTACCATTGCGAGGTTCTTCAGCTTTTCGAGGTCTTCCATTGTGCCCTTGCCTTCGGTAATCTTGGTGAGGATTTCGAGCATACGCTTGTTACCTACGCGGCATGGAGTACACTTACCGCAAGATTCTTCGCAGGTGAATTCGAGGAAGAACTTAGCGATAGAAACCATACAGTCGTCTTCGTCCATAACGATCATACCGCCCGAACCCATCATTGAGCCAGCAGCTACGAGGTTATCGAAATCAACTGGAGTGTCGAGGTGCTTTTCTGTCAAGCAGCCACCCGAAGGACCACCGGTCTGTACAGCTTTGAATTTCTTTCCGTTCTTGATACCACCACCGATTTCGTAGATGATTTCGCGAAGGGTGATACCCATAGGAACTTCGATAAGACCTACGTTGTTGATCTTTCCTGCCAAAGCGAATACCTTGGTACCCTTCGATTTTTCGGTTCCGATTGATGCGAACCATTCCCATCCGCGGTTGAAGATAACTGGGATGTTAGCGAAAGTTTCAACATTGTTTACATTGGTCGGGAGTTCCATATAACCAGCCTGTGCTGGGAAAGGTGGCTTGAATGTAGGTTCGCCACGCTTACCTTCCATCGAGTGGATAAGAGCGGTTTCCTCACCGCAAACGAATGCGCCAGCACCGTAGCGGAGTTCGATTTCGAAATCGAAGCCTGTTCCCATGATGTCCTTGCCCAAAAGACCGTATTCTTCAGCCTGTTTGATAGCAACCTGGAGTCTGTGGATTGCCAATGGGTATTCAGCACGGATGTAGATCAAACCTTTGGTTGCGCCGATGCAGTAACCGCAGATTGCCATAGCTTCAAGAATCGAGTGCGGGTCACCTTCGAGGACGCTTCTGTCCATGAATGCTCCCGGGTCACCTTCGTCAGCGTTGCAGGTAACGTACTTCTGTACACCTGGACGGCTCTTAGAAGCGATTTCCCACTTAACACCAGTCGGGAAGCCAGCTCCACCACGACCGCGGAGACCTGATTTCTTTACTACGTCGATAGCCTCAGCTGGAGTCATTTCGGTAAGAACCTTACCCAAAGCAGCATAACCTTCGCGAGCGATGCATTCGTCGATGTTTTCTGGATCGATGAAACCGCAGTTACGCAAAGCGATACGGATCTGCTTCTTGTAGAATTCCATGTGCTTCGAGTCGCTTACATGTTCGTTGTTATCCGGGTCTGTGTAGAGAAGACGGGTTACTTTTCTACCTTTAATAATATGTTCTTCGATGATTTCCTTTGCATCTTCAGGAGTTACCTGAGTATAGAAAGTGTTGTCAGGAATAACCTTTACGATCGGGCCTTTTTCGCAGAAACCGAAGCAGCCAGTCGGAACAACCTTTGCAAATTCTTTCAAACCGTGAGATTCGAGCTCCTTGTCGAGCTGAGCCATAATTTCATGGCTTCTGGATGCGGAACAGCCAGTACCGCCGCATACCAAGAGGTGCATTTTGTATTGTGCCATTAGTTCTAATCCTCCTTATTTAGATTGATCTGTAGTTAGCAGGAAGAATTCCTTCGATCAATTCTCCGTTCTTAATATACTTTTCAATGATTTCATCGGCCTTCTTTACGTCAACGTAACCGAAAACCACCGGGTCGCTACCTGGGCGAGTTACTTCGATAGTCGGTTCTGCGTGGCAGTAGCCCATATCGCCAACCTGAATTACCAAAGCCTTAACGCCTCTCTTGTCGAGTTCTTCCATGAGGTAGTTCATGATTTCCTTTGCACCTGCTGCGATGCCGCTGGTAGCCATACCTACCTTAATCTGAACGATAGCGTCGGGAGAATTGCTGTTTTCCCTAAGCTGCATTTTGCCTTGCATGTCTTCCTTAATCTTCCTAAGTTCTGCAAGATTCTTGATTTTATTCATACTTATCCTCCAAAGTTAATTTTGAAATATTTGTATTACATTTATTTAACTAGTTTCTAACCTAAAAAATTGAAAGTCCAAAGTTAATTTATTTAGTGTTTCCGCGAGCGAAATTTTGTCCCAACTTTTGAAATCGGACTAATTTGTAAATATTCTAAATAAGAAGACTAATGCTTTTTGTTGCAATATGTTTATATACAAACGTTTATGCTGATTTTTGCGTAGGTATTCCATTCTAAATAAATGTTATTAAACATATAGGTATGGGGGAGGGGAAGTAGGATAATTTATTCTCCGCAAATTTGCGGAGAATAGAAAGTTTTTTCTCCGCATAGGGTTGTGTCTATATTTGTGAGGATATGTTTTTGTGGGTTATTTTTCCCAGTTTGCTACGTTGGATTTTATGTAGTTGATTGTGTTCTCCATTTGTATTTTGTCCTTGATTATCACATCGTAGAATCGTTGTACCCATGCGAAAGGTATGTCGTGTGCGTTTGCGTATTTTGTTGTTGCTGACTTTATTCCGCCTATTACTGTCGATAGGTATCCTCGCCTGTCGGATACTTTTTTCATTTTTGGGTCGAGGCTCGGTGCGCTGCTCTGGGCGGTGCCGGCACTGCTCTGGGCGGTGCCGGCACTGCTCTGGGCGATGCATGCAGTGCTCTGGACGATGCATGCAGTGCTCTGGACGATGCATGCACTGCTCTGGACGATGCATGCATCGTCCTTACGCTTACGCTGCCCCTGCGCCTCTGCCTGATGTATGTTCACTAGCAGGTGCACGTGGTCGGGCATTATCTGGAAGATTGGGATTTCTGCGTATGGATAGTGTTCGTGTGTGGACTCTATGTATTGCTTTATGGCTTGCCCGAGTTCGGATAGTTGCATTTCGCCAGCCTTGATTTCTCCGAAGGAGTGTACGCGATCTCTTGAGTTTAGCGTTATATGGTACATGCCATCATTGTAGTTGTGCCATTTTGCGCGTGTGGTATGACGGTTGGGTAAGTCCATTTGTTTGTGTTTTGTGCAAAAGTAGTGATTCTTCGTGAGAAATGTGTGATGCTATCCACAAAAAAACTCCCGCCTTTCTAAAAAAACGGGAGTGGGTGGTTGTGTGGATTCTAAGCGTGTGTTTTTGTAAGGAGCATAAAAAACTCTCCCACAATGGTTGGGGTGAGGAGTGACCTATGCCATGGTCTTCTTTTTTTGTACATCAATGTATATTGGAGAAATTTTGTCAGTAAGAGAAAAATGGTTAAGCATTTTGTTTAGATTTCTTATTCGTCTATATGTAATCAGTTGATATGCTATGGGAATTTTGTATTTATCAATTGCGGATAGACATTTGGCAAGAAAAGGACGGTTATCATGATAATCTATAGATGACTTGAAGTTCATTGTTTTTACGGTAGGCGGATAGTGTACCATAAATGATTCAAAACTTCCGATTTTATAGAAATGTTGCCATGAGTCAGCAGCTGCGCGTATAGGCATAATTTTTGAAATTAAATTTGAAGCTGCTACTTTGCCAATAATATATGCTGCTGCACTTCCTGGTGTTTCAATTGGGTAATATAAAGAACCTATAGATAATTTTTTTGCTCCTATCGTACTAAAAGTTTTAGGTTTTAGTGAGGTATAATATAACAATGATATGTCTTTGTCTGTCATAACGGACGAAACTTCGTCAAGAATCATATTGATGTTGTTTGGTAATTGAACATCATCTTCAATTATAAAAGCAAAACTATCTCCACTTGAAACGAATTCTTGATATGCTTTTCTGTGTGATAATGCACATGCAATTGCTCCTTTAGTAAGCCAATATGGACTTCGCTTTACTCTTTCCATATCTGCACACTTGTATATATCGTCTTCAGTAAGATTGTTGCCGTCAATAGCATTAATAATCTTGAAATCTAGACATAAACTTGTTAAATGATTGACTATATATTTTCTTCTGCGTTCTGCACGTTCCAGGTTAATAACATATGTTTTCATCGCCAAATTTTACAACATTTTAAATAAAAAAAGCGTGATACTTTCTGTATATCCCGCTCGTTGAAGGTATTTGGCGTAACTCAGTGAGTACGAAATAAGATGAAAGTTCACGCGTACTGCGCGACAATCAAACTTATTCTTCACACGCTTTTTAAATCGCTAAATTTCTCAACGAGAAGAAAAAAGCAAAATCGCTTTATGTATGTTTGTGCTGAATGAGTTTTGTTCGCTCAGTCAGCGGTGTTTTTCTTTCCAAAAAGAAGCCCCGAATTTAATCGGGTGCTTCTGTATTTTTCAATGGTCAATCTACAATCTAAAATCGTCAATCGTAAATCGTCAATCCCTTAGATTGTCATACCGCCGTCAACGCTCAAGGTAGCACCGTTGATGTATGCAGCTTCTTCGCTAGCGAGGAACAAGTATGCCGAAGCAATTTCTTCTGGCTGACCCAAACGGCCTACCGGAACTTTTGCTCTCATGCCGTCAAGTACATTTTCGGGCATCTTGGCAACCATGTCGGTTTCGATGAAACCAGGAGCAACTGCGTTTACAGTGATGCCCTTCTTGCCAAGTTCGCGAGCCAAAGTCTTGGTCATACCGATAAGACCAGCCTTTGTTGCTACATAGTTGGTCTGTCCGAAGTTGCCGTACAAAGCAACAACCGACGATGCATTTACGATACGGCCGTAGCCCTTTTCGAGCATGTAAGGAGTGATAGCCTTTATGCAGTAGAAGCTTCCGCTGAGGTTGATGTCGATAACCTGCTGCCACTGTTCGATAGTCATCTTCTTCAAGGTGCTGTCGTTGGTGATACCTGCGTTGTTGATGAGGATATCGATCTTTCCGTACTTGTCGTTAACTCTCTTTGCTGCTTCGCAAACTGCCTCGTAGTTGCTCGAGTCGATAGCGTCGAATTCAGCTTCAAGACCCATTCCCTTCATCTTTTCGATGAAAGCGTTGCCTCTTTCTGCGTTACGAGCCCAAAGAATAACCTTTGCGCCTTCCTGTGCGAATCTGATGGCGGTAGCTGCGCCAATACCAGCGGTTCCGCCAGTGATGATAGCTACTCTATTTTCCAATCTTTTCATTGTGTTAATTTTTTAAAACCTTTCTGCATTTAATAATTTTGCTGTTCCAGCTATTGCGACCTTTCCGTCGGCATCCTGAAGGGTGCACTTGATTGTTCCGCGGTGCTTTACCTCGTCGAGTTCAACAACTTCGAACACTGCATTGTAGTCTTGCTCTACGAATACCGGTGACATGAATTTCATTTCCTGGTACAGGTAGATAGTGCCTTCGCCCGGCCATTGTGTTCCGAAAACCTTCGAGAACACTGCACCTGCGAAGAATCCGTGTACAATGCAACGCCCGAATATGCTCTTCGAAGCATACTCGGGGTTGATGTGTATGGGGTTGTTGTCGCCGCTAATCTGAGCGAAAGTGTCAACATTAGCCTGCGTGTACCTTACCTTTTCGGTGTAGGTGTCGCCCAATTTTATCTTGCTCATAGTCAACTTGTTTAGAAAACCATTGGCTTGAGGTTCGGGTCGATGATGAGGGTAGCCTCGGTTGCTGCCTGGATAGCTGCAACTGCTGTATCCTTGTCGCCGAATTCGGTGTTGTATTCCTTCAGTACGATACCCTTGTCGGTAACTTCCATTACGCCCATTTCGGTAACGATGAGGTTAACCTGCTTTGCAGCTGTGAGCGGGAGGTTGCACTTGTGCAATATCTTGAAGTTGCCCTTCTGGGTGTGTTCCATAGCAACGATAACGCGCTTAGCACCAACAACGAGGTCCATTGCGCCGCCCATACCCGGGGTAAGCTTGCCAGGAATCATCCAGTTTGCAAGGTTTCCTTCTTCGTCAACCTGCATAGCGCCGAGGATGGTAGCATCAACGTGTCCGCCACGGATAATTTCGAATGAATGTGCCGAGCTGAATGTTGCTCCGTCGGGAAGAACTGAAGCGTATCCGCCGCCAGCATCGATTATATGTTCATCCTGTTCGCCTTCAGCGGGTTTCGGTCCCATTCCGAGGATACCGTTCTCGCTCTGGAGGTACAATTTTACGCCTTTTGGCAGATAGTTCGGAACCATTGTAGGCAATCCGATACCCAAATTGACAACATCGCCGTCGTGGAGTTCGAGAGCCACTCTCTTTGCGATAGTTTCTCTAATTTGATTTTTATCCATCATACGTAATTTTTTTAGTTAATTATCTGTTTTCCAGTTCGAATTTCAGTCTTTCGGTGAGCAGAGGGATAATCTTGTAGAGGTCGCCTACAATACCGAGGTCTGCTACTTTAAATATAGGTGCAAACTTGTCCTTGTTGATTGCAATGATGAATTCCGACTCTTCCATGCCTGCAAGGTGCTGGATTGCGCCCGAAATACCGTTTGCAATGTAGAGGTTAGGACGAACGGTCTTACCAGTCTGGCCAACCTGACGGTCGTGAGGCATAACGCCTGCGTCAACCATTGCTCTCGACGATGAAACTTCGCCGTGAAGAACTTCAGCCAACTTGCCGAGCATTTCGAAACCTTCCTTATTTCCAACGCCACGACCACCCGATACAAGAATCTTTGCGTCTGCAATATCAACCTTGTTAGAGGTAACCTTTACATTTTCAATAAGTTTTACTTTGAACTTCGACTTGTCGAAATTAATCTTTACATTCTCAACTTCGCCCTTTCTCGAGGTGTCCTTTGCCATCTTCTGCATAACGCCCGGACGAACGGTTGACATCTGTGGACGGTGATTTGTACACATGATGGTAGCCATGATGTTTCCGCCGAAAGCTGGACGGGTCATCATAAGTTCCTTGGTGTCTTCCGAAATGTCGAGCTTGGTGCAGTCAGCTGTAAGACCTGTGGTTATACGAGCCGACAGACGTGGACCGAGGTCACGGCCGATTGTAGTTGCGCCAATGAGGAAGATACTCGGCTTGTAGTCGTGGATTATCTGTGTGATTGCCTGAGTGTAAGGCTCGGTGATATAGTCCTTCAAGCATTCATCTTCAGCGAGCAGTACATGGTCTGCACCGTAAGCGATGAGTTCCTGTGCCTTGTCGGCGATGTTGTGTCCCAAGAGGACTGCGTAAACCTTCTCGTTGAGTGCTCCAGCTAAGTCGTGAGCCTTGCCCAACAGTTCCAATGCAACCTTCTGTATTACGTTGTCGCGCTGTTCGATGAAAACGTAAACGTTTTTATATTCTGATTTATCCATATTGGTATCCTATTAAATGATGAATTTTTCTTTTAATTTGCTAATGATGAGGTCAACGGCTTCTTCAGGGCTAACTTCGTAGGTTTCGCCTGCAGGCTTCAGAGCCTTGGTGAACGACTTGAATACTCTTGTCGGAGAACCCTTAAGACCGAGGAGGTTTTCATCTGTTCCAGTCTTGTCGGCGTTCCAGATTTCAACTTCGCGGTTGTAAGCCTCAACGATTCCGTTTACTGTCATGTACCTTGCCTTGTTGGCAGTTGCAAGAACTGTGAATACGCATGGCATTTCGGTTTCGAGAATCTGGTAACCTTCTTCGGTTGACTTCTTTACGCGGCAGTTCTTACCGTTAACTTCGAGGTCGAGGAGGTACGAAACCTGAGGAAGACCGAGGTGTTCTGCAATCTGCGGACCAACCTGTGCGGTATCACCATCAATAGCCTGACGGCCAGCGAGGATGAGGTCGAAGTCAATCTGGCGGAGTGCACCTGCGATAGCCCTCGATGTTGCAAGGGTATCTGCACCACCGAGCTTGCGGTCGGTGAGGAGGATTGCGCGGTCAACGCCCATTGCCAAAGCTTCGCGCAAAGCTGCATCAGCCTGCGGAAGACCCATTGTGAGGACGGTTACATGTGCGTTGTACTTGTCTTTCAACTGGAGAGCCAATTCGAGAGCTCCCTTGTCGTCGGGATTTATAATGCTGGGGATACCTTCGCGGATAAGTGTTCCGGTTTTCGGGTCAAGTTTTACCTCGGTGGTATCCGGTACTTGCTTTATACAAACTACTATATTCATTTTCTTGATTTTAATGTTAGTGAAAAATTATTTTAACAGCTTACCAGAAATAACCATTCTTTGAACTTCTGAAGTTCCTTCGTAGATTTCGGTAATCTTTGCGTCTCTCATCATTCTTTCTACAGGATATTCGCGTGTGTAACCGTAACCGCCGTGGAACTGAACAGCCTTGGTTGTCATTTCCATTGCAGTTTCTGCTGCGAACAACTTAGCCATTGCTGCATCAGCCGAGAACGGAACGTGCTTGTCCTTCTTGTCGGCTGCGCTGTAAACGAGCAGTCTTGCAGCTTCGATTCTGGTTTCGAGGTCAGCGAGCTGGAACTGTGTGTTCTGGAACTGAGAAATCGACTTTCCGAACTGCTTGCGTTCCTTTGTGTACTTAACAGTTTCGTCCATTGCGCCCTGAGCGATACCGAGAGCCTGCGAAGCAACACCGATACGGCCGCCATCAAGGGTTGTCATAGCAACCTTGAAGCCCTTGCCGAGTTCACCGAGCTGATTTTCCTTAGGAACAATGCAGTTTTCGAAAATAAGTTCGCAGGTTGACGAACCGCGGATACCCATCTTCTTTTCCTTCTTGCCGATTGAGAATCCAGGAAAGCCCTTTTCAACTATGAAAGCCGAAATGCCCTTTGTTCCCAACGACTTGTCGGTCATTGCGATTACGATGTAAACATCTGCGTTGCCTGCGTTGGTGATGAAAATCTTGGTTCCGTTGAGAACCCAGTGGTCACCATCGAGAACTGCTGTTGTCTGCTGACCTGATGCATCTGTACCGGCATTGGGCTCGGTAAGACCAAAAGCACCAATCCACTGACCGCTTGCGAGTTTTGGCAAGTACTTCATCTTCTGCTCTTCTGTTCCGTATTCGAGGATAGGACCAATGCAAAGAGATGTGTGAGCCGAAACCACGATACCAGTAGTAGCGCAGCATCTCGAAAGCTCTTCGACAGCCATTGCGTAGAGTTTGTAATTTCCACCGGCTCCACCGTACTGTGTCGGTACCGGAATTCCCATAATTCCTAATTTTCCCATCTTCTCGACGGTTTCAATAGGAAATCTTTCTTCTTCGTCTATTTCTGCAGCCAAAGGTTTTACTTCGTTTTCTGCAAAACTTCTAATCATCTGCTGAAATAATACTTCTGTTTTTGATAATCCAAAATCCATAATTATCTTTGTTTTTATTAATTTACGTTAATAAATTTTAATTTTTTAAACGGTCGTAAAGATATAATTTATTTTTGAAATATCACAAATTCCTGCAAAGATTATTTTTTTACACAATGTTAATTGCTTGAAAAACAATTGTTATTGTCCGCTAAAACGTGAATCGTCATTCCACAAAGCAGAGTGAATCGACTAAGGAACGTGTCGTGTGAACTCGCTTATGCGGCACCTTTAGCTCGGCGTAGCCAATCTCCTTGATTAGTAATATTATGGGAGATTGCTCGCAAGCTTCGCGAGGCTGCAAACAGCGTTTCGGATAGCAGTCTTCACAACGCTCCCCGTGCCGTATCGCGTGTTACGACTAGCTTCCGTACCTTTAGCTCACGCAGCGAAGCAAGTAAATGACAAGTCCCTTTTTCTGTTTATGATATAACTAATTGATAATTTTTGATTTGCCAATATGTTATTTGTTTTTATAGGACAACATTAATTTTATATATTTGCATTTTCAAACATTATTACTGATTTTGGCAAACAAAATTTATGGCTTTCGTTTCTTCTATAAATAACAAATCCTTGATTGTATTTGTCTGGCATATTGCTAGTTTTCTGTTGTTTGTAATGTCTATAAATCTCTTATCTTGTGCTCAGCAACCTAGGCAAGAATCCACACAAGAACCCATGCAAGAAACAGCGCAGTCAACCGATATGAATAATCCACCCAAAATGGTCGGTATTGTTGACGGTTGCAAATCACGCAAGGATTATGAGAGTTGGCTGTCTGAATATGGATTGGATTACAAGATTGTTACTTCTCCAGCCGAAGCGGATAGTTGCGCCTTAATACTTTTCTGCGGAGGTCCCGACTTGGGAATCGCTCCCGAGCGCGACATGTTGGATTCTTTGGTTTTCGAAGAATGTCGAAGCAAAAATATTCCGATTTTCGGTATATGCCGCGGGATGCAGATTGTTTGCCATTTTATGGGTGCGGAATTGATTGAAGATTTGGGCGAATTGAATCAAAAGCACCAAAAAACAGCAGATTGGAAAAGCAGATTCCATACTTTGATATTGAGTACTGGAGAGCAGTGGCGTGTGAACTCTCGGCATCATCAGGCGGTAAAGGATGTTCCGCTTGAGTGTTCGCTTACTGGTAAATCGCCCGAAGGCATCTGGGAACTGCTTGTTGCTGCCGATAGCAGTATGATGCTTGTGCAATGTCATCCCGAAAGGTCGGAAATGCGTGGAACTGAGGTTGAGCAGGCGAGTATCAATTACATTAAAAGCAAGCTGGAATAAGTCGGCAAAAGATTGACTTATGGCAACTTTTGCGCATTACAAATGCTAATACTCATACGCCTACTATTTTGTTGGAGTTTGCCAAAAATAATTGTCATCATGAGTGATAACAGCCCACTCGCAGGATTTCTCGTATGTTGATGGCGTTAAAAACACGTGTTTGTTCTCTACATATCTGTATCTGCTCTCTGGATTGAAGCAATAATTCGTTACACAATCAAACCAATATAGATTTTTCGCCATATAGCTATCCAAATAGTATTCTTTTGTCTGCTTGTTCTCATTATTCCAGTTTGCATCCTCATTCAGGAAAACAGGCCGTCCTTCAATTAGTCTCTCGCGCACTTCCTGAATGCTCAAGTAATTACCATTTTCGTCTTTTACATATGCTTCGAAGGTGGGGTCTATCCAAATCCATTTCTGATATTGTGACGACCAGACCGAATTTATGACATGGCAATCCTGATCTCTCGAGTTGTATGGCATACATGTCACATATCGTGACGGTATTCCCATCGAAAGGTACATCTCATTCAAAGCAATAGCCAGATGACGGCAGTTGACACCTTCCCCCGTTGATTTGTGATAATTGTATAAATCGATAGCATTAAATTCACATAGTGCAAAATTGCCCCCATCGTGTCGGATAGCATTATGAGCAAAATGAAGGATATTCAGAATTTTTGAAATCTCATCACCATCACCAGCAACAGAGGCCAGATTAAAAAACTTTCTGACATTCACCAAACGATAATCACTAGAATCTTGATAAACAAATTGCGGCAGCGAATCGTTGTCATCTTTGATATAGGCAGACGAATTTTGCAAAATCGTCAATCGGTCATATTGCTTTATCTCTTCAAGTAGGGATTTGAATTTCTTATCTTTTCTGATATTCTCAAAATCTTTGTCGTTAAGCATATTACCATAGTCCTTGTAGCCTAAGCGTATGGATTTTTCCAGTGTTTCCAATGCAAGTTTCTTTTGTGTCGTCAATGCGTAACAACAAGCAAGATTATAATATACATTAGCTGCCAAATCATTCTTGTATGCCATAACATCCTCCCACTGACTATCAAAAGTGGTTGTGTCAAAGAATGTGACAAGTTCTTTTAATGGTTTAATCGCCAGATCAAACTGTTTGTTTTTGTAAAAATCATGATATACATTGTATATCTCTTCATGTTTTTCAAAAAACAAGACAATCTCCTGCTGCGTCTTCAAAACATGCTTTGTTGTGTTTTGTGACAAACAAACTTGCCAACAAAATGATATGAGCAAAAACAAAATGGTTGTCAATCGTATTATTTTCATATTATTATTTTTTATTATGACGCAAAAATAAAAAAATTACGCAATAAAAAATTGGGGTATTTTTATGTAAATCGTAAAGTCTGTTCGGCATCTTGACTTTTAGACTGTCAGCCTTTTTGCCTGCTAGCCTTTTCGCCTTCTTTACCAATTCTTCTCCAGCGGTCGTTTTTGTGCCTGCTGAGCCTTCTGGACCTTGTCCTGGGTTTCTTTCTCCTTCTGGCTTAGCGATTCCAGGTAGCGTTCCATTTCTTCGCGTGACATATTCTGGTCGTTCTGCTGCTGTTGCTGCTGCTGGTCTTGCTTGTCCTGATTATCCTTGTTCTGGTCTTGTTTCTGCTGTTGCTGGTCCTTGTTTTGATCCTGATTCTGCTGCTGTTGCTGGTTGTTGTCGCCGTTCTGCTGTTGATTTTGCTGCTGTTGCTGCATAATCTTGGTGGCGACAGCCATATTGTGGCGGCTACGGTCGTGGGTGGGGTCGAGTTTGAGTGCGTTGCGGTACGACTCTACGCTTTCCTTGTACTTGTTGGCTTGCATGTAGGTGTTGCCAAGGTTGTAGTAGGCTTCGGCTTTCTGCTTGTCGGTGAGGTCGGTGCGCAGATATTCGTTGTAGGCGTTTACCGACTTCTCGAACTGGTCGTTGCGGTAGTTGGCTGCGCCCGAATTGCCATATACGCTGACCTCGGCGGGATTGGTTTTCAATGCCTTGTCGTACTGGTCGGCGGCCTTGCCGAAGTTGCCTTCCTCGTATGCCTTGTTGCCCTTGCGGATGAGCGAACGCTCTTCCTGAGCAAAGGAAGTGGATGCGGCTAATATAAGTACTGCGATTATTGCGATTGTCGTTTTCATTGGTTTTGTCCTTTCTTTGTGACACTAGACCGAGACGCAAAATTTTGCGTCTTTACAATGTATCTGTATCTATATCTGTGACTTGTTTTCGTTTTCTTCTTTTTTGAACAACTTTATCTTGCTTAGAAGCGGGTTCTTGCGTTCGAGCAGGAATACCTCGAGGACAAGCAGTAGCAGTGCTGCAAAGACAAAGTACTGGAACCTTTCATCGTACTCGGAATATATCTGCTTAGTGGTTTCGCTCTGCTGCAGTGAGTTTAGTTCGTTCAGGATGGCGTCCGACGAACTTGAGCTGTTGGTTGCGCGGACATATATTCCGCCGGTAATCTTTGCAATTTCGACAAGCGTCTGCTCATCGAGCTTGGTCATCACGGTATTGCCGTCGCGGTCCTTCATATAGCCGCTGCCGTTCTTGTTTGGAATCGGCACTCCGCTTGGCGAACCGAAACCTACTGTCATCACTATGATTCCCTGTTCCTTGAGCGACTTGGCAACTTCTATTGCATCTTCCTCGTGGTTTTCGCCGTCGGTCATAAGGATGATGACCTTCGAGGCATCATCACTGCTGGAGAATGAGCGTGCTGCGAGTGTCAGTGCCTTGGCGATGTCGGTTCCCTGCACCGAAATGTCGTTGGTGCTGGTTGACGACAGGTATAGCCTTGCCGAGCGTACATCGGTGGTAATTGGCATCTGCACGAAGGCATCACCGGCAAAGATTACCATTCCGAGCCTGTTGCCGTTGAGCTTGCCCAGAATCCTCTCGATGAACATCTTGGCGTTGCCCAGGCGGTTTGGCTTGACATCTTCGGCAAGCATCGAGTTCGAAACATCGAGTGCGGTAACAATCTCTACGCCCTTGAGCGTGACTTCGCTAAGCTTCGATCCGAACTGCGGGCGGGCAAGTCCAATGATTATGCAGGCTATTGCGAGGCATACCATTATCAGCTTGGCGATTTTCCTGCCGAGGCTGGCTTCGGGAATTAGCAAGCCTACGAGGTTGGCATCGCCTATCTTTTTCAGCCGTCTGCGCCTGATTATTTCGGTGACGGCAAAAATCACTGCCAATGCTGCAATTATCAGCATTAACCATAAATATTGTGGATTCTGAAACCTGAACATAGCCTAAAAAGTATTTTTTAATACCGTTAAACCTAAAATTTGTTCTATCAGCAGAAGTATGAACGCCCATACGAGTATCGGCATATATTCTTCGCGTGGCTTTGAGAACGACTTGACATCGAGCTGTGTCTTTTCCATCTTGTCGATTTCGGCGTAGATGTTACGCAGGCTTTCGTTGTCGGTGGCTCGGAAGTATTTTCCGTCGGTCATTTCGGCAATCTGCGTGAGGCTTTCCTCGTCAATCTTTACATCAATGTCTTGATATACAGTTGTTCCGAATGCAGTCTTGAAAGGGTAGGGGGCTTTACCGTTCTTACCTATACCGATTGTATAGACGCGGATGCCGTACTCTTTGGCAAATTCGGCTGCCGTGGTTGGCGAAATGTTTCCCATGTTGTTTTCGCCGTCGGTGAGTAGGATTATGACCTTGCTCACGGCCTTGCTGTCGCGCAGACGGTTGACTGCTGTTGCAAGACCAAGTCCGATGGCGGTTCCGTCGTCGATAAGTCCGCTTTTGATGCTGCCGAAAAGGTTGAGCAGCACGGCGTGGTCGATTGTAAGCGGGCATTGTGTGTAGCTTTCGCCGGCAAAGACCACCAGACCGATGTTGTCATCGGGTCGTGACGAAACGAATTCCATACCAATGTTCTTGGCGGCTTCGATACGGTTAGGACGGAAATCCTCGGCCAGCATACTGCCGCTTATGTCTAGTGCGATGGCGATGTCGATGCCTTCGGTTTTCTGCTCCTCCCAGCTATCGGTACTCTGCGGACGGGCAATGACGACAATTATCAGTGCAACGCAAGCCAGACGCACGGCAAACAGTACATGACGCAAAATGTAGCGCCATGGCGGACGCTTTCCGCTGAAAGCTTCGAGCGAACTAACATTCATCGAGGCTACCGATTTCTTTCGGCGCCACACATACCATGCTATCATCGGGATAAGCACGGTGAGGAACCATAAATATTCGGGGTTTGCAAATTCAATGTTACTCATAGCTATGCCTCTTTGTCGTCATTTTCTAATTCTGTTTTTTTCCTGCACCGCATTTCCAACTCCGTTCTGCAGGCTTTGGAGACAACGGCATTGCAAAGGTACAAAGTATTTTCAGTGATGTTTCTTAAAGAATTATTAATGGGATGTTGGGATTGTTTGAAAGTTTAACTTCGTTGAGGGCTTCGCCGTTCTATGGCTACGCCGTTTCTAAGTTTCAGGTTCCTGTTGCTTTGCCGTTTGGCTTACGCCGAGCTAAAGGTTAACTTCGTTTAGGGCTACGCCGTTCTATGGGCTGATGCCCGTTTGAAGGTTTGCTTGCGCGAGCTAAAGTCTAAAAGTCTGACAGAAGACCAGTATGGTAGTCTTGCTGTCAGATTGTGAGACATCAGGACTGCTTGTCAGACTTTCGAACACATATATTTAACTTATCGCTTATGCGTTTTCTTAACGCAGTGGCGGCATGCTATTGCAATGCAAGCTATTATGCCGAGAGCTATTAAAACCCATATCCACCATGGGCAATTGCAAGTATTTGAAACTTCGTTGTTCTTTGGAGCGTCAACTTCGGCAAAAGGGTCGTTATCGCTGAGGTACTTGCCTTCGGCAATCAGTTGCAGTGCGTATTCGAGCATAACATCGGTCTCGCCGTCGGCACCCATTGTGATTTCGTTGTAGGAGAGCGGTAACTCGTAGTCGGGCAGCAATCCTCGTCCCCAAGGTGTGCGCTCGCATACGGTAGTGTCGAAAACTACTTTTACCATAGGTATTCTTATTACACGCAGAGAACTTGGCAAGCGAATGTCGGCAAATTCCATTGCGGTTATAAAGTGGTAACTGGAGCCAGTTTCACGACCTACGCTTACACCGCGCCTATTGCGTACCAATACAGCAGGGAAAATCGTTGCGGCCGACAAAGAGTTTCCGTTGGTAAGCACATACACTCTACCTGTGTATTGGTGACTACTGTCGGGCATAATGCAACAGCTTGTTAGTGTTGAATCGAAACAATAGTAGCCAGGCTTGCCTTCAAGTTGTTTGTATTTTTGGAAAATTATTTCGTCATTGCTGTGATTTTCGCTGTAGCGTAGTGTCTCAAAATTTCCTTGTTTCTTTACATGCAAGTATCCGCCACGCTGGCGATTCATTGGCTTTTGCGCAAAGCAGGCCAAAAGTTTGTTCAACACATACACGTCGCCACCATCATTGTTGCGCAGGTCAATAATCATATTGGGAGCTTTACAGTCGCCAATCCACTGCAGTACTTCTTCCAAATGCAAGTCATACAAGTCGAAAGTCCTGATGGATAGGTAGTCTGTGGAGTCGTTGAGGTGTCGTGTGGTATATACGCTGTCGGAAAATATCATTGTGTTGATATATTGCCATTGTAACATTTTGTGCAATTTTGTTCCCTCAGTGATAAATTTTCCTGGATGCTTGCAATATGGAATGTCTATTTCTTCACCGTCGTCGAAGACGATGTGGCTTTTCGTGTCGGCG
Source organism: uncultured Bacteroidia bacterium (assembly GCA_902791865.1). Classification (GTDB taxonomy): domain Bacteria; phylum Bacteroidota; class Bacteroidia; order Bacteroidales; family ML635J-15; genus Bact-19. Next base: position 18,943 of record CADAXK010000021.1, read on the forward strand.
GTGGCATTACGATTTAAAATGGCATTGAACATTCCGAGTTCTACGCATGTTTCTTCCTTGTGGCTCTGCACATCAAGGTCGTAGAGGTCAATGTACTTATATACCTGTTTTGCATAGTCGCTAGCAGCAACCCCGTCAATACTTTTTATGACCCTTCCGGCATATTGTTCAAAACCTTTTGTTGTCAACAGCACCCGCATAGTGTCGTTGCACCAACTATTGTAAAATACGGGGGTGTACAAGTCGAGTTGCTTTACTTCAAAATTATCGCGCAACATAGCCAAATGGCTATCATGCAACAGGCTTGGGAAACTCAATAGCGGTATGTTTAAGCGTGGGAACACTGGTTCTGTCACCGACTGGCGCAGAGCCTCCATGCCATTGTGGAATTCCTCGTCGCTCATCACTTCGTTCAGCGAGGGGTAGAGTTCAAGTATCGCGTTTTCCAGCAAGGTGAGGTCTTTGCGTAGGTTTTCCACTGAGATTGGGTCCTCGCGTTGCAATTTTTTGAGATGGAACCTGCTTTCAAGTCCGAATGGTGTCATTGGTTCGTCTGCAATGCTCCTGTCGGTAGATACTTCAATGCGCAGCGAAGGTTTGTGTATTCCTTTGTACGAATAAGCCAGCCGTCCGATGGTGTCGCCTGCCGAAATCTTCTGTCCTTCCTTGATTTTGTATTCTCCACGGAAACCGGTTATGTGGATTTTTCGTCCGTCGGCGATTCTGATGCTAATATGGCCAGATAAATATTGCCGGTCGATGTTGTCCGGAAAGTTTCTTTCGCGTAAATTCTCGTCCCAGGTCTTATTCTGGTCAGAATAAAAGCTTCCCATGCACTGTAGATTTTGTAAGTAGGCCAAGTGTACGGCTATAATAGTGCCATCGGCAGGGCAGATGACAATATCGCCTTCGTTGCCACCGATGTACAGGTCGCAGCAATTGAATTCTTTTCCGATGTGAGAATCGGGTTGGCTGATTATGTTTTCGCCGGCCTTATGACCAGCCATAGGCCAAAGCCATGTCTGTGCAAATGCAGCAGATGCCAGAAGCAGGATAATTGCCAGCGCTATGGCCGACTTTTGCATTTGGGTTCTCATATTATTCTTATTTTAGGTTCAAGGTGCAAATATAATAATTGTTTGTATATCTGCAACTTATTGGGGGATTTTTTTAGTTGCTTCGCGGTTTTACCTTTGGTGATGCTAAAAAAAGGACGATTTTCATTTAGCGAGCGCATAGCATGCAACCGCTACAGAGGTCAAAAAAAAGGTGGATTTCTCCACCTTTTCTCCATATAATTTCGAATAACTTATTCTTGTTTTTCGTTTCCCTCCTGCGGAACAACCTTATCCGCCTCGATTTCGGCCTGGACATTTATTGCCTTGGGGTCGTTTACGATGATTTCCTTGGTGTGTTCCACAAAGTCGAAGGCGTTGCGCAGCGAAAGGTCGTTGTCGCCCTGCAAAGGCTGGTATTTTGCGAACTTCACGCTGTCGGCAAGTTCGAGCATCTGGCGCAGACGCATCTTGTCCTCGTTGTCGATTTGGATGGCGGCACCAAACATATCAAGTATTTCGGATGTTGTCATCTGCTCGGCGTCGATTCCGTAGCGGTCGGCAATGTAGGTCCTTACGGCGTCGGTCAACTGCACATGGTATTCCTTAACCTGACCGCGGCTCCAAATCTTCTCGTTGCGTATGCGTTCAAGCTGTTCGAGCGCAATTTCGTGTGCTGGGCGTTTCGGCTTTACCTTTATCATCGGTATCGGCGATTTGCCGTGCTTCTTGCGGTAGATGACATAGAATATTATCGCACCTGCAATCAATACAATGAGTATCAACCACCAGAACTTCGAGAAGAATGTCTTTACATCGTACCAGAATTCTGCCCAGTTGAAAGGCGTGTTATAAAGTTCATCGTTGATGTCCTCGATTTCGAACAAGGTGAACAAAATGTCGCCTTTTGCAACCTGCTGACCTTCCTGTACGAATACAGAATCGACACTTCCATATACATAGTGCGTTTCCATTATGTCCTTGTCAACTACGAACATACGGTGCGAATCGGCGTTGGCGATGGAATCAATCTGCTCTTGGTTAGTGAAGCCTGTCTGCATCACCTGCGAAGCGTACTGCTGTATCATCTGGCGCTTTATTTCCTCGCGGAGCATCTGCAGTGTGTCGGCGCTCATCGACTGCTTGATGGAGTCGGGGATGTACTGCTCGATTTCCTTGCTGAAGCCGTCCTTTCCGAACAGCACTGTGCCTGCGTTTTCGGCAAAAACCGTGTCGCGCGGAATGGTGTCGATGAGGATGTAGGGATTGACCTTCAGGTAAAGTTCCGAGGTTGTGAATTCGTTGGTGTCGCTGCCCGAAATGGTCATAAACCTTATCGGTGAGATAGCGTTGATGCCAGTGTCGAAGGAAGTTATGAGGTAGTCCTTCGTGTATTTGCCGTTTTCGACTTTTGCTTCCAAGTCCTTGATAAGGAATATCTTGTCGCAAATGGTGTCGGCAAACTGCTGTGCGGTCACCTGAGTTTGCGGTGGAATTTCCGCGCTAATCGATATTAGCGTCTGCTCGCCAACGATTATGCTGTCGTTCTGAAGTCTGGCCGAGAAGCTGATGTTCTGTGCGGAAACCGAAAATCCGACAGCCAACAATAATAATATGGTAAAAACTGACTTTTTCACGGTTATCTGTTTTTAAATAGTGCAATGAGCGGTTTCACATAGTCGCCGTCGGTGCGGATTACAGCCTTATCGACCTTTGCCTTTGTGAGGATTAGGTCGGCGGCTTCGTTCTTTTCTTTCCACCACTTGCCGTATTCGTTGCGCGTAGAGGCCGATGCGGTGTCTATCCAGCGCATTTCGCCGCTTTCCATATCGCGGAAGTAGGCAAGTCCGACATTTGGCAGGCTTTCCTCGAACGGGTCGTAAACCTTGAGTGCAGCAATGTCGTGCTTCGAAGCGGCAATTTTGAGCGATTCGGAAAAGTCGGGCGACATAAAGTCGGAAATAATGAATGCTGCGCTACGCTTCTTGATGGCGTTGGTTAGGAACTTGAGCGCCTCGTTGATGTTTGTCTGCGAACTTTCTGGCTTGAAGTCGAGCAGTTCACGGATGATGCGCAGTATGTGCTTCTTGCCTTTCTGCGGCGGAATGAACTTTTCGACCTTGTCGGAAAAGAAGATTACGCCAATCTTGTCGTTGTTTTCGATTGCCGAGAACGATAGCACGGCGGCAATTTCGGCGATAAGGTCCTTCTTCTGCTTTGCGCGTGTGCCGAAGTCTTCCGAACCGCTCACATCTATGAGCAGCATCACGGTAAGTTCGCGCTCTTCCTCGAACACCTTTATGTACGGCTGGTTGAAGCGGGCCGTAACATGCCAGTCGATGTCCTTTATCGGGTCGCCGTACTGGTATCCGCGTACTTCGCTGAAAGTCATACCCTTGCCCTTGAATGCCGAGTGGTATTCGCCTGCAAAGATATGGTTTGAGAGCATTCGGCTCTTTATTTCAATCTTGCGAACTTTCTTCAGTAGTTCCGATGAATCCATAATTTATTCCTTTACATTTTTATTGATGATGTTCCTCGTTTTTGAGATGTTGCGCGCAACATCTCTACTACGGAACATCAACCCTGTTGAGGATTTCGCTGATGATTTCCTCGGTCGAGATGTTTTCGGCTTCGGCTTCGTAGGTGAGTCCGATACGGTGGTTGAGGATGTCGTGGCAAACGGCGCGGACATCTTCCGGAATCACATAACCTCTGCGCTTGATGAAAGCGTATGCCTTTGCTGCCTTTGCAAGGTTTATTGATGCACGCGGCGAACCTCCGTAGGCAATCATATTCTTCAGTTTGTCGAGCTGGTAGCGCTCGGGGAAACGGGTTGCAAATACGATGTCGAGGATGTAGCGTTCAATCTTTTCATCCAAGTAAACATCAGCGACGACTTCGCGGGCCTTAACGATGTCTTCGGGCTTAAGAACCGGTTTTACTTCGATTTTCTGCTTTGCAAGGTTGTTGCGGATGACGAGCCTTTCCTCTTCGAATTCGGGGTAGTCGATTTTCACCTTGAGCATAAAACGGTCAACCTGAGCTTCGGGCAGAGGGTAGGTTCCTTCCTGCTCAATTGGGTTCTGGGTTGCCATTACGAGGAAAGGATTATCCATCTTGTAGGTTTTGTCGCCTATTGTAACCTGGCGTTCCTGCATTGCTTCGAGCAGAGCCGACTGAACCTTTGCCGGTGCACGGTTAATTTCATCTGCGAGGATGAAGTTTGCGAAAACCGGACCTTTCTTTACGATGAAATCCTCGTTCTTCTGGCTGTATATCATTGTACCGATAAGGTCGGCAGGCAGAAGGTCGGGGGTGAACTGCACACGCGAGAACTTGGCGTCGATGGCGGTTGCAAGCGTGTTGATTGCCAATGTCTTTGCCAGACCAGGAACACCTTCGAGCAGGATATGTCCGTCGGAAAGCAAACCGATGAGCAAACCTTCAACCAAATGCTTCTGTCCCACGATGGTCTTCGACATCTCCATGTTTACGATGTCGATGAATGAACTTTCTCTCTGAACTCTTTCGTTCAGTTCTCTTATGTCAATTTCCATAATCTGAAACTTTTATTCGTTATTATTCCTTGTTTCTAATCATTACCGAGGCCGACAAGCATACTATTGCCGACGACATCATCATAATTATGTCCTTCATTGTGCCTTTCGACAGAATGCTTAATACAACGCAAGCAACACCCAGTCCGAGTGCTACGCAGTTGAGTATGAGTGCCGGTAAATTCTGTTTCTTTTTGTCCATATTCCTTTTTTAGTTTTTGCAGATGCAAATTTAAATTATTATGCAATTATATAAAACTAAAATTGAATTAGATAAATGTTTAAATAGTGTTAAAGGAAGATATGGGGATTTGATGATTTGATGTTGAGTCGTGGCGCGCCGCGACAGTACAATGTTGAAAATTTGGTGGGTTCAAGGATTGTAAACGCAATGCTTTGCGTCGGTGTTCTATGATTCAAAGTTTAATGTCATCGCTGTTTCTTGTTGAGTCGTGGTGCGCCTGTAGCGCACTGAGCTTGTCGAAGAGAGCGTAGTCGAAGGGAAGGGCATAATGAAAGCTATCAAATATTCAAATATGGACGAATAATATCTGCTAACTCGTTCATCCATACGTCAGACCTAGGTCTGCTATTGTCAACAAAATGGTTTGTGTGCAATAGGATATGTTTTTTATCAGCACTCTCATGTACATTTATAAAATTTCCTTTGCTGAAATTGTTATTTGTCCGGAACAAAGGCATCCTTTTTTTCGTTTCTTCATCATATTTGGAATATGTGTCTTCGGATACGATAATACCTTTGTATTCGTAGTTTAATACACCTCCATCAAAATTATGAATAATTGGTATGTCATTATACCAATCAATATAGTGGTATATTGCCATAATTACAACAGGGAAGTTCCTAAAGAATGGTTGTGCTAAAATACCATTGGAAGATAATCTAGTTTCAATTGATTTTTTTGTGTCATCATTTTTTCTGCTTTTTGGCATACAATTGCTACTTAATTCTGTAATAAAGCAATAATCATAGAAATTGAGTTGTTCTCCTTTTTTGACTTGTAAATCTTTAGGAAGTATCTTATTGATAAATTTTTGATAAGCACAACAGGTTAAACTTGTTCCTTTATTGTTCAGACTGATATCTGTATTTTTATTGTCTTTCAATAAGAGTTGTCCTTTGTATGGTTGGCGAGGATGGTATGCTGACCAATTCCAATGAGCATCGAACCAGTTTTTTACATCTGGATGTCTCATGTCTCTCCATGTCCTAAAATTTTCCTTGATTCCATATATATATGCAGGATCTGTTTTTTCCATTCCCCATTCTTTTGCAATAATAAGTATTTTAGAAGCAGGGTTTCCTTGTCCGATAAATTTTTCATATTCGTTGCAAGTATAGTTTTTAGAGAATAATTCATTAAAACTATCAGGATAAATTTTATTATTTTCCATAGCCTTTTTTTGTTCGTAAAGTTACTGATTTTTATAATACAAACAAGCAAAGTCGGTGTTCAATGATTCAAGATTCAATTGTTGCCAGTTTCCTGTTGTGGCGCGCTGTGATTGTACAATGTTTATAAATTAGCATCATAGTTCATTGTCCTCAATTATTTCCTCTTTGTGCAACATGGGCAACGTGCTCTTAAGGTACAGCAGCTCGAACTCGTAGTACATTGCCAAAAGTTCGTGACCAAGCTTGTGCAGGCATTTAATCAGCCGTTCCGTAGCATAGTAGCGCTGATATGAATAATCTGGTTTGGTAATTTCCAATACTCTGTACAGTGGCAATGTCTTTTCCAGAAGCGGCAATGCCTTATCGTATTCGTTGCGCTCCATATACATATATGCCAAATTATCCATTGGGGCGGCAATCTCATCAAGGTACATCGGTATTATATAGTCTGTGGTGGTGTCCGACTGCATTCCCAACTCCTCAAAATATTCGCGAACAATTTCGGCAAAAACTTTTTGGCGGTTGCCCGTCAGCATTTCCTCCTCCTCCGAATAAGCAAATTTCAAATAGTCAATGCTGTCAGCGTTTTCGTTAAATTCAACAAGTTCCTTGTAGTATTCAAATTCTTTGTTGGTGTCGTTGGAATGATACTCGTGATTTTCGTTTTGGTTGTTATTGTTCATTTCTTAAAGTCTTTTGTATATTTGGTATTTCATTGTCTATATTTTTGTCCCAATATGAAAGTTGGTGGCAATACACAATATATGCATTGCCAAATAAGTCGGAACGAAGTATTTCATATTTCTTAATTGCATTTGCATACGGACCACAGGCGATAATCACAACCTTAAACTGATTGAAAAAATTCGTTCTTCGCATCCAATCAAATCTGTCCCTAATGCTGTCTTCTATCTTTTTGTGTTCAGGTTTCTTTAGTCCTGAATCATTAGGACGACAAATGTCGTTCAATTCCGTAATGAAACAGTCGTTGAAAAAGTCTATATAATCGGATTTCTTGTATTCTTTACCGTTGCAAGCCCTTATCTTGTCTATTAGTCGTTGATAGTAATAGTAGGTTGCGCTTGGTCTGCCAATTTCTTTGTTCTTGGATTGCTTCTTGTTTTCCAATTTGTAATATGGATTTATAGGGTGGAAGTTTCCATGCTCAAAGTCGTATGGTTCTATACCTGATTTAAAACCAAAACCATGTCCTTCAAAACTCTTTTTCCATTGATTGAAATTTGGTGCATAAAATTTTTTCCAATTATCACTGCCTTCTTCTGCGGTACACTCTTTTCCTACAATTAAAATCTTGGCATCAGGGTTTCCATAACCGATAAATGGTTTAAGATTCATTTTCTCAAGGTCATTGAGTAGCTGTTCTAATCTTTTGTACATAATTATTGTTGTTAAGTTATTTATATTAATATGTTTGTGAACTTACTTATATAATTCATTTATCTTCTCTGCATCGTATTTCATCCAATCTACCAATCTTTGCGGTACCAATACCTTGACTTCTGCTCCCATTGAGCGCAATTCCTGAATGAAGTCGAATGTGGTGGCAATCTTCAGTTCAAAAATCGAGTGACCGTCATTTTTACCAAAGGCACTTTCTGGAACGGATTCAATCTCCTTCTGCGAATGGTGTAGTGGCAAAGAACGCAAGTACATTGCTCGGAATGATGTCGTCCAGATACGCACAATTTCTGGTTTTTCGTTCATAATTACGCCATAATAGTCGCGGAAATATTTTTCTGCATCAAAATTGTGCGGTATAGAATATTTCCTGTCGGTAATGTTCATTTCCGAGAACCTGTCGAGGGCAAACACACGCAAATCGTCGTGTACATTTGTCCTTGCCAGTACATACCAGCGTCGCTTGAACGATTTCAGGCAATATGGTTCCATTTCGAACTGCGATTTTGTCTCGCTAAAATAACTTTGGTATGTGACAGATAATGCGCGATTGGTTTTAATGGCATTCACAATCGGACTTAGATAGTTGTTTCCCGACGGCATCTGCTCTATAAGTATTTGCTTCCTTATGTCTTTACATTCCATAATGAAGTTGCTCAGCGATATTGTTTCTACCAGCCATTTTTCGAATGAGGCATCTTTCAGGTTGGTAATAATCTCGTACTTGTTGTTTGTGCGGTTGCACTTGATTTCCACACCGAAAATGCTTTCAATTGCTCGCAAATCGCGATAGAATGTCCGCTCTGGAATATGGTTTTCGTGATTGTTGTTCTGGTACGAAAGGCTCCATTTGCGATCAATTTCTTCCTTGGTGATTGGTCCCGACGAATATAGTGTGTTAACCAACCATACATAACGCTGAAATTGTACTATAGGTGTCATATTTGATGATTTTTATCTGCAAAAATACTTTAATTTCTTTTGTAATCAAGCTTTTCCTGTTTTTTGTCGTTTCGCTTTAATGAGTCGGTTTATTTGTCTAAAATATGTGATATAAATCCGTAGCAAGATGTAAACTATAACTCCAATCCAAAACAAGACAATGTAAGTCGTAGATAACTTGCGATACCATTCGTAAATTGCGCAAAATGCGAGACCGCCGAATACAATTGCATACAAAATTATGAATAGTCCTGATTTTCCAATTATTTTCCGCCACCTTGATGAGTATCGTTTCCATTTTAGGTGTACAATGCCTTCAGCCAACGGGTCAATCCTATCCAGTCGCGATATCCCCTTGCAGAATTTGCTGAAAAGAGCATCGGTGTATTTGTTGCGTACTCGGTTTTCTGCATCGAATATGTGTTTCCACGATTCCGATGCCAATTGAACCTCCAATGATTCTAGTTGGTTAAGCAGTGTCTTTTTGTCATCGGCAAAGACGATGTCCCTAATTTCGTCGATATTATTGATTACTGCGGCATCTATGGAGTTTAGCATAGCGGCGTCTTCCAAGTCTTGCTTGTGTTCTTCTGCTTTTTCCTTGCCACGGTGGTAAGTGCGATGTTCGCTCTGGTCTAATCCCAACAATTCTGCGATTCTGTTTCCTACGGCATTTGCTCCTAGTCGTCCAAGTTGCCTACCGAATCCTGTTTTAAAACTTCCCATTGCCTAATATGTTTTAGTTTTCGGGTGCAAAAGAACATGCACAAACTGACAACATTAGGCCGAAGCTGAAATTTTTTCGTAATGCTCGCTTTGAAAAATTCTCGTTGCGAAACAAAAAAAGTATTATCTTTGCGACCGCAAAATTGGATGGCCTGATAGTTCAATGGATAGAATGGCGGTTTCCTAAACCGTAGATTCGGGTTCGATTCCCGGTCGGGCTACAATAATTGAATCGCAAGTGTTTTTAAATTAGATGCTTGCGATTTTTGTTTTGGCACAATGGTATCATAATTGAGTCAAAATCGCACCACGGATTTATTTATACGCTGAATTCGTAATCTGGGTCGTACCAGCCGGTGTCTTCTTTTAGAAGATCGTACTCCTCTCCAGTTTCAAGGTTTGTTACGTGGATTATGCCGGCTACTTCGTCGTAGTCGAACTTGTATTTTGAGTTCTTTGTGTTCTTGTCCATACTGTGTTGTTTTCGGGTTGCAAAAATACAATTATATTTACGATTTTCGAATGACGATTTACGATTTAGTTGAATTTAGAATGTGAGTGTTTCGGATTTAATTCATATTCTGTGCTAAAAAACATCGGATTTGTGATTTGTCGTGCGAAATAATTTTACTACTTTTGCGGCGCAAACGGTTAAGGGAAGCGTGTGAGATTCACGCACAGTACCCGCTGCTGTAAGTTCCTTTTATGGGACTGCGAAACGAAGTCACTGTAGCCCTCACGGCTATGGGAAGGCTCGCAGTTCGGAACGAGTCAGAAGACCTGCCTTTTGCAGTCAAAATATATGGCTTTCGGGAGATAGAGCCTGACAAAACACTTGTTTTTCCCGTAACTATGCGTTTTGACAGTCAATGTTCTTTATTTATTAATTTTAAATTTTTAAGTTTATGAAGAAGACTGTACTAATGGTCGCAGCACTTTTGTGCACTTTCGCTTGCTTTGCGCAAGTTGTTGATTTCGAGGATTTGACATTAAATCCTAATTCATCGTGGATTGGTTCCGATGGAACTGGACAATTCACAAGTTCGTACCTTACCCTTTACAATGACTACGACAATAATTATGGATCGTGGCAGGGTTTTGCCTATACAAATGGTACAGATACTGAATCGAACTCATATAGTAATCTTTCGAGCTGTGTTGGTCATGGGGCTGGCAATTCTGCTTACTATGTTACTGGTTATATTGGCACCGATTGGATGGGTGATAATTCACAAATACCTGTTGGAATGAAGATAAACACCGAAAATGCAGGTGACTTTGCAAATCGCGGTGCTTATTTCTGTATGCCTGTACTGTTAAAGAAGTGGGTTGATAGAGAATATGCTTCTAATCAATTCTATTTCAAGCTGAAAGCCAGTGCTTACGCTAACGGCACTTTGGTTGGCGAACAAGAAATTATGATGGCCGACTTCACAGAAGGACATTCGTATATGATGGACGACTGGACATTCGTTGACCTTTCGTGGATTGAAAATGCAGACAGCATGAATTTCACAGCATTAAGCAACGATGATGCTGGTGGTTATGGCATTAACACACCTATGTATTTTTGCATGGATGATTTTGGAGCTCAGGATCCTAATTATATCAACTACACTGATATTGTTGATTTTGAAGAATTTAACCTTGGACCAAATACGCATGGGAACAGCACTGAAAGAACTGGAAGTTTCACAAGTTCGTATTTGACTTTATATAGTCATTATGATGAGGACTATGGTCCTGAGTAGAAATTCGTCAAACTATGTGAACTGCTACATGGGATGGTATAATACATCTGCCATAAAGATTAATACCGAGCATTCTGGTGACTTTACAAACCGTGGCGCATATTTCTGCTTGCCGACATACGTTTCCAAGTATGTTGACGATGAAAATGCTGGATTTGTTGAAAACCACAAATACTTTTCAGTTAAGATTACTGCTTACGCAAACGGAACAGCACTGGACAATCGTGAAGTTGTAATGGCAGACTTCAGGGAAGACAGAACATACAAGATGGACGACTGGACATTTGTTGACCTTTCATGGATTAATGGTGCGGACAGCTTGTATTTCGAGGCACTTGGCGATGATGCAATGACACCTTATTACTTCTGCATGGATGACTTTGGTGCTCGTAATCCTTATCCAGAAATCGTTGATTTCGAGGAATTTAACCTTGAACCAAATACGCATGGGAACAGCACTGAAAGAACTGGAAGTTTCACAAGTTCGTATTTGACTTTATATAGTCATTATGATGAGGACTATGGTCCTGAGTA
>CADAXK010000022.1 GCA_902791865.1 uncultured Bacteroidia bacterium
TAATTAGTGTTTGCTATTGCGTTTAGTGTTACAGTCTGTCCGTGAGTATAATTACCACCACCATTAACTGTTCCATATTCAGCAGGGTTGGCTGTAACAATAATAGTATATGTGTTAATCTGGAAGTTTGCAACTAAGTTGCGGTTGCTGTTTGCTGTAAACGTGTATTCGGCATTTGTAGAAACTTCAGTACCGTTTTCTGTCCAGTTTACAAAAGTGTAACCGGCGTTTGCAACTGCATTAAGAGTAACATTCTGTCCGTAGGTATAATCACCTGCACCAGTTATTGTCCCGCCTTCTAATGGGCTTGCGCTTGCTGAGATTATGTAGGTAATTGCTTCAAAGTTTGCAACCAAGGTTCTGTTGGTGTTTGCGGAGAATGAGTAGTTTGCATTTGTCGAAACAATCATGCCGTTTTCAGTCCAGTTTACAAAGTTGTAACCTGTGCTAGCTGTTGCTGTAAGTGTAACCGTCTGTCCGTGAGTGTAATCACCTGCGCCGTTAATTGTTCCACCAGCAACTGGGTTTGCACTAGCCGAAATTGTGTAGGTGTTTAACTGGAAGTTTGCAATAAGGGTGCGGCTTCCGTTTACGGTAAACGAATATGTTGCTTCGTCAGAAACAGCGGCATTTCCATCTGTCCAGTTTACAAAGTGATAACCAGTGTTTGCGGTTGCGTTGAGTGTTGCTGTCTGTCCGTAGGTATAACTGCCCGTACCAGAAACAGATCCACCTTCTGTCGGGTTAGCATTTGCTGTGATAGTGTATGAATTTGCTTCGAAGTTTGCAACCAAGGTTCTGTTATCTGTTGCAGTAAACGAGTATGTTGCATTTGTCGAAACAATCATGCCGTTTTCAGTCCAGTTTACAAAGTTGTAACCTGTATTTGCTGTTGCGGTGAGTGTAGCCGTCTGTCCGTGAGTATAATAGCCTGCACCATTAACTGTACCGCCTGCAACTGGGCTTGCACTTGCTGAAATAGTGTAGGTGTTTATCTGGAAGTTGGCGACCAAAGTCCTGTTTGCGGTTGCATCAAACGAGTATTGTGTATTTGTAGAAACTTCAGTTCCGTTTTCTGTCCAGTTGATGAAAGAGTAGCCTGTGTTTGCCGTAGCGTTGAGAGTTACAGTTTGTCCGTAGGTATAACTACCCGCACCAGTAATAGACCCACCTGCAGTAGGATTAGCATTTGCGGTTACTGTATATGTAATTGCTTCGAAATTGGCAACCAAAGTCCTATGTGCTGTTGCTGTGAAGGTGTAATTTGCATTAGTTGAAACAACAGAGTTGTTTTCTGTCCAGTTTGTGAAGTTGTAGCCTGTAGATGGGCTTGCCGAAACTGTAACTTGAGTTCCCTCTGAAAATGTTCCGCCGCCAGCAACTTCACCGTATGCATCGTTGTTTGCCAAAACTGTAATGTTGTAGCTTGGAATAGGACAAGCCGTAGGCAGAACAAACATTGAACAGTCAAAACTATTCCAAAATGAAGTCAATGTAACCCAATTGCCGTTGTTTAACTTATAGTTGCTGTTTGTATATCCACTGCCACGATTAGTTGAAAACAATCCGATATAACTGGTCGAATTTGAAACATCTATTCCTGCGAAGAAATTGCCCGAAATAGCAACTGGAGTTGTCAATGTCCAAGTGTATAATCCTTGTTTTCTTGTGCCAGACATAGTTGTTCCTGCAGAGTATAAAGTTGACAATGTTACAGTCTTTGATGCAAGAACATCGCCGGGGATGCCATTATTGTTTGCCCAAACTTTAAATGTGATACTTCCTTCATCACCATCGGCAGCATACATAAAATCGATGCTCGTTAAATTATAATATCTGTCTGTAATTTCAAAAAACTCTGCACAAGCTTGGGTATAATTGTTTTTTCCACAGACAATTCCACCACCTGATGATTCACCTACATTACGTATAACAGGGATTTCTGTGAATCTTTCTTCATGTAAAACAACGCAAGCGTTAGGATCTGCCTGTGTTACACTGATTGTCTGTGAACTAGCGCCTTCTCCCGAAACAGTTATAGTTGCAGTTCGTTCTCCATTTGATGTGTTAGCATCTGCAACAACAGAGAAAGATCCATTTCCAGAACCAGATGATGGTGTCATTGTCAGCCAGTTTTCCGATGAAGTTGCGGTCCAGTTGACATTGCTGCTTACCGTTACATCATTGCTTCCGCCATCGGCACTATAGCTGAGGGATGACGGAGAAACGATAACATAGCTTGCAATTGGACATAAGTTTGGTAGAATATACATTGAAACGTCAAGATTGCTCCATGAAGGTGTCATATTACTCCATCTACCGTTGTAAAATTCGTAGCAACTATTTAAATAACCACTACCGCGTGCAGTAGAAGCCAATCCGATATTACTTGTTGCACTAGAAACATCTATTCCTGCGAAGAAATTGCCCGAAATAGTAACCGGAGTTGTCAATGTCCAAGTGTAAATTCCTTGTTTGCTTGTGCCATATACAGTTCCAGCCGAGTATAATTCCGATAATGTTACAGTCTTTGATGCAAGAACATCACCAGGTATGCCATTATTGTTCGCCCAAACTTTAAATGTAACGCTTCCTTCTTCACCGTCAGCGCAATACATAAAATCAATGCTAGTTATATTATAATAACGGCTTGAAAGTTCAAAAAGTTCAGCTTTTGCCTGATCGCCGAATGAATTGCTTCCGCAAACATATCCTCCGCTTGTAGGTAAGAAAGTTGAGCTTGATGTAAACCTGTCTTCGTGGGCAATAAAACATTCGCTAGGATCGGCCTGTGTTACGCTTATTGTTTGCTGGTTTACACCACTTGCCGAAACAGTTATTGTGGCAGTACGTTCACCATTGGAAGTGTTGGCTGCTGCTACCGCAGTAATTGTGCCATTGTTTGAACCGGATGTTGGGCTTAATGTCAGCCAGTCTGCCGATGATGTTGCAGTCCAGTTAGTGTTGCTGTTAACTGTTATATCCTTGCTTTCTCCATCGGCTATGTAGCTGAGGGACGATGGCATTGCTGCCAGCAAATAGAAAGGTGCATCAGTAGGACATATTGTTGGCAAAACATACATTGAGAATCCAGTATTATATAGGCTCCAGTTTGAGCCTAAAAACCGATAGTTGTTATTTGTATATTCTTCGTCATCATTTGTAGTCGAGTATAATGCAAATCCGCTTGTCGCATTAGAAACATCTACGCCAGCGAAGAATTTATTGGGAACGACAATGGATGGGTTAAGTGTCCATGTGTAATATCCTACTTTTTTTGAATTATACACATTTCCTGCTGCGTATAATTCCGACAATGTTACAGTCTCTGAAGCAAGTTCGCCACCAGGAACACCATCATTGTCGGCCCAAACCTTAAATGTGACACTTCCTTCTTCGCCATCGACTCCATACATGAAAACAATGCTGTTCAAATCATAGTTGGTGTTGCCTGTTGCTTCAAAGACTTCTGCGTATGCTTGTGTGCCGTATGTATTAACGCCAAAAAGATATCCAATTTCTGCCGTTATGTAGTACATTGATGGGCTTGAGAATCTGTCTTCGTGCATAGTAACGCACGATTCGGTATACGAATCGGGTTGTACTACAGTAAGTATTGTTGGCGAAGTGCTTCCGTGCGAAAATGTTACAGTTGCTGTTCGTGGTGCCGAACCTGTGTTTGCCGTTGCGGTTACTGTTATTTGCGTTGTTGCTTCCGATCCGGCACCTGTGGTGGGAGATATTGTCAGCCAGCTTGCCGATGATGTAGAAGTCCAAGATGATGCAGCTGTTCCAGCTTTTACCGTAGCAGAGTAATTACCGCCCGCACTTACTGCCTCTATAATTTCTGGCGAAACAGTAACGCCTGCTGGTTCTATACCGATAACGGCGGCTTGGCGGTAACTGTAATTGTTATCGTCGTCGCTACCTATACCTCCACCGCCTGGAGTCAGAGCAGTTGTAAGGAAGAAGCCATCGTATGCGCCTCCCCAGCCCCAGTTGAAGTGGAAATAGTCGTTATCGTTGTAGCCGTCGCACACGAAGCAGTGTCCTGCACCGCCTCCAGTACCGTTACCTGAATATATTATAGGTCTTCTAGCATTAAGTTCTGCCTTTAGCAGATTATCCCAGTCGCCTGTGTAATCTTCTCTTCCCAGACCTTGTAGTGATGTCTTATATCCAAAATTATCCTTGAGAGCGAGTTCGGTACAACGTTCACCTTCATAACCAGATGCAACTGTGTGTGCTGCACTTCCGCCGCCGTTGGTTACTGTGCCGTAGTTCATCCCTACAGAAACACCGCAGTGGTACATCAAGGTAGAAACAGCATCTTTTTCTGCTTGAGAAGAGTACGACAATAGTCTGTCAGGCATATTGTTCCAGTCGTATGTGGTATTTTCAAAGTCGGCGCTTTGTTCGGGGTAGTAGCTACTATTATACAAATATGAATAGGAACCTGTTCCTCTTGTCGGATAGTTCCAGTATTTCATCACTTGAGCCATTGCCGTTGCCACACAACCAGTGACCGCATTTTCATCTGTTCTGTCGTCGTATGGACAAAGGAGATTGTATGGAGGTCCTTGGTTCCATTTGGTTGTCATGAGTGCACTTACTGCTCTGGTACTCTTGTGCATAGGAGGAATGCCATTTTGCAACTTATACCATAGATCGCTTATTTCCTCGGTGGCCTTAATGTTATTGTCGATACCGAATTGTATCTGACGCTGGTAACCACGAAGCCATTCAAGCGTATTGATAGCAATGTTACTTGTGTTGAAACTACCTTCGTCTGAATATCCCAGAACAGGATATGCAATGTCGTCGGCCGATACAATCACAAAGCCGCCGTCGGTGTTGAAAATGTAAAAGTTTGTAAACTCAGTCTGTGATGTCACATCGCTGAAAATAACATCTGTTGACTTTACAACATTCTGTTCCCAGAAATTTCTGGCTACTTGCTGGGCAGTTTCGACAGAAACATGCTTTGCAAATATCGGTAAAGTAAACAGTACCAATAATGCTAACAAAAATAACCTTTTCATTTGTTACTTTTTTAGTTTAAGGACCTCAGAATCAATTGGTCTGCCAAGAACGGGAAGTCCTTTGCCGAAATTAGCAGACGAAACGAAAAGACAAAATTAATGAAAATTACGATTTTTGATTTATGAAATACTTTTTTTTTGAACAATGAACAATTGATAAATGATTACGGCGCAAATCATTGCGCCGCTTGTACAATCGTGCCATTGCGCGATTCTACAAGAAACGGGCGAAGCCAAATTTTTTTTCCGCATTTCGCAATTATAATGTACCTTTGCAATTTGTCTTATTTTGCAAATATGTACACGCTATTTTTAAAGGAAATAAAAGGCTTCTTCAGCTCGACGATAGGCTATCTGGTGATTGCCGTCTTCCTGCTGATTGTTGGTCTGTTCATGTGGGTTTTCCCAACAAACTTCAATATTTTTCAGGTAAATGCGGCGAATATCGACACGCTGTTCCTGATTTCGCCGTGGGTGTTCCTTTTCCTCGTGCCTGCAATCACGATGAATATGTTTGCCGATGAACTTCGTACCGGCAACATGGAACTTCTGCTAACCCGTCCTATATCCGAGTTCAAGATTGTGATGGCAAAGTACCTTGCCGCCGTGGTGCTGGTGCTTATTGCTTTGTTGCCCACGCTGTTGTTCCTAGTTTCGGTACACAAATTGGCCGACCCTGTCGGAAATGTCGACTACGGCGCAATAGCAGGTTCGTACATCGGACTGTTTTTCCTCGGCGCGGTTTATGCCTCGATAGGCATTTTTGCAAGTTCGCTGTCGAAGAATGTAATTGTGTCCTTCCTGCTCGGAATAGTTTTCTGCTTCCTGTTCTATCTTGGATTCGACCTTTTGTCGGATTTGGTTTCAACTGGAACGGGAACCGACTTTGTAAAATCGCTGGGCATAAACGACCATTACAGTTCCATCAGCCGTGGCGTTGTCGATTCGCGCGACATCGTTTATTTCTTCAGCGTGATAGCGGTTTTTGTATTCTTTTCTAAACTCAGACTTGAAAGTCGCAAATGGTAGGAGGGTAAAGTCATGACAAAAGAAACAGAAAACAAGAAATCATTTTCGCAGATGCGCCGTCAGAACCGCAACCAGAACATATTTCAGGCTGTGCTGATATTGGCATTGATAGTTGTCCTAAACATTTTATCGACACAGGTTTTCTTCCGTGCCGATCTTACAAAGGAAAAACGCTTCTCCATATCCGACTTTTCAAAGCAGGTGCTCGATAGCATTGATGACGATGTTTACATTGAGATATTCCTCAAGGACAACGATTTGCCATCGGAGCTTGTCCGCTATCAGCGTACTGTTGACGACTTTCTGAAGAACCTTTGCCGATACTCTAACAACATTCGCTACGAGTTCAAGAATCCGTTTACCGAGCATAGTGGCGAGGAGCAAGGTTTTGTGCAGAAATGGTTCGGCTTCCTTTCCGATGAGGAGGAAGTTGATCCTATGGAAAAGAAGAAAATATTTGCTCAGCTTTACAACAAAGGTCTGAATCCCACATACATAGTGCAGGAGGAAGGCATGGGCGGATCCGAAAAGATAATTTTTGCAGGAGCATTGGTGAAGTACAAGGAAAAGGATTTCCCCGTAAATCTGCTTACCAATAGCGTTTCGGGCAACAAGCCATATACAATGCTAAGTTCCACTGAGTTGGAGCGAGAGTTTGTTCATGCTTTGTGGATGCTTTCGAGTCGCAAGATACATAAGGTCGCCTTCCTTGAAGGTCATGATGAACTGGATGAGAACCGCACCTACGATATAATGACTTCTCTGTCAAAATATTACCGCATCGAGCGAGTGAACATGAACGGAAGTCTAACAGCTCTTGACGAGTATGGTTGCGTGGTTATTGCAAAGCCGCAAAAAAGATTCAACGAGCGCGACAAATACATTATCGACCAGTACATAATGAATGGTGGAAAGGTCATCTGGCTTGTGGAGTGGATGAACTTCGACATGGATAGCCTCAACACCAACCCAACCGCCATGGCTCTGATGAACGACATCAACCTCAGCGACCAGCTTTTCAACTATGGCGTGCGCATCAATCCCGATTTGATTCAGGACTTGCGCTGTTTGCAGATTCCGGTGTGCGTCAACACAGTGGAGGGGAAGCCTCAGTTTGAGCCAAAGCCGTGGTACTACTTCCCACTCATAGTTCCCGACACTCTGCTCGACCACCAGCTCGTCAAGAACCTTGATGTCATGCGTACATGCTTTGTCAGTTCGATTGACACCGTTGGCGAAGATCCTTTGGTGAAAAAGACAATACTGCTTCGCACATCGCAGTACGCCAAGGCCTTGTCGCATCCTGTGGAGATCAGCCTCGACATACTTCGCGAAAAGCCCGAAATGCTGACATTCAACAAGCCTAATATGCCAATAGCTGTGCTTCTGGATGGCGAGTTCAAATCCAACTTCGCAAATAGGCTTCCACCAGAATTGGCAGACAACAAGGACTTTAAGTTCAAGGAACGAAGCACCAAAACGCAGATGATTGTCATTTCCGATGGCGACTTTATCCGCAACGAAATCAAGCGCATGGGCGACAAGGTTCAGCCATATCCGCTTGGATACGACAAATACTATGATGCACAATATACACCAGGAAACACACAGTTCATAGTAAACTGCGTGAACTACCTTTGTGCCGATGAGGGGCTTATATCGTTGAGAATGAGAGAACTCAAGAGCCGTACACTGAACGCTACGAAAGTAAGGGAAGAAAAAGCGATGTGGATTTGCATTAACCTAATTATACCTATACTTATCGTGTTGCTGATTGGATTCACAATGATAGTAATGCGCCGAGTAAAATATTCGAAAAAGGAAAAATAGAACAACATGAAAAAAACTAACTTATTGTTACTGATTGTAATCGTAATTCTAGTTGGAGTTTCGATAGCAATATATTTTGTAAGGAATTACGATTCGCAGAGCACATTGCGCGACTTTGCCGTGGAGGATACCGCCTCGATAAACAAGATTTTCCTTGCCAACAAGAGCGGTTCGGCTGTTACCCTCGAACGCGCTGGTAATCACTGGACTGTAAACAAGCAATATACAGCTCGCCGCGATTTTGTCAATAATCTGCTTACAACAATAAAGAAGATTGAAGTAAGTTCGCCAGTGTCATCGGCAAAGATGGAAAGGGTTATGAAAGACCTTGCCGTTCAGGGCATAAAGGTGGAAATATATCAGGATGATGAGCTGGTTAAGACCTACTATGTTGGCGGTGTAACCGAGGATAACAATGGTGCCTATATGATTTTGGAAAACTCCGACCGTCCGTTCATCTTGTCGCGTCCGGGATTCACAGGTTATCTTACTGTTCACTATCTGCCGGAACTTTCGGAATGGCGCGAGCGCATAGCTTTCAATTACAACATCGAGGATATTGCAAAGGTTTATGTTGAATATCCAGACAAGAGCGAATCGTTCATTGCCGAGCGACTTGGCGAAAACAACTACAATCTTAAGAACATAGATGGAAGCAATGTTGGTGTTCCGTTTGATACTCTGCGCGTAAAGGAATTTGTCAGCAGAATAAAGTTTGTCGGTTTTGAAACTTTCATACTTGACAGCCTGCAGGCACAAAAGCGCGACAGTCTTCAAAAGACCGAAATGCTTGCATCATTCACAATTGAGGACAAGGCTGGCGCAAAGAGCAGACTTGTAACCTATCGCCGACCAAATACCACTGGTCTTTTTGATCCGCAAGGCAATATTTTCGAGTACGATGTCGACAACCTGTACGGAATAATTGATGGTGAAGTTGTTATTTTGCAATACCCAATCATCGATCCGATAACATTTTACAAGTCGGATTTCTTTGGTCAGAACAATCACGAAGCCATAAGGTTCAAGGAGGTACAAACCCCGTAGGGGATTTACGAATTACGATTGACGATTTTAGATTTACGATTGTGCCGAAATGATGCAAAGGAATTTACGAATGTTCCTCCACCATGTCATTCTGAACTTGTTTCAGAATCTTTGGTTTGCGTAAGCAATCCGAAAACATGTGGATTTACGAATTACAATTTTCCAAAATCTTTTTTCTTCCTGCCCTCAGTAGCGCAGTATTTGCAAACTTTTTCTGAAACTGGTGATTGCTCATGCTTTCCAGTTCCTCGGGTGAAAAAGCTTTGATTTCAGGCAGGATTATGCCATTTTTCTTCGGAGCAGAAAAATTATGTGGGCAGCAGTCCTGACATGCATCGCAGCCATAAATGCGAGAGCCTTTTGCCTGTCTTACATCATCGTCGATGCTATCCTTCTTTTCAATGGTCTGGTACGAAATGCAGTTTGCGGCATTTATGCCATCTAAAGTTAGAGCCTTTGTAGGACAAGCCTTTATGCAGGCATTGCAGCCGAGACAAGTCTGGTTTAGCGGTTGGTCGTAGTCGGATTCGAAATTTACAACCAATTCACCAATGAACACAAACGAGCCTAGTTTAGGATTAATTATGCATTTGTTTCGTCCGATGAACCCTAATCCTGATTTTTGCGCAAAGTATCTTTCAAAAAGCGGTGCCGAATCAACAAATGCACGACCTTCAGTCTGCGGACAAACTTTTTTTATCTCCTCGAGCATTTGGTTCAGTTTCTCTTTCAGAACATAGTGATAGTCGCGACTAAGAGCATATTTTGCAATCTTTATGTCATTTCGGTCTGGTTTTTCATCGGTATTGTATGAATAAAGCACAGAAATTACTGACTTTGCTCCCTCGACAAGCAGACCAAGGTCGCTACGCACATCAATGTTGCGTTCCATGTACGACATTCCTGCGTTTCGTTCCGCTGCAAGCCAATTTTTTAATGCCAAAATAGTGTCGTTGTCAACCTCCGCATTGCTGATGCCACAAGCATCGAAGCCAACCGCTTCCGCAATGTCCTTCACCAACTTGGAATCGACAAACATTCTAATCGTTTTTGTAGGTTTTTCCCTCGTAGTAAATGTTTTCCGACTTTACACCAAAGGAATATCTGACAGCATCGCCAGTGAGTTCAAAATCGGTAACTTTCTCGTATGAAATGATTTCCGTCTTGTTGCCATCAAAATACTTCAGGTTTCCCATTTGGTCAAGGTAGGCAACGCAATGGTTGTTTATGAAATATTTTTCGGGAATAAAACTTTCGAGCGTGTAAACTTTACCTTTGATATATGCCTTGAAGTAATTTTGTACGCCAAAAACCATTATTCCATCTTCTACATCATAGAAATCTGGTTCATCGAATGAAATTGTGCGAGTCTCAAAGTCTTCAAAGACTTTCAGATATGACGATGCATCAACGTATGCCACAAATCTGTCGCCGCATTTGAAAGTTTCCGGTACAAAATCTTCCAAATCAACAAATTCGTTCCTGTAGAAAGCATGAAAACTGCCTGTGCTTGCATCAACAAAAGCAATTATATCGCGCCCCAATGCAATTCCACCAAGATTTTTCCCATATATAATCTGCTCCATCTCACCGAGGTAAAAAGCATTCAGATTTCCATTTACATCAATGAAAACAGCAATGTTTTCGCCAACATTCACAAACGATGGTTCTCCTGTTGAAAGCACGTCGTCCAAGGTGTACTTCTTGCCGTTCCAATAGCACATAAGCATATGTTGCATATCGTCGTACCACACAACAATGTCATCGTCTGCCCAATATTTTGCCATACTTGCACAAAGAGTGTGAAAATTTCCGTCGTCGAAAACCTTGAGCTGGGTGTTCATGCTGAACGATATGAGATTGTCAGTTACAACATAGTTTGAAACGAAACTGCTTGCGTTGTGTAAATAGTTGTTGTGATATATTTTCAGCCCTCCCGAATTGTCAACGTACACAAACGAATTATTTCCCACTCCATACTCTTTTGCTGGCTGATGGTCGATTTGCTTTGTGTTGTTTCCGTCAAAGACCCAGATATTTCCGAGATAGTCATTGTAAAAAGACATTCCCTGCGGATGGGCAGATAGTCCGCACAGCAGCAACAAAATGACAATATTGCAAGTAATAAACCTCATTGCAGATGTTTCACATTGCAAAAATAAGAAAAATTTTGTTTGTGCAAAGAGAAATCTTATTGCCTCGTCAACTGCTTGTATTTCGTGAGTTTTTTCATGTAGTCAACCTTGTCATCGGCAAGCTGGCTGTGAGCCTGTTGCAGCAAGGTCTGCGCTTCGAGCAGTTCCGACATGCTTATCATTCCTGCATTATAATTGTCGGTGCTGAGGTTTAGATTCTCGGTGGCGGTTTCGGCTGTCTGCTGCGACAACATCACCTGCGAGTAGGCTTCGCTGAGGTCGTTCCAAGCCATCTGCATTTGCAGAAGCATTTGCTCGTCAAGGTCGCGGCGCTGGTTTTCGGCCTTGGTGCAGTTGAGTTCCTGCTTCTTCAGGTCGTACGACTTCTCCCACCAGTCGGAAATTGGAATAGACAGAGTTGCGAAAACCAAGCCGTTGGTCTTGAACTTGTCCATCAGCGTATTGCAGGTATAGCCGGCACCGACGGCAATCTGCGGCAAAACTTCGCCAACAAGCATTTTCTTCTTCAGCCTTTCGGCATCGGTGCTAAGGTCGAGAAGCTGGTACTCGATACGACCTTTTACGGCTTCGGCATGGTCCACATGGTAAATGCTTGGGTTTGGAATATCGCCAATGCTGTCGGAAAGCACTAAATTCTCATCGTACGGAATGCCAATATGCTGGCATAAAGCCGATTTTGCAAGACGAATTCCGTTGTTCAGTTTCATTTCGTTCGACTTCATTTCCGACTGCTTCAAAGTTACTTTCAGCATGTCGTTCCTATGGATGATACCTGCCTCTACCGCTCCCGAAGCATCGCGGTAAAGCGTGTCGAGAAGCTGGTTTGCGGAGGCGATGATCTTTTTCTTTTCCTGCAACGAAATAATTGTCCAGTAAAGTTCTACTGTTTTCAGGTCTGTCTCGTCACGGGCAATTTCGGTCTGCAGTTTTGCGGCTTCCACGCCAAGCCCTGCCAACTTGTTTCCGTTAACAATTCTGCCGCCGACAAAAACCGGTTGCACTGCCATTACACCGCCTACAATTCCATCGTCAAGACCTTTTACATTCGCACTTGCGTCAATGTATGGACCATAAACATTGTACAAGGTCGTAAATACATTGTTCATTGCTAGATTGCCAAAGTCAACATTTGCATTGCCCTTCCCAATTTCCATGTCGAGAAGCGGGTCGGTTGCCTTAAATGCTCCTCCTTTGATGCTTACCTGTGGAAAATATTTTGTGAAGGCACCTTTTTTTGTAAGTTTGGCCGCTTCAATATCGAGTTCTGCGTTCTTTATCTTGGCGTTGTTTTCAATGGCAAGGCGTTTGCACTCATCAAGCGAAAGGTATTGCACAGCCACTTCGGTCTTGTCGGTGGCGGTTGTTGTGAACTCATTTTGTGCCAACAGAGAGAGGCTGAACAACAATGCGGATAATATGGCTGTCAATCGTTTCATTCTCCTTTGCGTTTGTAGATTTGCCAGTATGCCACAGGAAGTACGGTTACTATCAGTGGTAACGAGAAAATTGTGCCGAAGCAGATTACTACGCCCATAGGCATCCACAGAGAAGTTGCTGCAATTATCATCGGGATAACGCCAAGGGCAGTTGTTGCCGATGTAAGGAAAATCGGTCGCATACGGCGCTTGCCGGCTTCGTAGGCGGCTTCCTTGGCTGTCTTGTGTCCATCGCGGCGAAGCGATTCGGCATATTCAAACATTATTATTGCATTTCGCACAATCACACCTATGAGGCTCACAATACCTAGCACTGCCGTAATGCTGAAGTCGAGTCCGAACATCCAAAGTCCAGTAAACGCACCGAATATGCATATCAAGCTCGACGCTATTGAAAGTACTGCCATATCGATTTTTGCAAAATGGTAGAGCAGGAAGATGAATAGTACTAGCACGGCGGCAATAATCGAAACTACAATCTGCGGAATCATTGAGTTGTTGGCTCCTGTAAGTCCTCCATATTCAACTTTTATGCCTTCGGGCATAGTTGGCTTTATATTGTTATCGACAAATTTGGTAACTTGCTTCATGCTTACAGGTTGGCTGCAGCCGTATTTTAGGTCGCAACCAACGGTTATGGTGCGAATGCTGTTGTAGCGTGTAATCGACGACTTACGCCATTCGGGTTCTATTTCGGCAACCTGACGAAGTGGCACCCACACACTTGGCATTGCTGTGGGGACAAGCATATTTTCAAGAGTCCGAATCTTGCTGGTGTCGGAAACCTGCGAATAAAGCACTACGGGAATCTTGTAGTCGCCTTCCCATACCGATGTAAGCGTTTGCCCTCCCAGTGCACCCGACAGGAATATCGAAAGCATGCTTTGGGTTATACCGAGTTGCGATGCTTCGTCGGGTTTGAGGCGGATTTTTACATTAGGCGTAGATTCGTCGTAGTCGGAATGCACCCAGGTGACTTCGGGCAAGGTGTTCATGTATGCTTTCAGCGTGTCTGCCAAGGCTTCCATCTGCTGCAGGTTGTCACCACTGAAACGCACCTCGATAGGATTTTTCACTGCCTGATAGTCCATCTGCTTGAAGCGTACATACGCATTCGGGAAATAGTTCTCGTATTTCTCTCCGTATTCCTTCAGAATTTCGAGCGTCGCTTTTTCGCTTACGGTGTTTACGATGAACTGGGCGTAGCTTTTCTTTCCCATCTGCGGGGCGTAGGTGGCGTGGAACCGTGGCGATGCGCAGCCTACAAACGATGTTACAGCTTTTACGCGACTGTCGGCATTGAGGATTCTTTGCAAGCTGTCAACCACTTCGGCGGTTTGCGTCAGACTGCTGCCTTCGGTAAGATGGATTTCGACGGCAAAGCAGTCGCGGTCGGCCTTCGGAAGCATCTGTATGTTCATTCTGGTAAACAGGAAAATACCGATAGCAAATGTCACGAAGAATATGAGAATCACTGTCTTCGGGAAGCGGAAGCAAAGGTTCAGCAGTTTTTCAAACGAGTTTTGCAGTAGGTCGAAGAACTTGTTTTGCGCTCTTTCGAATGCGTTCACATTGTCGTCCTTCTTCCGTATGAATTTGGTACACAAGTATGGAGTAATCCACACGGCATAGAGCAACGAAATAAGCAGTGCGAACGAAATTGTCCACGGGAAAAGTTTCACGAAGTCGCCAAGAGGTCCGTTGATAATCTTGGTCATCGGGAAGAACATTGCGCAGATGGCTATGGTGGCGAGCAGGGTGGGGACGAACAGTTCCTTTGTGCTTACCGATGCCGAGAACCACCGCGAATGCCCCTTTTGCTGATAGTCGGTGTAGCCGTCAATTACAATGATTGAGTTATCGACTATCATGCCGAGAACAACTATAAGTGCAGCGAGTGTAACTGTATTAAGTTCAATGCCAAACAAATACATCAGTCCCAGCGTGATGGCTGTACAAATTGGAACACCCGAACCTGCCACAAGTGCTGTACGCAATGGGAAAAGCAGTAGCATAACGGCAATAACCACGAGCATCGACTCTACAAGGTCGCGCAGGAAGGAGATTACCGACTTGTTAACCACTTTGGGCTGGTCGGTTATGCGTTGCATGTTTACATCGGGCGGAAGTTCGTGGCGCATTTCGTCGAGGATGTTTTCAACCTTTTCGCCGAAAGCCACAATGTTGTTGCCAGCGCACATTTCCATCGATATTATCACACAGCTCTTGCCGTTGTACTCGATGTAGTTCGATGGTTCGGCGTAGCGGCGTTCGATGTCGGCAATGTCGCGCAGACGAATTGAATTGCCGCTGGGGTCGGCATACACAATCTGTTCGCCGATTGCATATTCCGAATCGTAAGGTATTGCAATGTGTATCTGCGAGTTGCCCGAATTTTCCTCTACATTTCCGCCTATGGTGCGGAAGCCTTGGGTAGCAAGTTCGGCAAGCAATACCTTCTGGTCAATTCCGTATGCCGAAAGTTTTTCGGCATCGATGCTGACGGCAATTTCTTCCTTTTGTATTCCGAAAGTCTTGAGGTTGCCCATTTCGCGAATCGACCTGAGGCGGTCGCAAATTTGTTCCGAATAGGTTTCGAGTTCGCGTGGGGTGCGCTGTTCCGATTCTACTGCAAGAAGCATTGATGAGGTGTTGCCAAAGTCGTCAACCACAACTACTTCCAGCACACCAGCAGGCAACGATGTTGTCTTGAACAGCTTTAGTCCGTGCCTAATTTTCGACCATACGGCATCCTTGTCGTTTATTGTCGGCTTGAGTTCGACAAATACATACACAATTCCGTTTTCGGAAATGGAATATGTGCCGTCCTTGTCGATTTCCTGATAGGTGAACAGAAAACGTTCCAGCGGTTTTGCCACCTGCTGTTCTACTTCCTGTGCCGATGCGCCAGGGTATATCGCTGCCACAACGCCTTGACGAATAGTGAATTGCGGGAATTCATCTTTGTTTAGGTTTGGCAGACTGAATATTCCAAACGCCACAAGAGCGGCGCACACAACAAATATTATGTTGTGGTGCTGCATTGCCGACTCTATGTGATTGCGCTTCTTCATTATTGTTCGTTTATTCTGTCATCTTGTTTATTTCAACCTTGGCGTTGTCGTATAATTTTTGGTACCCCTCAATAACTATGGTATCGCCCTTGGCAATGCCCTCTGTGACCAGTACTCCATCGGCAACATATTTGTTAGATGTTATGATGCAGCGTTTTGCACGACCATTTTCAATTTTCCAGATGCCGATTCCGTCCTGCATTGTCTGTACTGCACGCGATGGAACGACATAACCTGTGTTTTCGGGCTCGTCCATTGTAACCTTGCAGACCATTCCGGGCAGAAGTTTGCTATGGTCGCCCTTGAATATGCACTTTACATCGTAGCTGTGCGAAAGTATGTTGGCTTCGATTCCCTTTTCAATCACTTCTGCCTCAAATACTTCGTCGTCGGCAGCAGGTACAGTTACCATGGCTTTCTTGCCTATGTTTATCTTCGAGATTTCGTTTTCGGGAATCGATGCTTTTACTTTCAGTTGCCTGATGTTCATTAGCTTGAAAGCCTGTTGCAGTGGCGAAACATTGCTTCCTGGTTCTATGCTGCGACTACCGATAACGCCCGATGCTGGCGAGTAAAGGTCGCAATGTTGGAGAGCTTCTTTCGATATTTTTTCCATCGACTGAGCCTGAGCAAGCTTGGTTTGGATTTCTACCCAGCGCACTTCGGGAAGGCTTCCGTTGTCGTGAAGCTGTTTTGCTCGGCGGTAACCGTCTTCGGCTTGTTCCAAAGTTGATTTGGCTGCATCGTACGAACTTTGCACCGAGGTTTTGTCGAGACGGGCAAGCAGTTGCCCTGCATGGACATTGTCGCCAACCTTCACGAACACATCCTTCACATTTCCGCCGGCCTCGAAACTCAATGTTATTGCTTCCGATGCCTCGATAGTGCCGACGTATGTGCGCTTTTCTCCGAAAGTTTCGGTGTCGGCAACCATGGCATTGACGGAAATCACGCGTTCTTCGGCGACTTTTTCCTTGTCCTTGCAACCCGAAAGCAAAATTGTTGCTAATATTAATATAAAGGTCAACCTTTTCATTATTCTATTTCAGTAATATTGTCCTCAATGAGGTATTTCATCTCCTCGTGAATGTCGAAGTCGCCGATTGTAGCGTTGGGTAGTCTCATATAAGTGCCTTCTGCCGATGCGAGCAATTTTCCGTTTGCATCGTATATTTCGCCAATACCTACGAATCCGCGCGACGAATCCTGTTCCAGTCTTGCTACTCCGCGTAATTGCTCGCCAATAGGCATTGGACGGCGATATTTGACTGTAATTGTGGTGGTTACGGCAAGGCTTTCAGGTTCCTTTATCCACAATACGCGACCTATAAGTTCGTCGAGCATTGCCGTTATCATTCCACCGTGTACGCGTCCGGGGTAGCTCTGGTGTTCGTTTCTGAATGTGAACAAACCGCGCAGTTCGCCGTTCTCCATCTCGTAGAACATGGCCTTTACACTCGACGGATTGTCCATTCCGCAGATTATGCACGATTTGCTATTGCGTTGTTTCTTTACGACCTTCATATCTTTGTTGTCTTTGTGTTATTCATCAAGTTTTGTCCAGTACATGCTGCGACCGAAAATCGGAAGTCCGACATAGCCGCGCACTTTCAGTTTCTTTGGCGATTCGAACTTTGCGTATGCCTTGTACATGTCGCCTTCGACGGGATTGTAGATTTCGCCACTCCACTCGTCGTCGCTTGCATTGTACTTGAAGTTGTGCAGAAGTACAATCTTGTCGGCAGGCGTGTTGCGCTTGTTGGGGTCGGGGTTCTTGATGTCGGTCTTTGGCGAACCGTCCTCAAAATACGGATTTTTCATCCAGATTATTTTTCCTTCAAAATCACCGTTTGACTTGCGAGTTACCTTTACTTTCGAGACTTCGCTTTTTTCGATTACAAGGTAGGTGCCGCATATTTTCTCGGCGTTGCTTTGCGAGAATGACGGGAATGCCAATGCGATTGCTATTAGTATAACTGCTAATCTTCTCATGTTTAGTCGTTTAGTTTTGCTATGGTTATTGCGTTGTCGCTTTTGATTGTGCCTACAGCTCCAGTTTCCTTTTCGGTGAAGAAACCCGAATAGTTGTCGTCGAATACTATAGTGTTGTCGCGGAGTTTTCCTTTCGCCGTATAGGTTACCTTTGCTTTTCCATTAATAATGGTGTCGAGTTTGATTTCCTTTTCGTAGGTGTATTCGTCGATTGAAAGTTCACCGTCCGAAACTTTTCCGCTAAAACGCTTGATGTCGCCTGTTATAGATGTCTTTATTATCGAGACTTTGCCTTTTTCGTCGCCTTTCATTATCTGCATCTGTCCCATCTTGTCGGTAATCGGCACATCAACGCCTCCTGTAATTAGACCTATATTAATCTTGCCGTCGCTTTGGTAAGTGTATTCGCCTATATATGGACGCGGACTATTCTTGCACGACGAAAAGCAGCCTGCGAGAATTCCGAATATCAATATTGCAGTTAAAACTTTTGCTTTCATTTTTGTACTAATTTATTATTTCGGTCTAAATTGTTTCTAATGGTTTGAATATTATCTCGTCTATCATATAATCGAACGAGTTCTTGTACTTGTCGTAGAGATTGAAAATAAAGAACGGGAACTCAAGCGATGACAGCATCATAATTAACGAATTGACATACTTTGATGCGTCTATTTCCGGACGGAAAACGCCTTTGTTTTTACCCGATACTATGATTGCCGTAAGTTGTTCCTTTTCCCAGGTCACCAGTGCATCGTGAACTTTCGAGAAGCATTCCATCAATTGCTTGTCTCCGCTTTCGAGGACTCTGTTTTTCAGTACATTGTGGTACGAATATCTGTTGTTCATGCTTTCCATCCTGACCAGAGCATATCTTTTTATCTTTTCGGGTTCCGACATGGTGTTGTCGTTTATTATTGCAAGCAGGTCGGTGCGGATTTTTTCAAGTTCGCTCTCAAGGATTGAGTTCATCAGGTTTATCTTGCTCGAAAAGTGGTAGTAAACGCTTCCCTTCGCGTGCTTCGATTCCTTGGCAATGCGGTCCATCGAAATCTTGTTGAACCCGAAGCGGCAGAAAAGTTTTTCTGCAACATTCATTATGTCGGCCTTTACTCCCAATGTTTTCTGCATGGCAATCTAAATCTTTGTACCAATTTTCAAATTCGGTGCAAAAATATGTTGTCGTTTTTTTGTAGGCAAATTAAAAATGGAGTTTAACAAAATATTAATGCCTGTGATATAGAAGCTAGTACAAAACAAAAAAGCGGATTTGATTTTCAAATCCGCTTTTTAATGCCTTGTATACCAATTATTTCTTCAGCAGGAATGTGAAATCTGCAGTTGGTTCAATTTCGCGGGTTTCTTCTCCGTACTTGAAGAGGCGCAGGTTGCGCTTACCGATGATTTTCATCTTGTCGCCTTCAACTACGAACATGCAGCCTTCGCGAAGTCCTGCAACATAAACCTCACGGTTTACCTCGATGAATTCCAAAATCCTGTCTTCGCGCGATTCTCCACCATGACCTTCGACCTTCTTGTCGAGGTAATGAGGGTTAATTTGGAACGGAACAAGGTTCAATGCATCGAAACCAAGCGGGTCGATGATAGGCATGTCGTTGGTTGTCATAAGGGTAGGGCAAGTTACATTCGAACCTGCACTCCATCCTATGTACGGAGTTCCGCCAAGAACTTTCTTGCGTATCGGTTCGATGAGCTTGTTGGCGTGCATGTCGTGCAGAAGCTTCCAAGTGTTGCCACCGCCGATTACAATGCAGTCGGCTTCTTCTACGGCCTTTACCGGGTCGTCGAAATGGTGGATTGAAACGATGTCGTGTCCTACCTCGTTGAAACGGTTCTTTACCTTCTTCTCGTAGTCGTCCCATGTTACGGTAACGCCTGCGTAAGGGATGAACAAGCATTTCACGCACTTTTCGCCAAGGAAATCGTGGATGTTGTGCTTCGGATAGTCAAGATATGCTTCACCAGCATTCGTTGAGTTGCTAATTAATAATAGTCTCATAATTATTTACGATTTTAGATTTACGATTTTAGATTTATGTCTAACAGGCTGATGGGCTTGCAGGCTAACAGCCAGATTGTATTTGACTGTCCGACTTTTAGCCTGTTTGCCTTTTAGCCTGTGAGCCTTTTAATACCTGTAGTGGTCAGCCTTGAAAGGTCCTTCAACAGGAACGCCAATGTAGTCGGCCTGCTTTTGTGTGAGCTTAGTGAGCTTTACACCAAGCTGGTCGAGGTGGAGGCGTGCAACTTCTTCGTCCAAGTACTTCGGCAGACGGTAAACATCAACCTTGTAGTTGTTCTTCCAAAGGTCGAGCTGAGCCAAAGTCTGGTTCGAGAACGAGTTGCTCATTACGAATGACGAATGTCCGGTTGCGCAGCCGAGGTTTACGAGACGGCCTTCGGCAAGTAGGAAGATTGAATTTCCTGTCGGGAAGGTGTATTTGTCAACCTGCGGCTTGATGTTGGTCTTAACAACGCCCGGGCAGTTCTCGAGACGGTCAACCTGAATTTCGTTGTCGAAGTGACCGATGTTGCAAACTATAGCCTGATCTTTCATCTGCTTCATGTGTTCGAGAGTAACAACGTCGCAGTTGCCGGTGGTTGTAACGAAAATGTTACCTTCCTTGACAGCTTCTTCCATTGTTGTAACTTCGTAGCCTTCCATAGCGGCCTGCAGAGCGCATATCGGGTCGATTTCGGTAATGAGAACCCTTGCTCCGTAGGTGTGCATCGAGCGGGCGCAGCCCTTACCAACATCGCCGTAGCCAAGAACTACGACTGTCTTACCAGCTATCATTACATCGGTAGCACGCTTGATACCGTCGGCCAACGATTCGCGGCAACCATAAAGGTTGTCGAACTTAGACTTTGTTACTGAGTCGTTTACATTGATTGCCGGAATCAGCAGTTCGCCCTTTGCCATCATCTGGTACAGACGGTGAACGCCAGTGGTTGTTTCTTCCGAAACGCCCTTGAGTTCGGCAACGGTGCGGTGCCATTTCTGATTGTCGGCAGCAAGCATAGCCTTCAAGGTTTCCTGAATAGCCTTTTCTTCGTGGCACGATGGAACAAAATCCAATGTCTTTGCATCGTTTTCAGCAGCATAACCTTTGTGAACCAACAAAGTAGCATCGCCACCATCGTCAACTATTAGGTTCGGACCAAGTCCACCTGGGAACGACAATGCCTGCAATGTGCACCACCAGTATTCTTCGAGTGTTTCGCCCTTCCAAGCGAAAACAGGAACGCCAGCCTTTGCAATTGCTGCAGCTGCATGGTCTTGAGTCGAGAAGATGTTGCAGCTTGCCCAGCGTACATCAGCGCCAAGTTCAACTAATGTTTCAATAAGTACGGCAGTCTGAATTGTCATGTGCAACGAGCCAGATATTCTTGCGCCTTTAAGCGGTTTCTCAGCTGCGTATTTGCGACGTATGCTCATCAATCCTGGCATTTCCTTTTCTGCCATCTCAATTTCCTTGCGTCCCCATTCTGCGAGAGACATGTCTGCTACCTTGTAAGGTAATTTTGTGATTATTTCTTCCATTGTTATGATAATAATTTCGTTTTTGGACTTGCAAAGTTAGAAAAAAATCAGATACAAAACGCCAGTCTGTAAAATATATATTTGAGTCTGAAAGTGACTGATTTTTCGATTTTTCAATTTTTTTGAATATTTTCTAAACAAAATCATTATCTTTGTATTCTCATGGGAAAAAGTGTTTTTATATCGGTGTTTTGTCTTTTTGTTGCTTTAGCTACGACTATGGCGCAAGATATTCACTTTTCGCAGTTTTACTCGACTCCCATGCAGACAAATCCGACAAATACGGGCAACTTTAATGGTGAATGGCGTGCAGTCCTGAACAACAAGAACCAGTGGAATAGTTTTACAAATGCGTATCGCACCTTTGCAGGTAGTGTTGACTATTCGCACGAATCGCTGTTCAAGCATGGCGACAAGTCGGGATTGGGAATTTTTCTCAATCGCGATGTGGCAGGTGATGGCAAGTTTGGTACTACGCAGATAATGCTCAATGCAGCCTATTATTTTCCGTTCATGTCGGAAAAACTTCTTGTCGGCGCTGGCTTGTCGGCTGGTTATGCACGGCATGGAATCCGCATCGACAACCTGAACTTCGGTAGCCAGTATGTTAATGACGAATACAATGATGCCATGCAGTCGGGTGAACAATGGCAGAAGAATTCTTTCGGATATTTCGATTGCGCGTTGGGACTTAACGGTATCCTTAAGCTTAATCCCAAGTGGACTGCCGAAGCTGGTTTCTCGGCTTTTCATCTGAATATGCCGCGCAAAACTTTTCTTGGGTCTGATGATTCCCGATTACCTGTAAAATGGATAGTCCACGCGGTTGGCGACATAAATGTTAAGGATGAATTTTGGATTGCACCAATGTTTTATTGCATGGTACAGCAGAAATATCTCGAGTTCGACATTGGCGCACTTGGTCGCATGGATGTGAATCCCATTACTCTTCAGGCTGTGTATTTTGGTATTTTCGCACGAACAAGCGATGCAGGAATCTTGTGCGCCGGTGTGCAGTACCGCAATGTTAGGCTTCTTGTCAACTACGACATAAATCTTTCGAAACTCACACGCATAAGCCGAGGCAACGGAGGCATTGAGTTTTCGCTCGTTTACATATTCTCCAAACCAAAGCCAATCGAAACACCATACTACAGAAAATGTCCCGAATTCATGTAACAACAAAATATCCAGCCATTGTGCGTACAGGCGTTGTAACATGTCTGCTAGTGATTTTTTCGTGCGTGGCGCAGGCTCAAAATAGGGATGTTAACAATTTGGTTTTCAGTGGAGATAATGCGGTAAAGCAGAAAAATTTGTATGGTGCCGCTAAGCTTTACGAGGAAGCGCTGAAGTTCGATTCGAAGATGTACGACATTGTTTGGAAGGCTGCTGAAGCCTATCGTCTCGACAATGATTATGCAAATGCAATGCGCCTATATAAGGTGTTGGTTGACAAGGTGGAAGACAAATATCCTAATGCAACTTACCGTTATGCGCAGATGTTGAAGTCGAACGAGGATTTCATGAGGGCACAGTATTTTTTTAAACGTTTCATTACTTTGTCGAAGAAGGATGGTTTTAAGGGCGACAAGGAAAACGCCGAATATGCCGAGCAGGAAATCCTAAACTGCGAGTATGCTTGGAAACAGCAAAATCACCCTCAGGCTGTGGATGTAAAGCATGCCGATGAGGGCATGAATTCGGTTTATAGCGATTTTGGTGCTGTGCTAGGAGGAGAATCGGTATTTTTTTCGTCTATCCGTCCCGAAAATGATTCATCCAAGGAATATAAGTCGCAGATATACAGCGCAGAAGTTGATAATTTTAACTCGGCGAAACAGATTGATGTAAAGTTGGAAAATACATCAGCTGACATATCCAATCCTTGTGTTAGTGCCGATGGTAATAAGATGTATTTTTCTTTGAATGAAGATTTTGTTAATGGTCACACATATATTTATATGTGTGAGCGGGATGGTGATGAATGGTCAACTCCAAAAAAGCTTCCCGAAAAAATAAATGTGCAGGGTTACAATTCAACACAGCCATTTCTTGTAGAATTTGAAAGTCGTCCCGATGTCCTGCTTTGGTCGAGCGACCG
Source organism: uncultured Bacteroidia bacterium (assembly GCA_902791865.1). Classification (GTDB taxonomy): domain Bacteria; phylum Bacteroidota; class Bacteroidia; order Bacteroidales; family ML635J-15; genus Bact-19. Next base: position 23,276 of record CADAXK010000022.1, read on the forward strand.
CCCAGGAGGCGAGGGTGGATACGACATTTATTCATGCGAAATTCTTCCTGATGGAAATTTTGGTTCGGTGAAAAATATTGGACGACCAATCATTGAAGATGAACGATTTGCAGAATTTACCGACACTACATCATTGATTAACACGCCTGGTGATGAGATTACTCCGTTTTATAGCACCATCGACACAACGCTTTATTTCAGTTCCAATCATTACCAGACAATAGGAGCGTTCGACATTTTTTCGGTTAAAGGTAATTTTAGGGTTTGGGAAGATGTGCAAAATCTTGGCTATCCTATAAATTCGGCACAGAACGACATGTACTACAAGGTTTATCCCGAACAGGGTATTGCCTTTCTTACAAGCAATCGTAAGGGCGCAATGTCGCAGACGCACCAAAGCTGCTGCAACGATATTTTCTACTACAATATCGAAAAGTATGTCAGTGAGGAGGACCGCATAAAGGCAGAAACCGAAATAAGGATAGCCACGCTTACCCAGCGCACAAGGTTGCTTGTCCCAATTAGCCTATATTTCCATAATGACATTCCTAATCCAAATTCATGGGACACAGTTACTACACAGAACTATAGCGATACATATTTCGCTTATATGCAGATGCAGGACAAATATAGGCGCGAATTTTCAAAGGGACTTGACCGTACAAGGCGTGAGGAAGCCGTTGATAGCATCGATAATTTCTTTGCAGGAAAAGTCGAGGAAAACTACAACAGGCTTATTGAATTTACCAAGATGATGAAAGAACTGCTCGAAAGCGGTCAGAAGGTGGCAATTACAATAAAAGGTTTCACAAGTCCTTTAAATACGGTTGAGTACAATAACAATCTGGCGAAACGAAGAATATCATCGTTGGTAAATTTCTTTGATGAATATGAAAGCGGTGTTTTCCGTCAATACATTGAAAACGGGCAGATTGAATATAAGTTTGTTGCGTTCGGCAAAACTATGGCTGCCGCCAATGTCAGCGATGACCGCAACGACCAGCGAAATTCGGTGTACAATCCGGCAGCGGCGAGGGAACGCCGAATAGAAATAATTGCTATCGAAATAGAAAGTGAGTAAAAAAGGATTCTTTTTTAAAAGAAATCAAAGAAAAACCACACGGCAGCCCATTCTCGTTTAATGCCATTGGCATGGCCTATTGTGGAATAACTGCTGTTGCGTACCGTTCCGTCACTGTCGATATGCCCGATAGTGCTGTAGCTTGAATTGCGTACCGTTCCGTCTTTATCGACATGCCCAATTGTGCTGTAGCTTGAATTTCGGATAGTTCCGTCACTATCAATATGCCCGATTGTACTGTAGCTTGAATTACGTATTGTTCCGTCGCTATCGATATGCCCAATGGTCGAGTAGCTAGAATTGCGAATAGTCCCGTCGCTGTCGATATGCCCAATTGATGAGTAGCTTGAATTTCTCACTGTTTGTGCCGACATTTCAATATTAGGCACAAAAAGTACCATTATTGTAAAAATGCAAAAAGCAAAATATAATCGTTTCATAGTCAATATGATTTTTGCGTTTTTATAACAAATATTGTACCGAAAAGCTTGGGCGCAATCATTGAACAACAAGCAAAAACAGAAACAAAAAAACGGAATGTCATCTTGAACTTGTTTCAAGATTTGATTCCGTTTTTGAATCTTTGAATCGTTATGACATCGCAAAGCGTTGTGATGACAACTCTCAACTTTCAACTTTCAACTTTCAACTCTTTTTACCCAACAGCACCCCAGAATCTAAGCATTTCACCATCGATTATTGCAATATTGAGGTCTGTTGTATATTTGCTACCGTCCTTGAGTGTTACCTCTACTACCGAGTACATTGTCTCGCCTATTATGACCACATCCTTTATTTTCATAGATGCGATGTCTTTTTGTTTGGGTGTAATGAAGTCCAATTGTTTGCCTTCTTTCGTTACTGGCACACCACCGATAAACTCCATCACGAATTGTTCGGTGCGACCTTCAAGGAAACTGTCATGCTGTTCGCTTACATATTCTGGCGCAAAATAATCAAGCGACTTTTTTAAATCACCCGACATTATTGCCGAAATTAACCCTTTTGTAATTTTCTTAGCTTCGCCTTTTGTTGGCTTCCATGCCTGTGCGCTTCCGAACAAAACCGTAAGCATCAGGACTACTGTTACTATTCTTCTCATATCTTTACTTATTTAATTTTCAAACACATAGTTAATTATATTGGCACCCATTTTCAGAGCTTTTGTGCGGATTTCTTCCGAATCGTGGTGAACCGACTGCGATTCCCAACCGTCGCCGAGGTCGCACTCGTAGCTGTAGAAAACAACCAGGCGACCCTGGTAAATTATGCCGAATCCTTGCGGTGGCTTGTTGTCGTGTTCGTGGACTTTGGGCAGACCGTTCGGAAAATCGTATTTCTGGTGGTAAATTTCGTGAGTGTAAGGAAGTTCCACGAATTCTAGTTCGGGGAAAACCTTTTTCATTTGTTCGCGAGCGTATGCATCGAGTCCGTAGTTGTCGTCGATGTGCAGGAATCCTCCGCCGATGAGGTAGTTGCGAAGATTTTCGACTTCAAAGTCGCTGAGAATGATGTTTCCGTGACCAGTAATATGCACAAACGGATAATTGAACAGGTCGGCACTGCCGAATTCCACGGTTGCAGGCTCGGGGTCGATGTTGGTGCCAAGGTTTTCGTTGCAGAACTTGATGAGGTTGGGCAACGATGTTGGGTTTGCATACCAGTCGCCGCCACCGCTGTATTTGCCGAGGGCAATTCGTATCTGCCCGAACGAAAGCGCTGTCATTGCGGTAAATGCCATTATGAATATAAGTTTGCGCATAATCTTTGAATCTTCAAATTTTCAACTCATTCCTTCTGCCAATCTTCCAATATCTTGTCTATCTCTTCAGTTGTGCTTCTCAGTTTTGTCTTGCACAGTTTGGTCAGGAAGGCTGCACGTTTCACCTTTTCGCTCAAGGTGTCGAGGTCGAGTTCGTTGCTTTCCATGTCGGCAAGAATCTTTTCCAATTCTTCCAGAGCAGCTGCGTATGATATGTTTTCAGTTTGTTTAGTAGGCATAATCTTATTATTAAACTTGCTGATAATTATTGATTTACGGCTATTTCTACTCCCATTCTATCGTTGCCGGAGGCTTCGAGCTGATGTCGTAAACAACTCTGTTCACACCTTTTACCTTATTGATTATCTTGTTAGAAATCTTTGCAAGGAACTCGTATGGCAGGTGAACCCAGTCGGCGGTCATGCCGTCGGTAGAGTGTACTGCACGGAGAGCCACAACGTTTTCGTAGGTGCGTTCGTCGCCCATAACGCCAACCGACTGCACTGGAAGCAATATTGCTCCTGCCTGCCAGATCTGGTCGTAAAGTCCATCTTCGCGAAGTCCCTGAATGAAAATGTCGTCAACGTTCTGCAAGATTTCAACCTTCTGCGCTGTGATGTCGCCGATGATGCGGATTGCAAGTCCCGGTCCCGGGAAAGGATGACGACCAAGTATGTTGTTGCTGACATTCAAAGCCTTGCCTACGCGACGAACCTCGTCCTTGAAGAGCAGACGCAACGGCTCTACAATCTTCAGGTTCATCTTTTCGGGCAAACCGCCTACGTTGTGGTGCGACTTGATTGTTGCTGCCGGACCAAGTACGCCAGCCGATTCAATTACATCGGGGTAGATGGTGCCTTGTGCGAGCCACTTCACATCCTTAATTTTGCTTGCTTCGCGGTCGAAAGTCTCAATGAAGAGCCTTCCGATAATCTTGCGTTTGCGTTCTGGTTCGGTTACGCCTGCTAGTTCGCGGTAGAAGTCCTGCTTTGCATCTACACCGATAACGTTAAGTCCCATTCCGCGGTAAGATTCGAGTACCGATGAAAATTCGTTCTTGCGAAGCAGTCCGTTGTCAACGAAAATACAAGTGAGCTGGCTGCCGATAGCCTTGTTGAGCAATACTGCAGCAACCGAACTGTCAACACCGCCCGAAAGTCCGAGAACAACCTTGTCGCTACCGATTTTTTCGCGGAGTTCCTTTATGGTAGTTTCGACAAACGAATCGGGTGTCCACGACTGCGAGCAACCGCAAATGCCAACTACGAAATTCTTCAGCAAGGTCTTGCCGTCGGTCGAGTGGTAAACTTCGGGATGGAACTGTATGCCCCAGGTCTGCTCGCCACCAATTTTGTATGCTGCAACCTTTACATCGGCTGTTGAAGCTATAATTTCGTAGTTTTCAGGAATTTGCTTTATTGTGTCACCATGCGACATCCACACCTGCGAATTAGATGGTACATCCTTCATAAGCACGTCGTTAGCGTTTACGAAGTTGAGGTTTGCACGGCCATATTCGCGTGAGTTCGACGGAGCGACTTCGCCGCCGTAGAAATGAGCAAGGTACTGTGCGCCATAGCATACGCCAAGAAGCGGCATTTTTCCCTTTATTGCCGAAAGGTCGGGCTTGAGTGCCTTTTCGTCGCGTACTGAGTACGGACTTCCGCTAAGTATTACGCCCTTTACAGATTCGTCCAATGCGGGAATCTTGTTGTAGGGATGTATTTCGCAATAGGTGTTTAATTCTCTTACTCGTCTGGCTATCAGCTGAGTATACTGTGAACCAAAGTCGAGGATGATGATTTTTTCTGTCATTGTTTTTATGTTTCGTTTTAGATTGCAAATTTATGAAAAAATATGATTGAGGAGAGAATGTATTTTTATGAATTGCAGAGTTTGGTGTCTATTATATTAATAGGTATAGTTTGAAAAGTTTGTTTTACTTTTTAAAAGTTCGTTTTTTCTATGTAGGATTATGTGTCGTTTTGTTTCAACTTTTCCGAGTGTTCGCGCAGAAAATTCCGTTCTGTTCGATTTTGAGTTGTCCAAAAACGGGATTTTTGGGGTTAAAAATGAAATTATTTCTGAGAAAATGAGAAAAAATCACATTTATAAATTATTAATAATCAATCATTTATAAAATAAACACAACTTTTTTGAAAAAAAAGTGAAAAAAGTTTTGGTGGTAATTAAAAATGCACTACTTTTGCAATCCCAAACGATGAGGGACGGAGGTCATCCGGAGGACATCGGGAGGGGAGAAAAAGTTCTTTGAAAGATTGACAAGTAGCAAAAGATAAAGACAGGTTAACAACTTTGAAGATTCTAATAGAGTTT
>CADAXK010000023.1 GCA_902791865.1 uncultured Bacteroidia bacterium
TCTTTGCCTTTCTTCTACTGTTAATTTTTCCATTGTTGACCTTTTTTTATTTTACTGTTTTAGTGAATAAAAACGGTCAACCTATTTCAGGCATTGACAAGATTTGAAAATTCGAAAATTCGAATAGGCTGGCGCCCATTTCTTGTAGAATCGCGCCATGGCGCGATTCTACAAGACGATTCAATGATTCGTAGCGGCGCAATGATTTGCGCCGTTCGCAATGCGTTGCGCCGATATAATCGCACCAAGGTTTATTGTTGCATCGATTATCCATTATCCATTGATAATTATTAATTGTCAATTGACCATTGTTAATTATATTTGCATTATGTTTCTCGAATGGCTAGAACATCATTTATTACCATGTCCGATAAAGCACTTTTTCGGCATTGAATGTCCGGGATGCGGAATGCAAAGGTCGATAATAGAACTGCTTAAGGGCAACTTGTGGGAAAGCATAACGCTTTATCCACCGCTTATCCCACTTATAATACTGATGATTCTGCTCGCGATAAACATAAAAATCAATTCGGAAACAATGCTCAAAGTGCTGAAATATTTCTTTATACTAACAATATCAATAATTTTCATAAACTACATTTTAAAATTCGTATAAACATGGAAACATACAGAACCGAAACAAATGACTGTCAAAACCAGACACAAAAAAATGAATTTAATCTGCCTGTGCCTAATTCAAACGCAATACTAACATTGGGCATACTGTCCATCATAACATGCTGCTGTTGCAACGGAATTATTGGAATCATACTGTCAATAATCGCTATTGTTCTCGCTACTAAAAGCAAAAGGGAATTCAATCTCAACAGCGACATGTACGACGAAAGGACATTAGGTAAGGTAAATGCAGGAAGAACATGCGCAATCATTGGACTTACGGTAGGACTACTGATGTTCGTGATTGCAATATTAGTGGTTCATTTTGCCCTTGATGATGTTTCTAACATCACAAATTCTGCTAATGGTTGGGATGGCTTAGGATACTAATTTTCAGCACAATTAGACATGAACATTAAGGAAAGAATCGAAATTCTTGCATCGTTTGGCAACGACCTTGCCCAAATATGCAATGGAAATGAAATTGATGGATTTCCCGGATTCGAAAAGATAAAGGCCTACAATCCGTGGTTTACCGAAGATAATGTTAAGTTCTGCCTGCAAAACTGGTGCTCACAACTAAAGCGCGAAAATCTTGAAAAATTCTGCGCCGACTACCCTATTAACGATAATCTGTCCGATTTGTGCGTGGCAATAGTTATGGCCGGCAACATTCCAATGGTCGGATTCCACGACTTTGCATGCGCTTTTCTCTGCGGAGTGAAAATTAAAGCAAAACTGTCGAGCAAGGACAATGTGCTGACGAAATGGGTAATCGACAGGATAACTGCTATGTCGCCAGAACTTTCGGGCAGAATCGAATACACCGAAGAACGACTTTCGGATTTTGATGCCGTAATTGCCACAGGAAGCGACAACACCAACCGCTACTTTGAATACTATTTCGGAAAATACGACAAGATTCTGCGCCACAACCGCAATTCGGTGGCAATATTGACCGGTGATGAAACAAAAGAGGAACTAAGCGCCCTAGCCGATGATGTTTTCATGTACTTCGGTCTCGGTTGTCGCAGCGTATCAAAGCTTTATCTTCCTCACGGATACGATTTCAACCAAATGGGCGAAGCTTTCCAGAAATATGCCGACATCATAAACCACAACAAATACAACAACAACTACAGCTACCAGTACGCTGTTATGGGAATGAACAAAATCGAGCATGTAAACTTCGGACATCTGCTACTCACCGAAAAGAAAGACATGAACTCGCCTATCGGCGTGCTGCACTTCGAATACTACGACAGCATCGACAATGTCGCCAACGAACTCGAAATGCAATCCGACAGAATACAATGCATTGTCGCAAAAAACAAGATTTTCAAAAATTGTATCGGTTTCGGTGAAACACAAAAGCCAAATATTTATAACTTTGCAGATAATATTGACACAATTAAATTCATAACAGGACTATGCAAAAAATAATAAAATACAAAGTTTCGGACGAAAACGAATTCGTAAGGGAAATAGAACTGAAGGACGATTCCACCTTCCTGGATTTGCACACTGCAATACAAAAGGCATGCAAGTACGACCCATCACTGATAACAATGTTCTACATTACCGATGAGAACTGGGAAGTAAGCGATGAGCCAGAAAAGGAAATCCTGCTCGAACGCATGGACGACAAGACTCAGGCCGATTGCCTTCTAATGGAAGACACTCCGCTGAATTTTGTAAAGCCTGCAAAAGGAATGAAGTATTTGTACATGTACGACCTTCTGTCGGAAAATTGCTTCTTTGTCGAAATAATCGAAATCCGCAACTGCACGGCAAAGGATGAAAAGGCAAAATTCCCGAAATGCACTCGTGCCGAAGGTATTCCACCTCAGCAGATAACCCTTGATGACATCAACGAGGATTTCGATGAAAACGCGGCTCTCGAAGATTTTGACGAACTTGAGGACGAAGTAGAAAATCCATACTACGACAACGAATTCGAAGATGGATACGACGAGTTTGGCGGTGGTTACGACGACGGCTACGACTACTAATCAACAACTTACACCGATTTGGCAAAAACATTAATAATAATAGCCGGACCTACTGGGGTGGGAAAAACCGACCTCAGCATCGGCATTGCCAAACGCTTCGGTGCAGAAATTCTGTCGTGCGACTCGCGACAATTCTACCGCGAACTAGGAATCGGTGTTGCCAAACCAACCGCCGAACAGCAAAAGGAAGTAAAACATTATTTCATCGACAATGCCACTGTAACCGAACGCTACAGCATCTGGCAGTACGAAGACGATGCAACAAAACTGCTCAACGAATACTTTAAAACTCACAACATTGCTGTAATGTGTGGCGGTTCAGGCCTTTACATTGATGCAGTATGCAATGGCATCGACACCATGCCCGACCCCGACCCCGTAATTCGTCAAAATGTCATTGACATGTACAACGAAAAAGGCATCGAAGCACTGCGTTTCGAACTTCAGCGAATCGACCCAGTCTACTACTCGCAAGTCGACCTCAAGAATCCACAGCGCATTATGCGTGGAATTGAAATGACACGACAGACGGGACGACCATTTTCTGAATTCAGGACCAACACCAAACACGAACGCGACTTCGACACAATAAAGATACTCGTCAACACCGACCGCGCACTGCTATACGACAGGATAAACCGCCGTGTGGACAAGATGATGGAGAACGGACTAGTCAACGAAGCACGCGCATTTCAGATATACAGGGACTTTACCGCATTAAAAACCATCGGATACACAGAACTTTTCGACCATTTCGATGGCAAGACAAACCTTGACGAAGCCGTGGAACTCATTAAGCGCAACTCGCGCCGCTATGCCCGCAGGCAGATTACATGGTTCCATCGCGACAAGGAATACATTGAGTGTGAACCAGATGAAACAACAATAATCAATATAATCGAACAAAAGTTAAATCAATAAAAATTAAATAGTATGAAGAGGAACATATTTTTAGTAATCGCAGTGGCATTTGGACTGACAATGACAACATCGTGCAACCAGTCGCAAGCGAAATCGGAACCTGAAACTAAGGCAATAGAAACCCCGACACAAGAAAAAGCTCCCGAAGCAATAGAAAATCTGGCATCCGACCTATTGTCTGGTGATGCAAACAGTGAAATAGAAAAGGGCGACAAGGGTGAAATTATAACAATTACCGAAGCCAACTTCAATAAGGTTACAGAAAAAGGGCTTGTTCTTGTTGACTTTTTTGCAACATGGTGCGGACCATGCAGAATGCAGAAACCAATACTGGCAGAAGTTGCAAAGGAATATGTAGGCAAAATTACAATCGGCGCACTCGACACCGACAAATGCCCTAAACTTTCAAGCAAGTTCAACATCCGCTCAATTCCGTGCATGATTCTGTTCAAGGACGGCAAGGAAGTAAAACGCCTAATAGGCTACCACGAAAAAGCCCAGTTGCTACTGGAACTTGATCCATTCATGAATTAATTTACAAGGCACAAATGAAAATCTTAAGAATAGCACTTGTCGTTGCTCTAATGATTTCGGCAACCAGTGTCTTTGCTCAAAAGACCGAAAATTTCAAAACATTTTGGAAATCATTCGTTAACGATTCTGTTTTTCAAATGGAGCGCACACACTTTCCGCTTACCTATATTTATTTCCAATCCGAAGAAATAGAAGAAGAACACGATGATATGATAACGGAAGATGTTTCTGCCGAGGATTGGAGATTCATCGAATTGGAAGACGAATACTCCAAAAACAAAATCAAAAAGGAAAACGACTATTACATAGTCGAAAAGGTGGGAATAGAGAACGGCATATACATAAAATACACATTCGCAGCCACCAACGGCAAATGGTATTTGGTTAAGATCGTTGACCGAAGCATTTAAATAAATTCATTATGGAAGAACCGACACTCAACGCACATAACAAGGACGAATTTCCCCCAGCACATACCGCCGAACATATACTCAACCAGACTATGGTACGTATTTTCGGTTGTGCTCGTTCGCGCATAAACCACATAGAACGCAAGAAAAGCAAATGCAACTACGACCTCGACTTCTGCCCTACCGATGAGCAGATTCGTGCAGTAGAAGCCAAGGTCAACGAAATTATTTCGCAAGACCTGCCAGTGGTTACGAAATTTGTTTCGCGTAACGAACTGCCACCATCAATCGACATTAGCCGTCTTCCCGACGATGCCAGCGAAACACTTCGCCTTGTATATGTCGGCGACTACGATGTGTGTCCATGCCTGGGCAACCATGTGAAAAGCACCGCCGAAATCGGCAGTTTCCGCATCACCAGCACAAGCTACAACGAAGGAACTTTCAGAATTGTATTCCGCGTATCACCTGCTAACGAATAAATATAGATTATTTCGAATAAAACGATTCAACCGACTGGAATGTACCATACAAGGAACTCTGATTGTTGAGTTTCTTTACCAATTCGGTCATCTTTGTGACAAAAGCCTCAAGCTTCTCCATATACTCCTGCGCGCCTATCGTTCCGCTGGCAACCATCGAAAGTCCTTTTTCCCAACTAGCAGTAAGTTCAGCATTAAGCATTCGTCGGATAGATGCATTTATGACCTCGTAGATGATTTCGCCAAGCTTTGTCGGTGTAATGATCTGCGTTTTCTTGTTCAGGCTCAGGTATTCGATTTTAACCAGTTTGCTTAGAATCTCGGCACGCGTAGCACTTGTACCAATTCCACTACCCTTTATCTGGGCACGAAGCTCCTCATCTTCAATCAACTGTCCTGCATTTTCCATTGCAAGAATCAGAGAACCGGAATTGTAACGCTTTGGCGGTGTTGTCTCCCCTTCCTTTATCTCATAACCAGCAACCGGCAAAGTAGAGCCTTTGCGCAACTTGCTCACGAACTCGAAACTTCCCGAATCAACCACCTCGTCCTTTTCCTGCGACTGCTTGTCATCATCAGTTTTGGGCAAACCTGCAACAACGAGATAACCAGCATCTTCAAGGACCTTAAAATTAGCAAACAAATGCTCGGTACCAATCTGCATATCAATTGACACCTTCCTGTATTCGGCTGGCGGATAAAATATTGCAAGAAAACGACGGGCAATCCTGTCATAAACCTTACGGGCTATATCAGAACATGAAGCAAGATTGGGAACTCCCTGTCCTGTAGGAATTATTGCATAGTGATCGGTAATCTGCTTGTCGTCAACATATCGACTTTTGCCAATCTTTGCATACAGGCCAAAACCTTTTATCTGCTTCGTATACTCCAGATATTCTGGTTGTGTAGCAAGTCCATGCAGATTCTTTGTTATCTCCTTTGCCACAGCCGACGAAAGCACACGCGCATCGGTACGCGGATATGTCACCAACTTTTTTTCGTACAGTTCCTGAACAATGTTCAAAGTCTCGTCTGGACTAATCTTAAACAGCTTGGAACATTCGTTCTGCAATTCGGCAAGGTTGAACAGCAAAGGAGGATTCTTCTTTTCTTTTTTCTTCTCAATTTCTGCAATTTGTGCGGTCTCACCTTCCGATTGCATCATGTTCATGCAAGCCTCGGCATCCTCCTTTTTACGAAAGCCGTTTTCCTTATATAAAAGCGGTGAGTTAAAGTATTTCGAACCTTCTACAGCACGCCATTCTCCTTGAAAAGAAGCGTTTTCCGTCTGTCCAAAAGTCCCGATTATCCTGTAGAATGGCGTTTTTACGAACGAACGGATTTCGCGTTCGCGCCTAACAATCATGCCAAGCACACAAGTCATGACGCGACCAACAGCGACAACACAATTTTTGTCAAGTTTCAGGAAGTTTTTCACATGATAGCCATACTTCAAGGTCAGTATTCGACTGAAATTTATACCCATAAGGTAGTCTTCCTTGGCACGCAAGTAAGCCGAATCAGACAGTGCATCGTATGCAGAAAGCGGTTTTGCCTCGCGGATTCCACGCAGAATTTCCTCCTCGGTCTGCGAATCTATCCACACACGACGACGCTCCTTGTTTTCTGGCACACCAGCCATCATATCGACAAGACGGTAAATGTATTCACCCTCGCGACCCGAGTCGGTACAGACATAAATGCAATCGACATCAGCACGAGTCAGCAACGACTTGACAATATCGAACTGCTTCTTTACATTATCTATCACATTGTACAGATACTTCTTTGGCAAGAAAGGCAAAGTCTCGATACGCCACTGCTTCATTATCGGATCGTAGGCTTCGGGATAACTCATCGACACAAGGTGACCCACGCACCATGTCACAATGTTTTCATTGCCTTCCAAATAACCATCGTTTCGCGACATTGACTCTTTGAGAGCTTTCGCAAACTCACGGGCTACACTCGGCTTTTCAGCTATAAAAAGTTTTTTACCCATATATTATTATATGGTAAAAGGGAAAAGACGAAACGGCAATTATGCGCCAATCACACGCCTCAAATTGCCAATCTGGGTATTCCAAAGCTCGACAGCCTCGTCCTCCTCGTCATCGATGACAAAATCGGTAACAATCAGAGCAACATCGTTAGTAAGTTCGTGCTCTTCAATCCTAAATTCAAAATACGATTCATCATCTTCCGACTCCAACCAATGGAAACGAACCATCGACATGTCTTTTGAGGCAACAAGTTCGGCTGATTCTTCAACACCTTCCCACTCGAAAGTGAAAATATTATCCTTTTCGTTGACCTTGTCGGCATACCATTCGTTCAAACCTGTAGGAGTGCTCAGGCGATTATATAAAACTTTCACAGATGTGTTCAAAATAAACTCTAACTCAATCTTCTTCATACACAAGAAATATTTGTTATTTCGTGGTCAAAATTAAACATTATTTTCGTATTAAAAAAATTCTCCGTATATTTTTTTCAAAAAGATTTGCACACATCAGAAAATATATATATTTTTGCAGTCCCATTTCCAAACGGGAATTGATTATGGCGAGGTAGCTCAGCTGGTTAGAGCGCATGATTCATAATCATGAGGTCGGCGGTTCAATCCCGCCTCTCGCTACAAAAGTTAAGCGGCTGATTAGCCGCTTTTTTTGTACCAGACATCCATATCTACAATCGCGAAAATCGTAAATCAAAACTCGTAAATTTCTTTGCATCTTGTCAGCAATCGTAAATCAAAAATCGTAACTCGTAAATTTCTTTGCATCTTGTCAGCAATCGTAAATCAAAAATCGTAACTCGTAAATTTCTTTGCATCTTGTCAGAAATCGTCAATCAAAAATCGTAACTCGTAAATTACCTTGCATCTTGTCAGAAATCGTCAATCTAAAATCGTAATTCGTAAATCCCCTTTAGGCTCTTGCCAGCACTGCAATGCTCAACTTCACCCCTTCAACCGACAGCAAAGTCGTACCGCAAGCCTCAGTTGTAGCTCCAGTTGTCACAACATCATCGACAAGCAAAACATGCTTGCCTTTAAGCACCTCTGCATCTGTGACGATAAACTTCCCCGACACATTCTGCCAACGCTCCTCCTTGTTCATTTTGGTCTGCGTCTTTGTGTCTGTATTCCTGATAAGTACATCCACTAGCACTGGAATTTTTGTTATCTCCGAAATTCCAGCCGCAATCCTCTCGCTCTGATTGTAACCACGTTTTTTCTGTCTATTTGGATGCAGAGGAACCGGAATTATATAATCAATGTCAGTAAAATTACTAGAAGAAAGCATCTCAGCGCCAAGTTCCTTGCCTAGTAAAACGCCAATTTCTGGCTTATGATTGTATTTCAGCGAATGAAGCAACTTACGGAAACGACTGCCCTTCTGGAAATAAAACAAAGCTGTAGCACGCTCAAGCCTAATGCGTCCCTCGAACAGTTGCATAATGGGATTGTCGGCTTCCTTGCAAAAATGTGTGCGCGGAAGTTCGTACAAACAATCGAAGCACAGCACCTCCTCACCACGCGAAAGCGCACGACCACATGCCTCGCAGTTCTTTGGGAACAGCAAGAACCAAAAATCCGACAAGTATTCAAGCAACTTTTTCATTGACGTTGCAAAGTTAAAGAAAATTGTCGTGTGCGAAAAAACTGACACGAACAAAAAAAAACATGACAAAATTTCATAAAAATGCATTACCTTTGTAAACTTATTTCGTATCGAGATGGAATTGAGTTTAAACGAACTTCAGAAAATAAAGAATAACAGCGGGATTATCGGCAATTCCGCAGGACTTAACCGTGCAATAAACATTGCAGTACAGGTTGCCGTTACCGACTTGTCGGTACTTGTACTTGGCGAAAGCGGTGCTGGAAAGGAAAAAATTCCGCAGATAATTCACCGTTACAGCCGTCGTGCCGGGAAAAAATACATTGCCGTAAACTGCGGTGCAATTCCAGAGGGCACAATAGATTCAGAACTTTTCGGGCATTTAAAGGGTGCATTCACGAATGCAATCACCGAGCGCAAAGGCTACTTCGAGGAAGCCAACGGCGGTACAATTTTCCTCGATGAAGTTGCAGAATTGCCAATGCCTACGCAAGCACGACTGCTCAGGGTTCTCGAATCGGGAGAATTCATGAAAGTCGGTTCTTCAAAAGTAGAAAAAACCGATGTCAGGATAATAGCAGCTACCAATGTAAATTTGCAGGAACGCATAAACGACGGCAAATTCCGAGAAGATCTGTTCTACCGACTCAACACAGTACCAATTTTAATACCGCCGCTGCGCGAACGCAAAGAAGACATACTGCTGCTTTTCAGGAAATTTGCACGCGACTTTTCCGACAAGTACGGAATGCCTGCAATAACGCTCTCCCCTGATGCAATAGCACTACTAGAAAATTACAGATGGCCAGGAAACGTCCGCGAACTTAAACATGTCGCAGACCAGATTTCAATAATCGAAAATGAACGCACAGTTTCGGCTGAAATACTGAAGCGATACCTTATTGATATTCATTCGACATCATTGCCTGCCATTATCGGAGGAAACAAGACAAACGACTTCTCCACCGAACGCGAAATACTTTACAAGGTGCTGTTCGACATGAAAAAGGAAATGGACGAAATGAAAATCCTCCTCAACGACATTATCGACCAGAACCCGAGCATCAGGTATTCGCTCAACAATAACGACAACCGTATTATTACCGACTTGTCGGATACCTTGAAAATTAATACTCAGGTAACACCAATTTACAGTGAACCCGTACAATATCACCAGCAAGGACAAACATCCAGCGATGAAATCGTGGAGGAAGTAATGTCGCTTGCCGACCAAGAGAAAAACCTTATTATCAAGACTTTGGCAAAAAATAACAACAAGAGGAAACTCACAGCCGAAGAACTTGGCATATCGGAACGCACACTATACAGGAAAATAAAGGAATACGGAATAGCTAAATGATGTTGAAAGCAAAAAGGATACATATTATATTACTAATCGCATCGTGCATCGCACTATCGGCATGCAAGGGCGGATATTCGTTCACTGGTGCCGACATTAGTGCAGACACAAAAACATTTACAGTAGAGTTTTTCCCTAACCACGCAAGCCTAGTACAGCCAACGCTCAGCAATGTCTTCACCGAAACGCTAAAGGACAAGTTCTTGTCGCAGACAAGCCTAAACCTTGTAAACGACAATGGTGACCTATATTTCGAGGGAGAAATAACAAGTTACAATGTTACAGCACAGGCTTACCAAGGAAATGAAACCTCGGCACTCACAAGGCTAACAATTGGCGTCAGAGTGAAATTTACCAACAACATAGAGCCATCAAAGAGTTTCGAATCATCTTTCTCACGATACGCCGACTTCGAAAGTTCACAGAACCTTTCCGCAGTTGAAGGCGAACTTATGCAGCAAATTTGCGAAGAACTAGTGGACGACATATTTAACAAATCCGTAGCTAACTGGTAATATGAACAAGGAAACTTTTGCAAAATACATCAGCAATCCATCGTTACTCGACAACGACACTTTGCCCGAGATAAAGGCTATGCTCGATGAATTTCCATACTTTCAATCCGCATGGGTACTGTATATCAAGAACTTGCACGCAATAAAGGACATCAGATACGAAAGCAAGCTGAAAACCGCCTGCGCATACATTTCCGACAGGAAACACTTGCACGACATTCTTAAAGGCGCATACATTCCTGCTATCGCGCCTGTACAGACGCAATTCATTGCGTCTCCGATAGAAGAAAATCCCGAAGAAATCGCCATTGTACAGCCACAAAATCTTGTGGCTCAAAACGAATCCGAAACCAACACAACAGAAAATGTACAGACGCAATTCATTGCGTCTCAAGAAGAAGAAGAAGAAGAAACCATACCCCAGCAAGAAGAAATTCTCGAAGATTCCACAATAGCACAGACGCAAAATCTTGCGTCTCAACCAGAAGAAATAGCCGAAAATACCACCTCTGTACAGGCGCAATTCATTGCGTCTCAGCCAGAAAAAGAAATTGCTGATACAGAAATCCAACAATCATCCACTTCTACCACACCTAGCGAACAAGATATTACCACAGAAACAAAAGCTGATGATAATGTACTTGAGACGCAATTCATTGCGTCTCAAGAAGAAGAAAACGATACTGTACAGACGCAAAATCTTGCGTCTCAACCAGAAACGCCAACCTCGCCCGAACCCGACAAACCTGAAAGCCTTGCCGATAGGATATTACGCCAAGTAGAAGAAATGCGCAGGGCAAAAGCGGCAGCAGCATATACCGAGAATCAAAATTCAGAATCCCCTGTAGAGACGCAAGATATTGCGTCTCAGCCAGAAGATATCCCTGAAGATACCCCAATTGTACAGACGCAAGACCTTGCGTCTCAACAAGATGAAAACGCCGAAAATCCCGCTATAGTACAGGCGCAATTCATTGCGTCTCAACCCGAAGAAGATCCTGAAGAGATTGCCAATGTACAGCCTCAAAATATTGAGGCTCAGCCAGAAGATATCACCGAAGATATCCCAATAGTACAGGCGCAATTCATTGCGTCTCAGCCAGAAGAAGAAGCCGAAGAAATCGCCACTGTACAGCCACAAAATATTGTGGCACAGCCTGATGAAATCGCCGAAGATGCGTCTCAAGGAGAATCCAAAGAAGAAATAGAATCTAATGTAAAGATGCAAAATTTTGCGTCTCAAGAAATTACCCCGGCACAAATCAAGGCTCTACTTGAAAAACAGCTACACGATATTGGCATCAATGCCAACATAACCTTCTCTGGCAACAGCGCAAACATACAATTCGAAAACATTGCGACTGACGAAAAGCCAGAAGAAAATAAACCAGAACAACCTATTGCCGAAGATGAATCATCAACTGAAATCACAACTGCTCCTACTATCGAAGAACAAATCGAAAAACGCAAAAATGACCGCAACAAAAAGGCAAATTTGATTGACAAGTTTATCGAATCGAAGGCTAAGATTGTTCCGAAGAAGGACTACCACAGCGACAACAAGTTGTCTACCGAATCAATCATCGAAGACGAAGAGCTTTTCACTGAGCAACTTGCAAAAATATACATCAAGCAGGGACATCTTGAAAAGGCGTTGGAAACTTATGAAAAATTATATTTGAAATATCCAGAAAAAAATATTTACTTTGCGACCCGAATTGAATATGTTAAACGTTTAATGAATAAATAAAAAGTTATGTACAGTTTTTTCTCTGTAATGATTCTAATTTGCGCCGTATTACTTATATTAGTAGTATTGGTACAGAACAGCAAGGGCGGCGGTTTGGCATCAAATTTCAGCCAGGGCAACCAGGTTATGGGCGTTAAGAAAACCACCGATTTCCTTGAAAAGGCAACTTGGACTTTGGCAATCTGCCTTGCAGTTTTCTGCCTTGCAGCCAGCTTCACAATTCCTCATGTAAAAAACGAGGAACCTAAGACAGAACAGGCTCAGGAAGCAGCAGAAGATGCTCCAGCTGAAAATGCAGCCGAAACAGAAGCCGCTGCCGAGTAATTTAAACAAGGACACATTTCTTAAAAATGCCTGCTTCCGACCATTTTGTTGGGGGTAGGCTCTTTTGTTTAAGTAAGAATAATAACTATGAAACCGATTGTTAGCATAATCATGGGGTCGGCATCAGACTGGAAAGTCATGGAAAAGGCGGCAAACCAGCTCAACGAATTCAAAATTCCGTTTGAGATAAACGCATTATCAGCACACCGTACCCCTAATGAAGTAGAAAAATTCGCCCGCGAAGCCGCTCCACGCGGAATCAAGGTCATCATCGCAGGCGCAGGAATGGCTGCTCACCTATGTGGTGTCATCGCTGCAGTAACACCTATACCCGTGATTGGCGTTCCGATAAACGCTAGTTTCGATGGTATGGACGCTCTTCTGGCAATAGTACAGATGCCTCCGGGAATCCCTGTTGCAACAGTTGCAGTAAACGGAGCACAGAACGCAGCAATTCTCGCAGCACAGATGCTTGCTACCGGTGACAAAGAAATTGCTCAGAAACTCGTTGATTTCAAGGAAAACCTGAAGCAAAAAATCGTTAAGGCAAACAAGGAACTCGAGGAATACAAATTCGAATACCGCGTAATTTAATGAGAATCAAGCTTGCCATATTGCTCGCACTTGGAATTGTCCTTTCGACATCCGCTTTCGCTCAAGTCGAAACAAACAATGCTGGAGCAAGAAGTGCAGGAATGGCAAACAACTCGCTTACAATACGCGACACTTGGGCTGTTTTCAACAATCCTGCCGCCACCTGCCGACTGCAACACATTAGTGCTGGAATATACTACGAAAACCGCTTCCTGCTAAAGCAGACCGGTTATGGCGCACTCGCCTTCCAGATGCCAGTACACAAGTCGGGTAACATATCGGTGGGAATCAGCCATTACGGATACAAGTACTACCAATACACCCGTGCAACAATAGGCTACTCGCAGCAATTGTTTACAAACCTATACATGGGTTTGAACATAAATTATCTGCACCTGTCGCAAGCCGAATATTACGGCAGAGCCAACGGCATGACTTTCGAACTTGGGCTTTACTCGCAACCAGTGAAAAATTTCTCGCTCGGCGTATATGTCTTCAATCCCGTAAATGTCTCATTCTTCGAGGACAAGGACTTGAAAATGCCAGTAACCATGAAACTTGGACTCTCCTACCTTTTCAGCGATGCATTGCTTCTTGCTGTAGAAACAGGAAAGTCGATAAACGGCTACACATCCATATTCAAGGCAGGAATTGAGTACAACCTGCGCAAGCATTTCTCATTCCGCGTGGGCATTTCGATGCTACCAATCGAATATTCGGCTGGACTTGGCTACAAGGTTGCAGGCGCAACTTTCGACCTTGCCTTCGCATACCATCAGATATTAGGTCTAAGTCCGAAAATATCGGTGCAGTATGAATTCTAATGTCCTGCTGAAATATTTTCTATCTATTGCATTTATTCTCAATGCATTTATCCTATCTGCACAAGTTGAAAATGCTGTTGTATTACAGGATATTGTGGAAGAAATAGCCGAAAATTCGGATGAAGAACTCGACTACACAACGCTCTTCAATGCATTGGAAAACCTTGCCGAAAATCCGCTTGACCTAAACACTGCCTCTGCCGAAGATTTTCGTGAAGTCCTATTCCTAAGCGAATACCAGATTTATTCAATCATAAGATACAGAACGAAATATCACGGCTTCCAGACAATTTACGAATTGGCATTTGTTGAAGGACTTGATGAATTGACAATGAAATACCTCTATCCTTTCGTCACCGTGAGCGGAGAAAAGCCAAAGGAGAAAACCAACTGGAAAAAGGTATTTTCGTACGGAAAACACACCGTACTTGGTCGTTATCAACGAGTTTTACAAAAGAAGGCAGGCTACAACATTTCCGACAGCATTCTTCAAATCAACCCAGACAAGTCGCGCTATCTAGGTTCGCCCGACAAATACTACCTGAAATACAACTACGCATACAAGAAAAAAGTTTCATACGGATTCACAGCAGAAAAGGACGAGGGCGAACAATTTTTCCGTGGCGCACAAAAATACGGATTCGACTTTTATTCCGCACACTTCCAATTGAATGATGTCAGCATTTTCAAGAAAATCATTGTGGGAGACTATGTGGCGCAATTCGGTCAAGGACTTACAATGTGGACTGGCATGAGTTTCGGAAAAGGTTCTGGAATCGATGGCATGATAAAGAAGCCTCGCATGGTTGACCACTACTCATCAGCAAACGAATCGGCATTTATGCGTGGCGAAGCTGCCGTAATAAAACTCAAAGACTTCACTATCACCGAATTCGTATCGTACAAGTCGCTTGATGCCGGCATCGCTCAAGCCGACACTCTTACCGAAGAGGAAGACCTTGTGACAAGTTTCCTCGAAACAGGCTACCACCGCACACCAAGCGAAATTGCAAAGAGACACACAATAAAGGAGTTTGTAACTGGCGGGAATGTAACTTGGCAGGGCGAAAAAATGAAAATCGGAGCTACGGGCATCTATTATTCATACTCCAACCCAATCAATACCAACGACAGATCATACGAATATTTCAATTTTAGTGGCAAGTCAAATTTCAATTTTGGCGTAGACTATCTATTTAATTTACACAAAGTTAACATCTTTGGAGAAACATCCATAAGTCCTAACGGCGGAGTAGCTACCGTTGATGGTGCAACCTTCGACTTTGTTCCCGAATTCAAAATGTCGGCACTATACCGCTACTACAGCCCCAAGTACCAGAACATGTACGCACAGGGCTTTTCGGAAGGCAACAAGACATACAACGAATCGGGCTTATACATTGGTGCAGAAATACTTCCAGTAAAGCATCTGCGACTGAATTTGTTTTTCGACAGTTGGAAATTTCCGTGGCTAAAATATGGAGTGAACGCACCTTCTACAGGTCACGAATGGAATGCCGAAGTCACATACACGCCCAAACGTAACATCGAAATGATACTGCGCGCAAAGTATGAGACCAAGCAGAAAAATTCATCGGAAGAAGCTAATATCAAGGAGATTATAAACTACAATACATCGAAATACAGGTATCAGCTGAATATTACACCCAATGCCGAATGGAAACTAAAGAGCCGTATTGAGGTTTCTCGCTACCATCGTCCCGACAGCGCTAGCTGGGGATTCCTCGTCTGCGAAGACATTCAGTACAAGCCGACAAAACTTCCGTTGACATTCACCGCGAGAATAGCTCTGTTCGACACAGAAGATTACAATTCACGCATATATGCTTACGAACAAGATGTGCTTTATGCATTTACCGTTCCAATGTTCTATGGTCGAGGCACTCGTCTGGCACTTGTCATAAAATACGATGTCACCGACAACATTGACCTGTGGTTCAGAATTGCAAACACATATTATGCCGACAAAACCGTGCTGGGTTCAGGACTAGATGAAATTCAAGGACCAAACCGCACCGAGGTAAAACTGCAATTCCGCCTAAAATTTTAAAAGCTTCTCAACATGCTGATTACAACAAAAGAAGAACACATTAATTTTCTAAACGGTATATTCAGCCAAGCAAATACACTTGTTGACGAAGGTAATAGCGTTGTCGCTACGCTTGTAATGTCACAACTTATTGAAATCATGGGCAGTTATTTCGATGCAAAGCCCATACGTTCGCGCGAACAGTCGGCAAACCGCTTCAACACAGCCATTTACAAGCTGTTTCCAATAAAATACTCGAAAGCCAACCGAAAAAGTTTCCTTTACTACCAGTTGCGCACCTCAATTGTCCACACATTGACACCAACTTGCAGCATCACACTGAAAAGTGGAATCTCAGAACAGCACCTCATCGAAAAGGATGAAATAACAGAAATCTACACAGGAAATCTCCTAAACGATACCGAAAAAGCATTACAAATCCTCATTCGCCTCATAAACGAGGATAAGGTAAAGCTGAAAAAATTAGCGGCTGGGGAAATTGAATAGCAAAAAAACAGGCGGGAACGAATCCCGCCCGCCAACAAAATATATAAAAGGAAAACAGAAGATTGCTAATTATCAGCCAAGTTTACCAGCACGATACTGAATAACAAGATATTCAAGCGTTTTGTCCGTCACTTCCGAATCGTACGACTTCTTCAGGTCGTTGCCGAACATGCAAGCGAACAACTGGCACGAACCTGCGAAAAATCCACCTTTCAATGTCTTTATGACCTCGTATGCTGTACTGCCACATTCACGATCGAGCAACTTGACGAATATTATCGCCTGCGACAAGCTAAACTTACTCATAATAGGCTTGTAGTGAGCCATTATCTGCTTCTCGCGCATATCCATATAATCCTTGCGCTCACGCTTGGAATCCATACGAGCAAGACTGTCGTCAATCTGTCGGTACATGGCCGAAACCTCAAGCACATACGGATAAACCTTCTTGAAATTTCTTACCAATTTGTCAAACTTCTTGTTTGCCTTGGCAGCCTTGCGCTTGTTGGAATAAACCTTAACTTCGGGCAAGAAAATAAGATTCTCAGTTGTAGATATCAAACTGTCGACATTGATTTCCGAATAATACGGCATACCCTTCTGAGCAAAAGTTGCTTCCGAAAAAGCAATCAACGCTACTATTAATATGACACATAACTTTTTCATGTCCGTAATTTTTTTGAGTCCTTGGCACAAATGACAAAATTCGTTCCAAAAAATGCCCAATAACATTTATTTAACATTTGCTAAGCAACTTTCTTCTTATCAATCAATGATTTAACTAATCCATGAGACATCAAGATTGTTATCACTGTCGATAGCAAATCGGAGATTGGGAAGGCGTACCAGATGGCATCGTCGCCCCAAAACGCGGTACAATAGCGGGGCAAAAGTATAACCAATGGTATTAGGAAAATCATTTGACGGGCAATCGATAGGAAAAATGCAGGCTTGGCCTTGCCCAATGCCTGGAACAAGCCAGAACCTATCACCTGACAGCCCACAACAGGAATTGCAAGCACGAAAATCCGCAGTCCCCTCGCACCTATCTCCACAAGTTCCTCATCGTCGCTGAACATAAAGAGCAACTGGTGAGGAATCAACTCGAACAGCACAAAGCCAACTATGCATATTACCGTCGAAAATATTATTCCGGCCTTCAACGCACCAATCACACGACCGTACTTTTCGGCTCCGTAGTTGTAGCCTGCAATAGGCATAAAGCCTTGGTTGACACCGAATATAGGCATAAAGACGAACATCGTCAGGCGGTTTATGATGCCATATGCGGCAATTGCAATCGAACCGCCCACTCCACCAAGCACATTGTTAAGCACAATGGATGTCGATGAGTGCGCCAACTGCCTTCCGAACGATGCAGAACCAAGAGCCAAAGTCTCGCCCAGAACCTTGGGCTTCGGCAACTTGAAACATTCGCGGTACGACAACGACAAAACCCTCTTTTTGCTTCGACGGAAATACCACAGACCAAGCGCCGCGCTCACAATCTGCGAAATGGACGTTGCAATGGCGGCACCTTTCACACCCCAACCGAAAATAAAGATGAATATCGGGTCGAGTACAAGGTTTATAACAGCCGTCAGCACCTGACACCACATTGCGAACTTGGTATTTCCCTCGGCACGGATGACGTTGATAAAGACGAAAAAAATGTTCATCGCAAAACTTCCGGGCAGACACCACACGGCATATTCCATAGAGTAAGGCAGAATGGAATCGTCGGCGCCGAAAAGTCTCAGCAAGTCGGGCAAAAACGCTATCACCAAGCCGAAAAGCAGGACATTGAGGCATAGAATCATAAACACGAGGTTGTGAAGCACAAGTTCGGCCAGTTCTCGGTTTCTCGCTCCCAGCGCACGCGAAATTATCGATGCACCGCCAAGACCTACCGCTTGTCCGAAAGTGTTGTTAATCATAAGCATAAGCGGCAAGGTAACCGACAATCCAGCTATTGCGCCAACGCCTACGGCCTGTCCCACAAAAATAGTATCGGCAACATTATATATGGTAATGGCGAGCATCCCCAGCACCGAGGGCAACGACAACCGCAGAAGCAAGGTGCTTATGCGTTCAACTCCTAATCGTTCGGCATTATCCATACAAGATGCAAAAGTAAGCATTTTTCCGACACCATAATTCGAGGAAATTCATTTATTATAAATATTCTTTCCGCTCAAGCCGCGGAGGCTTTTACTTTTTATTGGTAAAAAGTAAACAAAAACCATGTCCGCTAAGTCTGCTTCGCTAAAAATCGGTTACACTCCGCTAAAAATCAGAAACTTGCCTTCATTTCATTTCGGCTTCAAACAGACTGATTTTTTACGCTCCGTTCCGCCGATTTTCTTAACGCTCACCAGCCAAGGCGGCAATCAAGGTATACTCCGCTCAGCTTCGTATTTGTTAAAAAGGTCGAGGAAATCCGTCTTCGCAGAGATTAGCGACCGCCAAAGGCTCATTTGTTGGATTGTCTATACCGAACTAAAAGTTAAGTTCACCGGGCTATAGTTTCATTTTTTTGTCAAGTCATAAAAACGAATTACCTTTGCCATCGCTTTGGAAGGAGTCGCCGTGATAGTCATGCAGCCCTCAATAAGCGCAAAATGACTTTTATGGACTGGCTAACTCTTATCATCGCAGGTGGCTGCGAAATGGGCTTTACTTTCTGCCTCGGCAAATCGAAATGTGCTATTGGAAACGACTGGTGGCTATGGATTATCGGCTTTGTATTGAGCGCGGTACTACTCGCCAAAGCCACACAAACAATATCTATCGGCATTGCATATACGGTATGGACGGGAATAGGTGCCGTAGGTGCCGTGTTGCTTTCGATATTCTATTTTCACGAACCAGCCACATTCTGGAAAGTGTTTTTCCTTTGCACCCTTGTAATCTCCATTGTAGGACTTAAAATTGTAGAATAATATGAAATTCAGAACAATGCGCCGCAACAAGCAGCAACTTACACCCGAAGAATGCCAAAACATTCTTGACAAATCAACATCAGGCGTCCTTTCGCTCATCGGTGATGGTGGGTATCCTTACGGAGTACCAATGAGTTATGTCTATCACAACGGCAAAATATTTTTCCACTCGGCAACTACAGGTCACAAAATAGACGCAATAGGCACCGAGGAAAAATGCTCGTTTACGATAATTGCCCAAGACGATGTACACAACGAGGAATATACCACCTACTTCCGCAGCGTGATTGTTTTTGGCAGAATACATATAATCGAGGATGAAGCCGAGAAACTTGCTGCCTTGCGGTCGTTAGGCAAGCGTTACAATCCAAACGACAATGCCGGACTACAGCGCGAAATCGACAAGGGGTTCTGCCATCTCCATATTCTGCGCCTCGACATCGAGCACATCAGTGGTAAGGAATCAATCGAACTTATCAAAGCAAACCGACAATGAACTTTTGCATTCGGGAAAAGAATTAAAGAAAGTAAAGGAGATTTTAACTCTTATTCCAAAGACAATAGCCTTTCATAAATTTGCCTGTCAATATCCTTAAATACGCAGAATACCACCTGCTTGACTGTAGTATTCCGATTTGTTTCAAGGAAATGACAAACGGTCTTCACGGCTATTTCTGCCGCCAACTGATTTGGGAAACTAAACTCACCAGTAGAGATACAACAAAATGCAACACTCTCAAGATGATTTTCATCAGCAAGTTGCATAACGGAACTGTAGCACGAAGCTAATTGATTCCGCTGAAATTTCATTGGAATGCCATCAGGAATAATAGGACCTACCGTATGGATTACATACTTGCAAGGCAGATTATAGGATTTCGTGATTTTGGCCTGTCCTGTCGGTTCCTCGTTACCTTGCCGAAGCATCAAGCGATTGCATTCCTCGCGCAGTTGCACACCTGCTGCAGAATGAATGGCGTTGTCAATACATTTGTGTAAAGGATGAAAGCACCCTAGCATTCGACTATTAGCCGCGTTCACGATAGCATCTACTTTCAATCGGGTAATGTCGCCTTGCCAAATTTGAAGTCCTTGAGCTTCTGATAACTGAACTATTCCCTTTTCCTGAAGTTGCGCCTGTAATTCCTCATCCTGCAAACGCAAAAATTCCTCGCCGATAGGTTTCGGTTCTCGCACATTGCACAAGGCACGGAATAAGTTCCGCTTCTCTCCTATGCTTTCAGGAATTTGTATCTCCGAATACTTGGGGTCTTCTTTTAGAAGATACTCTATGAGATAATCAAGTCGGTTCATAAATTCGATAATAACCGGTTAAACACTTCGTTAACATCAGCATCGATAACAATAGACCTGTCTTTGATTTGTTCCACGGTAAAGGCTTCGCCAAGATTAATTGTGGCGTACGTGGCATTAATGTTTTGCATTGTCCACTTCAAGAATGGCACCTTGAATATAATTGGAGTATTGCTGCACATCCCAAGTCCAAGTACAAAACCTTGTCGTCCTGATGCTTATTTATGAAATCCTCGTAGCGTTTTGATGCCGCATGCCAGCCGTCATCCTCAACAAATGTTTCATCTGACCGCAAGTTCACATCCATTTTTCTACCGCATATCGGACAACGAGGCACCAAACTAGACGGAATTCGCATATTTTTTTGCTCGGCAATCATTCTTATGATTAGTTTCTCGTTGTCGTAAGTCTTTTGATGACAAGGTTTTGAACATTGAAACAAGCCATAATCCCCCTGAGTGTAAAATAATCTTTGCTTGTCGAATCCGGCTTTTTGAAACTGGTGGTCAACATTGGTGGTAATGACAAAATAATCCTTGTCCTTCAGCAATTTGAGCAAGTTTTCATACACAGGCTTAGGGGCTGGAACATAGCGGTTATAGTAAATATGTCGGCTCCAATATGCCCATTTCTCCTCCTCGGTTGCAAAAGAATAAAATCCAGCCGTGTACATATCGGAAAAACCATATTTCTCGATGAAATCGGAGAAATACCGCTGGAATCGTTCTCCAGAATAGGTAAATCCAGCAGATGTGGACAATCCAGCACCAGCACCTACCACTATGGCATCAGAGTTCAGTATGGCATATTTCAATTTTTCTACTTCCATAAATTATATGCGCCTACAAAATGCAAAAATAAGTTTTTTATTGTCTGACCTGAAATCTTTCTCCGACAAAACCGTTTGAAACGGCACCAGTCATAAGGTCAAAATGCTTGAATACCGGTGGTGTCGGATTGAGGTCAAAATAATCTATGGCGGCAACCGGTAGGACAAAATATGCCAGTTTGTCGTAAGTTGTGTACAGGCGTGGCAATACTGGATTGTTCTCGTATATCCAACGCTTGGTTTCATCGTCCACATCAAAGGTTACCGCACCACTACAACGCACTGAAATACGATTGTCCGCAGCAAGTATCTCAATGTTCGGATTATCCTGCAACTGCCTATAAACCGCCTTTTCGGGCGAAGTGGCGAAATACAAATGCGAACCATCAATGCGCATAATTTGGAACAGGCGCAGTTTAGGAAGATTGCCCTCGCAAGTTGCAAGGACAATCTCATTATGATTTCGCAAAAATTCCAATGCCGTCTGCATAATACCTAATTAAGCAGCCATTCAACAATTTCGTCGGCAGCCTTTTCCATTATGCTTTCTGGAACATTGGCATCACCAGCCACATGAGCCTTGTAGTCGCGGAAACCGGCAGTTGCAAAACTCTTCAGATTTGTTTCGACCATCTGCGTATATACATTTACTGGACCGAAACCTGCGAAAAAGTAACCTGCCAACTTCTTATCCTTGCGACCAGCCATCGAAAAATCGGGCTGTGTGAAATCCATAAAGGAATAAGTACGGTCAAGAAACGCTTTCAACTGGGCAGGAAACTGGTCCCAATGCACTGGAGCAAGAATAAGCATTGCGTCACAAGAGTCAATTTCTGGAATCAACGATGTGAAATCATCATTCTGTATGCAGTTTGGCGTATGCTGACGCTTGCAAGCATCACAGGCAAGACACGCGCGAACATCTTTCTTGCCGATTTCGAACAATGTTACATCTGCTTTACCTTTAAGTTGCTCTGCAATGCGATTTTCCAATGCATACGAATTACCTTTCATCCTTTTGCTTCCGTTGACGATAAGAATCTTTTTCATAATCCAATTTGATTTTGAATGGTTATACATAATTTTAACTACTTTCGGCACAAATGTACTATCTTCTTGTATATCAAACAAGTAGATACTAAAAAGTAAGGCACTTACCAAAAAGTTAGTATTTGGGTAATAAAGCGGTTATAGGCAAAAAAAAAAAATGATTATCCGCAATTATCTCATAACAATGAACCCAAAGGAGATTTCGGATAGTTTGATTCACGCAGCTCCACGTTCCGTATCGCTGGTTCATCATAACTTCCGAAATGACGACCCTGGAGTCATTCCACAAAGCGGAACGAACAGGCGTAGGAACGAGCCTTGTGAGTTCGCTTATGCGGTACCTTCAGCTCGGCGTAGCCAATCTCCCATTGGTGGCAAATTGCGGATAATCATAAAAAATACAACTTTCGCCATAATTACTTATTTTCACACAATTTCCCAACTACACTTACTCTCTTTCGGAAACTTTTGTATTTTTGTGCGATAAAAAGTATCGAGATGCGTAAGATAAACAAGGAAGTTGACCCAAATTATTTGAATTGTCCAATCAGACAGGTAATTGACAAATTTGGAGACAAATGGTCGTTGCTGGTTATGTATCATCTGCACAAGAATGGCACTTTGCGTTTTGGTGAGTTGCACCGCGATATGTCCGACTGCTCCCAGAAAATGCTTTCGCAGACACTGAAACGCCTCGAAAATATAGGATTGATTAAACGCGCAATATATCCAGAAGTGCCTCCACGTGTGGAATATACGATGACCGACCGAGGCGAAAGCCTTATACCGCACATTTCTGCTTTAATCGGATGGTCCTTAGAACATTTTGGAGAAATCGCTGAAATCGAAAATCATCGCAAATGATTGTTACTAAAAAATCAAAGCAATGAACATCGAAGAAGTAAGAGCATTTGCATTGGGTATCAGTCCAGAGGTTACCGAGGAACTGTTTGCCGAAGAGTGGATTTCGTGGCGCATTGGCGGCAAGTGGTTTCTGCTTATGCAACTCGATGCACCAGAACCGCGCGTAGCCGTGAAACTGCCACCCGAAACAGGTCTGGAACTGCGAGACCAATATTCGGGTGTGCGTCCAGCCTACCACATGAACAAAACGCACTGGAACGACTTGTACCTAAACGAATTAAGCGATGATTTTGTGAAAAAGCAAATAACTGCTTCGTATAAGTTGGTAAGGTCAAAGTTGCCAATGAAAAATTTCGGGAAGAGTAAAAAAAACAGAAACTTATGAAACCCAAAATACAAATTGAACTTGTTGACAAGAAAGGTTCGTGCAACTGCCATCGTGGACACAAAATCGGTGACATCTGGGACTTTGACACCCAGCGCGGCGAGATTTGCCCTATGGCTATGCATGTGCTGTTTCCGTACATCGACATTCTACGCTATGGCGGTACGCTGCCACGAATGACCGACAATTCCATTTGCGTCTGCTGTCCCGATGCAGATGTGATTAATATCTTTAAGATTACAAAGGAGGAATAAGACCGATGTTGTAAAAAAAAGAATATCTTTGCTCCCAAATTCTACATTACAATGAAACTGAAAAAGCGGAAAATCAAGTACACGGCAATATTCTTTATCTGCTGGTTTGCATTTTTGGTCATTCTGGTTGATGTTGTTCTGAAATTCCAGACGCTTGTTGATTATTTCGGTTCGTACGCATTGGTGGAGATCGGATTATTGCTATTGGTCATTCTGCCGACAGTGGCAGTTTACATATTTACAAAGGAATAAGGAGTTAACAGAGTATTACAGCTGGGATTCGTACCCTTGCGGCATTTTCGTTTCAAAGACTTGCTTTTTAGTTCCCACGCGCGAAGACAGAAAAATTTATTTCCTTGGATTTTTTCATTTTTATATCTTTATAGCTGAAAATCAACAACTTGTAAGATATACTAAAGAATCATAGTTCGCCAAGTAGTTATCTGCCCCTTATATGAAATATCACAGTTTACATTAGGAGAGAAGAATAAAAGAGAATAAAAGAGAATAAAAGAAAGTAAAGGAGAATAAAAGTTGGCGTTGAATCAAAACTCTCCGATAATTTACAATCGTAATTCTAAATTTCACTACCTTTACCGCGAAAAAAGAAAAGCATATACGCAATGATTGCTTTTACAGAATATTTCGTAAACAATAGGGAAAACAGCGAGGAACGGGCGGCAATGATTATTCACTCCTGCCCCGAACTGCTGGAACGCATACAGCAGGTCGGATTTCTGCCTTTGCTGGAAAGTGGTGTGCGCGGATACAGTGCCGAAAGCCTAATGGACGAGGACTGCCGTTTTACACAATTCGACGACGGCAGCTGGGAATGGCCGCTCTGGCAATGGAAAGGCGATGCCGTAAGGGAAGGCGACTGCGTGTATGGCAAGTTCTTCGCTGGCAAGGCAGGTTTTGTCAGTCGCGAGTGGTGGCCCGACCTGTACAACTGGCGCCGAAGCCAAAGCACAAAATTCGACGAATGCAGCGTTGAGGGAATCATCCTCGCTACCTTGCAGGAGAACTGCAGCATGATAACACGCGAGCTGCGCGCTGCTTGCGGTTTTGTTGGACCTAATATGCGCAGTAAGTTCGACGGCTACATCACCCGACTTGAGATGTCGTGCCACATAGTTACCGAGGTACGGCAGTATTGTACGTATGCGGCAATATAATTGAAATCGAAGTCATGCTATCGCGTCAGCCTGATTTCCTCGTGGTAGAAATAGTTGACCACGACGG
>CADAXK010000024.1 GCA_902791865.1 uncultured Bacteroidia bacterium
AGTTGCCGCACAGAAGCTGGAAGAAGCCAAGAAGGCCAAGAAAGCCGGCCGCAAGATCTGCATCTGCCACGGTTGCGAGCTTGAACAAGAACTGTTGGAAAACAAGGACTTCCTCGCCAAGAAGAGCCAGTGGATCTTCGGTGGTGACGGTTGGGCATACGATATCGGATTCGGCGGCTTAGACCATGTATTGGCTAGCGGCGAAGACGTTAACGTTCTCGTTCTCGATACCGAAGTTTACTCGAACACAGGTGGACAGTCATCGAAGGCTACTCCTGCAGGTGCAGTTGCTAAGTTTGCTGCATCGGGCAAGAAGGTTCGCAAGAAAGACCTCGGTATGATTGCAAAGAGCTACGGTTACGTATACGTTGCACAGGTTGCAATGGGAGCAAGCCAGGCTCAGTACTTCAAGGCAATCAAGGAAGCTGAAGCATATCACGGACCATCATTGGTAATCTGCTACGCTCCATGTATCAACCACGGTATCAAGGTTGGTATGGGTCGCACACAGCACGAAGAAAAGCTTGCTGTTGACTGCGGTTACTGGCACTTGTGGCGTTTCAACCCTGCTGAGGAAGATGCCGGACAGAACGGATTCCACCTCGACAGCAAGGAACCGGATTGGAGCAAGTTCCAGGACTTCATCATGGGCGAAGTTCGTTACAACTCGCTTCTCAAGACCTTCCCAGAAGAAGCTAAGGAATTGTTCGCTAAGACCGAACAGTTTGCAAAGCTGAGATACGAAGGCTACAAGAGATTAAGCGAAGGAAAATAATTTGAAATTATTTAATGGGACAATAGGTGGTTTGCCTATTGTCCCATATTTTAGAAATAAAACAAGACATACAATTTAACTAGATTTTATCAACTCTAAACAAACAAGAACATTTATGGCGATTTTATTACCAATAGTTTCTAGGTTATAAACAAAAAACTATTAGTTTTTTATCCGTTAAAAACAAAAGCAATGAGTCCAATTCAAGTATCAATAAAAGATTACAAAGCTATAAAATCTGCAGAAATTGATTTGAACGGCATAACAGTAATCTCTGGAATAAATGGATCAGGTAAAAGCAGTATATCTAAACTCCTATATTATGCATTAAAATATGCCAATAATTATGAAATAATTGTTGAGAAATTATTAGAACAAGATTTGCGTCCAATTGACAGGTTAATTCATAATACAATCATGACATTTCGAAGGAATGAACCTCAAATATGGGAAATTAGAGAATACTATAATTTGGCGAATGACTCCACTGATAATCTTATAAAAAAAAGCGCATATACAACAGCACTGCAACAAATAAAAGAATTATTCCAAAAATTTGAAACAGAAAAAAATAAAAAAGATATAATATCAATCTCGAGAATACAAAATATTATTGAAAATAGTATTTTAGATAAGAAAAGAGAAAAAGGGATAAAATCTGTAGATCTTATTGACGCTGTAATACGGAAAACAAATGGGTTGTTTGAAAAGGCAGATAATTATAATACAACCAGAAGTTATTCATTATACAAAGAATCCATAAATGAAGCAGCAGAAGATGATCTAAAAAATATAAGAATTACTGAATATGGAGTTCCTTTTGTAGGGAAAGATGTATCAAATGTTCCTATACTCAGTTATATCCAACAAGTTGCCTACATAGATACACCAATGATAATAGGCATGAATTTATATGATAGATATCACACTATTGAATATTGGAAAGATCTCAATGACTTATTAAAAATACCTGCGAGTAAATCATACAGCCATACAATTAATAAATATATTAAAAGTGTTATACACGGAGGCACATTCCTAGACGACTCTATATCTTTTAATAGCATGTTAAAATATAAGCGGGAAGATGGCTTAGTCATAGATTTACTTGATAGTGCAACTGGTATAAAATCATTCTCATTGCTTCAAACTCTATTACGCAATGGTATACTATCAGAAAATACAATGTTGATTATTGACGAGCCAGAAGCACACCTTCATCCACAATGGATTGTAGAATATGCCCGTATTGTTATAATGCTTTATAAAAAATTGGGAACAAAATTCTTAATTGCATCTCATAGTACAGATTTTATAAGTGCAATAAAATATATTTCTGAAAAACAAAAAGTGAACAAATCATTGTCTTTCTATTTGGCAGAAGAAGACTCAAACAAACATTTCTCATATAACTACAAATCTATAGGCACGGATATAGAACCAATATTTGCATCATTCAACAAATCACTTGATAAAATAGGAGAATATGGAGGTTGGCAATAAACAATCTGAAGAGAAATGGATATATTGTGCTATAATTACAGATAACAGCAATGTAAAAAGATTGTATCCCGAATCATATCAAACAATAGCAAATATTATCAAGGAGGAAAAATGCAAAGGGAAAACTCTTTTTAAAAATGAGAATGCAATATATCTAGAAAAAGTAGAGGATATGCTTGCCAAAGGAAAACGCAATAAAATTCCTATTGTAGACTTTACTTTTGGCATATCGCACAAAAACATTCAAAAATACCGACTAATTGAAGCAAAATTCGAAGTTTATGATTTAAAAAACATAGACACCAAAAATATTAGAGAAAAGGTGAGCCACTCAAAAGATGTAATGAGAATAGATAATATACAAATAGAAGATGGTGCTGTTATTTTAATCAACAAAGGGAAAAAAGTAGAGCAACAAAAGAATTTTCTTTCTCGTAAACTTATTCCATATGGTAATTATCAAATAATGACTATTGATGATTTATATAATAAATATTTTATTGCATAAATATTTTCAACATAAGACCGAGCAGTTTGCAAAGCTCCGCTACGAAGGCTACATGAGACTGAGCGAAGGGAAATAATTGAAAAATAATTATTTTCAATAATAAAAATGCGCCTCAATTTTTGGGCGCATTTTATTTAACACAAAAAAGGCTTGCGTTTGCATGCCTTTTTCGACATGTAACGTTATTATAGTCCCAACCTTATCCTGAAATCGTTCAAGATGTTCATATAGTTGACAAATGCCTCGTAGTGCGAATCGTAAGGATTGAAATACTTGTGAAGATCGCCATCGGTTTGTTATTATTTTCTTTATTGAGTCAAAAACACTCGCCAGCTACACAGGAGACCTTTTCAGCAGCGTTTTATTATTGAAATGGTTGTAACACTACCACCTTTTTTAAATGTTTTACCTAAAACCTTAAAACTGGACCAACGAACCTCCTTGCCCCCCCACGCAAACACACCATCAGGCAAATAACAAAACAATCTTAGTACATGACAACTTTTTCATATTGGGTTAGCGTTTGATTTAACAATAGATAAGAAATCAAAAAGTCATTGAACTGCCATGATGCCTTTGCCCTTTTCCCAGCTGGGAGAAGACGGAAGATGACGCGGGCGATGAGATCCAAATTGAGGTCGGGTTCGGAGAAAAACCACTGAATTCTCCGCAAACACGAATCGGATTTCGCGGGCAAGTCAAAAACAATGGTCAAAAGGCTAAAGCACAACGTTTTAACCGAGCAAAGAACCATGATAAAGAGTGAAATGAGCTTGATATAGGCAAGATGATGTTTTTCCAAAAACATCGACCTACGGGTCAGAAATTTCCTTATTTTTGCCGTCGTGATTGATTTTCATAGAAGCATAATTGTGGAAGATTTTTGCATCTAAATCACTGAAAATTAATCATATTATCAAGAACAACAACAAAAAAAAGTTACCAATAAAATTTTGTTGACAACCATATATAAATCAATATTCTAGACAAAATTCCAAATTTTTGTCATGTACTAAATGAATCGGCATAAAAGCCTCTCAAACTGGCTTCAAGCTCATCTCTTTGCACATTGGCCTTAGAATCCTTTTATTCATTAACGTTTATTTCTTCAAACGTCAATTCTTTCCATGAGCTTCTGTCGTGTATGCCTATCATCATGTAATCAGCTATTACGAAATGTAGCCTATCAACCGACATAAAATACATATCTGGTCCATCAGTAATAGTAACCATACACCGTAAACCAAATGTCTTATATTCTTTCAGAAAACCTCGTACAGTTTTATTACTCCAATCCAAGCCAAAATGCTTTGACAATCGACGCAATGCACCAAAAGCCCTGTTAATGTCTTTTCTTTTGTCCTTCTCCTTGGTTTCATCAGCATAAGGATAATTCTTGAGCTCTTTTATCAATGCTTCAACAAAGTCCCTTCTTACGTTGTCATTTGCAAAAATCCCTCTTATTTCACGGGCGATATTCTCTGGTATTTCTTGCAACTTCTTTTTACTGCTTTTCAACTCAACATCCACAGGACGATTAGTATTCAAAGGAATACGAATCCGATAGTTGCCCGATTTTGCTTTTTTATCAAGATGAATATCAGCCTTCTCATCATCAAAGAAACCATGAGCATGTGCACGCTTATGGTCATCTATCATTATAGATTGTCCTTTTATCAAATCCTTCATCATAAAAAATCACAGCTTTAATTCAACATTTCTGAAAAAAATCTTTGGATCTAATTGAGACCAATCAAGTTTAGAAACCGGATGAACTGGCGGAATCTCACGGATGTTTTTCAAAGGCCGTATTTCTTTTACCGACTTGATCGGTGCTATTTTCCTAATTGGCCTTATAGGACCACCAGTCGCATTTTCTGTGAAAAACAAGTAGTATCCATCCTTGTCCAATACCCAGTTATTTTTGAATTGCCCTAAATATCGGCCATTATAGTTCCATATCAAGCCGTCTTGCATATAACCTAAAGGCTCGCCGTCATAACCATATATATGCTTAAAGTCATCCGAATAGCAGCATGGATTTCCATGTTTATCGTAAAAAACCATAATTATTGCCTATTTAAAAATTGTTTTATACCTCAATGCTCTCAATTTGAAAGCATCTTCACCGCCTTCCATAATTTCGCATATTTCCTTCTTTACAGGTACGCTCTCCAACATGCCCTCCGTATGAATCTTCAGATACTTTGAGTTGGAATCCATAGAAACAATGTACTCCGCATCACCGATAACAGGGATATTGGCATTATGGGTAATGACTATCACCTGCCGATTTTCCTTTATCTGCTTTATTTTCTCAACCACCAAGTCGCAAACCAAACGATTATCGAGGTCGTCTTCAGGTTGGTCAAGAAGCAGTGGCATTGATCCTTGTGACAAAATATAAGTCAACACGGCTGTGGTTTTCTGACCCGCAGAAGCACTGACGATTGAGCGAAAACTACTGGAGCCATTGGGCTTATAGAGAACATCTATCTGGTCATCCGGCACCAAAGTTTCCAACTTTGACATCTGCTCATCATCAAGCTCCCTTACCATTCTCACAAACCAACCACCAAAACCCAGTGATGAATCTTTACCACTTGCTATATTGTGAATATCGTCCATTACCGTCTGATATTCTTTTTCAAAATCCACTGGTTTCTGAGGGAAACATTTGGCTGTAATGATGTCAAAATCATCTCCATATCTTCGGTCCTTCTGAACTATACTCCTAAATTCGAATTCAAACTTCTTGCTGTCCGACATCTTTCGCACATTAATCTTCACTTTGTTAGTCGACAAGCCGTTTACTATGTCCTGTCGTTTCTGCGTTATCTCAGCCTGCCTGTTATAAATACTCTGTCTCAAACCAAGGATCTCTTGTTCATATTGGGGTATTTTTGATGTTATTTCAACAAGTTCCTTCTGTTCGTTTTCCTTAACTTTCAATTTTTCCGTATAAGCCTGATAATTGTTTATATCATCAATTCCCCGCTCTTGGAGTTCTTTTTTCTTTCTTTCATACGTTTCATTGTGGGCAAGCCTGTCTGTTTCAAATGCTGTATCTTGCAGATTCTGGTAAGCCAAACCTATTTGATTTGCCAATCTGTCCAAGGAATCTGTGATTGAAGAAGCCAATTCAGAAGAGGATTTTTGCAAAGGTTCAAAGATTTGCAACATCCCATCTCTATAAGCTTCATCAAACCCATCAACATCAAAAACAGGGAAAACACTCTTTTGTGCGACACCTCTCAATTGCTCCACAGCTTTCTGCATCACCAGAAAGTGATTTTCAATACGTTCATGCTGCTTTAGAAACAATGCCTGTTTTTGGGCAATGGCAGTAATGTCACTATTCTTCAGATTATCAATTTTCAGTTTTAAATCCTTGATTTCTGTATCAAGTTCATTGATACGCGGCTGATGGCTTTTAGCTGTTTTTAAACGCTTATATGCACTCACATATGATTGCACCAGGCTTTCTTTCTCGCGCATTAATTGAGCTATTTCATCCGTGCCCGAATCGATTAGTTCACGCAAAGCGTTTGTGTTTTTTGCAATAGAAAATACCTGCTTCTGTGTATATTGCTCAAAATCAAAGAACTTAATATACGAATCATCCATCACCTCTACCCATTGTTCATTTTCCTGTCTCAATACTTTTGTCCGACCTTCTAATGAATATTCAACAATATGAGGAATGCCATCTCTGACCAATTCAACAACAATTTCCGTTTCATCCTTAAGAACACCGTTCTCTTCGTTAGGTTTCTGGAAGAATTTATCCTGCTCCTCTTTGATGTCTTTAAGAGTAGAGAGGTCATTCATTTTATGAAAAGCCCCTCTTAAAAAACGGAACACACTCGATTTGCCACTACCTCTACCGCCTATTATCGTGTTCAATTGTGGGTTAAAATCAATTTTAAAGGGATCCTTTGTCAAAGTGGTTCCTCTAACTTCAATAGATTTAATCCAAAGTGACGGTTCCTTATATGGTACAGCAATACTATCAAAACAGTTACGAACCCTGTCTGGAACCATCAAGGCTTGTCTTATACCCTCCAAAGAGGGCGACTTGTCCATTTTAATCCATGTATAGGATTTCCCTATTCCTGTCAATCCATGTTTTGATGGTTCCTCATTATCAGGATTGTCAGAGAAAGTGACTAACGCCAGATTATTCCGCACGCACTCTTGAACACATGCATAATAATCTTTAATTTCCTGAAGACCTATTGACCCTTCCGCCCTGCCATACTTATTATTATATTCTTTTCCGAATTCATCATTGATTACTAAACCTTTACTCTGGAATTGTGGTGTAACGAATTGTGCAGCCAATATATCCTCATTTTTCAGGAAATCCCCTATAGTCCTTTTTGAAAGTAGCCCAAGGCCGTTAAACTCATCAATGTGAGCAGGAATAACTAAAGCACCAGCTTCTTTGGCTTTATCAATTACGTCCAAACAAGAAAGGTTACTTTGTGCTTCAGAAGATGAAAAAAACTCACGTCTAATACCACAACCAATAAGAAAATCATATACATCCTGACCGACCTTATCTGCATCAAACAAAACAAGAAGATGCACTTTGCTTGTATCACAAGTCAATTCTACACCTGGGAATACTGTCAAATTAGTGCCCTCTGCCGCTGCTTTAATATCATCCACCCATTCATGAGTGTTATGGTCAGTAACAGCCACACAGTCAAGTTTCTGTTCTAAACATGACTGTACCCACTGATCTGCTGTTACAGACTTATCCTTAAAACATTCACTTGCAGGGGTGTGTAGATGAAAATCACACTTTAACCATCTTGCTCCTACATAATCAGTCATATGCTAATGAATTTGATTTTTTGAATCAATAAACTATAAATGTCAA
The DNA here is from genome assembly GCA_902791865.1 of uncultured Bacteroidia bacterium. Classification (GTDB taxonomy): domain Bacteria; phylum Bacteroidota; class Bacteroidia; order Bacteroidales; family ML635J-15; genus Bact-19. Next base: position 7,675 of record CADAXK010000024.1, read on the forward strand.
CCATATCCTTATTTAACTTTTTACTTCCCCCGCAACCAAATCACTTCGCCTCTTCCCCACACCTGCTTTCATACCCTTTATAACTGTCAATTGTAATATTCCTTCCTCCTCATGCTCCACAAACGGGCCTTCCTTGCACTCGAAGATGACGGAACCTGATTCCAGGGCTTCCACGGTGTGCCAGACATTCTTTCCTACGTTCACACCGTAGCGGCCTTCCGATGGGTCGAGGACAATGTTTTCGATGATGGTGTCGTCGTCGTTGTAGGTGATGACACGTATTCTGCCACGCAACACAACAAAAGACTCCTCTTTCTCCGGATGGCGATGAATGGGGATGTTGGCACCCGGTTCCACGGCATTCAGAAAACGGTGGCACTTCTCATCCAGACTCTGATGAAAGTTCAGATTCATCCGCAGCCGAGGTGATGCCTTTGCCTGAGCGGTCAAGTTGTCAAGTATCTTATTGTCTATAACCATAATAGCTTCTCCTTATCCGAAAATGTGTCAACCCCTCCATCTTTTCCCTTATTTTGTACCATACAATTTGCAAATATAAAAATTTTTCTTCTTCTGTCACTATTCTCACTAAAATATTTGTCCTTGAGATAAATATTCACCATACATCTTGCATAGAATATGTCATCACTCACGAATTTTGCCATTTGATCCACCGCAACCACACAAAAGATTTTTACGCGGTGTTGAGCAGGTAGATGCCCCATTGGGAGAAGTTGAAAACAAAGTTGGAGCGGATGATGAGGTGACCTCGACAGCAAAGAACTCAACTGCGGTCAAGATACTCTTCGCTAACACCTCACAGTTTACAAAGTTCCGCTACGAAGACTACAAGAGATTGAGCGAAGAGAAATAATTGATTTGAAATTGTTTTTCAATAGAAAATCGGATGCGCCTCAAATCTGGGGGCGCATCTTTTTTGCCACAGCACTTAATTTCCATTCCATCAATTCCAAAATTTTTAATAATTTTGCAACCTATGCGTAAATTGGCGGTTATCGTTATTTTATTGCTGATGGGAATAGCGGCATCGGCTCAGCACGAAGGTATTCGGCGCTATTTTTCGTCGTATACCCTCAACAACGACACCACAACCGACACGCGCTTCTACAACGATACAACACTCGATGAATTCTACAAGTTCATGCCTCAGCAGAAAGTGTCGGACAACACATTGGGCATGCTAAATCCAGGAAACCCATACTTGCCAGCATTGTTTTCCGACAAAGAACCTGGACATGACTTCAAACTCCTCAACAACTACCAAGCGTTCATAAAGTCGCATAGCGATGTCGTATATTTCGACGCTCAAAAGCCATTCACCCGTTTCGATTTCACGGGCGGAACAAAAGGACTCGAACTAGTTAAATTCATACACAGCCAAAATTTCTCACCATACTTCAACCTAACATTCAATTACGACATTTCAAACTCAGACGGCTTCTACCTGAACAACGCATCGAAGGTAAACGCCTTGTATCTGGCTGGTGCTTTCACAAAAAAGAAATACCAGAACCATTTCAACTTCATTTTCAACAAGATAAATAGCAACGAAAACGGTGGAATCGCAAATATTGACAGGTTCGAAAGTGGCGACATCCGTGCTGTTGACAACAATGTCCTACTATCAAAAGCATCAAGTTCTATTTCTCAGCTCGGCGGACAATACAACCATGAATATAGATTCGGACAATATACTATCGACACCATCATCCGAGACGAAAAGAACGATACCGTCATAAACAAAAATCTGCACAGCAAATTCTCAATAGTCCACGATGTAACTTTCGACCGCTACATTCGCAAATACACCGATGTCGCCAATTCATCATTATACACAAACTATTATAACGACTCAAGCATTACTAACGACTCGGTAACATACTACCAGTTCAACAACAAATTGCTATTCTGCCTCAACATCAACAACGACTCGACAAGCAACTACTTTAAACTATATGCAGGATTGCAAAACAAAACTTACGCATTCCTAATAGACTCTACCCACAAGACACAATATAGTTCCACCTACCTCACCAGCGACCTGATTTTTAGCCACAATAACACATACCTTCAGGCAAATGTCGATTATTGTTTGTTCGGTGGCGACATGTACGACATAAATGCATCAGCAAAACTGCAACAAATGTTCGGTGAAAACCTAGGAATTAACGCAATGGTTGGATACTCACATTATTACTGCTCTCTATTCGATACTTACTACACATCAAACCATTTCAAATGGGAAAACGATTTCAATAAAATCGGAGTTGCAACTGCTCATATAGACTTGTTCCACAATAAATTCCAACTTTCGGTTGGGGCAAATTTAAATCTATTGCACGACTACATTATATACGACCAAAATGCAATGCCTTTACAGATACACAAAGCGAACATTATCACCGACGTATATGCAAGCAAGACTTTCAATTTCTGGAAATTCCACTGGTACACAAAAGTTGCCTACCAATATATATCCGACAAGCAACATGTGAGACTTCCAGAAGCTGTCGGGTACACAAGCCTATACTTCATGACCGGAATGTTCAGCAATGCCCTGCTTCTGCAAATCGGACTCGATGCAAAAATGAATTCCAATTTCTACGGATATGCATATATGCCTGCCTCAGGCGTATTCTACCTGCAAGACGATAAAAAATTCGGATTCTACCCTTACTTGGGATTTTTCGTAAGCGCGAAAATCAAAAGATTCCGCATTTTTGCAAAAGTGTCAAACTACGGCTCTCTATTCATGAAACCAACCTACTTCTCGCTATACAGACTGCCCGACAATCCTCTCGCATTCAACTTCGGAATATCATGGGAATTCTACGACTAGGACATGGACGCAAACGCCAGAATATCACGACTTATAGTTGTGTCGGTATTGTCAATACTGACAGTTGTCTCCATTGTTAAGATCTACATTGACGAAAACACAGAAGAACCATCCGAAATTATCATTCGCGACTACAACGAAATCAAAGAATCGGGCATACTGAATGTCGCACTTTGCGAGAATGCTACCGAATATTGTATATTCAACGCCAATCCACGAGGATTCCAACTCGAAACATTGAACGATTTCGCTACCGCTCACGGCATTGAACTCAATGTAATTATCGCAAACACCGAAAAAGAAGCAGAAAAACTTCTTGCAGAAGAAAAGTGCGACATCATTGTCAAACATACCGCACAAAGCGACAGCTGCTCATCCGAACCTCTTATCAATTCTAATCTTATAATTCTCAGTCGCACAAAAAAGATTTCCGACACACTATATATAATAGGTATGCAAAATTTCTGCATTAAGAACCAAGGCAGAACAATAATCAGCATCGACAGCATTTCATCCGAAAGATTAGCACGGAAAGTCGCATCGGGAGAAATTACCTCCGCAATCTGCGATTCAGCACTTGCCCTCACCTACCAGAAAGCATATCCACGACTCGAAATCGACACATCAATATGCCTATCACGGCAAATCAGATGGAAAACCCGTCCAGAATCCAAAGTGCTACTTGACAGTATAAACTCATGGCTTTCTCGTGAACGGGAAACCAAGCATTTCAAACTGAGGCACGAAATATACTACTCATACATAAACATAAATGTATCAGGAAAATACTACTCAGGTAACAACGGACAGATAAGCGCATACGATGACCTTATAAAAAGGCACTCGAAAAAACTAGGATGGGACTGGCGTCTCATTGCCTCGCTGATATGCGAAGAATCACGCTTCATTCCCGACATTAGCAATCCATCCGGAGCATACGGACTTATGCAGTTGATGCCATCGGCATACCAGAAATTTGCTCATGATAGTGCCGACATTTCAAATCCTGACGTACAAATGGCCGCAGGAATAAAACATGTCGCATATTTGAAAAAACGCACGCCAGAAGCAATAACCGACACATCTGTAATAGTTCGCTATGTACTAATGGGATACAACGCCGGACATGGTCATTCTGAAGATGCATACGCGCTTGCCCAAAAGTACACCGGCAACCCAAATTCGTGGAAAAACCTTGCCCTATATATGGAGCATCTGAACGACAGGGAATTTTACACCGACCCCGAGGTTAAATGCGGAAAATATAAAGGTAGCAGAACTGTCAAATTCACAAACAATGTAATCGACAGATACAAGCATTACAGAAATCTTATCAAAGATTGAGTGTTATAGCTAACTACCAAGTTTCTCGAATTCCAGTTCTCCTTCGTCCTCGCCTTTTATAATAACCTTCATGCCGACAAACGCATAATGCTGTTTTAGCAAATCAATATCATCATCGCGAAGCCGTATGCAACCTTCGCTTTGGCGACCGGGAACAGAATTTTCGTTGTTGGTACTTCCATGAATACCGATTCCAGAACCATACGACAACCGCATGAACCATTTGCCATAAGCCTTGATGCGACCTCGCCCATCGCCAAAATCGTGAGTCCACCATGACGAATTTTCTATACTCGTAATATTGAATGGATTATGCAACGACGATTCAGGAGTACGCATATCTCCACGTTTCTGCTTGTTGCCATAGTTCTTGCCTAGACAACAATCAAACCGAGCAATCAAAACAGTATCATTCAACCTTGACTCGTAAACACTAAGAAGTCTTTCCTTTTTCGACACCACAATGAAGCAATGCTCCTTAACGCTTGGCATTTCGTTGACAAAAACAAATACACTATCATCTGTATTAACGGTAACCGTATCTTCATAATTGAGGCATACGATGTTCTCTACAGGCTTGTCAGCTCCATTTGACTTCGAAACGCAACCGTAAGACAGTCCTGCAATTATCAAGAATATGGCAATAATTCCCCTCATCATCCAAAAATCCTATTCAAAAGCGATGCAAGCCTATAGCCTGCCAATAGTAACTGTCGCTCGACCACTGGTCCGTAATCATACATATATTTATATGAATAATTCTCTTCTGGAGTTACATTGGCATAAATACCGACAGTAACCTGCCATGTTTCGTTCAGCCAATCCTCTACAGTTCCTGATGTCATTTGAGCTATTTCCGACTTACTACAACGATCCAGGTTCTGCATCCACTCGGTATACGACCATGCATGAACACTTTCAATCAACTTTGAATCCCACAGCGAATGCAAATTTGTCTCGTGCTCAAACCATTTTATTTTCAACCAATTACCTCCCCTATCAGACAATCTGCCCACATGCATTGGACAATGCATGTCACCGACAAGATGTATCAGCATTCGAGTATAATCGAAGCATACACTATCGGAAAGCTCTTTCCTATGATTTTCCAATGAATCTATTATCATGTTCAGAGCCGAAAGCACATCGCCCTTGGGATTGCGAGGCATAGTTTGTGGTGTATATTCCTCATTTACATTTAAATAGTGCCAAGTCCTTGTTCTCTCATAACCATCTTTCCAATACGGAGAATTCTGTACATTGTCCATCCACGTTGAATAATATACTAGCGACTTGCCACCAAGTATTGCACTTAGGTTCTTTTTAGCTTTGCGCGTCAGGTGCTTTTCGGCAATGCATGCAACGATGTCGTGCCCCTTCTGCCCCCATGCAAAAACATCAATACTTCCGCCGAACAGGAAGATTGACATCATAAATATGCAAAAAAAACGTTTCATTCTTTTGAAATTACAGCGCAAAATTAACAAAAAAGTTCATATTGTAAACAACCGAAGCAAAAGCTCAATGTCCATATTTTTCAAACATTTACGACAAAAAACAACTTAAAAATGCAGTTTTCAAATGCACCTGTTAAGAAAAACAACAAAAAAAATCTTTGATTTAAAAATTCATGCACTACTTTTGCAACCTAAATTTTAAATGATATTGAAATTATGTTTTTGGAAGGAATTTTATCAATAGCAGGACAACCCGGACTATTGAAGTTGGTATCGAAGAAGAACAACAGTGTCATTGTTGAATCGTTAATAACTGGCAAACGCATGCCAGCATATTCTACCTCGCGCATCAGCACACTTGAAGATATTACAGTTTACACATACGACAACGACACTCCGCTGAAGGATGTTTTTGCAAACATTTTCAACGAATACAAAGGTGCAATAACTGGTGTTACAGCAAAATCAGAAAAAAATGAAATATTTGCCTTCTTCGAGAAGGTTCTGCCCGATTTTGACAAGGAAAAAGTATATCCGTCGGATATAAAGAAAATTATTTCATGGTACAACCTACTTGTAGAAAAGGGAATAATCAGTGAAGAAGCAATGAAGGCATACGCCGAAGAAAAGGCAAATGCAGAAAAAGAGCAGCAAGCTGAACCAGAAGAAAATAAAGAATAAAATTAGTTCTAAAAAAACAAAAAAGCGGATTTAAATCCGCTTTTTTTATGCCTTATTGCTTGCAGTTTTTCTCCAGGTCGGCAACAGCCTTACACCAACCCTTATACTTTTCCTTGGCATCTTTCGGTTTCATCAGCGGAACAAACGTATGGTCGAGTTCCCGCGTCGCAGCAAGGTCCTTCATTGTACACCAACCAATTGCAAGTGCAGCAAGGTAGGCCGCTCCAAGAGATGTCGATTCCACAATCTTCGGTCTCTGCACGGCAATCTGCAGAATGTCGGACTGGAACTGCATGAGGAAATTGTTCACAGCTGCACCACCATCAACATTTATGGACTGAATTTTCATTCCAGCGTCCTTCTCCATAGCATCAAGCACATCCTTTGTCTGATATGCCATCGACTCAAGTGCAGCACGGACAATATGCTTATATGTAGCACCGCCAGTTATACCGCTAATGCAACCGCGCACATTCATGTTCCAATATGGTGCGCCAAGTCCTGCAAATGCAGGAACAAAGTACACTCCGTTCGTATCATTTACTTCCGATGCCAACTTTTCTGTTTCAGCAGACGACTTTACAACACCAAGTTTATCGCGGAGCCACTGTATGGCTGCTCCCGCAACAAACACACTGCCTTCGAGCGCATACGAAACTTTACCACCAATCCTCCATGCAATTGTTGTCACTAAGCCACATTTGCTACGGACATCCTTGCTACCTGTATTCATCAACATGAAACAACCAGTTCCGTATGTGTTCTTAACAGAACCTTCCTTATAGCATGCCTGACCGAAAAGGGCTGCCTGCTGGTCACCCGCAATTCCACAAATCGGAATTTCCTCGTCAAAAACCAACTTGTCGGTAATTCCCACCTCACACGATGAATCTACCACATTTGGAAGCATATTCATAGGAATGCCAAACTCATCAAGGATATTCTCGTCCCACTCCTGAGTCTTTATGTTGAACATCATTGTGCGCGAAGCATTTGAACAATCGGTAACATGGCATTTTCCACTTGTCAGACGCCATATCAACCATGTATCAATTGTACCGAACAACAAATCGCCACGACGTGCCATTTCGCGGGCATTAGCAACATTATCAAGAATCCATTTTAGTTTTGTCGCCGAAAAATAAGAATCTACCACAAGTCCTGTGACAGCATTCACATACTTTCCGAAATCACTTCCCTTTATTTTCGAACATAAATCCTCGGTGCGCTTGTCCTGCCAAATAATGGCATTATATATAGGTTTGCCCGTATTTTTATTCCAAACCACTGTTGTCTCGCGCTGATTAGTGATTCCGATTGCGGCAACCTCTGAAAACGAAATACCACATTTATTAATAAGCCTACGAGCCGTCGATATCTGATTGCGATAAATCTCGTTGGCATCCTGTTCCACCCATCCGGGCTTAGGAAAACACTGCACGGTTTCCTGCTGCTCTATCTCAACAATATTAAAGTGTCTGTCAAACAGAATTGCACGCGAACTAGTAGTTCCTTGATCAAATGAAAGAATGTAATTTCTCATCAAATATTTTTTTTTGCAAAACTACACAAAAACGCCGTCTCTTCACACAGCGAAAATCCGAAAGATTTCAACAGGCAAACAACCACAAGCCACACATTCTCATAACTTTTGTAAAAGTTTTTACATCAACATAGAACAAGAAAAAATATTTATTGCTACCTTTGCGACAAATTATAAATAATATGGCAAGGAAGTATCCAGAAAAATATGGTCCGTTGCTAGTGCTTGATGCTGGACTTATTACTGTTTTCACGGCTATTGTAGTCGTATTCATGTGGAGCATAATCGATTCTGTTGATCTTTTCAACCCCTTCGACGACTACATTGACAATTTCGACTATAGCGATCTCGTATATTCGGAAATGAGCCGCAAAGACGACATATATACCACCGACACGAATATATATATTGTAAACATAGGCGATTTAAGCAGAGGCGAACTTGCTGAAAAAATAAACATAATTGAGAAATTCGACCCGAAAGTCATAGGAATAGACGCTGTATTCAGAGAGCCAAAGACCGGAAACCTACAGGAAATCATGGAGGATATGGCTCTTAAGCAAGCTCTAAATGCGAAGCCAAACATTATTATGGGTTCGTTCGGCGTATACGACGAAAACGATCCAGACAAAGCCGTTGGAGTAATTCGCACAAACGAATTCTTCGGAGATTTGCCATACGGACATTGTGAACTTCAGAACGAACCGCTGACATGTCGCGAATTCGACAAGTTCATCCGCTACACAGACTCCATAACTCACGACACCGTTACGATAAATTCTTTTTCGGCTGCAATAGTAAGCATGTACGACAATGATATGTTCCTAAAGTTTGCAAAGCGCAACAAAAAGCAACTCGAAAGCATAAACTATCGAGGAGGTAGCATGCCGTTCATTAAGATTGACTACGAAGACATTAACGATTCGTGCGACCTGCGAATGCTTAAGGACAATATCGTACTGATGGGCTACTTAGGCATGTACAAAGGCGCTCCGATGGACACTATCGACGCATTTTTTACCCCGCTTAAACGATGCAACGGCTACGATGCGAAAGGCATTGAAATTCACGCACATGCAATTAGTATGATTATGAACGACGATTGCCTTATTACCTTTGAGAACTGGCAAAACAACCTGCTTGCATTCATAATCACATTCTTCTTTGTTTTGTGGCTTGTTTACTGGTATGTGTTCGGTGCTAAATTCTTCGATATACTTTCAAAACCAATCCAGTTCCTGTTAATTGCTGTTGTCCTGTTAATTTCATACTATGTAATGAGAGAGTTTGGCATAAAAGTTGATATGATGCCAACAGGAATCATGCTGATATTCTGTATCGAGGTTCTGTATTTGTACGAAGAAACATTAGAATTATTTAAGATAGATTCATTTATAACGCAAACATTTAAATACACGAAAGATGAAAGGAATAAAGTTTTACGCAGCATTGTTAGGTTTGAGTTTATTCGCAATAAGTTTAAGCGCTCAGACAAGTGAGTATAAAGTCTTCTATTTCTCTGGAAATCCGAAGATCGTTGACAAGAAAGTTGAAACTAACCTTGTAAGGGACAGTTACATATCAACGAAAAGCACACTGAAGGTTCCAGCTGGTTCGTATGTTGTTCTTACCAACAAGAACGATGTTCCAATGGGAATCAACAATCCGGGAACATATTCAGTAACAGATCTTAACAAGATTTACGAAGATGTAGGAAACAGCAACCTCACACAGGAATTCTTCAACTACATCGCAAACAACATGATTCAGAATTCACAGAAGGAACGCAAGAGCGGTGGTGTTTACCGTGCAGTAGGCGACATCATCAGAGATCCGTTCGATGATGCAATGGTTATCGAAAATTATGTTGTACTCAACTGGGCTAACCCGAAGCAGAAAAAATTGTACCTCAAGATATACGACGAGGAATCGGGCGAACCTATAATCGACAACTTCGCTACCACCGACAGCGCATTCATTGTAAAGTTTGACGAAAAGATTTATCAGAAAGGCAGAAAGTATTCATGGATAGTAAGTCCAACAGCTGGCGACCCAGACAGCGGCACAATCCTTAGAACTTTCACTTTCGCCGATGATGCTTGGAAGAGCGAATACCAGAAGGAAGTTGATGAAATCAACAAGACCCAGAACGAATATATGAGAAAGATTAAACTCATAAGACTATCGCTCGACAAGAACATCTACCCAATACTCGAATTGTATTAGGATTCTGAAACACAACAAAAAAGGACACTGAAAGGTGTCCTTTTTTTGTATGCACACTGTCTCGTCCTAAAATAGCGTTACAATAAAAATAGTAACGAAATGGAAAATAAAGAAAGTAAGTATGTTAGGCGTACACAAAAGGACTACACAATGGCT
>CADAXK010000025.1 GCA_902791865.1 uncultured Bacteroidia bacterium
AGCAGATATCAAGTGCGGAAGCCTCGGCGGAATACAGCAACAGATATGCCGACTACCGCCAGTCGCTCTACAGTCTGACAAATGCCGAGCAGCAGGGCGGCAACGTAACGGAAAAGCTTTCCGAAAGCGAAAAGTCGGAGTATGCACTTTTGCAGACGATAATACCGCATGTCGACAACGAAACCAAGTCTGTTCTGCAGCCTATCTACAGCAAGCTTGAAGAAAAGTACTCGTCGCACACGGAACCTATCAATGTGAGCGGCACCGAAGTCTTGTCAAATGCAAATACGGACAATGCGGGCAAAACAACGGCTTCATCGCAGTTGAAGGCCTCCGTATCGCGACAGGAAAAGTACGAAACGAACATCGCCACAGCCGATACCGAAATCAGCGACATCGAGACCAACCTTGCCACGGCCGACCGCAGCGAGAAGAAGCGCCTACAGACGGAACTTAACGAAGTTACGACCGAGCGCAACGACAATGTACGCAGCCTAGGCGGTGAGAAGGAACGCTTCTACGCCGAAATCGACAAGGTGGCACGGGAGCAGATATCAAGTGCGGAAGCCTCGGCGGAATACAGCAACAGATATGCCGACTACCGCCAGTCGCTCTATAGCCTGACAAATGCCGAACAGCAGGGCGGAAACGTTACAGAAAAGCTTTCCGAAAGCGAAAAGTCGGAATACGCACTTTTGCAGACGATAATACCGCATGTCGACAACGAAACCAAGTCTGTTCTGCAGCCTATCTACAGCAAACTTGATGAAAAGTATGGAACAGGCAGCAGTGTAATTGTAGATGCGGCTTATTCGCAGTCGATTAATTTGCAGGAACAGATGATTCGCAACATTGACATTTCCACGAGGGAGATTGAGCGTCTGGAGCACCGCAAAGATGGTGCAAAGAAGTCGGAACAAAGGCGAATTGCCGATGATATAGCACGGGAAGAAAGCCAAAAGGTCGATGACATTCAAAAACTTGCAATTGAAAAGTCAAAGTTTTACACCGAAATAAATCAGTCTTTGGAAACGGTTTTGCCGAAGATGTCCGATTCTATTCGTCAGGAATATGCCAAGGCATACGGATCGTACAACGAAACGTTGACAACCATGAAGATTGGTCTTGGCTTTTATGAAATGGACAAGGCAAATAAGATTTATGGCAATGCAGAGGTTCAGGAATACAAATTGTTGCAACAGATGAAGCAAGTCGCAACTGGCGATGTAAAGAAGGTCGTGGATGATATGATTGTCAGGATGGAAACTAAGAATTCCAGTTTGACAAAGTACAGGGTTGTAATAAATTACTTGGTTGAGGAGGTTGCGGATAATAATGTTCAGGCAGGTGAACATTCAGTGGAAAAAACAGATGCAACAATAAATAATGTAAGTGCAAATGAACCAGATTCAACTAAAATTGTTGCTACTGTTGACAATTCATCATCATCTTCTTCTGTTACACCAAGCCGAAAGTCGATGTCGGGATACAATGCAGACTCGTATGGTATTTACAATATGCCCGAAATAAATATGGGCTTGTACTATCGCATACAGATTGTCGCTGTGAGCGTTAGGTACAGAATGCGTGATTTCAACGGTTTGTCGTTGATATTTACCGAATTGATACCAAATACAAACATTGTCCGCTATATGACGGGCGAGTATTACAAGTATGTTTCGGCGCGTGAGGATTTGCCAAAGGTCAGAAGCCTCGGTTTCAGTGATGCCTTTATTGTGGCATATTACAATGGAAAGAGAATTTCGATAGCAGAGGCACGTCGTCTGGAGGCTTTGCAGAATGTTGAGGAAAACGAAGAAATACCAGTTGTTATCCGTCACGAGGCACCAGCAGATTATGTTGAGCCGGAAGATGTTATTGCAAATGTTTCGTCAAAATCGGAGAATGTTGTAAGCGAGGGACTTATCAATATTGTCGAAAACAATACCATAAATGTTCAAGGTACGACAAATAGTGTCGGAGGAGAAACAAGTGGCACAACGTATGAAACCCACGAGATTCCATCCAAGGGCGTATATTTTGCCGTACAGGTTGGAGTTTATAAGGATAGGAGACAGCCATGGCAGTTGAAAGGCGTATCTCCTATAGACTATGAGATTATGCCAAACGGTTTTGTTCGTCACACTTCTGGATGTTTCGCCGAGTACGAGCAGGCAAGGGCATCACAGATGAATATTCGCCGACAGGGAATAACCGACGCCTTTGTGATTGCATACATTGATGGTCGCAAGGTTAGTTTTGCCGAAGGTGTAGAATATCAGAGGCAAATGGCGAGCCGACTTGTTGCGCAATCGTCTGATAATGCGGAAATGCAGTCGAAGTCGAATGGTGCGCGTGAAGAAAACCTTTCGAATGTTGAATATGCACCTTTGAATCTTACCACTGGTACCGAGGAGAACAATGCGTCAGGTATTTCGTATTATGTGCAGATAGGTGCATTCTCGAAGTCGCCCGATCCCGAGATTCTGTCGGTATTCTCGAAGGTTGCAGGCGACAAGATTCATGTGAAGTTCCCGCGCGAAGGCTTGCAGATTTATCGCATTGGTGTTTTTAACTCGTACGAGGAAGCGCAAAATACACTTGCCGAGGCACGTTCGTTTGGAATTGTTGATGCTTTCATTGTGGCGTTCAAGGGCGAAGAGCAGATTTCGAGTTCCGAAGCAATACGTCTGCAAAATGCAGTAAGGCAGATCGAAGGTAATTCTGGTGAGACTATAAATAATGGTTCTGTGCAGAAGTCGTCTTCGCAAAATGTATCGACAACATCTAGCACAACGACAAGGCCAGTAGTTCCTGCGGAAACTTTGCAACAGTCTGCTGGTGGAGTTGAGTATTTTGTACAGCTTGGTGCTTTTGTGAATACGCCCGATGCAAGGAGCATGGCAATATTCCGTTCTATTGCATCTACAAGTGGCTCACGGCTTTCGTCAGTTCAGAATGGTAGGTTTACCAACTATAGGGTAGGAGCTTTCAAGACATTTGCCGATGTTAAGACAGCGGTAGATAGAGCACGTTCTATGGGCGTTACCGATGCCTTTGTAGTTGCGTTCTACAACGGCGAACGAATCCCAGTCGCAGAAGCCAAAGAAAAGGAATGAAAGTACAGACGCAAAATTTTGCGTCTTAATTGGCGCAAATCATTTCATTCGGCGCAAATCATTGCAATCGCCGCAATCTTCGAATCATCAAATCATCAAATCCTTGAACCTTTGAACTCTTAAACGTTAAACCCAGAAACGGGCGCCAGCCATAGAACGGCCTAGCCCTCAACGAAGTTAACCTTTAGCTCGGCGTAAGCCAAACATCAAAATTATTTCCTTGTCAAAATCATTTATTTATTAAATTTGCAGAATTAAAGTTGGATTGGCTTATGTCGCGAGAAACGATAATAAAGATGCTGACGGAAACCGCACGGAATGTTGTCCCTACGGGTTCAAAGGTCGTTTTGTTCGGTTCGCAGGCGCGGGGCGATGCTAACGAGGAGTCTGACTGGGATATACTTGTCTTGTTGGACAGCCAGCGCGTACTTCTTAGTGATTACGATAATATTGCATATCCTATCCGTGCTGCGGGATGGGATGTCGATGCAATCGTGAATCCAATCCTATATACCAAGACTGATTGGCAAAATAGCAGTAACACTCTCTTCTATAAGAATGTAACAAAAGACGGTATTGTACTATGGGGCTGAACGAGACAGAAAGGAAGGTAATGGTTGAATATAAGTTCCAAAAGGAAATCAGGACTTTGGAGCTGGCAAAAGGGCAATATTGAGCTGAAATACTGGGAAGTAATAGCAAATAGACTTTATTATGCTGCTTATTATGCGGTATCAGCTTTGTTATTGGCGAATAAAATTTCCGTCAAAACACACAATGGTGTAATCCAAATGTTTGGTATGAAGTTCGTTAAGACAAATATTGTGGATGCCGAATTAGGGAAACTATACAATAGACTTTTTTCGTTACGGCTCACAGGTGACTACAACGATTCGTATACATTGTCCGAAGATGATGTCGTTTCTTTGGTAGAACCAACCGAGAAGTTTATTGTTGAAATAAAAAAGTTGGTGGAATCACCACAAAACCTATAGCCGATTTAATATATTACGTTTGAATTATGCCATTCAAACGATATCTTCAGTGCCCTTCGCCGTTCTCGCGCAGCGATTTATTTTTTAGTGCCCTAAAGGGCAGAAATATAACAAATCTATTCCAAATTAAACAAAAAAAGATTTGAAAGATTACTTGCTTCGCTGCGTGAGCTAAAGGTTTGTATCAATTTGTATGATTTCTCGCGCAGCGACTCCTTTCCCTTTCGCGTAGCGACTTCTTCTATTTTCGCGCAGCGACACCCTTTTTGCCTTTCTCTCGCTTCCTTGTACAGACGCAAAATTTTGCGTCTCAAATTTTGCGTCTCAAACGTCGCCAATCATTTCAATCGCCACAACGCATTGCGAACGGCGTAACGTAGCTGTCCTTACATTTCAGCATATACATTTTGCCTTATATCTAATTTTTCCGCATTGCAATATAATGTCTAATTCAAAAACTTTCCTTACGTTATTTTTATTTTATCTTTGCGCGCTTGTTATATTAGGATATTTATATACTATGAATAAAATATTTACCTTATGCAATGACCGCCAGAATAGACGTAATATTAATTGTTTCGATATGAAAATGAATAATAATGAAAACAAGACGATTGAAAGACATAAATTTTTCAATCTAAAATCCTGCATTGTAATTCTACTGTTGCTGTTCGGCGTGAACGCTTGGGGACAAATAACAACTATAAATTATAGTTTTGAAGGTTCCGATAAGAATAGATGGACTTTTGTGAATGGTAGTGCTACAAATAAATGGTGTATAAGTAAAAATGCCAATGCACAAAATGGTGGCACATATTCTCTATATGTTACAAATGGTGATGGTGGTTTGCAAACAGGTTCAGAACAAGCATATAGTTATAATATAAGCTATTTCTCTATTGTTTGGGCTTACATTGATATATATTTTCCAGAATCGTCAAGCGATTATACTTTTTCGTTTGATTGGAAATGTGCTGGAGAATCCACTTTTGATTATTTTTCCGTTTTTTTAGGCGATGCGTCTACACCGACAGCGTTAAATTCTGGTAATAATAGCGATGTGCCAGCACAACCTTCAAATACAATTTCATTTACAAATAACATTTATTCAGCCGGCGGTACGAAATTCAATGGCTATAATGGTAGTTCAATTGCAAATACTTCATGGTATACATTTTCCCAGACGCTTAATAGAGTTACTTATTCAGGAACAACGAAACGTTTGTATTTTGTATGGAAAGATGACAATAGTGCAGGAACTACACCCGGTGCTGCCATTGATAACATAAAGATAACATATACAGCTGCGAATCCACCAATGACAATGGAATGTGGTACTACTTATTCTGGTTCACTCAGGGAAGGCTATAGTGGATGGCAGTACTATACAGGAAGTGGTCATGGTGGATGGAACGAAATAGGGGAAGAACACATATATTCATTCACTCCTGATATAAGTGGTGATTATACTTTTATTGCTTCAACTATTGAAGGTGACCCAGATTTCTTTGTGTTATCTTCGTTAAATAATAACACCTGTATTGCTGGTTGGGATGGTAATTCGGAAGATCCATCTGTAGAAATTACGCTTACTGGCGGTGTGACATATTATGTAGTTGCGGAACATTCAAGTCCGGCTGGTACTCAGAGATATGAAATTAAGGTAATGTGTCCAGTCTGTAGCCGTTCACTTTCTTTTGGTAGCAGTCCAAAGACTGTTTTGCATGGCTCCACGGCAAGTTGTGTAGCAACACCTTCAGTTGGTGGCGGAACAATTGTGTACGAGTCATCCAATACATCTGTGGCTACCGTTAATAGTTCGGGTGTTGTTACAGGAGTTTCTTTGGGTGTTGCAACAATTACAGCAACCGTTTATAGCGATGGTACTTATTGTGATGCTACAACTACTCATACCATTGTGGTATTGCCTCCTGCTCCTTCCATTAGCCAGCAGTCCATTCCGTTGTGCGGTAATATTGTCCGTCTCGAAGCTCATTATAGCGGAGCCGTGCCATCAGGATACTCGTATCACTGGTATCGGGGCAGTGTAGCTAGTGCAAACGAAATAACAGAAGGGCGTTCGGGAGATAACTATCGCTACCTTGATATTAACGCAGTACGCGATGAGAATATATATTGTCGACTGGAAAGCGATACAAGATATCTCCAAGCGACAGAATTCGAATATAATGGCGACAAACAGACATATACAGTGCCTCATGGTACTACATCTCTGAAACTGGAGGCATGGGGTGCGTCTGGTGGCCGAGGCAGAGGAAATGAAAAATGGTTGTCGGTAGGTGGCAATGGCGGCTACTCTGTTGGTAATTATGTTGCAGAACCAGGTACAGATTTATATGTTGTCGTTGGTGGTAAAGGAAGTGATGCCGTTCTTGGTAGTGGAACTGTTACGATTACAGCACCTGGTGGCTACAATGGTGGTGGCGGCGGCACATGCGACGACGAAAATTCTAGTTCTGCTGGTCGCGAAGCGGCTGGTGGTGGTGGTGGTGCTACTCATATTGCAAAGGCTGCTCCGAGTTCAGGTAGTGACTATCAGTTGAGATATTATAATTCAAACTCAGCAGACATATTATTGGTTGCAGGAGGAGGTGGTGGCGGTTCGTATAAAGAATGGGGCGGCACAGGTGGTGGTGCTTCAGGAGGTGCTGGCGCGGGAAGTGGAACAACACACTCTGGTGGGTTTGGATATGGCGCTAATGCTCAAGGCATGGGAGATAATGATGGCGTTGCAGGTGCTGGTGGAGGTTGGCAAGGTGGCAATGCTTATAATACGACATCAAGTGCAAGCTATGCTGGGGGCGGTTCCGGATATATTGGAGCGGCTGGACTTACCTCAAGTTCTACGACAGGCGGTGTTGTGTACGAGAATAATGGTAGGGCTCGCATTACGGCAACGGCTCCAATTTGCGGAAATATAAGTTCTCCTTTATCAATTGCTTGTTGCGACAACCCCTCAGGAACATTCGCAATCAACGGTTCGTCCAGCGTTACATTCGGCACCGATCAGACTGCCACGCTCAATGTGAACAATACTACGGGATATACTATCTCTTGGGTATCCGACAACACATCCATCGTGACGGTGGCTGGCAACGGCAATTCCGCTGTCATTACAGGTGGTCATGCCTTGGGTACCACTACCATAACGGCATCTATCACACCAAGCGATTCAGATATTTGCCCAATGGAACTAATATATACTATAACTGTCAACCCTACCATTACCTTCGATGTCACTACCACCTGCAACGGGACTCCATCTATGCAACCAGACCCGCAAACCGTCGCTTCTGGCACTATTGTTACCGTGCCTTGGGACGGAATAGAATGTAACGGCAGTACGTTCTTAGGCTGGGCCACGAATAGTAATGGTACTGCAACTTATACCAACGGGAGCAGCATCACGGTGAATAACAACATCACCCTATATGCCATTTTTAAACCAAACCATACCTTAACTGTCATTAGTAATCTGCCGGAAGGTGGCACGGTAACGGGAAGTGGCACTTATTATGAGGGACAAACCGTAAACATTTCCGCTACACCTGCAAGTGGCTATTACTTGGCAGTATGGTCATTGGTGGGTGCGGGCAGTAGCCTCTCAAGCATGATTGTCGCTAACCCAACTTTAACCATGGGCACAACGGATGCAACTGTGATGGCTAACTTTTATTTGATAGAACCCTCGGGTGGTTCAGACTCCGACTGCGGAACAAAAATAATATATTGTAGTACTGGAGGTAACGACAATAACAACGGTTCGTCCACCGCTCCTGTACAGACCCTTAACAAGGCGCTATCCCTTGCAACAGGTGGTACTGCTTCCAACCCTGCCATCATCCGTATGGCAAGCGGTACATATAATGTTAATGCACCTGTAAACCTTATCAGCAATGTAATAATCGACGGACAGTGGACAGCCAACACCTCTACTGGCGTTTGGACAAAGGGCACGACACTTACCACCATCAATCGTACTACTACTAGTCCCGAGGGTGGAACAACCCAGCCGCGCATTGTTGCTATTGAAGGCAACAGTGTGGGCAATTTCAAACTGCAGGATATAAAGGTGACCACAGCAAATGCTCCTGCCTATTCGGCTATCACTAGCAATAATTATGGCGTTTCTACCTACGCAGTGCATTTGAATGGTTGTAGTAACTATGAATTCGTAAGATGCCAATTGTTGCCGGGAAATGCAAGTCAAGGAAAGGCAGGACAAAGTGGTAACGCTGGTGCTGCTGGTGGCGGAGCATCAGGTGGTAGCGGAGGCGATGGCGGATCTGCCAGCAGCTCATCGGCGAGCAATGGATCCACGGGCCGTACGGGTTCTGCTGGATCATACTCCGGTGGTTCTGGGGGTTCTGGGGGTAATGAAACATCATACACCAGCGCAGGAAATCACACTGCCACAGGAGGGCCTGGCGGTAGTGGTTATGTAGGCACTCAGGGTGCTACTGGCAGCAATGGTACAGATGGTTCAATATCGAACACCACAAACTATGGAAGTTATTTCACTCCTGGAGGACAGGCTGGTACGGGTGGCCGTGGCGGCAATGGCAGTGGTGGCGGCGGCGGCGGCGGTGGCGGCGGCGCCAGAGCAAGGGTGGGAACCCTAGGTGGTCGCTATGCCTATAGTTCTGGTGGCAAAGGTGGCAATGGCGGATCTGGCGGATCTGGCGGCTACGGTGGCACTGGCGGCTATGGAGGCGGTTCTTCCTTCGGTGTATATCACTACGGAAGCACTTCCATAGGAACATTTACCGATTGCTACATCGTTTCAGGAACAGCAGGTACTGGCGGTAACGGCGGTGCTGGCGGTTCTGGCGGTAATGGTAATAATGGTTCCGTTGGTGTTCAGCCAGACACAGACTCTGAATCATATGGGTTGTCTGGCACTTCTTATGCAACAGGTGGTAAGGGCGGCACTGGCGGCACTGGCGGAAAAGGTGGCACTGGCGGCGCTGGCGGCAAAGGCGCCAACGGCGTGTCCTACAAGGTGGCCGTGGTCACCAGCAGCGGCCTGTCGAGTGGTGTATCTTCTGGCTATACAACCACACCTTCCAACTATGTTACCTCAATCGACTACGGTTCATCATCCAAGATGGGTTGCACCAACTCGCAAATCAAGGTAACTAAGAGCAGTGGTGCATTCAACACTAGTTTCTATGTAAACGACAAGACTCCTAGTAGCACTACTTCTACTGGCAACAATGCAGTAATGGCATTCCCGTTAGGCATGACTAACAAAGCTCTTACAAATACAACTCAATACAACCCATATATCTTCATCGCATACGAGCGCAACCTTGGCGAAATCGACGGTGTAAACAACATCTGCATCAGATCTGCCCAAACCTATACCTATACCTACACTGGCGACATCAATAATGGCGATGTTCTTCAGTGGCGTCTCGTTTCTGCCGATGGCAACACACAGTACGAATCGTATGCTGTTATAGTAGAAGCAGGTTCTGTAAATACATACACAATTAACGCAGAAAGTCTCGGACTTGTTGCTGGAAGCTATCTTATCAAGCTCGAAATCAAGAGCGACTGCTGTGGCGTTTCGGTTCCTATATGGAAGGAGATAGAGGTTCTGGAGGCTCCTACTTTCTCGGTTTATGCCAGCGATGCAGTATGTCACGACGGAAACGGTTCAATTGAGGTAACTGCAAGCGGAGGCACTTCGCCATACTCGTTCTCAAGCGATAATGGCTCGAACTGGACAAGTAGTGAAAACAATCCGTTCAATTTCAGTCTTGAACAAGGCACCTATTATATATTGGTGAAGGATGACAATGAATGTGTGGCTTTGGCATACGAGGAGGCAGTAATTGGTGAGCCGGCAGAATTCACGGCAGGTGAAATCAAAACCACGGGTCAAACGCTTTGCTACAATACAGGAACACTCAACGAAATTGGTGTTACAACGGTTGCAAGCGGTGGCGAAGGTGAAATATTCTATCAGTGGTATGTTGATGGCAATTCTATATCAGAAACAAACTCATCGACACATACTCCTGCAAACACCTACAAGACCAGTCCTGGAGTTTATCATTTTACTCGTAAGGCAAGATATGGCGAGTGCCCTAATTGGATACAATCGGATGGCAGTTGGACACTTACAGTCGAGGAGGCTTCTGTAGGTACCGTAACCGCATCCGCATCGTCAGAAACAATCTGTATCGGCAGTACGGTAACTCTCTCTGCAAGCGCAGAAGGCAACAGCGGAACAATGTCGTATGTATGGGAAGGTGGCTCTACATCTGTAATGCCTAATGCTACAACAACATACCATGTAACGGCAACCGCAACAACAGCAGGTGCTGGCTGTACTGCCGAAACAATCAAGGAAGTGACGGTAACGGTTACAGCACCATCGGTTGACGGAATCGCATCCGGCGATATGGTTTGGTCGGGCAACGCCGGCACAACCAACTGGGCAACCGCTGGCAACTGGCTCACATACGGAGGTTCCGCTTATTCGGTTGCAGCATCTGCACCTTCGGCATCTACAAACATATTCCTCGCCACCTACGGCGAATGCGTAACCAGCAACCCCGCACTCACTGCAGCGGCAGCCACAAAGAACCTCAATATAGGTTCGGGCAGGTCACTCTCTCTCGGAAGCTACACACTTTCGGTGGCTGGAAACCTCACCAACAACGGAACATTCAATGCCGGCACAGGAACAGCGGTATTCAACGGCAGCACACCTCAGACAATCTCCGGTACATCGCTCACATTCAACAATGTAACCTTCAACAATGCAAAGGACTTCACACTCGATGGATTGACACCGACTGTAACTGGTCTGGCAACCTTCACCGCAGGTATCGTAAACGGTGACATGAACTTCGGAGCATCGGCAACCACGGCTGATGCAAGTCGCACAAGCCACGTTGATGGTAAGGTTACTAAGGAGGCTGGTTCTTCTGAATTCACCTTCCCGACCGGTAACGCAGGCGTACTTGGTTCGGTAACTGCAACAGTAACTTCCGATACTTGGGTTCGCTTCCATAACCTAGTTGCTTCTGGCGATGCCCTACCAGCCGACTATCCGCGCTTCTGGAATCCTAACAACAACTGCGCAGACAACGAAATACGTTTCGATCACGTTAGCAACTTCGAGTACTGGGATATTAATAGTCCGGTAGGTCTTAGCGGTGCTACGATTGTCGCATCAGCAGATAATGCTGGCAAACATTTCGGTTCAACAGATCCTGCACCTACCGCATCAGATGTTTTCGGTGCAATCTGGACTGGTGGCTGCTGGTCGAACCTAGGTGGAAGTGAACAACGTATTACTGATAATAACAAGACTATTATGATTGAAGGAGTTGACATTCCTGCAGTGACCCGTGCTGGTACACCTTACTTTACCCTCGGCTCAAAGGATAAGGAAACCCTGTTGCCAATCGAACTCACTTCCTTCACCGCAACCTGCGACGGTCGTTCTTCTCTCATCGAGTGGACAACCGCCACCGAGAAGAACAACGATTACTTCTCGCTTGAGCGCTCCGGCGATGCAATCAATTTTACCGAAATTGCCCGTGTAGCAGGTGCTGGAAATTCGATAGAACCGCTCGACTATTCTTACACCGACTATGGCATCCACGGTGGTGACAACTACTACCGCCTCGTTCAGGTTGACTACGACGGCACACGCACGGTTTCGGAAATCGTGGTTGCAAACTGCATCGAATCCGAGGTTGACGAACCAGAAGTTCAGGCATACCCGAACCCGTTCAGTGGCGAGCTTACCTTGGTTCTCGACAACTTCAACAACCGTGCAGCCACTATCGAGGTTTACGATATGCTTGGCAAGCTTATCTACACCGAGAAGGCATCCGCACCGCAGAACAGCTACGAGACCATCTTGAATCTCAGCAATCTGGTGCTTACAATGTAAGGGTTAGCACAACGGACTTTGTAATAAACAAGAATGTGGTAAAACAATAATAATGTTTGTGGTGTATTGTAGGGTTCGGTTTGAAACCAAACCCTACAACAACCACAAAGAAACAATAATCCATAGGGGCGCAATGAGTTGCGCCCCTTTTTCGTGCCTGAAAACCTGTACAGACGCAAAATTTTGCGTCTCAATTGATGCAACACATTGCAATCGGCGCAACACATTTGCATAAATTGTTAAATTTTTTTTGCATTTATCATTATTTTGTATAAATTTGCATCCTTGTATTATAATAGGAAATTTGTTGTTATATGAATACTATTTTTACCTTATGCAATGACTGCCAGAATAGGCGTATTGGGACCAATCCCACAACTAAGAAATCTATTGTTTGCGATGAAGCGAATGCATCATTCGTAAATCGTAAACCTTTAGCTCAGCGAATCCAATCTCCTACTCGGGGAAGGACAACTTTTAACTTTTCGCTCTTAACTGTTAACTGCATCTTGCTTCTCTGTTTGCTTTTTGGCGGTAAGGCATGGGCTGCAACAAAAACTTATACAGGAAGTGGTGCTTATTCGGCTACATATCCAGATATTCCAATAGGTGCAACAAATATTTCTTTTTCCCTTTCTATGGGTAGTTGCGACTATGACCTATATGTAAAAGAAGGAGGTCTTGTCACTACATCGAATTATACATGTCGCCCATATAATGGTTCCGGAAGTACTGAAAATTGCGGACCCTATGACGGGCCTTATAATGGTTCAAATCTTTCTTTTTTGATTAATCCTTTTAGCGGTGCTTCATGCAATTGGACATTGACCATAACCTACACTCCTCCATCCCCCTACGCCGCTCAGATTACCAGTGTTGATTACGGTTCGTCAACATGGTGCGTAGGAGAGACTCGTACGGTAAGGGTAACAGTAAAAAATGTTGGATCTAAAACTTGGTATGCTACAGGTACCGCTACTAATAGCAACTGTTCCGACGACAACCATCAGACTACAATTGCATGCAAGTGGGCTGATGCAGCAAACTTCGATGTGGGTGGATATGGTCGCGTAAGTATTGGACAGAATATAGCTCCGGGTGAGACCAAAACAATCAGTCTGAATATTACGGCAACCACATTAGGAGCCACAAAGTTGCAATTCAACTTCATAAAAAGGGAATGTTTGTGGTTTAACGGAAGCAATGAGAATGGCATTTACGAAACTCCTACTATAAATGTAGTAGCTCCTCCGAATATTTCGGTAAATAACAGTTCCATAGGATGTAGCGGAACTGCTGTGAAACTTACTGCAAGTGAGAATGTTCCATCTGGTGGATTCTTTGATGGTTTCGAGAATGATGATTTTAATAGTAAATGGGGAACGCAAGAATCTAATGGTTTTGTATGGAGTAGGAATTCCAGTCAGCACATTTCTGGTAGTTATAGTGCAGGAACCGGTTATGGAAATGGTAGTGATAGATATAGTCCATTGTTGCTTAATATGAATCTGTCTGGATATACTGGTGTCGTATTGTCGTTTAATTATTTTACACCATGGTATTCTTCTGGGGGCTACGATTATTCTGAAGAGCTACGTATATGTATATACGATGCAAATTATAATAGTTTGGGTTGTACGGATAATTTTTATTCGCCCCCAGCTTCTTGGGATTCGAAATCTTTTAATATTCCTGACGGCACAAGTTATATTGCTATTTGGGCAGTAGACGGTGATGGTTATGGTGCATTTATTGACAATGTGAGTATTACGTGGGCAACAAGTTTCGCTCAGCCTTCATTTACTTGGAGTGCAGAGCCTGGCAGTACTACAGGAACTCAGAGCGGTGCTACATATACGGTTACACCTGCCGCAGCAACAAATACATATACTGTTAGGAGCGGTGCAACTTCCTGTACAAGCAGTGTAACCATTGATAGGCCTGGTGTCTCTGGCTACTTGTCGTCATCGGCATCGCCTATTGATTGCGGTTCGCCTGTAACTCTCAATGTTACGGGAGAAGGTTCTCCCACATACACATGGTACAGCAATTCCGGGTGTACAACTGTACTGCAGAATGGTGCATCATATACGCCAAATGTGAATACTCCTTCTACCATATATGGTCGTGCCAGTGTTTCGGTTGATGGAATTGGACCATATTCATCTTCACAAGTTGGCAATCCATATAATTTCGAATATACAGGCGGTATTCAGACCGTTGTCGTTCCTGCCGAAGCAACAGTCGCTAAACTGCAGGTGTGGGGAGCAGAAGGCGGACGAGGATTGGATAATGGAAGTCTTAATGCATCCGGAGGCAAAGGTGGCTACTCGTACGTTGATGTAAATGTTTCGCCTGGTCAGACTTTGTATGTGGTTGTAGGAGGGAAGGGAACTGATGGTTCCTATAGAAGTAATTCTTCAGGTGGGTATAATGGAGGAGGTTCTGGTACATGGGATAATGGGGATGACGAATCTTCTGGTGGAGGTGGCGGAGCCACTCACATAGCATTATCTTCAGGAGTACTATCTTCACTTGCAGGAAACCGTTCTTCGGTATTGGTTGTCGCAGGTGGTGGCGGAGGAGGATCTTACCGGCAAAATGGAGGTTACGGTGGTGGCACTAGTGGCGGTCAGGGCGCTAATAGTGGTGGCGCTGGTGGCACTCAGAATCCAAGTACCTATTTCGGACAAGGACAAAATGGTAGTGGTAAAGGAAATAGTAATGGTGTTGCCGGCGGTGGCGGCGGCTGGGATGGAGGTAAAACCAATACGAATACCTCTAATGACAGAAATTCTGGCGGTGGTGGCTCAGGCTATATTACTGAAAATAGGATTGAAGGTAATACACAACCAGGAAGTAATGCATTCCTCTCGCCGAGCGGATCGAACGAAACTGGTCATGCCGGCAATGGGTATGCAAGGATAACTTTTTACAAGCGGGCAGCCGGAACTTGTACATCTAATGTCGTGTCTGTTCCTGTAAATAAGCCTAGCGTCAGCATAACTACGGGCCTCGCAAATAAGACTGTATGCGAAGGTAGTTCTGTAAGTTTTAGTCCTACAGTGTCAGGACCTGGCCTTTCCTATCAGTGGCAGCATAATGGCTCGTCAATTGGTGGAAATTCTGTTACATATACTGATGCAAGTGCTTCTACATCCGATGCGGGAACATATTCAGTAACGGTAACATCAACAGTAGGAACATGTACGGCTAAACAAAATACAAGTGCAACATTGACTGTAAATACAAAACCAACGGCGCCTACGGGCATCAGCGGCGACCCGTCGCTGACGATCTGCAGCGGCAATTCCGTCACCCTGTCGGCGACAGGCGGAGACAACGGCTCTGGCGCAGACCTTCAGTGGGGCAAGGGCACGACCGTCGGCAGCAACATACTTGGCACTGGCACGCGCCGACCTCCAACGACCGCACGTACTGGGTGCGCAGGGTAGGCACGTCGGCGTGTACGGACAATACCGGCGGCGTATCACAGGTTGTAACACTCAACACGGCACCGACCGCACCTACAAGCATCAGCGGCACGACCACCATTTGCAGCGGCTCGTCAACAACACTTACGGCAGACGGCGGTGGCGAAGGCTCGGGCGCAACCTACCAGTGGGGCACCGGCAGTGTCGGCAGTAATCCAATAAGCGGCAACGGCGCATCGGTGACAGTATCGCCTAACGCCAACACGACCTACTGGGTGCGCAGGGTTGGCAACAGCGCATGTGCAAACACTACCGATGGAGTTTCGCAGGCAGTAACTGTAATTGATGTTCCTGAAGTTGATGCAATAACAAGTCCTGCAGCAATATGTGTTGGCGAAGCCTTGGATCTTACAATACCAAATGTAACATATAATGGTAGTGCTGGTTCTGGTATCTGGCAGATAAGCGAAACCCAGAATGGTTCGTATACTACGTTTACAAATAGCAATTTACAGCAAGGTCAGGATGGATACTATATAAGATACACAGCTACAAACGATTGCGGCTCAACTAGTAATACTGGTGTGCCGATTACTGTAAACCATCCTAACATATCTATCTCGTCTTCGTGTGACTACGTATGGAGAGGCGGAACATCAAACTGGAATATTCCATCAAACTGGTACGAGTATAACGGAGGTTCCTATTCTGTCGCATCATCTTTGCCATCCGAAGCAAAGAACTATTACATAGCCATAGGTGGTTCTGGCTCATGTTTGCATGATGTTCAGCAGGCATATATGAATGCCGATGCAACAGTAAATAACATAGAGATAGCATCGGGTGCCGAATTGCATATACAGGAGAATGTGACTCTTAGACTTGCAGGCTCTATAATCAATAATGGTACATTTGTGGCTGATAATAGCAGTATAATCGAATTGAATGGTGCAAACGACCAGACATTGAGCAGTGCAATGGAATTCGGAAATATAACCTTTGCACAAGTTGCTAATAATAAAAAGATTATTGCTCCACATGGCATTACCGTAAACGGCACGGCAACTTTCACTCAAGGTACTGTCATTGGTGATATGAATTTCGGTTCGAATGCATCGGCAAGCGGCGCAACACTTAACAGTTATGTCGATGGTGCAGTCACAAAGGACTTCGGTTCTTCAGACTTCACATTCCCGACTGGTAGCAATGGTGTACTCGGTTCAGTAACAGTTCCTGCTACTCGTGCTACTGGCTCCGCAACCATACGCTTCAACAAGTCAACTGCAGACGGTGGCTTCACTACGGAAGAAGGCTATCCACGCTGGTGGAACTACAACGATATGTGCGATGACGGTAACAATCGTTTACATCACGTAAGCAATACCGAATATTGGGATATAAGTAGTTCTGCAGACCTTTCAAATGTAACTTTGAGTTCTGTAGCAACATCAGATGTTCATTTCAACAATACAGTAGAAAATGCGTATGATGCAAGTGACATCAAAGTTGCGGCATACTATGGTGGATGTTGGAAAAATATTGGAGGAACAGCTTCTGTTGATCCATACGAGGAAGTTGCCCATAGCATTATAACAATGACAGATGTCGTGATTCCTCGTGATCCTAATCGTAGCGCAGAAGGCGTAATCATCACACTCGGTTCAAAGAACGATAATACAGTTCTTCCAATCGAGCTCGTTTCCTTCACAGCAACTTGCGATGGTCGTTCGGCTCTCGTTGAGTGGACAACCGCTACCGAGAAGAACAACGACTACTTCTCGCTCGAGCGTTCCGACGATGCAGTCAACTTCACCGAGATTGCACGAGTAGCAGGTGCTGGAAACAGCATTGAACCGCTCGACTACTCTTACACCGACTATGGCATTCACGGTGGCGACAACTACTATCGCCTCGTTCAGGTTGACTACGACGGCACACGCACCACTTCGGAAATCATAGTTGCCAACTGCATCGAATCCGAGGTTGACGAACCCGAAGTTCAGGCATACCCGAACCCGTTCAGTGGCGAGCTTACCTTGGTTCTCGACAACTTCGACAATCGTGCAGCCACCATCGAGGTTTACGATATGCTTGGCAAGCTTATCTACACCGAGAAGGCATCCGCACCGCAGAATAGCTACGAGACCATCTTGAATCTCAGCAATCTGCCACCGGCAGCCTACACGGTAAGGGTTAGCACAACGGACTTTGTAATAAACAAGAATGTGGTAAAGAATTAACAATTCCCCACGATGTCACCCTGAACTTGTTTCAGGGTCTGGGGAAATACAATTTATAGCGGTGCAATTTTGCGCCGCTATTTTTTTGTCTTTTCAGTGCCCTGACGGGCAGAAATTTTAGTGCCCTTCGGGCAGAAATATAACAAATCTATTCCAAATTAAACAAAAAAAAGATTTGAAAGATTACTTGCTTCGCTGCGTGAGCTAAAGGTTTGTGTCAATTTGTCAAATTTAACTTCGTTGAGGGCTTCGCCGTTCTCGCGTAGCGACTCTTATCATCCTCAAGGTGTGAACAGCGAATCATTAAATATTAATGAATTTGTTTGGCGGTATGTGTGAAATATCTGTATATTTGCCACGGATGAACAAGAGAAACTTAGATATTGCCTATTTTATATCCTTCTGTATCGAACAATACAAGGTTGCAAAGCAAATTTCTGGAACAGAAGCAGCAAAAATATTCCGTAGATACGGCGTGCTTGATTATCTCGAAGAACATTTTGAACCATTGCATTCGCAAAGTCGCCAATGGATTATAGAGGACATTGATGAGTTTATAAATCTTAGGAAGGAAAATTAGAATGAAAGTTTTTCACGGAAGTTTAGTGCAAGTCGGCAAGCCTGAGATAAGAGAACCTCTCCATACGCTCGATTATGGCAAAGGTTTCTATACAACTACATCTTATGAACAAGCCGAGGCGTGGGTAAAAAGAAAAATGAATGAAAATAGAACTGCTGTTGGTTATGTCAACATATATGAATTTGATGAACTCGCTTTGGAAAAATATAATGCTCTCATATTTGACAAGCCGTCAGAAGAGTGGGTTGACTTTGTAATGCGAAATAGAACGGAAAAAGGATTCCTGCACAATTATGATATAGTTTATGGTCCTGTGGCAAACGATAGGGTTTATGCCGCTTTTGCTCTTTTCGAGGGCGGAATATTAAACAAGCAGGAACTAATAAAAGAATTAAAGGCATACAAATTAGTTGACCAGTATTTGTTTCACACAGAGATATCATTGCAATCATTAACTTTTATTAAAGCAGAGGAGGTAACACGATGAATTTGAATGTAACTCAACAAAATTTGTATCTTTTCCTGCCATCAAAGGTTAGTAGGCTTGCAGAAATGTTATCCGAGCAGAAAAACATAAGCATTGTTGATGCTATAACCGAAATTTATACTTCCGATACCTATCGCCGATTGGAAACCGAAGAAACAAAATTGTGGCATCTTGGACCTGTGGCCCTATACGAAGATTTGTCGAACTAATTTCAATCGCCGTTCTCGCGCAGCGACTCTTTTTCCTCTCGTTCCCTTGTACAGACGCAAAATTTTGCGTCTCAAATTTTGCGTCTCCACACACTGCAATACATTGCAATCGGTGCAAATCATTGCGCCGCTAATTTTTTTTTGCAGGCATCATTATTTTGTATAATTTCGCAATTTATATTATACTAGGATTTTTATTGTTATATGAATACTATATTTACCTTATGCAATGACCGCCAGAATAGGCGTAATGGGATTAATTCCATAGTTGGTAGAAAACAACAAATTCCACAAAGCAATGGCGCCAATTCTGCTGTTGGCAAATTATAAATTATCCATTGTCCATTATCAATTGAATTTTAAATGAAAAACATCGCAATTATGAAAAATATAACATCAGGGAGCAAATCCCAATTCGTAAATCGTAAACCTTTAGCTCGGCCTTGCCAATCGTCAATCGTAATTCTGCTATTGTTTTTTAGCGCTACGGCGTGGGGACAGGAAACATTAACTATTTATGAAAGTAGTACAAGTGCAAGTAGTAATGTTCCAGTGCATGGTCTATGGGCTGATGCATATCTTAAATGTGAATATATTATTCCGGCAGCTCAATTAGAAGATATGGTGGGAGGAACAATCTCGAAAATGACATTCTATGTGTCTTCTCCTGCTTCAGCTGCTTGGACTGGTACATTTAAAGTTTTTTTGGAGGAGGTTGCAGAAACTTCCATAAGTGCCTATAGGGGTTATGGTAGTGCAACTGTAGTATATGAGGGAGCTCTTGATGGTACAGGTAGTACAATGGATGTTAATTTTACTTCTCCATATGAATATGGCGGTGGTAATTTGTTGGTTGGGTTTTATCAAACGGTAAAAGGCAATTATAAAAGCATTACTTTTACTGGAGAAACTGTATCAGGGGCTTGTGTACAAGGGTATAGTTCTTCTTCTTTGGATGCTATTTCTGCCACTCAAAGGAATTTTATTCCCAAGACCACATTTAACTATACTCTTCTCGTTGCCAATTTCCCTCTCAAGATTGTGGCTTCCAATCCTGCTGCCGACGAGATGACTTGGGCACAATTTGCCGATTATGTCAACAATGGTCGTACTACATACGAAGGATTCACTGTAAAACTTATGGCGGACATCAGCGTTACAACTATGGCTGGTACATCTACATCAAATTGTTTCAAAGGAACTTTTGATGGGCAGGGACATACCATTACCGTTAACTATACAGCTTCAGGCAGCAATTATACAGCTCCATTCCGTTATCTAAATGGAACCACTATTAGGAATTTAAAGACAGCGGGAACTATTAGCACAAGTTATCAGTTCTGCGGTGGTTTGGCAGGCGACTGTTACGGCACCAACACCATTACCAACTGCGTGAGCAATGTAACAATAAATTCGACCATAAGTAATGACGGTACGCATGGCGGGTTTATCGCTCGCATACAAGGCGGTACAACCACATTCAATGGCTGCGCGTTCACTGGAACAATGACTGGTTCTTCAACCCATAGCTGCGGAGGTTTCGTCGGTTGGACAGAAGGCAACCAAACCCAAAATGCAAGTGTCAATTTTAATAATTGTGTATATAAACCGAACTCAAATACAATAAGTACTTCTGGTAGTGCAACTTTTTCGCGTGGCAGAAGCGATAACACTACAAATATTACAGCTACTAATAGTTATTATTTTCAGTCGTTTGGTACTGTGCAAGGCAAACAGGCCTATAAAGTTACCGGTGTAAGCGGTACGACCGTTGCAATGGGAGGAAACAAGACTGCCTCATACGATGTGAGCCACATTGATGTATATAGTGCAGGAATTGTATTTAACGGTACTGTTTATGGCGGAAGCGCGGAAACTTTGTCGCTAAAACTGGGAACGAGTGCTGGTGGCGCTGTTTCGGGTTATTCGGCAAGTGCTGGCACACTTTCTGGTACAGCAACCACTGGTACCAACGATGCTTATACACTCACTATGCCAAGTGCAAATGTGGAGATAAGTGCTAGTTTATGCGAGGCAATAACAGTTACGGATGGTAGTCCATATACTGATAATTTTGATTCATATAGTGGTAATGCAACATCTACATCGGCTCCAACAGTATATCCATCTCATACTATGCCATCCTGTTGGACATTTGTAAATATGAGTGAAAACACATCTAATTATCCGCAAATGTTTCTTACAACAAATTCGGGATATCCAGTAAGCGGAAACTGTTTGTTCTTCAAGTCGAGTAACACTACACCTGCGTATGCAGTTCTGCCTGCTTTTACCAACAACATAGAGGATTTGGTGCTTAAATTTACATATAGGAACGAAGGTACGAGCTCTTCGAATGGTACACTTCATGTAGGTATTTCTAATAATCTTTCGGATTTGTCAAATTCTTTTGTCGAGTTGACCAACGGTTCTTGTGCCAAGACTACGACAAAAACAGAAATGGAATTTACTTTTGCTAGCAAAACAGATCGTACTGGCAATTATTATATAGTATTCAAGTATGTAGGAGGTTCTTCCAATAATTTTTACTTGTCAATAGACAATGTGGAAGTAA
The DNA here is from genome assembly GCA_902791865.1 of uncultured Bacteroidia bacterium. Classification (GTDB taxonomy): domain Bacteria; phylum Bacteroidota; class Bacteroidia; order Bacteroidales; family ML635J-15; genus Bact-19. The sequence continues at coordinate 21,579 of CADAXK010000025.1, forward strand.
GTTTAGCACCAACTTGTCTCAAGCCAACCAACCTTACCGTTTCCAACATTACTGCTTCCAGTGCAAAATTGGCTTGGGAGGCTGGTGGAACCGAAACTCAGTGGCAGTATCTTTGTGCCGACTATGGTTTTACTCCCGACTGGAGTGGGGCAAATGTGATAACATCAAATACGCACAGCAATGTGCCTTCCAATATAAATGCAGGTACAGGTAACGATGTCTTTCCCAATACCGATTACGATTTCTATGTGCGTGCCAATTGTGGTGGGGGCGACTACAGCGAACCTATTATGATTACATTTAGAACCGAATGTGCATCAACATCGTTGCCTTATACTCAGGACTTTGAATCCGCTTCCACTGGTAGCTCCACGAGTGCAGCATTCGTTGATTGTATGCACCGTTTGAACAATGGTACAACATATTTCGGTTTGCCTTATGTGAGTAGTTCTTCCTCATACAACCATACTGCAAGTGGTTCCAAAGGTCTTTACTGGTACAATCCTACTACAACAGGCACATACGGCGACTATCAGGTGGTTGTGCTGCCAAGTGTGGATGTTAGCACTAATGCAATTAGCACGCTTCAACTTACATTCTGGGCAAAAGCAAGTAGTGCAAGCTATCACCCTGTATTCATTGTCGGTGTAATGTCTGATCCTTACGACATCAGTACATTCGAAGAAGTTGCTACCATAAATGTCGAAGGCACAACATGGACAGAATATGAGGCAGTTCTCAATTCATATACCGGCAGTGGCAGTTATGTTGCCATTCGAGCCAACAGACCTGCTAGTTCTTGGTATGCGTATGTCGATGATATCACACTTGATATTGCTCCAACTTGTCCCAAGCCTACAGCCCTTACATTTGTATCTTCCACTACCACAACCGCCACCATATCGTGGACACCGGGTGGTAGCGAAACATCGTGGCAATATACACTTGACGATGGCGTAAGCTGGAATGATTTTGAAAGCACCCCCACAGGCACTACAACCATTACTGGTGAAATTACCAGGCTTTCGGCAAATACTCTCTATGCGGTTAAGGTCCGTGCATATTGTAGCGATAGCGACCAGAGCTATGCAAGCAGAGAAGTTTCGTTTAGAACAGATTGTGGCGCATTCAACATTCCTTACGAATACGGCTTTGAGGATGAAACTTCGTTCTATTGTTGGACACCCATTTCTGGCAATGTGACACGAATGACTAGCACCACCAATACAGGTTCATATCGCCTTGACTTCCGAGGCACCACCTCCAACATGATTGCCTTGCCGCTATTCACCCCACCTACTAATACCCTACGCGTGGAATTCTATACCCGTCCTGAATCCACAGGTGGCAACAGTGGTAAATTTGCCATCGGTTATATGACTGACATTAACGATGCCAGTACCTTCGTGCCTGTTCAGACATACAACTCCACCGAAATGTCCACCAGTTATGAAAAGCAGACAGTTGATTTCACTAATGCTCCTGCTGGTGCTAACATCGCCATGCGCCAATTCGACTGTGCTACCAATTACTATTGGTATGTCGATGACATCACTATCGACCTTGTCTCAACCTGCCCTAGACTTGCAATTGCAAACGGCAACAACCTTGCCGATTGCCTCGACGGTAGCAAAGAAATAAAGATTGTTGCAGACTGTCCGTCTTGCAGTTCAGTTTCTTGGTCTGCTACTTCTGGCTCTACACCAGGAACTATTTCGGGTAAAACATATACGGTTACACCTACAGCACGGCATAATACCTACACGGCAACATCTGGCGGTTGTTCAAACAGCATATCCATAGATGTTATGGGAGAATTGACTGCTAGCGCCCAAACCATCGATTGCGGAGCCTCGGTAATGCTTTCTGCATCTGGTATCGATGATGCGACATACAACTGGTACAACAATAGTGATGGGCTTTTGCAGGAAAATAGTACAACATATACCACAGATGTTCTTACAGATGATGCGACATACAAAGTGAACGCATCATTTGAAAGTGGCTTCAATACCATAATTTACGATAACCCAGGCGACTATACTCTTGCAATTCCCGACGGCGTAACAAGTGTACTTATCGAGACTTGGGGCGCACAAGGCGGAGGTAGCCACGATGCTGGCACTTTGTATTCAGACCGAGGAGGAAAAGGCGGTTACTCAAAAGGCACTTACACGGTATCTGGCGGAGAGACTTTGTATATATGTGTTGGTGGTAGAGGAGAAGATGGTAAAACTAAATCGCAATACAGTTCATCGAGGCTAAGTGCGGCTGGTGGCTACAATGGTGGAGGCCGAGGAGCAAGAGACGATGAAACTTCTGGCGCAGAAACAGGCGGTGGTGGCGGAGGAGCTACTCATGTGGCGACGGCTGCTCCAGGACTTTCAAATGTTGCCGGATATCAGTTGCAAAATTATTCTAATAACAAGTCTGATATTCTTCTTGTTGCTGGCGGTGGAGGTGGTTCATCGTGTCAGGCACAAGGTGGTGCTGGCGGAGGTTTAACAGGTGGTCACGCATACTGGGGTGGTACAGATTGTTCTACAAGTGGATATGCATGGAGAAAGGATTCTTATAATGGGCAATCTGGTGGCGGTGTTGGCGGTTCAGAATCTGACAATGGCGGATTTGGAAAAGGTGCGGAGGATGCTGGCACAACTGAATATAGCAATGGTGTAGGCGGTGGCGGTGGCGGCTACTGGGGTGGCAAAACAAATGCATCACCCGAAAATGGTCGCCGTAATTCTGGTGGCGGTGGTTCCGGCTACCTAAACTCCACATTGGCATCGGCACAAACTATCGAAGGAGAACAAGAGATGCCCAATCCTATAGGTGGTAAAATGACAGGAAAGACTGGTAACGGCTATGTGAAGATAACATTGTTCGGTACTCAGACTTGCACCTCCCCTGTGGTGGAGGTTCCTGTTTCTGTCACCCCTGCAAATGTTACGCTCACCCAGCTTGATCCTCAGTCAATGTGCGCAGGTACAAGTATTACACTTCCAGCGCATCCTGGAGCATCAAGTACAAATAGTCCGGAGCCAGAATATGATTATTCGTGGAATGCTGCATCAGGTCTTGTCGGTTCAAGTGAAGGTATTCAGATTTCTAAGTCTGGCACATATACCTATAATGTTACTGCTACACTCAACAGCAATGATGCATGTACCGTAACTGATAGCAAAACGGTAGAGGTGTCGTATAAGACTCCTTTAGCAAGCGAAATTTCTGCTATGGGGCTTGAAACCGGCAACTTGATGTGGACTGGTCTCAGTACCGACTGGAACGCATCAAACAACTGGATGCAGTACAGTGGTGGTACATATACCCTTGCATCAACGCCAACAAGTTTAAGCAATGTGGTAATTGGCAGCTACAGCGATTGTGTCAGCACACCAACTCTCAATGTTAATGCTGATGCAAGTGTCAATACCTTGAGGATTGCAAGTGGAATAACTGTTTCGGGCGACAACACCCTAAGCATGGATGGCAATTTGGTAAACAACGGTACATTCAATGCTCCAGTAAGATTTAATGGTAATACTACGCTTAGTGGTAGCGGAACAACAAGATTCCGCGACATTACAATAGCTGGTACGTTTAATGCAAGTTCCGCTTCACTGACAGTTTATGGTAATTGGACTAACAATGGTACATTTACGGCAAATGGTCCTGTTGTTTTTGATGGCGCATCGGCACAGAATATAGGTGGTAATAATGCTACAACCTTCAACAATGTAACCTTCGACAATGCCAACGGTATAAGCATAAGCAAGGAACCAACAATAGACGGCACTGCAACATTCTCTAGAGGTGTTGTAACAGGTGATGTAACTTTCGGTACAAGTGCTAAAGTAAGCGGAGCAAGCACAAGTAGCCACGTTGATGGCATTGTTAAAAAGAATGGTGCTGCCAAATCCACTGATTTCTATTTCCCGACTGGTAGCAACGGCAATCTCGGCAAGGTTGTGGTAACAGATGGTACGGCAACAAATGTTTCCGTGCAGTATTTCAGCAATCCTGCTGGTTTCAGTGTCAATGATTTGCCACGCTGGTGGGCTTCGGCAAGCGTAAGCGGTTTCGACCATGTTTCGAATGTGGAATATTGGAAGATTTCTTCAACCGATACTATAACCGCAAACTTCATAGCAGAGGCAAGCACAGATATGCACTTCAATAGCGGTACGGCAGAAGAAGACAAAATCCCAACCAACATCCAGATGGCATTCTACGACAATAACCACTGGACAAACGTAGGTGGCTCGGCTTCTATTGGCAACAATATGCTTACGATAACTGGTGCAGTAATTCCAGCAAGCACAACAAGAGGCATCTCGGGCAACTACACCACATTCGGTTCAAAGACGGCAAGCACAGTTCTTCCAATCGAACTCCTTTCCTTCACCGCAACCTGCGACGGTCGTTCAGCACTCATCGAGTGGACAACCGCTACCGAACGCAACAACGACTACTTCTCGCTCGAGCGTTCGGATGATGCAATCAACTTTATCGAGATTGTTCGCGTGGCAGGTGCTGGAAACTCGATTGAACCGCTCGACTACTCTTACACCGACTATGGCATCCATGGTGGCGACAACTACTACCGTCTCGTTCAGGTTGACTATGACGGCACACGCACCGCTTCGGAAATCATCGTTGCAAACTGCATCGAGCCCGAAGTTGGTGAACCTGATGTTCAGGCTTACCCGAACCCGTTCAACGACGAGTTGACAGTAGTTCTCGACAACTTCGGCAACCGTGCTGCAACTATCGAGGTTTACGATATGCTTGGCAAGCTTATCTACACCGAGAAGGCATCCGCACCGCAGAACAGCTACGAGACCATCTTGAATCTCAGCAATCTGAACAATGTATAATTGATAATTGACAATTTTTGCGCAAACCGAAGGCAGAACAAAATAATCTATGATTTTTGCTCTGCTGAGGTGCTGCCAAAAATCATGAAATCATAATTGTAGCGGTGCAATATTTGCGCCGCTATTTTTTTGTCTTTTCAGTGCCCTGACGGGCAGAAATTTTAGTGCCCTTCGGGCAGAAATTGAACAAATATGGTTAATGAAATTTGTATAATTTGTGTCAATTTGTAAAATTTCTCGCGCAGCGACTTCTTCTATTTTCGCGCAGCGGCTCTTATCCCTCTCGTTCCCTTGTACAGACGCAAAATTTTGCGTTTCAAATTTTGCGTCTCAATCGATGCAAATCATTGCAATCGGCGCAACGCATTGCGAATTGGCGCAACGCATTGTGCCGCTACAATAATCGAATCATCAAATTATCAAATAATCGAATCATCAAATCATCAAATTATCAAATTCGGGAACGTTAAACACAGAAACCTTGAACGTTAAACCAGAAACGTGAACGGCGAAGCCCTTGTTAGTATCTATTGATAAAAAAAGTCACGAGTTCCGATTATTTTGACCATATTTGCAACGCTAATTGAAAATGCGATGAAAAAGATTTTTATTGTAGTCATCATATTGTTGGCAGCTATAACATTTGCTGGTGCGCAGAAATATGTCTTTCTGTTCATCGGCGATGGAATGGGGCAAGCCGACATTGACCTATACGAAGCTTTTCTTGCCGAAAAAGATGGCAAGGATGGATTCGTGCAGTCAAACATAAGTAAAATTCCATTGTTGTCGATGTGTAGCACGGAGTGCAAGAACCGCCGTATCACCGATTCAGGTGCTGCAGGTTCCGCTATCGCTTGCGGACAGAAGTTTAATGTTGGTGAAATTTCATATTCCGAAGAGGGAAGTCAACCTAAGTCAATAGCAAAGTTCGCAAAGGAGAAAGGAATGAAGGTCGGAATCATCAGTACGGCACCAATGAATCATGCTACTCCTGCCGCATTCTATGCAAATCAGCCCACACGCAAGAACTACTACCAGATTGGACTTCAACTTCCAGAAAGCAACTTCGATTTCTTCGGAGGTGGTGGTCTATTGAAGCAGACCGGTAACAAAAAGGAGGAAAAGGACCTCATGACGATATATCAGGAGGCTGGATATCTGACATTCACTTCTACAAAGGCAATATCTTCGCTAAAGAGTCATAATACAAAAGTGATTTTCACAAACGAAACCATTGAACGCGATGCTAGCATGCCATATAAGATTGACAGGGAGGATTCTCCTAATAGTTCGTTGGCGGAAATCGTAGCGACAGCGATTGCGCATCTTGACAATCCAAAGGGCTTCTTTATGATGGTGGAAGGCGGAAAAATCGACTATGCAGCCCACGACAACGATGCCGCAACTATGCTCGGTGAGATGGAGGACTTTGATGAAGCTGTGGCCGAAGCATATAAATTTTATCTTCAGCACAGGGACGAGACTTTGATAATTATCACTGCCGACCATGAAACTGGCGGTGTTTCGCTTGGTATTGCAGATAATGGTTATGAATCTGATTTCGGTATTTTGGCTAAGCAGAAAATGTCGATGACTAAGTTTGCATCGATAATCAAGAAACAGACAAAGAACGAGGAAAATGTTTCGTTGAAGGATTACTCCGATATGGCTTCGAAATATTTCATGGGAGTTGATATGGACTTCTCTTCCGACGAGATGGCAATATTAAATGAAGCATTTGCAGATATTAATGTCAAGAATAATAGGGCAAAGAGTGAGATAAAATCAAAATACAATGGCATTAATCCAATGGCGTATGCCTACTGCCAGATAATGAACAGGAAGGCTTCTGTCGGATTTTCAACAAATGCTCATACCTGCGCGAAGGTGCCTGTATATGCAGTTGGAACAACTACGCCAATTCTCGACAATACGGAGATTTTCGGTGTGATAAAGTCATTCATTGAAAAATAATAATGTAACAACAAATAAAAATTTTCGATATGCAGAATTTAGAATGGTCAAAGCTCCCGTTCGGATATGTAAAGACGAACTACAATGTGCGTTGCGTTTGGAAAAACGGCAAGTGGGGAGAAATCGAGGTCAGTGATTCAGAATACATTAACATTCACATTGCATCTACCGCATTGCACTACGGTCAGGAAGCTTTCGAGGGCATGAAGGCTTACCGTGGCAAGGACGGCAAGGTGAGGTTGTTCCGCTGGGAAGAAAACTGCAAGCGACTGAAAGACTCGGCTGCTGGCATCTATATGGCTCAGGTTGACGACAAGTTGTTCTTCGACATGGTAAAGAAGGTCGTAGAACTCAATGCCGACTTCATCCCACCATACGGAACAGGTGCATCGTTGTATATCCGTCCGTTGCTCTACGGTTCGGGTGCAAAGGTTGGTGTACATCCTGCCGACGAATACACATTCCTCATCTTTGTAACGCCAGTTGGTCCTTATTTCAAGGAAGGTTTCAATCCTGTTAAGATTGCTATCATCAGGGATTCTGACCGTGCAGCTCCACTAGGAACCGGTACAATGAAGGTCGGCGGAAACTACGCAGCAAGCTTCCGTGGTCTCGAAAAGGCTCACGAAGCTGGTTATGGTTCTCCGATGTATTTGGATTGCCGAGAAAAGAAGTATATAGATGAAATTGGTGCTGCTAACTTCTTTGCAATTAAGGATAACACCTATATTACACCAAAATCGACATCGATACTTCCCTCAATAACAAATAAGAGCCTTGAGGAAGTTGCAAAATACATAGGTTTGAAAGTGGAAAGACGTCCTGTTGATGTTGCCGAGCTCCCAACTTTCGAGGAAGCTGGCGCTTGCGGGACGGCTGCTGTTATTTCTCCAATCGGTGAGATTGTTGATATTGATGAAAACAAGCACTATGTATATTGCCCTGATGGAAAGCCTGGCAAGTGGTCGACTAAGATGTACGAAACACTTGTTGGTATCCAGTACGGTGATATTCCTGATCCGTTCGGATGGATTACCATTCTTGAAAACATTTAGTACTAGGCGAAGGATAAAAATGAATAAGGCATCGGATTCGGTGCCTTATTTTTTTATTCTAGTTTTTCTCCGTCAAATATTTCCAGAACCTTCTTGGCATATCCTGTACTTGTTTCTTTGGATTCTTTCGTTCTTTGATTGCAATTGCCTTGAAGTAAGTCTTCCACAAGTCTTGGAACATTTTCTCGTCATCGGCCATAATGGATTCTTGTATTCCGTTGTGTGTTAGCATATTGTTGTCGTCAAATGTAATTCTTACGACTTCCTTCATGTCGTAGTAATAGCCGTAGTTGCGCTTGGTATCGTACACAATCCATTTCTGCGAGGCAAATCTGTCCTTGAAATGTTCCACCGATAGAGAAATTACATTGTGAAGCGGCTCTATGGCTGCAAAATATATGTCGTCCTTGGTTTTCTGGAAGCGCACAAACTGTTTTACGCGAAGGTTTTCGTACGAAACCTGATGGTAGATTTTCGATAGTTCAAGAACATCGGGGTCACCAAAGTTTGTCTCTATGCTTTCCTTCGATTTGAAGCATTTGTATATGTATCTGAAAATAACTTCATCGGACTTTGGGTACGAATCGGCGAGCCAGCAGCATGCTACACAATGCAGTGCTGTTGTAGAGATGCGTTTTTTCAGTCCGTTCCACACTCGTTCCGATTTTTCCGTGTCGGTTTCGATTATGCAAATCTCGTCGTAGAATAAGGGAGTTGTCTCTTCCTTGTCCAACAGCATGTCAGGGCATTTTTTCTGATTGTATGCCTCGAAAACGCAGCACAAGAGCCCGTCAAAACTTTTATCGTATCGGAATATTATCATTTTCTTTTTTTACAAATATGTAGCGTAGCGGAGTATACCTTGATTGCCGCCTTGGCTGGTGAGCGTTAAGAAAATCGGAGAAACGGAGCGTAAAAAGTCAGTCTGTTTGAAGCCGTAGAGAAACGAAGGCAAGTTTCTGACTTTTAGCGTAGTGCTGCCGATTTTTAGCGAAGCAGACTCAGCGGACATGGTTTTTTGTTTACTTTTTTGCCAACAAAAAAGTAAATGCCTCCGCGGCATAAGCGGAATAATTATTGATTTGTTTTTTGTCATATAAGCCCGTTATATGTTTTTAATATCCAAAATCAAGCGCCAATTGTCCTTCCATCTTGTCCTTTCGCGGATTTGCCGTCAGTAATCGTTTTACCGTCTCGGGCTTCAGTTCGTTTATGGTGTGCATAGGCAATTCCTTGTTCACAATGAAGTACTGCGCCTTTTTCATCACAACGCCAATTTTCTTCAGATGATACGAATTCAGTTTCCCGTATCGGCGCGATGCGACAATCTGAGCTGCCGACCTTGTGCCTATGCCCGGAATGCGGAGAATCATTTCGTATGGCGCGGTATTCACGTCCATCGGGAAAAATTCGGGATGCCTCAATGCCCACGAAAGTTTCGGATCGACTTCGAGGTCAAGATTCGGGAAACTGTCGTCAACAATCTCGTCAACCTTGAACTGGTAGAAACGCAGTAGCCAGTCGGCCTGGTAAAGACGGTTTTCGCGTACAAGCGGCGGCTGTTTCAGCACGGGCAGACGGTTGTCGTATTCGTTTACCGAAACATAGCCCGAATAGTACACACGGCGCATCGATGGCTGGCTGTACAATGCCGACGAAAGGTGCAGTATGTCGTTGTCGGTCTCGGGCGACACGCCTACAATCATCTGTGTGCTTTGTCCGGCAGGGACGAATCGTGGTGCATTGCGGAATTTCTGGCGGTTCTCCTTGCTTTCGAGCAGTCCCTGTCCGATGAATTTCATCGGGGTGAATATGCTCTTGAAGTCCTTTTCGGGCGCCAGAAGTTTCAGGCTTTGTTCCTTTGGAATTTCAACGTTTACGCTCATACGGTCGGCATAAAGACCAGCTTCGTTTACAAGAAGTTGGCTCGCTCCTGGAATGCTTTTTAGGTGTATATATCCGTTGAAACCTTGTGCGCGCAAGTCCTTGGCGACTTTTACGAGGCGTTCCATTGTGTAGTCGGCATTTCGCACTACGCCCGAACTCAGGAACAGCCCCTCGATGTAGTTGCGGCGGTAGAATTCCATCGTTATTTCCACAAGTTCCGACACAGACAGAGTTGCTCGGCGGATGTCGTTGCTGTGGCGGTTGATGCAGTAGGCGCAATCAAATATGCAGTAGTTTGTCAGCATCACCTTCAGCAGCGAGATGCAGCGTCCGTCGTCGGCAAAGCTGTGGCAGATACCAACGCCACCGACTGTGTTACCCAGTCCGCCCTTCTTGTTGCTACGCACAGTGCCGCTCGACGAACACGACACGTCGTATTTCGCCGATTCTGCCAGAATCTTCAGTTTGTCAAGCACTTGCGAGTCCATTGGTGATGATGATTTGTTTTCGCAAAGGTAAGGATAATTTGTGATTCTAGATTACGATATACGATTTTATTCCTGTAGAGACGTTGCGTGCAACGTCTCTATTTTGCGAGCAACGTCTAATATTATGTGCAACGTCCTATAATTCAATGGTGCAAGAAATCTATTTTTTTGTTGATAAATATATATTATTAATAGGTATTCAGAAAATATGTTGTTATATTTGCGACACCTTTTTGTTAGTAGAAAAAAGCAGTTGATGCATAGTTTTAATTTGAATGCTATGTTTCTTGCAATTAATTGTCAATAAATAAAAATTAAAATAAAATAAAATGAAACAACCCTACATTTTCATTATTTTGTTTGCAATCCTTGCACTGCCGTTCGTTTCGGTAGCACAGGACCGCAACAACGATGACGAAGTCATCAAGCTGGACCCGCGCACCTCGCGCTTCAACGCCGTGGAAGGCGAAGTCCTCGTAAAGTTCCGCGACGATGCAGCCGTCCGTATGACAACAACTCGCAGCGGAGAGTATCAGACATGTGGCATACGTGCTGTAGACGATGTACTGTCTTCATTTGGTATGGAAAAGGTCGAGCAGTTGTGCCCTGCCAATACTACCCGTTCGTTGCGCCGTTCACCAAGTTATGGTGGCGGAGAAGTTGTTGAGCACGACATGACCAAACTCTACCGCATCAGGCTGAACGCCGATGACCGCCAGCGCAGCTACGAACTCATAGAGCAGCTCAAGCAGTGCGCTGACATCGAGTATGCCGAACCTAACTATATAGTGTCGGCTTTGGAAAGCGTATCTTCGCACCCAGGGTCTTCCGAAGGGTCGAATTATCCATTGTCAACTGATGGTGGTACCCGCAGCGGTGCATATTTCAACGCAGCAGCCTACACTTCAGAGCCGATGTATTCCACACAGTGGGGCATTCCTGCGGTACGTCTTCCCGAACTGTGGGCAGCAGACACTTCGAGCAATACTGCACGCAAAGTAATCGCCATAATCGATACAGGTGTCGATACCGACCACCCCGACCTTGCCGATAACATCTGGACCAATCCCAACGAGAGCCAGACCGCCAATGGCTACGACAACGACAACAACGGCTTCGTCGATGACCTCCACGGTTGGGACTTCGTGAACCAGACAGGCATCATGCACGACTTCAACAGTCACGGAACGCATTGTGCTGGTATCGCAGCCGCAGTAGGTACCAACGGCATAGGTATGACTGGAGCCAATCCGCAGGCACTCATTATGCCGCTCTCCGCATTGCAGAGCAATGGAACAGGTGACATAGCCACCATTATTCGTGCCATAAACTACGCTGCCCGCAACGGCGCCGACGTTCTCAGCATGAGCTTCGGTACATACGCATATTCCATTGCACTGGAGCAGGCACTTGCACAGGCCTACCAGAGTGCAGTTCTTGTTGCAGCGGCAGGTAACGATGGAGCAGAGATAGATGGGAGATGTAATCCTTTTACTCCAGGACCGATGTTCCCGGCAGCATTTACCTTTGTGCTTGGAGTACAGGCAACAATGTTAGGTGGAGACTTGGCTGGCTTTAGTAACTATGACTGCGATGGACCAACCTTCTCGCAGTTCAATGAGGAGCAGCTTTACAACTACGAACTCAGCGCTCCTGGAAAAGATATCTATTCGACAGTTCCGAACGGTGGCTATCGCAACTACAATGGAACCTCTATGGCATGCCCATTGGTAGCAGGTGGCATATCAGCATTGCTGCATGCTAAACCTTATCCTACACAGGAGATGCTTTGGGGTGATTTGATAAACACTACTGAAGAATTTCATAATGTTGATTTCAAGGCCGTATATGATGCAGGACCAGCACCGGCAGTATTGCAGTTCGTAGCCTACGAGGTCTGCGACTCCACGCTTGGCGACGGCGACAACCGTCCCGACGCAGGCGAAACATTGGACATTTACCCAACAATCCGCACAGTATGGGGCGCAACCGACAGCATTAGGCTATGGATTGATTTTGATGAATTTGAGGATAATACTACAATTGATTTCTTACAAAACAATGTTGACTTTGGTCGTTCTCTTTCTGCTTACGCCAAGGGAAAATCTGTAAATCCCATCCGTATGCGTATTGCCGACAATGTAGTTGACGGCAGATTTATAAAGCTTGTTCTCCATGCCTCCTGCCCCAATGCCGAAGAGGATTTGGTGTTCCCATTTACAATACAGGTGGAAAATGGTGTGGAATTGGGAGGTATGATAACGGAAGATATGACTCTTTATCCTAATGTACATTATATTGTTACTAGTTTATTGGCTGTTCCAAATCATCTTACTTTGACAATATTGCCAGGTACTGTTATAAAATTTAAAGATGATACAGGTATTGCCTGTTTAGGTCATATAAATGCTGTTGGAACACCAGATAGTTTGATTGTTTTTACAAAAGCAGATTTAGAACAAGGAACGCTTCAAGATCTTGAATTTTCTGAGATAGATACATTAAAGTATATAAAATTCAAAGACTTTAATTTTCGGCTCGAAAGATATGGTTTTTCTGGTACAAATTATGAAAATTGTGAATTCTTAAATTCAAGAAGTATGTATCCAATAAATTCTGGGTACTATCGGAAGTGTAATATATATAACTTAATTGGTTATGTTGGGCTTCACGCTGGTGGTATATTGGAAGATTGTAATATAATAAGCAATGTAAGTGATCGCTCTGATTATTTGCCAATGTTGGTATATATTAATAATTCTAATTCTTTTAATAATATATTTAATGGATATTCTTTGAGTGGTTATTGTAATATAGGTGTTAATATATTTGTTTCGGAGCATCCTTCATATTTTGGATCCGCTTCAACAGATATTCTTCGAAAAACAATAGTTGATATTTATAATCCATATGTTCAACAAAGTTATACAATGGTTGATTTGGATTATGTTTTACATAGTCCTTCTGCAGAAGCTCATGGCATAGTCTGGAAAGTGGAAGTAAATGGTCACGATGCACAGGATGAGTTCGATAGCATTGCTCCGCTTGGAATTGGAACTCATGAGTTTAAGGTTTATTTCAACCGCGCTATGGATGTAAGCGTCGATCCAATGATTGCAATGGGCGTACGCCCTCCTTACACCCAGAATCCGATAACACAGAAAGGTCAGTGGAGTGCAGACAGTACAATCTATACCGTAAATCTCACGCTAAGCAATAAGTTTACCGATGGACTAAACCGTATATATGTTGCAAATGCAAGGGATAACGAGCATTTTGAGATTCCAGTGGAGAATATGCGCTTCAACGTGTATGTATCGGCGGCAGGTTCTTTGAGCAACGAGTTCATGGCAACCCCAGGTCTCGGCAAGGTCGATTTGGAATGGAACAACAACGAGGTCGATTACAACGACTTCCTTGGATATAATATGTATAGGTATGTGTATGATTCGGTATTGACAAACTATCACTATGATTCAAATTATGGAAGATATGTTTACGATACCGTTTTTGCCCCGACAGATACCGTAATGCTCAACACCTCGCTTATCCAGGATACCCTGTTTACCGACTACGACGTAACTCCAGGTCAGCGCTACTATTACTTCTACAAGGTAATGCGCACCGACCTTACCGAATCGGTAAGCCCGTCGAAGGTGGTTTCGACAATACCTCTGTCGTCGGTACGCGGCGATGCAAACGGCAGCATGGCTGTTGATGTTGCCGACGTGGTAACAACCGTCAACTACATAACCAACCAGAATCCGCAGCCGTTCATCTTCGAGGCAGCAGACGTAAATGCCGACGGCACAATAAATGTTCTTGACATTGTCGGCATCATCAACATCATATTGCATCCGGGCAGGGCAACCGCATCAGACGTTGCAACTGCAAGGTACAGCATCGAGGACGGCATCCTGTATGTGGAGACACCTGTTGAACTTGGCGGCGTGCAGTTCACCTTTAACATGCCTCACGACAACGCCATCGAGGTTCTTTCGTCTCTCAACGGCTTCGAGCGCGTAAATTCGTGGCTCGGCGACGACCAGTACATGTTCATGGCATATAGCATGAGCGGACGTAAATTGTCGGCAGGTCGCCACGCACTTCTGCGCATAGGCGATGCCGGTATAGACGAAATCGTGCTTTCCGACAAATACGGCAACAATGTGAACGCTGTATTCGATGTCACTTCGGTAGATTTCGTAGAGAACATGCGCATTGGAGAACCTTACCCGAACCCGTTCAGCAATTCGGTTGTGATTCCGTTCACCATAAAGTTCAGCGAATCGGAAGAAATAGAGTTCGTAATGACAGATGCTATTGGTCGCGTAATCGATACTAAGAACGTAGGTCGTTACGGCAACGGCTCACACGAATACACTTGGACCCCATCAAGCGAACTAAAGCCTGGTATCTACTTCATCGAGACCAAGAGCAACGGAATCGTGGTTAACAAGGCAAAGGTGGTATGCGTGAAGTAAACAGAGACCGTCATTCCACAAGTCAGAACATACACGCGATACGGAACGGGGAGCGTTGTAATGTTCGACTATGCGGAACTCCTTCACGAAACGAAGTGAGTAATCTCCTAATTATTACGATAATGTGTATTCCTGGGAGATTATTCGCCTTTGGCTCATGAGAAAGTTCCGTATAGACAGGCTCACACGACACGTTCCTTAGTCGGTTCGCTTTGTCTTACGGAAACATGGTTCACGAAGCTTGCGAGTAATGACGTTCGAAATGTAACAAAAACATGATAATAACTTGCAGATTATTGTCAATTATGAATAAAATACTAATAATATTATCCCTAATTCTTTTGTCGTATGCCTCTTTCGCCGACAATGTCCTAACTCTTTCGTCAGCCAGTGGACATCCTACCGATACTGTGGAAATTGTATTGTCGCTCGAAAACACCGACGATGTGGTAGCTATTCAGCTCGATATTCCGCTAGGATCATCGCTCATATACGTGGCAAACTCGTGCGTGCATACTGGCAGAACAAATAGTCACGAACTTACTGCATCGGTGGTAAACGGGACTTTGAAAATAATAACCTACTCGTTGTCGTTGTCGCCATACACAGGCAATAGCGGCGAGGTGCTGAGATTCAAGTTGAAACTTGGAAACCAGCCTGGTACAATAAATCTTGTGCCTTCGCAGGCGGTGGTGTCGGCAGCAAACGGAAGTTCGTTGGACGCAAGTGTAAACAACGGAAGTGTAACTTTGCTTACTCCCGAAATACAAGTAAATACACCACAGATTGATTTCGGCCATATTCCAATCCGAAGTACATATAACAATAGCATTTCGGTAACGAATTCAGGCAATGAACCGCTTACGATAAGCGAAGTAATATTCTCTAACGATAGGTTCTCGTCTGATTTCAATGGGGTCACAATTCCTGCAGGAGGCAATGGCAACATAACCGTAAATTTCGCTCCAGTTGACGAAGGTACAGTAAATGAACATGTTACGATTGTTTCAAATTCAATTACTGGTAATCAGACCGTTTCGCTTGTTGCCGATCCGTTTGCAGTGAACGAATTGCATGTATTACAGGTTTCGGGCTATTCCGACAGCATAGTAACAATGGCTCTCACAATGAATAACATGAGTGAGATAAGCGGAATGCAGTGCAAGTTCAAGATGCCGTCGGCACTTGAGTACGTCGATGGTAGTTTTGCTCTTAGCCAAAGGGCTGCCGACCATCAGACGTGGTCAGGAATGAGCAACGACACGTTAACGTTAATTGCCTTCTCCATGTCGAATGCAATATTTTCGGGCAACGACGATACTATTGCAACGTTTAGGGTGAAATTGGTTGGCATGTCGGGTTGGTATTATATGCCGCCGATAGAGCCAATTTTGTCAAATGTTGGCGGAATAAACAAATTGTCAGATAGTTATGCTGAGTATGTAATCATTAGAAGTCCACAGATCTGGTGCGATAATACGCTTGACATGGGTTCTTCTTCGGTTACTGAAACTGTTGTTAGTCAGTTTTATGTAAATAACTACGGTGATGCTCCGTTAAGAATCGACAATGTAGTGTTTAACCAGTTGGGATTTTCTGTTCAAAACGATTTGCCTTTGGTAATTGAGCAATATCAGTCGGCAATCCTCAATGTCGCATACAACCGTGAACAGGAAGGAAACTTTTCTGCCAACATGCAGATACAGAGCAACGACCCGACAAATGGCGTTTACAATGTTACGGTTTCGGGAACAAGGTATGCACCCAACTGCCTTACGATGTCGGCTACGGCTAATGCAAGCTACGAAGATGTGACTTTGGCATTCGATATGGACAATTACACTGATATTACCGCCGTGCAGTTCGATTTCAGCTATCCGCACAGGTATTATACGGTGAGTACGTCCGATATTGTTGCGAGCAGTCGCATCAATGGACATTCGTTGACAGCATTCCAACTTAACGATTCTGTTTACAGGGTGATGCTTTTCTCGATGAGCAACAATATTATGAGCGGACATTCGGGCAATGTGGTTTCTGTTACATTACATCCTAAACCCGAAACGGTTGCTGGTACTTATTCGGCTTCCGCATCGGGGATTGTACTTAGTGATGTTGGCGGTGTAAACAAGTTTTCGTGTGATGCTCCGTCGGTAAGTTTTACAACTGTATGTCCCGTGGTCGGTTCTTCTTTCGAGCAAACAATCTGTGAAGGAGAATATTTTGATTTCAATGGAACACAATTGGATGAGTCTGGGACATATACCGATACTCTTATGACGGTTCATGGATGTGATTCAATAGTTACCCTTGTATTGACTGTGAATCATAGAACATACGGTATAGACGAGCAGACCGCCTGCGACAGCTACGAGTGGATTGATGGCATAATTTACACTGAAAGCACCAGCACTCCGACGTTTACACTTCGCAATGCCGAGGGATGTGATTCAGTTGTGACTTTGCACTTGACTATCAATCATCCGCTGGCTGAGTATGTCGAAGTCACGGCTTGTGACTCATACGAATGGAATACTGAGATATATACGGAGAGTGGCAACTACACTCAGGCTTTCACCGCTTCCAATGGTTGCGATTACTCATATGAATGGAATACGGAAACATATACGGAGAGTGGCAACTACACTCAGACTTTCACCGCTTCCAACGGCTGTGATTCAGTTGTAACATTGCACTTGACCATCAACCATCCGCTGGCAGAGCATGTCGAAGTCACGACTTGTGACTCATACGAATGGAATACTGAGATATATACGGAGAGTGGCAACTACACTCAGACTTTCACCGCTTCCAATGGTTGCGATTCAGTTGTAACCTTGCAATTGACCATCAACCATCCGCTGGCTGAGCATTTCGAAGTCACGGCTTGTGACTCATACGAATGGAATACTGAGATATATACGGAGAGTGGCAACTACACTCAGGCTTTCACCGCTTCCAATGGTTGCGATTACTGGCGACTATATACAAACGTTGGTTGCCACAAATGGTTGCGACAGTATTGTTACTTTGCATCTGACATTGGAAAACAGTTTGCAGATGAGTGCTGAGAGTTCTATGTTCTACGAGGATGTAGTAGTTTTATTTGATGTTAATAATATCGACGATGTAACTGCGGTTCAGTTTGATTTCATATATCCGCACAATGCCTATTCGATAGAAACCTCAGATTTTGTTCTTACGGATAGGGCTAACGGACATTCCATTTCTGTGTCGCAGCTAAACGATTCAACTTGCCGAGTTGTTGTATTTTCTATGCAGAACAGCCTTATAGTTGGTCATTCAGGAGCACTTGTAATAGCGACTTTGCATCCATTAGAAACAACCACGGCAGGAACATACATTGTTTATGCAGAAAATGTTAGTTTAGTTAATGTTCAAGGAAATAACATAAACACAGGTTCCAATCCGCAAGTTTCTTTCACGACAATATGTCCGTCGCAGGAAACGGAAATTGAACAGACTATCTGCGAAGGTGAAATTTTTGAGTTTTTCGGACAAACCTTAGATACAGCAGGCGTATATACTGAAACGTTGCAGACTGTGCTGGGATGTGATTCCATAATTACACTTACTCTTAATGTTTTGTCTTTGCATACCCACGAATTGAATGTTTCGGTTTGCGAAGAATATGTTTGGAATGACAGTATATACGATGAATCGGGTGATTATGAGCAGACTTTTGTAACTGCTGCCTGCGATAGCATAGTTACCTTGCACCTGACGATAAGTCACGCGGTTACATACGAGTTCTACGATACAACTGGTGCAGAATCATACATCTGGAACGATAGTATATATACAATGTCTGGTGATTATGTCCAAACTTTTACGATGGCAAATGGTTGCGATAGTGTTGTGACATTGCATCTGTACTTTACACAAGTAGGAGTTGATGCTTGGTATGAGTTTGAGGCATCTGTTTATCCGAATCCTGTTTCAACTGAGCTTTATGTGTCATCGAGCGAACGCATTTCTGTAGTAGAAATATTTTCCGTTGTAGGAGAACTTCTTTCTCTTTTTGAAGTATATGGTAACGAAGTAGAGTGCAATGTCGAGAATTTTGTGGCTGGAATGTACTTTGTCGTTGTTCATTATGACGATTCGGCTTCGATGCGCACCTATAAATTTATAAAGGAATAGTTTTGGTGGTCAATGATAGAGGCGGCTGCAGATTTTTGCGGCCGCCTCTATTATATATAAATAGGTATAGGCATTATTTTTTCTTTCAGAATAGATTTTTGTTGATGCCTTGAAGATGTCCGGAATAAAACGAAAAATTGGGCTAATCGCATTTTCTGCGATTTTTGCGAAGATTGAAAAGAATATTTGACGTCCGAGAGGACTTCAAATATGTTTTTTCGGTGCGTTTTTGTGTTGAAAAAGGTTTTTTGGTGGTAAAAATACACCTTATAAATCATTAATAATAAACAAGTTATAAAATAAACATAACTTTTTTGAAAAAAAAGTGAAAAAAGTTTTGGTGGTAATTAAAAATGCACTACTTTTGCAATCCCAAACGATGAGGGACGGAGGTCTTCCGGAGGACATCGGGAGGGGAGAAAAAGTTCTTTGAAAGATTGACAAGTAGCAAAAGATAAAGACAGGTTAACAACTTTGAAGATTCTAATAGAGTTT
>CADAXK010000026.1 GCA_902791865.1 uncultured Bacteroidia bacterium
CCAGTCGAACACGGTGGTGTTGACCAGCTCTTCAGCCTTCTTGCGGAGGCCTTCGCGGATCTTGCGAGCACCCGTGGCCATACCGAGACCGTACTCGGCGTTGTCCTCAAACAGGGAGTTGGCCCATGCCACACCCTTGCCACTGCGGTAGTTCTTGCAGTAAGGTGTTGCAGGAGCGGAACCGCCGTAGATGGAGGAGCAACCGGTAGCGTTGGCCACCATCATGCTCTCACCGAAGAGCTGTGTGATGGTCTTGATATAAGGTGTCTCACCGCAGCCTGCGCAGGCGCCCGAGAACTCGAACAACGGCTGTGCGAACTGGCTGTTCTTAACATTTGCGTACTTGTCGATGAGGTTGTCCTTGTAGGTAACTTTCTTCTGGCTGTAGTTCCAGTTGTCAACTTCACCAAGCTGGCTTTCGAAAGGCTTCATAACCAATGCCTTTTCCTTAGCTGGACATACATCGGCGCAGTTACCGCAGCCTGTGCAGTCCATAGCCGATACCTGCATGCGGAAATGCATACCAGCGAATTCCTTCGGCATCTTGATGTCTGCGGTCTTCATTGATGCAGGAGCGTTCTTAAGCTCTTCGTCGGTCATAACTACCGGACGGATTGCAGCGTGAGGACATACGAGCGAGCACTGGTTGCACTGGATACACTTTGTGTTGTCCCATTCTGGAACCAAAGTAGCAACACCACGCTTTTCGTATGCTGTAGTACCTGCTGGGAAAGTACCGTCGATAATGTCCTTGAATGCGCTTACAGGCAGGTCGTTACCGCACTGTGCAACCATTGGACGCATAACCTTGTTGATGAATTCAGGATCGTTGTCGTTGTGTTCGAACTTGAATTCGGTTGTGCAGTTCAAGTTAGCCCATTCTGCAGGAATTTCAACCTTCTGGATTTCTCCACCACGGTCAACTGCTGCATAGTTCTTGTTAACAACATCTTCACCCTTCTTGCCGTACGACTTAACGATGAATTTCTTCATCTGCTCTACTGCGAGGTCGTAAGGAATAACGCCAGAAATCTTGAAGAATGCGCTCTGGAGGATGGTGTTGGTTCTGTTGCCAAGACCGATTTCCATAGCAATCTTAGTAGCGTCGATGATGTACATGTTGATGTGCTTTTCAGCCAAGTATTTCTTTACATTGTCTGGCAAGTGCTTCTTGGTTTCTTCAACCGACCATGGCGAGTTGTAGAGGAAAGTTCCGTTTTCCTTCAAACCGCGCAGGCAGTCGTACTTGCGGAGATATGATGGAACATGAACAGCTACGAAATCAGGAGTACCTACAAGATACGGAGCAAGTATTGGCTGGTCGCCGAAACGAAGGTGCGAGCAGGTGTAACCGCCCGATTTCTTCGAGTCGTAGTCGAAGTATGCCTGGCTGTACTTGTTGGTGTTGTCACCGATAATCTTAATGGAGTTCTTGTTTGCTCCTACTGTACCATCAGCACCAAGTCCGTAGAACTTAGCTTCGAAAGTACCCTTCGGAAGTATTGAAATTTCCGGAAGTATCGGGAGAGAACGGAAAGTAACATCATCAACAATACCAACTGTGAACTGGTTCATAGGCTTGTCTGCTGCCAAGTTGTTGAAAACAGAAAGTATGTGAGCCGGAGTTGTGTCCTTTGATGACAAACCGTAGCGACCACCGATAATCATTGGCCTTTCAGCGCAATCCTTGAGTGCTTCAACAACATCCAAGTACAGAGGATCACCGTTTGCTCCAGGTTCTTTTGTGCGGTCGAGAACGCAGATTCTCTTAACGCTCTTAGGCATAACATCCATCAAGTACTTAACGCTGAATGGACGGTACAGGTGAACGCTGATGAGACCGAGTTTCTTTCCGTTTGCATTTTCCTTGTCGATAACGGTCTTGATAACATCGGTGATTGAACCCATAGCTACGATGATGTCGGTAGCATCCTTTGCACCGTAGAATGTGAAAGGAGCGTATTCACGACCTGTGATCTTGCTCATTTCCTTCATGTACTTAGCAACGATTTCTGGAAGAGCATCGTAGTACTTGTTCTGAGCCTCGCGTGTCTGGAAGTAGATGTCGGGGTTCTGAGCTGTACCGCGTGTTACAGGGTGCTCTGGATTGAGAGCGCGGTCGCGGTATTCCTTCAGGGCTGTCCAGTTGACGAGCTTCTTGAGTTCGTCCTGGTCAGCAGCTTCAACCTTCTGGATTTCGTGAGATGTACGGAAACCGTCGAAGAAGTGGAGGAACGGAACGCGTCCTTCGATAGCTGCGAGGTGAGCAACTGGAGCCAAGTCCATGATTTCCTGAACCGAGCCGGTAGCCAACATTGCGAAACCAGTCTGACGAGCACTCATTACATCGGCATGGTCGCCGAAGATTGACAAAGCCTGAGCTGCCAAAGCACGAGCCGAAACATGGAAAACACCTGGCAACAATTCGCCAGCAATCTTGTACATGTTCGGAATCATAAGCAACAAGCCCTGCGATGCGGTATAGGTAGTTGTGAGGGCACCAGCCTGCAACGAACCGTGAACAGCACCGGCAGCACCAGCTTCCGATTGCATTTCTACTACTTTAACTGTTTCACCGAAGATGTTTTTTCTGCCGCCTGCGCTCCATTCGTCGATGTATTCAGCCATCGGTGATGATGGGGTGATAGGATAGATAGCGGCAACTTCGCTAAACATGTAGGCAACATGAGCTGCAGCGCAGTTACCATCACATGTCATGAATTTTTTTTCTGCCATAAACGTCTGTTATTTAAGAAATTATAAAATTTAGTTACTAATAATGTTAATTCGCAAATATACCTTTTTTATTGGGAACAGAAGATAATTTTGTGTATTTTTTTGAACAAAAATAAATAGGTGTAAATGTTTGTGTAACAGCCATGTCGGATTTATAATCCGACACGTACGAATATTAGCATTTGCAATGCGTTATATAATGCGGAGCGGATTTATCAATTGTCCATTATCCATTGTCAATTGAACTATGGTATCCTCAAAAACTTATGCATCTGCACCGAGACCTTCCACTTCGGATTTTTCTTCACATAATCGACAACCATGTCGCCGGTGCGCTTAAACTGGCTCCATTCGGGCTGTAGGTAGAGTTCGCAGCGTCCGCTGACCTTCTGAGAGCATTTTTCTGCCCATTCGAGGTCTGTTTCGTCGAAAACAACGACTTTCAGTTCGTTGGCAAGCTGGTAGAACTCGGCCAGTGGTGGCATCTGCTTCTTGGGCGAAACGCAAATCCAATCCCACACACCGCTGAACTCGTGCGCACCGCTTGTTTCTATCATGGTGGTAATGCCTGCCTGATGCGAAAGTTCGGTAAAACGGTTGAAGTTGTAAATTAGTGGTTCTCCGCCTGTTACGACAATAGTGTCGGCCGTTGTATGCTTTACGCGCTCAATAATGTCGCTTATCTTAACAAATTGGTCGAGGCGTGGAACCCACGATTCCTTCGAGTCGCACCAGCGGCAGGCAAGGTCGCATCCGCCCAAGCGCACAAAGTAGGCGGCTTTGCCACTATTGAAGCCTTCGCCTTGTATGGTGTAGAATTCCTCGAGTACGGGGATTTTATCTTGTTTGAGTAAGTTTATGAATTCGTCTGTCATGTTGTTCTTCTTTAGGAGATTCCGCACTGACAGGCTCACAAGCAACGTGCCTTATGCTGTTCGCTTTGTCATGCGGAATGACTGTTACTATTTTATTATTCCGTCCAGGATTTTCCTTGCGGCATCGACATTTACCATTATGTTTATCATTTTCAGCTTGATGTAGTCCTCGCTGTAGAAGCGGTAGCCACGGTGTTCTCCATCCATTCCGCCCGAACCAGAGTCCTTTATCAAGTACCAGTACTGATTCTTAATCTTTTGGTAACCAACAATCTGTATGCAGTGGTCATCGGTGGTGCAACCGTTTTCGAGGCGCATTTCGCGTGAGTCGGCGTTGATGTACTTGGCTGGAATGTCGAAAGTGGGGATTATGCCGACTTCGGTTTCCTTAACATAGCCGGGTTCCGATGTATCGCCGCAGAGGCTTACCGAATAGCCGTTTGTGATGGCGTTGCGGATAATCCAGATGTAGTCGTCGAGCGAAATGTTGTAGTATTCGTTGCTATGCCACCAGTTGTCGGGTTCCTCGAGTTCGTGGCGCTGGTTGTACGGGTATTTCTTGAACGACATGAAGCTGAAATAGTCGTTTGGTCTCACTTTCAGGTATTCCTCCATAAACGATTTCGGCGTGTAGGTATTGCCTTCGTAGATGAATGTTTCGGGAGGCGTACAGATGTTCCGGTCGAGGATTTCCTTCACTTTGCCAACCACATCGTCGTCCCAGAGGTTTTTGTTTGCAACTTCGTCGAGATAGGCCTTGAACTCGGTGAAAAGCTTCACATGGTTGTTGTATTTCTGACCTTCCTTTAGCCCGTTGTAAGCCGAGTAGGGCATAAGTCCGTGGTTGAACATCACGCGTTTTATGGCGTTAGATTCGCTGCCTTCGCCAAGTTCGATTTTGCCGCGTGTTTTTACAAATTCCTCGGCGCGGGCTACATATTCCCAGTAAACCGTGAACATTTCCGACAGTTTCACCTGATGTCCGCTCTTGCGGTAGGCTTCGCTCTCTATGAACGAGGTTGCCGAGTATGCCCAGCAAGTTCCGCTAAGTCCTTGCGAAACAGGGTCATTGTGCCATACGGTGGTGTATTTGGCAATTTCGGTGGGGTAGGTCTTGCCTTCGAAGTCCATTACGAACTTTTTGACGTTCGGCGCTTCGCCTTCCTTGCCTGTGATGTCCTTCATTATTTCCTTCTGCATAAATCCCGCTGGCGATGTGGCATATTTCGCCTTGTCGGGCTGCTGCGCGAATGCCGTGGCTAACAGCAGAATAAGCGGTATGATTGATATGGTTCTCTTCATATTCAAATTTTTTGCAAAGTAAATGAAAACTAAATACTTTCGTTTTACTTTTTATGTACTTCTTTTTTCTTTAAATTTTTAACATCATATTTTATCAGATTCATTATTGACGAGGATATTGAATCATAATATTCATAGCGTATTACACCAATATTTTTTGCCCAATATGTAACAATTGAATCAAATGGATATTTGTACATTCCTATTGCTACCATCCTTTTAACGTCATCGTATTCGTTTCCTTCTACCATATATGACTGATAATATTTGTCGCACCAAGGCAAAGCATTTGTTTCACAGAGCCTTTTCCCTTCCGAATCATCAATAGGAGTAGGCATATTTATATACCCAAGAATATATGATCCACGAAAAGTTTTTCCTTTATTGTCATTAGAATGAAACGGATTGGTGTAAAACCATTCTGGATTCCATCCTAAATTAGTATAATGTAGCAAATTCCCATGAACTGTAGGCTTAAAAATAAATGTATCTTTAACATTTGCTATTTCACTGGTGTAAAAATATTGAAAACTGAATGTTTTTGTAGTGATTGTGCTGCCATATTCTGCATTTGTTACCGTCTTAACAGGTTTTGTAATAACTAAAAGACTATCTATTTTGTGTGTTGCAGAATCTTCATAAACCCAATAACTTCCTTTGTCATAGCAAGTATATTCAAAAAGTTCTTCATTCGGCTTAAATGTCGCAAAAATTCCATGGTCGCATCCAATAAATGCCATAATGCACATTGCTACGATTATTAGTGATATTAATAGTTTCTTTTCCATATTCAAATTTTTTGCAAAGTAAATGAAAACACTATTATTTAAGATTATCTTTTAAATAAATCCTTTTTCTTTATGTTTTTTACATCGTATCTAACAAGATTCATTATTGTAGAACCTGTTGTATCATGACATTCCCATCTGATAACACCGATATTTTTTGCCCAATACGAAATAATAGAATCGAACAAAAAATTTTCCTCCAACATTTTTTGCCTATCCTTGATTATAATTTTTTTTACATCATTGTATTTGTTATTAGCTATAATTAATGACTGATATTTTTTATCGTATCGTGGGACATAAAAATCCTCAAAATATAATATATTATTACAGTCATTTACAGGTTCTTGCAAATTAATATAAGTCAATGCAAATGCAGACCTTGTGTATTTCCCGTGTGGACGGATTGGATATAAATAGCAATCTTCAGGGCGATCTCCAACACGACCGCTACCTAATAAATCACCATGTACTGTAGTTTCAAATAAAATAGTATCGTTTACAGAATTCTCGCAGTTAGTATAGTTATATTGGTAGCAAAATGTCTTTACACTAGAAGATGAACCATGTCGGTGGTCGTCAGAAATTGACTTTTGGGGTTCTGTAATAACCGCTATGCTATCAATTCCATGAGTTGCAGAATCCTCATAAACCCAGTAACTGCCTTTGGCATAGCAGGTATATTCGAATAGTTCATCGTTGGGGCGGAAAGTTGCACCTGTGCTGTCGCATCCTGTTTGTACCATCATACATGTTGCTGTCACAAGTAGTAATATTGAGAACATCTTTCCCATATTCAAATTTTTTGCAAAGTAAATGAATTTTTTCATTCATAACTTTTGTCTGACAGAGTTCAACAATTTCTCTCCAAATTCTTCGAGAGAGATGTAGTTTTGTGACTTGTCGGGACTATACTGGTATGCATCGGCTCGTGCTTTCCATCGTGCCAACACTTCGTCAACCGATGGTATTTTCTCGATGTCATCAGTTCTTTTTTGTGTGTCAACCAGTGCGTTAATCATTTTTATTATGATTTATTTCAATTGTAAAACTAAACAATTGTTATGACATTACCAATATTTATTGGTATATCATTCAATTTTTTGCAAAGTAAATGAAATTGTACGAATAATAAGATAGAAAATGATTGTATGTTGTTAGGGCTCTAGTTTCGAAAGAATAAATGTGAAAGATAAGTTAAAGATATGATAATAAGCATTGTATTATTGATAATAATTCCTATCTTTGCACCAATTAAAATAAAGTTTAATTTAAATTTATATCAAATGAGTACACAAATATTTTGGCGTTTTTGGGAAAAGCCGATAGTTCTTTTCTTGTTGATTATGTTTGGCGCATCGTATGGATGGGCGCAGAGTCTAATACTTAAAACTGTTGATATTCCTGCATCTAATCTGCCGTCGCGAAACAATGATGGTATGCTTACATCTAGTTGGACGCAGAATGCTCCGTATAATCTGCTTTGCCCAAGAGACCCGTCGAATGGAAATTCTGAAAGTTATGCCGGTTGTCCTGCTGTTGCTATGGGGCAGATTATCAATTATTTGCGAAATACACAAGGCACTCGCTTTACCGATGACGATGACTATGCACACAACTATGCAGGTCGCAACTACAGAATCGATGACGACTGGGAAAACTTGCAGTTCCCTTCGTTCCCGATGTTGAACGAGTTGCTTGATTCCGTAGATGCTCATTTCCAGCGTGGCGAGGAACTTCCCGACATGTTGGCAGCCGCTGTGGTTTTTGCTTGTGGGACGGCTTGCACGCAGGTTTATTCTTCGCAAGGTTCGGGCACATTTCGTGTTGACCAGGCGTTTGATGCTTACCAGCGTTTTGGCTTTACCGAGTGCCAGTTGTATCGCGAAGCAACTGATGAAATGTACGCTACTTTAATATCCAATTTGCAAGCAGGTTTTCCTGCGCATTTGGCCGTTGAAAATCCCGAGGGTACGGTCGGACACAACGTCGTTGTCGATGGCTATCGCGAATCGGACGGCAAGTTCCATATCAACTTTGGCTATGGCGGTTCGTTGGATGATTGGTACAACATTCCCGATGAAAATTTTTACTACGGAATGACCAAGATTGAAGGCATTATCGTAAATATAATTCCAACGCAAGATCCAGTGTCAGT
This sequence comes from uncultured Bacteroidia bacterium, assembly GCA_902791865.1. Classification (GTDB taxonomy): domain Bacteria; phylum Bacteroidota; class Bacteroidia; order Bacteroidales; family ML635J-15; genus Bact-19. The sequence goes on from CADAXK010000026.1 coordinate 7,860, forward strand.
GCTCGAATCTACAAACCAATCATTGGAAGTTTTTCCTAATCCGGTTTCCGATGTCCTCTATCTGAAGAATCTTTCGGGCGAACAGGTCGATTATTCTATTTTCAATGTCCTGGGACAGGAAGTTATGAATGGTTCTTCTTGCGGAACAATTTCGGTTGTCGATTTGGAAAAAGGTGTGTATTTCTTGCAAGTAAATGGTGAAAATTTACGTGAGACGGTAAAATTTGTTGTAGAATAAAAGCATATAGATAAAATAAAAACGCCACAGGGTCAAGAAAAACCTTGTGGCGTTTTTTATGGGTAAGTCTTACTTTGCTGGTTCCCACTTGCAGCGGACTGGCGACACAATCGCACCTTCCTTTTTCAGTTCGGCGAATGCCTTGTCAACATCCTTGCGGTCGAGACCTGTAATTTCTGCAATTTTGCCAGCGTTGACGGGAGCACCAAACTCGCGCATAGCCTTTAATACTTGCTCTTTCATCGTGATAACATTTTGGTTATTAATAAATTCTATTGCTTAATCATAGCTTCCACATCAGCATCCATATCTTCTGGGGTAGCCACCGGCGGGAAACGCTTGATAACCGTACCGTCCTTCGAAATCAAGAACTTGGTGAAGTTCCAGCGGACATCGCCTTCGCCACGACCTTCCGACTTGCTCAGACTGTCAACCAACGCCATTGTGGCCTTGTTCTTCAAACCTTTTACTTCTTCGGTTGGAACCTGCTTGGTAAGGTAGGTGAAGATAGGGTGGGCGTTTTCGCCAAATACATCAATTTTCTTCATAAGAGGGAAGGTAACACCGTGGTTTATGCGGCAGAATTCAGCAATTTCCTCGTCGCTGCCTGGTTCCTGATGCTTGAACTGGTCGCAAGGGAAGCCGAGAATGACGAATCCCTGGTCCTTGTACTTCTGGTAAAGTGCTTCCAAACCATCGTACTGAGGTGTGAAACCGCACTTCGAAGCGGTGTTTACAATCATTAGAACTTTGCCGCGGTACTGCGACATTTCAACCTCTGCGCCTTTGTTGTTCAAGGCCTTAAAATCATAAATCGTTGCCATAGTCTTGTTGTTTTGTGCATTTGCCGACAGAATGAAAAACAGTCCGACAGCTATGCTAATTATACTTTTTGTCATTATAAATTTTTTTTAATATCGTATTGTACTTAACAATAAATTCAATGTTCGTTATTAGTTTGTTTTAGTCCTTCGATGAGTTTGTCAAGAGTCGGAATGATTTTAGTCAGTTCTTCAATCGAACCTATATGGTTTTGAATTTCGGCACTCAGGCATTCGGGTATGTGCTTTGCCTGTTCCTGCATAGCAAGACCTTTGTCGGTAAGCGTGACAATGCGCTGGCGAGCATCTTCCTTGCCTTTGGTGCGTTTTATCAGTCCCGCCTTCTCCATACGCTGCAGAAGCGGTGTAACCGTGTTGGTGTCGAGCTGCAGACGATGCGAAATGTCCATTACGGTCTGCTTTTCGTGTTCCCAGAGCACCAGCATCACCAGGTACTGCGGATAGGTGATTCCCAGCGGGTCGAGATAGGGGTGGTAGGCGCCCATCGTCAGTCGTGCAGCCGTGTAAAGACGGAAGCAAAGTTGATTGTCCAATTTTAGTTGTTCGTATGCCATATAAAAATTATATCGTTTGCGATGCAAAATTACAAAATAAAATTATATCGCAAACGATATATTTTGTTTTATTTCAAAAAAAACGCAAGAGCCGCAGAGCCCTTGCGTAATCTCGATATTTGTCAAGGCTTTTCGCACACGTATCACCGTCTTTTTTCAAACTCAGGCATTCCTCCCCATCTCAAACGCTTCCTGCAGCTTGGCGTTGCCGGCAATCTCGTTCGGGCCGCCCACGCTGCCGCAGAAGATGTGGCCCTTGAGCGCGGACTTGCCGTAGCAGTCGATCCAGCCGGTGAGACCGCCCTCGGCGCGTTTCGGCACGAACTCCTCGTTCTCGGCCGCGGTGGTCAGCAGATAGACCTCGCGGAACTTGTAATCCTTGGGGTACATCGCGTTCATGCGGTCGATGAGGGTCTTCATCTGGCCGCTCATTTCGTAGTAATAGATCGGCGTGGCCCAGCAGACCACATCGGCGTTGAGCACGCTCTCCATGATGGCCGGCACATCGTCCTTGATGACGCACGCGCCCGTCTTCTGGCACGACAGGCAGCCGACGCAGAACTTGATTTCCTTGCCTCGCAGCGAGACAAACTCCACTTGATGCCCGGTGGCTTCCGCGCCCTTGGCAAACTGCTCCGCCATCGCGTGGCTGTTCGAGCCCGGGCGGAGACTGGTTGAAATTATGATAACTTTTTTCATATTGGTAGTT
>CADAXK010000027.1 GCA_902791865.1 uncultured Bacteroidia bacterium
TCTCAAATGGCTTCATTTCTTCGGGAAACTTTCCTTTCGTCAGGTCGTAATTCTCCCTTTTTTCTAAATCCTTTTCCATAGTAGTCTGTTTTTAATCGTCATAGTCAATTCCATCTTCGTCATATTCTGCTCTAGCGTCCTCGTCCGGAAACATCCAGTCGAGAATTTCATCAGTTGATGGGTCATCGTCGTATGGACCATACTCAAAATCTTTAATCATAACATTAGTTTTTAAATGGTTATTAATAAGTTTATTTTCATGTAATTACTTTTCCTTGATTACCAATGGAGCCTGCTTTTTCTCCTTAGTGTCGGCATCCGTGTCGTGCAGTTTCAGAATCCATTCATCATCGCTTGTATAGTTCCTGAAATTTTTGTAGGTCGCTGGGTATCCTCTCACTGTTACGACCAGGAATCCGTCCTTGTCGCTAGCTATGTCAACAATAGGCTGGACAAGCACATCGCAATTATGCTGTTTAATGGCGTTGCCAATAACAACCTCCTTTTCGCCTTGGGCTACAATGTCAATCTGCGAATTATTGTAGTCCTTTACGCGAATATTCAGGCGTTCTGTATAGGTAATCCTTGTTTCCGACACATTCAATTCGGCAATCTGCGGAATACTATAGATTACAGGTGCGGGTATTGATGCTGTCTTGTATTCCGAGTAGGAATAATCCGAACACTGTGTTGTCGCCGTACAGCTTGACAATGAAGCAAGTGCAAAAGCACATAAAATCAAATTTCTAGTTTTCATGAAGTTTATCTTTTTAAAGTTATTATTTCCTAAATCCTGTAAAATGCTTGAATACCAACTTTCCGCAGTGGGGACACATTAGAATGAAATGGGTTGTCGGTGCCGGATCTACTAATATATCCAAACCTATTGAAGTGCCTAAAACCTCGCCACAATGCTGGCAAACAACGCTTTTTGTTTTAAATAAATCCATTTTATCTTGCTATTTTAAATCCAATTCTTTCATTATCAACCACTAAAGGAAACTCCTCAATAAGTGCTGGCATCGACAGTTTCACATAATCTTCGGCAGCATTGTGCATTTCCAAAAAACGCTTGGTTTCCGCCATAAAGTCGCCGATGTTGCGGATTCGCGCCTCGTAAGCCATACTTATCGAGTTAGGTTCGTCGAAGTCGATGAAAAACGACATTCCATATTCCAAGTTGAGGCCGTTGGCAATGACGCACATACCTTCGCGGTTCACATCTTCGAGTCCGTCAAATTCCTCGACTAGATAAAACCGCAACCTCAGCAAGTTGATGCCTTCCATCGGGTCGATGCTATAAATCACGGGGTTGCTACCAATCCACATATAATTTAGACCCTCCACTTTTTCGGTGCGGTAACCTTCGTCTGCCAATGCCTTGCGCGACTGGTGGTAAATTTTGCCGGTAGAGACGATTCTTCCCTTCAACGCCATTGCAATCAGACTTGCAAGCGCACCAATTATCAATATTGCAAATACTATCCGTATCATTGTCCTTTGTTTTTCTCGAAGCAAAGGTAGGTGGCCAAATTGCCAAAGTTCGGCAGTATGAATTTTTTTTTGTATTTTCGCAGTGCATTATCGAAAATGGCGATTGTACATTATCCATTGTTAATTGTCAATTAAAAAATCTTTTTACACTGCTTGTTTTTGGCAATGCAGTATTTTACCTTTGCGCTTTATTTAAAGAAGAAACTATATGGCAAGAAATTTTTTCAATAGGTATGTGTGGCTGATTGACACTATACAGCGTTACAAATATATTCAGTTCGACGATTTACAGCGCGAGTGGAACAGAAGCGTATTGAACGAAAATGGACAAGAACTGGCACAGCGCACATTCTTCAACCACAAGGATGCGATTGCCGATATGTTTGGCATCGACATTAAGTACGACAAGGCTCGCGGCTACTACATTGCCGAAGAAGAACTCAACTTCGAAGGTTTCCGCAACTGGCTGCTCAGTTCGCTATCTATCAACAACTTGTTGCTCGAATGTTCGGACATGCGCGACAAGATTCTGTTCGATGAAGTGCCTGGCGGACAGCAATATGTAAAGACTGTTGTCGATGCAATGCGAGCAAGCACCGAACTCGAAGTTACCTACCAGAGATTCCTCGATGATGAGCCGAGGACATTCAACTTGCAGCCATATTGCATAAAATGTTTCAAGCAGAGGTGGTATGTGTTTGGCAAGAATACCTACGACAAAAAACTGAAATGCTATGCCTTCGACCGCGTGATGTCGATGCACAGTACCGACAAGAAATTCAAGTTGCCTAAAAGTTTCGATGCAAAGGAATACTTTGAACCGCTGTATGGCATTGTCGGTGGTGGAGAGAAACCAGAACTAGTGAAAATCAAGGTTCTCGACGAGCAGCGCGGACACATTCGCACACTTCCTCTGCATTCGTCGCAGAAGGAAACCGAGACAAAAGAAGAGTATTCAATTTTCTCGTACTACATGGTGCCGTCCTTCGATTTTTTGATGGAATTGCTATCAATGGAAGATATGGTCGAAGTTCTTGCCCCAGAAAAGTTCCGCAGGGAAATAAAGCGGCAGATAGATGGAATGTACAAATTGTATAATAAGCGAAATTGTAGAGGCATGTTTTAAAACGTGCCTTTACAATTTTTCGCGGCCCTATTCAATATCTCCAGCGGATGCAGCGCATCTACCCCCGTTCCGTCCTTTATTTGGCAACGGCAACTTGTACCGACGGCTGAAATTATAGTGTTAGGCTCGGCATTGCGTACAGCGGGGAACAACACCAACTCGCCAATTTTCATCGAAAGTTCGTAGTGCTCCTTCTCGTAGCCGAACGAACCGGCCATGCCACAGCAACCGCTAGGAATTTCCTTAACCGTAAAATTCTTCGGCAGAGACAAAGCCTTCAAGGTGAATTTCGTCCCGATTAGCGACTTCTGCTGGCAATGTCCGTGAAACATTGCATTTGCAGCCTCATCGGTAAACATTTCGGATGTTATATTGCCACAATCGATTTCACGGCAGATAAACTCGTCGAACAGAAGCGCATTTTTGGCAAGATTTTCGGCTTTGGCGCGGTTTTCCTTGGTGGCAAGATCGGGATATTCGTCGCGGAAAGCAAGAATTGCCGACGGCTCGATGCCAACAAGCGGAGTTTTGTCGCTGATAAGGTCGCCAAGCATTTCAATGTTGGCGTTTGCAATCTTCTTTGCCTTGCGCACAAGCCCCTTGCTGAGCCAAGTACGCGCACTTTCCTTCGATTTGGCAAGCCTTACCTCGTAGCCAAGCTTAGTAAACAGCGAAACCGCATCCACAGCAATATGTGTATCCAAATAGCGTGAAAACTCGTCAACGAAAAGGAAAATGGTCTTTTTCGGTTTTTCAGCTCGCATCTCTCCTATTTTGCGCACCTGTTTCCTGAGATTTACCATACTCATAAGTGGAATGCTTCTTTCGGTGCTGAAATTGATGGATTTCTGGATTATTTTCGAGAAAAATTTGTTCTTAAAGAAGAAATTTGAAATGTGCGGAACTAGCGATGCCAACTTGTAGAGCCTCGGCTGCAATGCCACCGCACGACTGCGCATCGGTACGCCATAATGGTCGTAGTAATGCTGCAAAAATTCCATTTTTAGCTTGGCAACATCCACACCCGACGGACATTCCGACTTGCAGGCCTTGCACAGCAGGCACTGGTCAAGCACATCGTAGGCTTCCTTTTCCATAAACGGGTCGGGCTTGGTGGAATTTGTAATCAGTTCGCGGAGAATGTTTGCTCGGGCGCGTGTGGAGTTCTGCTCGTTGCGCGTAGCCTGAAAACTCGGGCAGAGCGTCCCACCAATGATGTGCGACTTGCGGCAGTCGCCAGCACCATTGCACTTTTCGGCCGTGCGCAGATAACCGCCAGTACGCGAAAAGTCAAAGTAGGTTTCAATCTCGCGAGTCTGCTGACCGGGCTTGTAGCGCAGATGGGTGTTCATCTTCGGCGTACCGATTATCTTGTTGGCGTTGAACACATTGTCCTTGTCCCAGACCTTTTTCAACTCGACAAACATTTCGTAAATCCTGTCGCCAAGCATCAGCGGAATGAACTCACCGCGCAAACGACCGTCACCGTGTTCGCCACTGAGCGAACCGTGATATTTTTTCACCAGTTTTGCAGTTTCCAACGCAACAGTATGGAAAAGTTCAACATCGTGGGCATCCTTCAGGTTGAGAATCGGACGCAGATGCAGTTCGCCAGTGCTGATGTGGGCATAGAACACACATTCGAGGTTGAGGCGAGAGAGCATAGCGCGGAAATCCTTCATATATGCTGGCAAATCCTTGGGATTCACTGCTGTATCTTCGATTACAGGTGCTGGTTTGCGGTCGCCGGGCATATTGCCAAGCACGCCAAGTCCAGCCTTGCGCAACGCCCACACCTTTGGAATATCGGCACCACGGACAATGGGATAGCAATAGCCGTAGTTGTGACTGCGCAAATCGGCTTCAAGAGCCGCAATCTGCTGCTGAATCCAGTTTTCGTCGTCGTTAACCCACTCCACAATCAGCACGCCCTCTGGGTCTCCTTCCACAAAAAAGCGGTTTTGACGCTGGGCGATGTTCTCTTTTGTAAGGTCAAGCACCTTCTTGTCCATCAGTTCAATAGACGACGGCGAATATTTCAGCGCAACAAGGTTAGCCTCGAAGACTTCGTCAAGTGTAGCTGTGTGAACGCACATCAAAGCCTTGTTTTTCGAAGGCTTATCAACAAGGTTCAACTTTATCTCGGTGATGAACGCCAAAGTTCCTTCCGAACCGGCAATGAGCTTGCAGAAGTTGAATTTCTTGTCGGAATTGCCAAAAATCTCGTTGTCGAGAAGGCAATCGAGGGCATAGCCGGTGTTACGGCGGCGGATTTCGGGGTCGGGATAGTTGGCTTTTATTTCATCGACCACATTTTTGTCGGACAGCAAGTCGCGGATATGGCGGTAGATGTCGCCTTCGAGCGACTGAAGTTCGCATTTAGCATTAAACTCCTCGCGCGTAAGTTGGCCGAAAGTAACATCGGAACCATCTGACAATATGCATCTTACCTCCAACAAATGGTCGCGAGTACTGCCGTAGATTAGCGAATGCGAACCGCAGGAGTTGTTGCCCACCATTCCCGAAATCATACAGCGGTTTGATGTGGAAGTTTCGGGACCGAAGAAAAGATTATGCGGTGCAAGGTATTTGTTCAGTTCGTCGAGCACAATGCAGGGCTGAATGCGAATCCATTTTTCTTTTTCATTGATTTCCAGCACCTTGCCAAAGTTTTTAGATACATCAACCACGATTCCGTTTCCCACCACCTGACCGGCAATTGAAGTTCCCGAAGCGCGTGGGATTATGCTAAGTCCGTTTTCGCGGGCAAAGCGGATTACGGCGCGTATGTCGTCGTTGTCTTCTGGCACGCATACAGCCATCGGCATTTCACGGTAGGCAGACGCATCGGTAGCATAAATTATCCTATGTATGTTGTCGGTGAAAACTTCACCTTTGAAATTCGACTTTAAAGCACAGAAATCCATAAATTAACCTTTTACAATATGTGGAAATTCAGCGCAAAATTACAAAAACTTTTGCCCGAGACATCCTTTTTTTCAAATCTTGAAACAAGTTTAAGAACTTAAAAAAGGTCTTGTTTACTCAATGAATACCATTATTGTAACTAACAAAACAACATTCTGAGTGTCAGAAAATATTGTCTGTTTTAAAGTACAAATTGGTATTTGATGCGTTTTTTTTATCATTTTTATCTAAAACACCCAAATAATATTTTGCAGTTAACTTCTTTTTATTAAATTTGGAGTTCGTAATTTAAACTTTTGACTATATGAAAAAGTTATCTATTATAACTGTCTTATTACTAGTAGTATCGGCAGTTTTCGGACAGACAAAAGACGACCTGCAATTCATAGAGCAGACTCTTGAAAATCGTGGAGAAATAGTGCTAAGATTTCCGCATAACGGCAATCGCGAGCTCGTTAACGAACTAGGGCACATCATTTCAATTGATAAGATAACCGATGCATACGTAGAGGCATATGCAAATGCCCGCGAATACGAACAGTTCAAGACTTACGGCATTGAATATGAACCGGTTTATGAATATTATCGCCAAACCCGTGCATTGAACATGGCAACTTCGGTAGCACAGATGGCAAACTGGGACCGCTACCCGACATACGCCGTATATCTGGAAATGATGCACAATTATGCAACGAATTATCCCACTTTGTGCAAGATGGACACAATAGGTTATTCGGTCAACAACCGCCCTATTATAACAATGGTTATTTCGGACAACATTGGCACCAACGAGGATGAACCCGAATTCTGGTGGAGCAGCACAATGCACGGCGACGAAACCACTGGCTGGTATTTCATGATTCGTCTTGTTGACGAACTTTTGACAAAATATGGCACCGATGCACAGGTAACAAACCTTGTAAACAACATGGAGATTTACATCTCGCCGCTTACCAATCCCGATGGTACTTTCAGTGGTTCGACAAACGGCACAAGCATAGCAAACGCAACTAGAACAAACGCCAATGGAACCGACCTAAACCGCAGCTTCCCTGACATCAATGGTTATGCAGGAACTAGCGACCCAGAAGTTACCATGGTGAAAAATTATGCTGCCGCACACCATTTTGTAATGGCTGCCAATGGTCACGGGGGAACCGAATGTATAAACTACCCATGGGACGAACAAAATTGGACTTCCTCAACTCATCCACATCCAGATGACAATTGGTGGCAATATGTATGTTTTCAATATGCAGATACGTGTCATGCTATCAATTCACGCTATTTTAAAGGACCTGGTTCTTCATATAATAATACAACCGGAGTTACTGAAGGTTGCGACTGGTATTATACAGAGGGTGGTCGTCAAGATTACATGAACTATTTCCATCATTGCAGGGAACTTACACTTGAATGGTCAAATGAGAAAACATTAGGCACAGAAAACCTTAATACATATTGGGGATACAATCGTAAGGCAATTCTAAATTTTACCGAACAGGCATTGTACGGCTTCAGAGGAATTGTAACCGATGCATGTACAAACCAACCTTTAAGTGGCGTGAAGGTTTTCATAAACAACCACGATGCCGACAATTCGGAGGTTTATACTGCAACCCCTGTTGGCGATTACCACCGTCCCATATATGCTGGAACGTACAGCGTTACATTCTCAAAAGACGGATATGTATCAAAGACATTCACTGTAACAACCCAGAATATGGCAAGCGTGCGTCTAGATGTAAGCCTATGCCCAGAACCATCATTTACAACCAATCCACCAGTAGCATACGAAGGCAGAAGCATACAATTCAACAATACACTAGAAGCATGTACAACTTCGACATCGTGGACTTTTGAGGGTGCTTCACCAGCAACAAGTACAGCAGCAAGCCCTACAGTAATTTACAATGTACCAGGCACATACAATGTATCACTCTCTACTGTAAGCGATAACGGATGCTCCTCATCGACAACTGGACAAATCACAGTTTATGAAGCCATCCCTCCCGAGGCCGACTTTTCTGCATCGGAAACATTAGTATCTATAGGTGGTTCGGTGAATTTTACAGATTTGTCAACCAACATGCCTACATCATGGCAGTGGACTTTCGAGGGTGGAACTCCTGCAACCTCAACAGAGCAAAATCCAACCGTAACATACAATGAACCCGGCGAATACACGGTAACATTGGTTGCAACAAATCCCTTTGGCTTCGATGAAGAGACAAAAACTGCATATATAAGCGTGGTATCAGAAATTAATATGAGTAACGAAACAATATATGCTTGTGGCGGAACATACAAGGACCCAGGAGGCGATGGCAACTATGGAAATAACGCCAGATATACACAGACAATCTATCCTAGCACTGAAGGTGCTTACGTTAGGCTTACATTTACGCAACTTGGGCTACAGCAGACGACAAACTGGAATACCACAACTTGCAACGACTATATCACAATATACGATGGTACAAGCACATCGGCTACACAAATAGGACAATATTGCGGAACAAACCCTGCTGAGATTGGCACAAACGGCGTTGTAACCGCCACAAATGATGACGGTGCTCTTACAATTTATTTTTACTCCAACAACCGCACAACAAACACTGGTTGGGAAGCCGAAATTAGTTGCTATCTACCTGAACCAGAAGTTGCCGTACAAAGTTATACCCCGACAACAGCCAACTACAACACGACCAGCGACCTTTCGGTTACATTCGTCAACAATGGCGTAGCATCAACAAGTGCAAGCACATCTGCAACATTATCAACCACAGACGATTATATTACACTTAACACCGCTACTGCAAACATCGGAGTGTTAAGCCATAACGCAACGGCAACCGAAACATTCAGTTTCACAGTCGCAGAAAATGTTCCCGACGGCCATGTTGCTACAATAAATGTTGAGATTGTAGACGGTAACAGGACTTGGAACGAAACGCTGACAATCACGGCTATCGGACCATCGTGCGAACCGCCAACAGGATTGCAGGTCGCTCTTAACGGCACAACCGCCACAATCACTTGGGATACACAGGCAACCTCTCAATTTACTATCAACGACGACTTTGAAGGACATACATACGGAACTATCAACTCGCCCGGAACTGTCGGATGGACCTACATCGATGGAGACAACACAAATACCAACCAGTTCAGTTCAATAAGCTTTACAAACGAAGGCTCGAAGATGGCGTTCATAGTCCTTGACGACGAAGAATTAACTGGTTCATCGGCAAATGTAAACGCACATTCTGGTGACAAATTCATCGGTGCCCCATACGTCAGCCAAAACGATGACTGGATTATCAGTCCGGAGCTTAATTTCTCTGATGATTTTACATTCTCGTTCTTTGCCCGTTCGTATTCATATAATTATACCAACGAACAGTTCTATGCAGCATACTCCACAACTGGAAATTCTGCAAGCGACTTTACAAATTTGAACGAAATAACAACAACCACAACGACTTGGACAGAATATTCATATACCGTTCCTGCAAACGCAAAATATGTAGCAATTCATTGCGTGTCGAGAGATGTGTATATGTTCTGCGTTGACGACATAAGCATAAGCGGAAACGTAGTTTCTGATGTTGTTGTAAATCTATATGATAATGGTGCCCTCGTAGCCTCAAATGTTACAGGCGGAACATATACGGCAAACGACCTTTCGGCTGGCGAACATTGCTTTAATATCCGTGCCGTATGTAGCGACGACAGCGAATCGCTTGCTGCACAAAGTTGCGTAAATGTCGAAAACATTGCACCAACGCCTACCTATACGATAACAGTAAATGCTGGCAATGGCGGAACAATCAATGGCGCACCAACTTCGGTTAACTGCGGTGAAGGCTACACATTCACCGTTGCACCAAACGACTGCTACGAAGTCGCATCGGTTACCACTTCGGCTGGAAACGGCGGAACAATCACTGGCGCACCAACTTCGGTTAACTGCGGTGAAGGCTACACATTTACCGTTGTTCCCGACAACTGCTACGAAGTTGCATCGGTTACCGTAAACGGAACGCTCGTTACTCCGACAAACAACATCTACACTATCGCCAATGTAACCGAGCCACAAAGCATCAACGCAACATTCAGCCAGATTTCGTATGCAGTAACAGCTTCGGCTGGAAACGGCGGAACAATCAATGGCGCACCAACTTCGGTTAACTGCGGTGAAGGCTACACATTCACCGTTGCACCAAACGACTGCTACGAAGTCGCATCGGTTACCCCGTTACTCCAACGAACAACATTTACACTATTTCAAATGCAACAGAAGCACAAAGCATTAACGCAACGTTCGGTTTGATTTCATACTCAGTAACGACTTCAGCCGGCAATGGCGGTTCAATCACTGGCGCACCGACATCTGTTAACTGCGGTGAAGGCTACACATTCAGCGTTACACCAAATGACTGCTACGAAGTTGCATCGGTTACCGTAAACGGCACGCCCGTTACTCCAACGAACAACATTTACACTATTTCAAATGTAACCGAACCGCAAAGCATTAACGCTACATTAAGCCAGATTTCCTACACAATTACTGCTTCGGCTGGAAATGGCGGTACGATTTCAAATGCAGGTAGCACCAGTGTCAATTGTGGCGATGACATTACATATACAATTACACCAGACGAAGGCTATATGATTTCCGATGTGCTTGTTGATGGACAAAGCGTTGGCTCTGCAAGTTCACACTCATTTACAAATGTGACTGCAAACCACACTATTTCGGCAACTTTCGAAATTATACCTGCTGGCGAAGTTGTAATTGTAGTAAATGCCGATGCCGAAGGTGGTTCTGTTAATCCGACAGGAACACAGACAATCACCGAAGGTGACGACTTCCCATTTACAGTTACTCCCGACGACTGCTACCAAATTGGAATTGTAACCGTCAATGGAAATGAAGTTTCACTTGATGAAAACAATTCTTATACAATTGAAAATGTAAGCGAACCGCAAAATATCAACGTAACATTCAATCGGTTGTCGTACATAATTACGGCAAGTGCAAGCGAAGGTGGTTCAATAACCCCATCTGGCGATGTTGAGGTCAACTGCGGCGAAAGCAAAACTTTCGCAATAGCAGCAAACGAAGGTTATGAAATTGAAAATGTAGTTGTTGACGGACAAAGCCAAGGTGCAATTACAAGCTACACATTCGAGAATGTCACCGAAGAAGGTCATAGCATCGAAGCTACATTCTCCGAGATAATCGTAGTTCCAGAATGTAATGCTGTAACAAATCTCACAGTACAAGTCGAATCGTACGGTGTGGTATTGTCGTGGAATGCTGCAGAAAATGCCCTGTCGTACGACATCTATCGCAACGGTGAAAGAATTGCAACAGAAACCAACATTTCCGCAATCGACCTGCAAGGTCACGAAGGCGACACATACTACATCATTACCAACTGTGCAAACGGTGGCACTTCCGATGCTTCGGAAACAATAACAGCAGAAACCGAAGCAATATGTAATGCTATTACCGACATTACTGCAAGAGTGGAATCCTACGGAATTGTTTTGACATGGAATGCTGCCGAGAATGCAACTTCATACGAAGTTTACCGCAACGGAGAAAGAATTGCAACCGAGACAAACACCTCTTCAGTCGACCTGCAAGGCCATGAAGGCGACACCTATTACATCATTACCAATTGCGCTAACGGTGGCACATCTGATGCATCGGAAACAGCAACTGCAATTGTAACTGGCATAAGCGAAGTTGAAAACAACATCGCCATCTTCCCGAACCCAGCAAACGATATCCTTAACATTACCTCATCGGAAATAATTTCCGAAATTGAAATTGTAAACACATTGGGACAAGTTGTTTATCGCATGGAAGTAAACAGCGACAATGCAGTATGCGATGTCAATGGATTGGCAAGTGGAGTGTATGTGGTGAAAATCCATCACTTCGACAAGCTCAGTGAGCGATTCGAACAGAAAAAATTCGTAAAGGAATAGGGCTAGGATTTCCACCTGATTGTAATCACTGAAACATAAAATGTTGAGATGCTGGATACAACATCTCAACATTTTTTTTCACCACATGGCAACCATTTCAATTTTTTTCGTTTACTTTGCAGACATAAAACAAATTAGCATTTAAAACATCATTGACATGAAAAGATTTTTACTTTCAGCAATTGCAATCTTTGCAATGAGCATGTGCAGTTTAGCACAAAGCATCGTGTGTACCGACAACGCATGTACACCAATTACCGACCAGACTTTCAGCAATACGAGCGTTCCGTACTACTGTCCGCAGTCGCTTACTTTCGAACAAGGACAAGCCGTTGACGTATGTATTACAATCATGTGTCCAGAAACGACTAATGTCACAGTTTACAGTTTCCCCGCTACGGCACAAATCCAGAGCCTTACAATTACGGGTCTTTCAAATCTGCCCGAAGGTTTGTCGTACTGCGTAAGCCGTGTGGAAATGGACCCGACAACCAATGTCTATGCAACAATTCACATCACAGGTACAGCGCCATCTGCAAACGAAGACTACGACCTCGAATTGTCAGGCATTTTTACAGGAACGGCAAGTGCTATGGGTAGCGATTTCCCTCTGAATAATCAAAGTGTAACTTTCGCGACAGGCATTGTATTGACAATTGGAGAAGGACAATCACAGCCATCTGAAATTGTTTGCGACGACCCTTGTCCAGCTGTAACCAACCAGCCGATGAGCCAGACAACAATTCCGTACTATGCTCCCGAAGAACTTACCTACAATGTGAACGAAGCCGTTGATGTTTGCATCACGATCCAATGCCCTGCAAATACCAATGTTGAATATATGGGTATGCAGGCTGCCGCAACAATTACAAATATGACTATCACAGGTTTCTCCAACTTGCCAGACGGACTTTCATACTGCGTAAGCCGCGTTGATATGGATCCGACAACCAACAACTATGCAACACTGCATCTAACAGGAACTCCAACTACTGCTGAAGAATACAACCTTAACATTTCGTGCAATGTAACAGGAACAGCAAATGTAATGGGAAACAATGTGCCACTTAACAATCAAGCTGTAACTTTCCCGACTGGCATTGTTGTAACAATCGAGGAAGAAACTTCAAATTCTGTTGTTGCTAACTTTACAACCAATCCAGAAGCAACCCAATTGCTCGGCGGTTCGGCTGTTTACATTACTGCTGGACAAACTATCACATATACCAACACCAGCGAAAACGCAACAAGCATAGCTTGGACTTTCGAAGGCGGAAATCCAGCAACTTCAACTGAAAACACTGTAACCGTTACTTACGCTACCGTTGGGAACTACACCACTACGCTTACTGCATACGGAGAAAACAACACAGAAAGTACAAAGACCGTTGGTGTGAATGTAAGTGCTGCTCCTACTCCTGTTTTCAATGTTGATTTCACTGCCGATGTAACCACAATAGAAACTGGCGAAACCGTACATTTTACTAACAATACAACTGTAACATTGAACGATGAACCATATACTGGCACAGTACACTATCAGTGGTTATTCAACGCCAACTATCTTTTAAGGTCAGATGCAACATCAACCGAAGAAAATCCTTCATACACATACGAAACAGCAGGCGTGTATACTGTAGCTCTTGCCGCATCAGATGACGAGATAATAATAGCAGAAATTGGAGGTGGTTGGTATCCGGTCAAAATCAAGGAAGACTATATCATTGTTACTGATCCTGTTTCGGTTGACGAAAACATAGCAGGCGAAATAAATGTTTATCCAAACCCAACAAGTTCGGTCATCAACATCGCTGCTAATGGTATGCAGAACATTACTATCATCGATATGACTGGTCGCGTAGTAATGAGCAAGGATGTAAACTCCAACTTTGAAACTATAAGCGCAGAAGGTTTTGCAAAGGCTAACTACATGGTTAGAATTGCAACTGCCGATGGCGTTGTTGTAAAGAACATCGTTGTAGAATAAAGTATTGTCATAATTATCATTTTTTGGGCGGAGGCATAATGCTTTCGCCTTTTTTATTTACGTCTTCCTGTCATTCCGCAAGTTAGAACAATAACGCGATACGGAACGGGGAGCGTAATATTGTTCAACTGTGCGGAATCTCCTTTTTAATACATTTGGGTAGTCAAATAAGGAGATCACGGATAGCTTGATTTTCACGATTCTTCGTATCCGCATCATCGGAAAATCATAGCTTCCGAGATGACAGAAAGAGCCGTAATAAAAATTGTCTGACAACGATATTTTTCATTAGATTTGCATTCCTAAACGCAATTGAAATGAAACTGAATTTACACAGAAACGGATTGTTGCTAATGCTTGCTTTGTTGTTGTGCCTGTTGGCAGGTTGCAAGCACGAAAAGACCGAGCAGGAAAAGCTGTACGACGAAATCACTGCCAAGGAAACCGAACTTTACAAGGACAAGACTGAAGCAATCGACAAGGACAAGGCCATCGAGATGGTACGTATGTATGCAGAATATGCCGACAAATACACAACCGACACTCTTGCTCCCGAATACCTTTTCCGTGCCGCCGAAATAAGCGAAAACGCCAACCAACCCAACAATGCAATTACATATTTGACACGAATCGAGGAGAATTACAAGGATTACAGAAATTATCCTCTTTGCATATTCAAGAAGGCGTACATTTACGAAAACTACCTGAAAAATCAGGAAAAAGCACGTCTGTATTACGAAAAATTCATTGCCGACTATCCCGATCACGAACTTGCCGAGGCTGCAAATTCTTCGCTAACGTTCCTTGGAATGTCGGACAGCGACTTGATAAAGGTGCTTGAGCAAATTAGCAAGCAATGACATTTTCATTTGCCGAAGAAATAAGACGTTATCCATTCATTAGATTGACAATTCCGCTGATTATCGGAATTGTATTGGCATTGCTCCTACCTATACCGCAATGGATTGGATGGACATTCCTCGGCATTTCTGCAATATGCTTCTTTGTATTCAAACTGATACCTAAATATAGTTTGTCGCTTGCTGTCGGCATTTCGGCAAATGTTTTCCTTGTTGCAACTGGATTGCTTTTAGCTCTATTTAATGTTGAAGGAGAGACAAATGATAAACTCGCTGGTTACAATGGTTTTGTCATTGGTGAAATTGCGGATGATCCAAAGATAAAGGAAAACAATGTTTCGCTCGAAATTAATGTTTCCGCCATTCGCGATGGCGACGAATGGATAGAAACTTCGGGGCGCACTTTGCTTTACTTGGAAAAGGATTCGGCATCGGTGCTTCTGCGTACCGGCGACAGGATAGTTTTCAGCCCAGAATTGTCGGGAATCGAAAACAAGGGCAATCCCGAAGAGTTCGACTATCGCAAATACCTTGCCTACAACATGATTTTCAGTTCCGACTACCTCGCTGGTGATGATTGGCGACTGATTGACGACGAGGCTGTTGGCTTCCGCCCGAAACTTTCGCGTCTGCGTATGAAACTTGTCGGACTATTGCGCGATTTCGGCCTTTCGGATGATGAAGTTTCGGTTATGTCGGCAATGACTATGGGCTACAGCGACATCCTCAGCGATGAAATCCGCCATGCCTATTCGTCGGCTGGAGCAATGCACATTTTGGCTGTGTCAGGATTGCATGTTGGCATAATTTACGGCATTATCGTCTTTCTGCTGTCGTTCATCAAAAACGACAAACTCAACTGGCTGAAAGTTGTACTAACCATCTCGCTTATATGGTTGTATGCCCTATTCACAGGCTTATCACCATCTGTAACAAGAGCATCGCTCATGTTTTCGATAATGTCGCTCGGAAAGTTGCAGAAAAACAGTCCCGGTTCGCTCAATGCGGTTTTTGCAAGCATGTTCATCCTGCTTGTGATAAATCCATACAACCTTGTGAATATAGGATTCCAACTTTCGTACTCGGCAGTAATCGGCATTATCATATTGCAGCCAAAATTGTATGCAATTTTCGAGGTCAAGAACAAACTTCTCGACTGGATTTGGTCGCTCACAACCGTTTCGGTGGCAGCGCAATTAGCAACAATGCCGTTGTGTTTCTATTATTTCCATCAGTTTTCCAATTATTTTCTGCTCACCAACTATGTGATGATTCCCATCTCGACAATTGCAATATGGACTTGTTTCCTTTTCTTTGCGGTGTCGTGGATTCCATACGTTTCTACAACGGTTGCCTACTGCCTGTCGTGGATTGCAAAAGCAATGAATTATTCCTGCCTGTCAATCGAAAACCTGCCGTTTTCCACAACGCAGGACATTTACATTGATGCTCCGCAGATGCTTTTGCTTTATGCCGCGATAATAATGCTAGCAACCTACTTTTTCTTTACAAAACGATATAGGCATCTGCTTGTAGCAATGATATTCTGCGTAATTTTCAGCGCAATAGACTTATGGCAATCGGTAGAATCAAGTTCACAAAAGACTTTGGTCGTTTACAACATCAACAAAACTACTGCAATAAACATTATCGACGGCACCGACAACATAATGTTTGCAAATCTTGATTCAGTGCAGCCCGAGAAAATTGAGTTCACGGCCAAGAACAACTGGCTGAAGAAAGGTCTCGACAAAGAAAAGTATGTAAATCTATCATCTGGTAAAGACAAGTTGCTCTCCACGATAACTACGATTGATAACCGCAAAGTGTTTTTCAAGAACAAGTTCATAAATTATGATGGATTAAGTCTTTATGTTCTTGACGACAACTTTATGCCAATTGATGACGAAAGTTTTGGTAAAGTTGATGTCGATTATGTTGTTCTGGCTGATAGTCCGCATGTTACACTTGAAGAAGTCGCGGAACATTTCAATTTCAAGAAGATAATAATATCCAGTTCAAATAGTTATTCACGCTGTGAGGCATGGGACGCAGAAAGTTCAGACTTTGGATACGATGTGCATGATGTCAAGAAGGATGGAGCATTTATTGTAACAATAGATGGTTAATATATCTTATGAGATAAAACAGAACGATTAAATCATTTGTTGTATTTTTGTGCGCTTCATCCATAGAAACGGATATGGCTTTTAAACTTATGTAATTAATTTAAAACAAAAAAGAATGAAAAAATTATTAGTAATTATGGCTACTGCTGTAGCATTGGCATTTTGCTCGGCACAGCATGTAAACGCACAGAGCGACAACGGCGGTCTGGGTGCAAGATTTGGTGGTGGTGACCTTTTGGGTGCAGAACTATCTTACTTGACAAAGGTAGATGCAGACAACAGATGGGAACTTGACCTTGGAGTTGGTGATGTTAGATATTGGCACACCGACAATGCTGGCATCGATCATTTGCACCATGGTTTGTTCCTTGGCTTCACTGGTTCTTATCAGTGGCACTGGAACATAGTTTCTGGTTTTAACTGGTTTGTTGGTCCTGCTGCTCAGGTAAACTCCATAATAGCCGATTCAAATCATTCGGATATTTCTCTGGGTGTTGGTGCACAAATTGGTCTCGAATACGACTTCTTGACAGATCTTGACGTTCCATTACAGTTAAGCTTGGACTTAAGACCAATGGCTCATTTTTATTTGCTAGGTCATTATAAACCAGCAAATGACTTATATCAATATTTCGGTTGGGGTATTGCTCTTGGCGTAAGATACATATTCCACTAAAATAACGAATAGTACAAGAAGCGGGCAAATGCCCGCTTTTTTTGTATATGCGAGTGTCTCGTCCTAAAATAGCGTTACAATAAAAATAGTAACGAAATGGAAAATAAAGAAAGTAAGTATGTTAGGCGTACACAAAAGGACTACACAATGGCT